>JAMFSK010000068.1 GCA_026225235.1 Burkholderiales bacterium
CGGACGGCTGTCGCCTTGAATTCCTGGGTATATCGGTACGTCGTGCGCGCACCAGGTCTGGGCATGAGAACACTCCTGAAGTGATAGTTCAGGGTGTCCACTAAAGCGTAGGAAGTCTCCCGTCCGCCTTGAACGAATAGTTAGATGCTTACGTTGCGATGACGCGCACGAACAAAGGCCAAAATACCCAGCGCAACGCCAACAGCCGCGAAAACAAGGAACGCTAGGATTAGGAACACAGGACGCTGACAACGAACATTTGATGCATGAAGAGAGTATGTGCCGTTGCAGGCAAGGAAGGCTAGGTCGAATGAGCTGAGTGCCCAGAGCAGCGAACAGGCAGCCGCAGCCAGGGCGGCAACGGAGCAGAAGACCAAAAGGCGAGCTGATTTGCGACGACTGATCAAGTAAGCACTCTAATGCTGGAGTTAAGCGGCGGCGAAGCCCATCCGCCTTGAACGAGTAGTTAGGACGCAGCCTACTAGGCAGATTCGTGCATGAGAAGCTTATGGATAGCCCGACCCCTGCGGAGAAAGTAGAAGGCAACAAGGACAAAGAAAATTGATTGTACGAGCGCGACTCCTATACCAATCCATGTTTGAAGGATGAGCCGCTGCGTTTGAGATGTGAAGGCTTCAAAGGCAACGCCATATAGCTTCCACAAATTGAGTATGTCGACTGCCATGCTGAGCATGGACAAGAAGGCACGCCCGAGTGCGAGCAGACCAATTATTCTAAGTGCGAGCCAACCTGCCGAGTCTTTGTTCATTTGATGCCTAACGCTGAGTTATGAGTTAGCTGATGTACGTTCATTGAACCCATCACGGAGTTCGGGCCCGGCTTGTTAGAGATATTGATTGGGCCTATTTAGGATTAAGGCAATCGTGACCGCAGCCCAATCACCCTTACGACTGAGCAGACAGGAATTCAGGTCGCTAAGATGTTTCTGGGAGTCCAGGGACACGACCAATACTTATGCTCAATCGATCGCTTGAAGCTGCAGGTAACTTCATTGCGGTCTCGCGCTATTGATCCACTTCAGAGGAAAAAATTGTGGCGACTGAGGACGGTATGAGTAATGTGTTCGAGATTGCTTTTACCTCCCCACCGAGGGGAAGCCGCCGATCGGCGGAATCCGTCTACGTGCAGTTGCGCGCTGCAATCGTTGATGGTCGGTTGGTTCCTGGGTCCAAGCTCCCGGGGGAACGTCAGTCGGCTGTCTTTTTCGGTGTATCGAGAAACACAGCCACCCGGGCTTATGCGAGGCTGGCGATCGAGGGGTTGGTATCGTCCCGGCAAGGATCAGGAACGTATGTGGCGTCCAAGCAAAATCATCCGCCGCGCGAACGCTTCCTGACGCAGCAAACGCCCGATCCACGTCTAAATTCGCTGTGGTCACGGCCAGAGCTGGCACGGACACTTAACTTTTGGCACGACGGTCAGCGCACTGGGAAGCAAAAGGGTGCCGCATCCTTAGATTTTCGACCCGCATTGGTCGATTCGCGATTATTCCCATTCGAAATATTTCGTCGGGTCAGTGCCAAGCAGCTCCGGCAAATGGAATTAAAACCTCCTGCCTTCAAGAGCCCGCAGGGCAATCAGGGGCATTTCCCACTGAGGACAGCTATCGCCACGCACATCGGCATCTCGCGCGCAGTCGTGAGCGAGCCCGACGATGTGCTGGTTACTGCCGGCGCACAGCAGGCTTTCGATATTCTCGCCCGTGTACTGGTAACCCCTGGGGTTACGACGGTAGCCATTGAAGATCCAGGCTACCCACCGATGCGCGCTGCATTTCTCGCTGCCGGCGCCAGGGTTGTGCCGGTACCAGTCGACGCGCAAGGGCTGGTGGTCGACGCCCTGCCCATCCCTGTACAGATCGTCTGCGTATGTCCTTCACATCAGTTTCCGTTCGGCGTGTCCATGTCCGCACAGCGGCGGATGGCGCTGCTCAACTTTGCTCGCAAGTCTGGGGCAGTCATCGTTGAGGACGATTACGACGGAGAATTCCGGTACGACGGCACTCCACTGCAGGCGTTACGATCAACGTCGACCGCAGATGACGTGTTCTACGTCGGCACCTTCTCCAAATGTATGCTCCCCGCGCTGCGACTGGGATTCGTCGTGGCACCCCAGTGGGCTATGCCTGCGCTGATTACAGCGAAGAACTGTCTCGATTGGCATTGTCCGACTTTGACGCAAATGGTAGTTGCCCGTTTCATCGCGGAAGGGCATCTGGCGCGGCACGTGCGAAAGCTCCGTGACGTCTATAGGACACGACGAGATCTCATCAGGGAGATACTTCAGTCGGACTTCTCAGGTGAACTGTCACCGATGCAATCGCACTACGGGATGCATGTGGCGGCGTTCTCGACGCTACCCAAGCACCTGGAACGCGTCACCGCAAGATTGTTGGGATCGAACGTGCATTTGCATTCGTTCGAGCGCTACTTTTTTGGTGCCCCAACATCGGAAGGCCTGGTTTTCGGCTACGGGGCCATTGACATCGATGATATCGAGCAGGGTCTAAAGGCGTTAAGGCGCGTGCTCTAGTCGCGTGAGACGCCCGATGTGCGCGCAGGGGGCGATTCTGCAGCATCAACATAGGACATCACTAATGATGCCCGCATGATCGTAACCGGCGGCTGTAATGAAACCATATTCGTCAGCCGGCCCTTCCCAACTTCGCATCCAGCGAAGTGGACCACGCTAAATATCTACAATTGGCTCTTCTGGCGTTGCAGGTGTTCCCTATAGTTTCGTCTTGGGCTTGGTCATACGGAGAGCGCGATGATTTGGAGACTGCTGTTACGTGGAGTCATGATTGCCGGTGTTCTTACATGCTCGCCTCTGAGTGCAAGGGCCGAGCAGCCCCGAGATGGCTCTCATGATTTCGACTTCGCCCGCGGGAGTTGGCATACCCATGTCACACAAGTACTCGACCCGTTCGATGGCGGGACCCACACAGTGACAATGGATGGTACGAAAACAGTGCGACCGATTTGGGGTGGCCGCGCGTGGCTTGAGGAAATCGAGGCCGATGGCCCAAGTGGGCATTGGGAAGGCGCATCGCTGTTCGTCTATAACTCCAAAGCCGGGCAATGGAGCCAAACTTACATTGACAGCGCTTCGGGAGAGATTGAGGCCCCAACTATCGGAGGCTTCAAAGACGGTCGGGGCGAGCTGTTCGGCACCTCCGTTTATAAGGGGCGCACGGTTCTGGTACGTGGAGTCTGGTCTGACATCAAGGCCAACTCTGATCGCTATGAGATTTCCTACTCCAGGGACGGCGGCCAAACATGGGCGACTGCGTTCAAAGCTTACTTGACACGACTTAAGTGATCTTTCTGGCTGATCCTCAAGGAGAAATGACATGCAGTACCTGCTCATTATCAGCCACGACGATTCTTTTACTCCGACTGAAAGATAAGGATGAGCGGCTTGCCGGTGCCATGCACGCTGTAAAATATATGCTGGCCATTAACGTCGGAAAATTTCGCATTCGACGTAGCAAGGGTCTCCCTGGCTTGCCCGGGAAAGGCCGCAGCCAGCACTGCGGTCGCTACGGCACTCTTCAGGAAATCGCGTCTGAGCATATTTTCCTCACGTGGCGCCGAACTGGCCAGCTCGGCGGTGATCGTGCGCTTATCGTCGTCCATTCCATGCGCTGGTGGCCGTCACGATCTATCTCCCTGCGAGCAACTCATCCAGCTGCGCAAACTGTTCGGGCAGTCCTTCCGCCGAGCCGGCGAGGGCTTCGTCGAGGGCCGCTGTTGTGGGGTAGAGTTCGTGTAGGGTGACCAGTGTGTCGCCGGCATTTTCTTCGAAGGTCACCGTGGTCACGGCACCCTGATCGCTTTCTTCGTTCGTCCACACGAGACGCTTGTGCGGCGTCACTTCTGTGTACGTGCCGAAGAACGCCATGGGTTGATCGAAGGCCGGATGGCTGAATACGAGGCGGTACGCGCCCCCGGTGCGAATATCCATGTCGCATGAAAGCAGCGACATGCCTGCCGACTTCGGAACCCACCAACGCTGGAACAATTCGGGGTTGCTCCACGCTTCGAAGACGATATGCGCCGGGGCATTGAACGTTCGCGTCACGACAAGTTCGCGGTCGGACTTGCGTTTCACGTCGGTGCGATTTATGGCGGCGGAACTACCTTCTTTTACTTTGGACATCTGCCTTCTCCTTGCACTTCAAGTGTTCGACAAGCTCGTCTAAAGCATCGAAGCGTGCGCTCCAGAGCTGGCGATGCCGCTCGATCCAGGCGGCCTCTTCTTCGAGACGGCGCAGTCCGAGCTTGCAGGTTCGCACGCGCCCGACCTTCTCCGTGGTCACGAGTCCAGCCTGCTCCAAAACGCTGACATGCTTCTTCATGCCCGTGAGGGTCATGCTGAACCTTTGGGCAAGGTCAGTGATTGAGGCGTCTGCACCCCCGAGCTGCTCCAGCACGCCGCGTCGGGTGACATCGGAGAGCGCTGCGAACGTTGTGTCGAGGCGGGCTTGATAGTGAACCATATGGTTCACAGTAAGGCACGCATAGGTGATTTGCAAGCGAAGCGCCCCATGGCCGCAGTTGACACGCGGCTCCCTGCCGCTCCGAACCCAAACTGCGCATGCCGAGCGTGGGCAAAGTTCCGCCCCGCTACTTTGTGGCAGCCAGATCAAGATGTCGGATGACTCCTGAGGCCAGAAGCGGACATCGCCGCGATGACTCACCAAGCCGTGAAGGTGTTTGTGGAAAAAGGGGCGCCAAAGCATTCTAGAGGCGGGCGTCCAAGCCCTCATCGGGCCAGGTAGAAATCCATGGGGATAAGCTCGACGGCCCATCCGCCTTCTTCGCCCAGCGTGGCGGCCGGGTGCATGGATGCGATGCGCAGCGCCTCGTCACGGCTGTCCGCCTCGATAATGAACAGGCCGCCCACCACTTCCTTCGATTCGGTGTAAGGCCCATCGCTGACGTGCGTCTTGCCGCTGCGCGGACGAAGGGTCCTCCAGCTGTCCAGATCGCCAAGCGACGCGGAAACCAGAACCTTGCCGGTAGCGCGCATCTTCTCGTCCAATGCCGGGCATTGGCTCACCAATTCCTTGACGTCGTCTGGCGCCATCGCGGCGAATTTTTCGGGGGTGAAGTAGGCCAGGCCGAGGTATTTCATGGGAAATCCTTTTGGGTGGGGATGCACTAACGACGAAGCTGATGATCGGAAATCGACAATCCTCTGGGAGAGTTTCTAGCAGGTCTCGGCCAGCCTGCCCGCTTTGGGTGGCGGAAGCGGACCTTACACTCTATGGATATCGTTTACCCCAAACGACCTCTCGCCTCCGTCGTAGTTCGCGTTATCGAGCTGCACAGCCTCATCCCAGACAGATGAGGAGCCAGGAATGGGCCTGTCCATTTACTGTGCGGCCTACTTGCTGCCGCCGCTCGGTCTAAGACACACTTCGTGAATGAACGACAAGCTGCTGGCGCTCCGACTTTTCGTGCGCGTTGCGCGCACGGGAAGCTTCTCTGCTGCGGCGCGAGAACTTGACCTTTCACAGCCGTCAGTATCGCGGATCATTGCGGCGTTGGAGGAAGACGTTGGCGCGGCTTTGGTTACCCGCACGACGCGCGCTGTCGCGCTGACTGACGTGGGCAACGACTACCTGACCCGTGTCGAAGCGATCCTGTCGTCGCTTGAGGAAGCTGATCACACTGCTCGTGGATCGCGGGAGCTTCGCGGGTCATTACGTGTTGCTATGCCTGCAAGTTTTGGCGTGCGCGAAATCATCCCCTTGATGCCCGGCTTTCTTGCGCGCCATCCTTCGCTAAACGTCAGCTTGTTGATGAGCGATCAACGGCAAGACACCATCAAGGAAGGTGCCGATGTCGCACTTCGACTCGGTGACTTGGACGATTCGAGTGCCACCGCACGCGTCATCGGTCGGACGCAGCGGTTAATTGCGGCGTCGCCGCGTTATCTAGAGGAGAAGGGCACGCCCGAGGCGCCCGCAAACTTGGCCGTCCATACGGCTATCGTCGGGCCTGCCGGGACGAGCTCCGGAACATGGTCCTTTCAGAAGGATGGTCAAAGCGTATCGACCCGCATCAATTGTCGCCTGACTGTTTCCTACAACGAGGCCGCAGTAGCCGCCGCTGTCGCGGGAATCGGTGTCGTGAATACATCTCTGTGGGGCTGTCGCGCCGAACTCGCCAGCGGCGCGCTGATTCGGCTGCTTCCCGACTGGAAGATCGGTGAGGTCGAAGCCCACGGCCTGTTCACCCCAGGCCGACGACCGAAGCCCTCGGCACGCGCGCTGGTCGAGTATCTGATCGCGGAGCTTGGTCGCTAGGCTTGGAGCTTACGCCGCGCACCTGTGGCGCCTCGATCGAAGCATGCCGCGAATGCGTCCATGCATCGGTTGAATGTTCGCATCGACGCGGCTCGCCGTCGGTCTGTCAGCCAGGCAATTTCGCCGCGAGCAGATCGATCTTCTCAATGTTCGGTGGGGTGCTGAGCAAGGCAGCTGCGTTGGCCATCAATGCAGCCGCAATCGGGCCTCGCAGGTGGGCTTGACGACCTTCCTCGTCCGCAAAGGCGTCGAAAACGCCAAACGTCGAAGGGCCAAACTGCAACGCAAACCAAGCGACGGTGCCCAACTCGGCATTGGCGAGCGGCAGCGCGCTGGCCAGGAAGGCGGCGACGGCGGCCTCTTGGCCGGGCTTGGCTTCGAGGCGGACAAACAGGGCAAATTTGGTCATGGAATGCTTCTCTTGAAGTGAAGGTCACGGCTCTGCGCATCCGTGGTCGTAGGGCTTGCTCCGATGTGGACGATTCGTCCCTCTATCGACGGCCCAATGTTGGACATGTTCGCTCAGTTTGAGAGCGGGGAGCCATTCATTTGACGAATAAGTCTTAGTTGTCGACGCAGCTACTCACGCGTCCATCGATCGACGACAGTCCATCCAGACGCCACTGTGGCGCCGTCAATTCAGGACACACCTCATGACTTCACTTACTGGCAAAGTCGCCATTGTTACAGGCGCATCCAAAGGCATCGGTGCTGGAATCGCAAAGCTATTCGCCAAGTCCGGCGCCTCGGTCGTCGTGAACTACTCGACTAGCAAGGAAGCAGCGAGTGCCCTGGTTGCCGAGATCAAGAGTTCCGGTGGCAAGGCTGTGGCCATCCACGCCGACTTCTCGAAGACCGCCGATATCCAGCGACTGTTTGAAGAGTCGAAGCACGCCTTTGGCGCACTCGACATCCTGGTGAACAACGCGGGCGTCTTCGCCTTCGCCCCCCTTCAGGACTCTACAGAGCAGGAATTCCATCGTGAGTTCAGCACGAACGTGCTCGGCTTAATCACCGCGACACAAGAGGCGGCGAAGTACTTCGGCCCGAACGGCGGCAGCATCATCAATATCAGTTCCATCGCCAGCGTCGGCTACATGCCCAACTCGGTGATCTACGCGGCATCCAAGAGCGCTGTCGACTCCGTCACGCGCGTGACCTCGGTCGAACTGGCGTCGAAGAAGATCCGCGTCAACAGCATCGCGCCGGGGGCCACCATCACCGAAGGCGTCGCGGCTCTGGGTTGGTCGCAAGAGGCCGTCGAAGCCGTCGTTGCAACGATCCCGTTCGGTCGGCCGGGCACGCCAGAAGACATCGCTCGCGTGGCGCTGTTCTTGGCATCCGATGATTCGGCCTGGGTGACCGGCGAACGGATCACGGCTTCTGGTGGTCAGCGCGCTTGATCGGCCTCCGTTCCAGCCGTTGCTGTAGGTAATCGCTGGGACGCGTCCTTTTATCGCCGCCGTTTGATCTGCCGCCAAAGACACGCTCCCGGAGGTCACGGCACGCACGCGTTAGCGAAGTAGCAGAGTAACCATCTATACGGTCCCGTCCGCTCAGGCTCGCTTACCGCCGACGCCCCCCAGCTTCAGTAGCGGTCGGCTCTAGAATCCGGTGGTTACTTTATCGATTTTTCTCGCTAGTTGTTTCGCGTACTCTGCGGGCGTCATGCCACCGAGACTTTTCTTGGGCCGCTCCTCGTTGTATTCGTGTCGCCACGCTTCGATAACGACTTTGGCGTGGGCCATGTTGGTAAACCAATGTTTGTTTACGTCATTCGATGCAAAAACTTTCTGCTAAGCCAGCGTCGCACTGGCTCGTCGTAAAGTTTCAAACTGGCATACGCAATGGCCATCGCAGCTACCGCAACGAGAAGCGCGGTAACGATGCCCTGGGTACCGGAAGGGTTACTCCGCACGACCCATCCGGTATAGAGGTAGATCAAGGGATAGTGGGTGATATAGAGCGGAAAGGAGAGATCTCCGAAGAACTGAGCCACGCGTATCGAAAGGCCGTTGACCCGCTTTTCCCCGGCACCTATCGCGACCACGATAGGAAACACAAAGATGACGCACAGTGCGTCATAGATACCGTTCATCCAGCGGTGATCTGTGCCACCAAATCGTGGCAGTGACAGCGCAACGATCAACAGGAGACCAGCGACACCGAACGCGCTCTTCACTCGAATGCGCGCTCCCAATCGACACAGGAGGATCCCTGCGAAGAACGGAAAAAGAAGTCGGGCAAAGCCGATGTGCAACTGGGTTACATCGAGAGACCATCCTCCGATGAGGTCGCCACGATCGCCAAACACAGCCAGTTGCACGAGCAGTAGCGCCGCGAGGAAGACGAAAACGCTCAATGCAGTCTTCGAAAGCTTGCGCAAGCCCACCGCATACAGAATGTTGGCAATGTATTCGAAGAACAATGACCATGCCGGACCATCCAGCGGGTGCATTTCCTGCCAGCCGCGAATGTCCATGGATAGAGGAAGGGGAAGCAGCGTGCATCCCACCACCATGACCAACAACATTTTCCAAACCGGCGTTCCAGCGATCGAGGGAAATGCCGGACCTGCCTGAAAATAGAACAGCGCCGCGCCAATGAGACTGCCCATGATGACCATCGGCTGCAATCGGATAAGCCGCCGCTTGTAGAAATCCCACGTTGTCATGCGGCTCCAACGTTCGTCATACGCGTAAGCGATGACGAATCCGGAGAGCATGAAGAAGAAGTCGACGGCGAGATAGCCGTGATTGATGACTTGCTTCGTAGCGTCACCTTGCGAAAACGGCTCGCAAAGGTGAAATGCCAACACCATAAGCGAAGCGATGCCGCGCAAGCCATCCAGGACGATATAGTGATTCTTTGCGGGCGCGATGACCGTGGTTGAGGCGGCAGTTGAAGCAGTATCCATTATCTCAATTCATCGTTCGTTGAATTCAAAGAGCCACTCATGTGGATAGTGAGTCTACACATGGAAGTGGCCCGGTCAGCTACGCATCAAGTAAATCTGCCTGATTTACTTTTCCACCCGAAATACACGCGCGCCTCCGCCCCACACACCATCTTCCATGCATATATGAGGAAAAAAACACTCATGGCAATCCATCCGAAAATGCGCCCACTTCTTGGGCTCCGGGTTCGATGGCTAAGAACAGGAATGGAGCCAGGTTCACTTACGGATCCACGATAAGTGAACCTGACCCCGTTTTGAAGCGGAAAAGTCGACTCCGACCCTGAGGTTTCCCCACGTTTTCATGCCGGCAGACCCAGTTGATCCAGCAGTTGTGAACTGGGGTGTCTTAGCTGATCGATGAGTTCGCTCAAGCGCGTACTCGACCACCGTCGCACTAATGCCTCA
>JAMFSK010000069.1 GCA_026225235.1 Burkholderiales bacterium
ACACCATGAAGACGGCGCACCCTATGCCGACCAGAAGCACCCCGCCGAACCCGACGAGGCGGCTCAGGCCGGGTGCGGCACCCTGCCTGGACACCGGCGGCCGGCCCATCACTTCGCGATCCGCGACATAGGCGCCGAGCACCCACGAGAATTGGTAGGACGCAAAAAGTGAGAGGCCCCGCCGCTCGAATACGAACCAGGAGAGCGCCGACAAGGCGAGGGCGGCACCGAGCGTCCAGGAGATGCCAAAGCGCCGCCGCACGAGGAACACGAGCGGATAAACCACATAGAGCTGAATTTCGATCGCCAGCGTCCAGAGCGGACCATTCGAGCCAAACGGATGCGCGAACAACCCTTCCATCGCCAGCAGATTAAGCGCGAAGGTACCCGGTCCCAACTCACCCAGCTTGTAGAAACCTGGAACCAGCCGTTCGCTCAATGTGTCGCAAAGTAGCGTCAGCAGCAAGGCGGCAAGGAGCACCGGATAGATCCGCACGAGGCGCCGGAACCAGAAACGACCGCCGTCGACGCGATACGTCGCGTCGCGCGACAAGCGGCTCGCATGTGCGCGATGAATGCAATACCCACTGATCACGAAGAACGCGGAAACGCCGAACGAACCGAACATGACCGGAGCCGACAGCAAGGCGATCCAGGTATCGGGCGAGGACCACGAGGGATGCAAATGCCAGAAGTCGCGCATGCCGATCCATGCGGTTTCGCGAATGTGCAGGCAGGCGACGAAGAGCGCCGCCGCCCCTCTCAAGACGTCGATCGTCGCGAACCGTGCAGCAGATGACTGGCGATCGTTCATGCCTGTAATTCTCCAAGATGAATGCCTGATGCCCTGGCAATTCTGCAAGCATTGTCCCGGACCGGGTCTAAAGCTTCTGTGCGGTGCTACACCGATCAGAAGTCGGCGTTTTCCCAAGTCAAAACGCTTGTCCGAACCGGCATCGTCTGAACACGTCGAACTCGCGCGATCCTGCTCCGCCGCCCGCTTGACGCGGGATGCATCGCCAGCAGAGATTTCCTCAAGCTGGACCAGCCATGCGACGAGCTGACCTCCGAACGGAGCTAGTTGCGTCCGGGCGCCCCCGTTGGCGCCGAGCCCGAGCGCGTTGCTCTTGGCGCATCGCCCGGCCCGACACCCCCTAGTAGCGCTCACAGGGGGCTTGCCATCCGCGTTGCGGCGACGCCTACGGGGCTGCCAGACAACGCGCCGATCGAGCGCGCGCCATTGCGCGACGGTGCACCGCTGATCGGCGCGGTCCGCAAGCGTGCGAGAAACGTCGTCGACGCCGCGAGCAACCAATCCAAAGACAGACGGCACTACGCTTATGCAACAGCATGTCGCGAAGGGTGCGAAGTAGCGTTTCACACTCACCGCATGGTTTGTCCAACACGACGAGATCTGCGCGCAGGTCATCCAGAAAACACCGTGCGGAAACGAAGGTGCGCCGCGGTGCAGCTCTGAGCCTGCCCCTCCTGTTGGCCGAGCGGCGCACATTTCACCCCATGCCTCACGCAAGCGTTGAAAAAAGTCGCCGTGAACACCGTCATACCGCACCCCGGCGCCACTTCGAATGAAGCTTGCCAAGTCTCTGCGTGGCGGCATCGACTTCACGACGTTTCTACGCGAGTGCATGCGGAAAGAAACCTCCCAATCGCTGGCGATCAGATGGGGATGTCTATCGTGTCATGGTATTCGAACGTACGAGGGCTCCAATAAATTGGGGGAACGGCACAAATATCGATGCCCACGAGATGCATCACTCGCGCGCCAGCCATCACGATCAAGACCGCTATTGCGCCATTTCTTGATCTGCTTCAAGACAAGATTCGCACGACAATCATTTCGAACATTGTGTGAAAATTGGATATGTCTCCTCGCGAGTAACGGATGACATTTTCCCGCCGACATCTCATCGGCCGCAAGGATTCCTATTTCGAAGCGAAGGAAGATGTCCCCCGGGGCGTCACGCGCTCTCTTTTCTGACCGTCTCACGCGTTCCCGCTACCTCACTTGCCCAGGCAGTCAGGCAGCGACGAAGGGGATTGCCAAGCACGGCACCGATCAGCGTGCCATCTCGGTTCAACTCCGACACAAAAATCGGGCCGATCCTCGACGGCCACGAAGTTCTTCTGAACTTCCAGCACTATCCCAATCTCGATTAAAAACACGTAGAAAGTCATTCCGAACCGACATCATGACCGTCGCCTGCCAAAATGGCATCGCGCCAGGCTCGTGCTCCCAGACTGAAATGGAAATGTCATCCAGAGCTTCTTTTTCTCGCGCAAAAAAACCCCCAGCGGCGAGCCGATCTGGGGTGCCCGCTCTCTTGCCGGTGCCGACCGGTGTTGATGCCTTGCTGCCTTCCCGCAGGGAGGGCGCCGGCCCCATCTTGAGGTGGCGCCCATGCAGTCGGGCGCTGCGCGTATAAGAGGCCGACTTACCATATATCTGATGATTTGCCGGTGCAGACAACCGCAGCGGTGTGAGCTCCGTGTTTCTGCAACCGTCTCGAAATTTGTAGGGTTCGCCAGTCTGTCGGTGAGCCCTTGGAGGGGGAGGCTGCGCCGTTGGGCTGACCGTCCGGACTCGGGCGCGTTCGGGCAGGAAAGCCGTATGGCGATCACACTGTTGTTCCCACGCTGAAAATCTCCAGCCGAATGGCTTTGCGCAACGCCTGCGACTGTATTGAGTTTCGCCGGTGATTTCGCAAAAATTTATCCAATCTGACTAAAGAAGCGCTGTTTTTTGCCGATCTCTAAAGGGGCCGGCGGTCATTGATGCGATCGAAACGTCCGCCGGGCGCCGATCTCAACGTATCGAATGTTCGACTAAAAACCAGAGACACGAGATTTTGAGTAAGATTGCGCGTCTCAGAATTATTAGATACCGACCAATGACCAATAAAATGACCGGAATGAGCGCCACGCTTATCGCGTTGGCTGTCATGTGCGCGACAAACGGTGCGGCAGCGCAGACGGCAGCGGCTCCGGCGAGCGGGACTCTCGTTGCGTCGGCCGTGGAGGCGGCTCCAGCAGATGCGGGTAGTGCCGCGACCGCTGCGCCGTCTGGCGACGCCAGCACCGCGCTTGTCGCGGGCCACGCGCAAACTGCGCTGGCGGACGCAACGCCGGCCGATCCTGATGCAGGCGGCACCGTTGCAGAACTGCAGAAACTGATTGCAAACAACGCGATCACCGAATTGCGCACGTCGTATAACGGCAGCTACGGTGCCAGCCTGTTGTTCGACGGCAACGATATGACGTATTACGTCACCCTGTTCCAGCAGAAGAATTTCTGGCGCGTGATCAAGACTACGAATGACACGCGTGCCGACGGCATCTATGCGGACTTCGTCTCTCGCACGGCCAAGCTCGCCGATGTCGAAATCCGCCGCACCAAACTCGAAGCGCAGAAGGCCTACACCGCCAAGCTGATCGCATTGAGTGAGAAGCGTGCCGCCTCGCTGCAGGTCGACCTCGACAACCAGCGTGCCCAGCAGTCCGAAGTCGTGGCGCGTCAGCAAGATACTGCCCAACAGGCTGCCGAGCTCGAAACGCAACGCCGTGCCGAGCAAGCCAAGCTCGATCAGCTGCATCGCCAAATCGCTCAGTTGCGCCGTCAGACCGAAAGTGGTCTGCCGAGGAACTTGCGCTGAACGACGTTGGACCGGGCTGCTCACCGAGCAGACGCGAATCATCATCAATACGCCCGGGCGACAAACAGACGCGCCCGGCGTTGGGATCCTCCCGGCGCCGGCCCGTCTGACTCACTGATTCACTGACTGACGGTTCAACCGACGCACATTCACATACGAATGCGTATGTGCTGCACGTGCACACCTACCCGCACGCCCCCACGCTCAGCATGGCATGCTCGCTTAACTGCATGCGGCACTGCTACGGTCTTTATTTTCAAATCCCATTCATTGGGCGCCGGGTCATCACCCGACGATTCGGCGCCCCCGCTGCGGCGCCCTCCTCTTCAATCGTCTTCTGCGGCAAAATCACTGAACTGCACGACGTCAGGGTCAAGGCACAACGCCCTGAAGACATCACTCGACAGGTCTTCGAGTGCGCGGTCATAGTCGGACGTACCCTTGTCGAAATTGTCAGGGGCAGACTTCCCTTGCGCCTTGCGGATCCAGGCAACGGCAAGACCGAGCGCTTTGATCGAGGCATAGCGCGGGTGAGGGGTATTGATCAGGGGCGTGTTTTCGTTTTCCATAAACAAGTTTTCGGCAAGCCCTGCCAAAACTTGATAGAACGCCGACAAGCATTGGGTGCGCGGCAAGCTCTGCATACGGCGCGACTGCAACGCAAGCTGATCTGAACATACAAAGACGGAACAGGCGCTCGATACTCCAGCGGCTGACCGCGCGAACCGGCGGCGCGCATCTCATGCCGGGAACGAACGGCGGGTTCCTCGTCTCGGCCGGCGGTTTTGGGCCACCCGGACGCGGCGACAGAGGAGCCGCTATTCAGTGCATCCGGATCGCGCTATCACGATGAACCGGCCGCCAACTCTGTGCCCCACAACAGAAGGACCCAAGTATTTCGATCCCAGCTCCGCACAGGTCACTCTGCACTTTAAGGCGACCTCGGTAGCACGGAGCATTTCGATCTCACAACGCTCCATTCCGGCTGCACACACGAAATGCGACAGGCACACGGCCTTCTGCACACAACTCATCTGGTCAAAGCCGCCGTGCCCGCAGCGCATGGTCGCACCACTAGTCGCACAACGCAGGGTTTTAAAACCCCGCGCCCCGGGGCCTTGTCGTCCAGTCATAAAAAGCAGTCCCACCGAATGGGGCCGGCCTAGCTTTTCCGCGAAGGAGCGTTGACCTGAGTGAAAACGAGTGCGGTGCGGGCCACACGCCTGTGGAGTACGCAATCAAGCACAAGCGTGTGCCCGCTCAACCCGCGGCGCTCCTCTTGAGCGCGCCCGCCACAGATCATAGGCAGTCTGCTGGGATAGCCACAGGCCCGCGCGCCCGCCATTCTCCGCACCAAGCCATCCTTCAATCCGTAGGTCCATCTCGGGCGATATGCCGGCGTGCCCGTTCAACACGCGCGACAAGGCCACGCGCGTAACTCCGAGCTGGGCGGCTGCTTGAGTCACCGTCAAACCAAGCTCAGGGAGAACATCCTCCCGGAGTGTTTCACCCGGGTGAGGCGGCCTAAACATTTGAGTCATTCACTAACCTTAGAGGTAGGGCCGGCTCAAGGTTGAAGTGCCCGGCTGAATGCCCACCGCATACAGCAATATAGATTATGTTGTGACCGCTGCAGCTTGCTGCGAAGATCGTTAGGATGCAGCCGGCTTTGGTCTATAGTGCCGCGCAAATCCTTAGTCCA
>JAMFSK010000070.1 GCA_026225235.1 Burkholderiales bacterium
CTGAGCTCGACTGAGCTCGCGCGTCCGGCGCTGACCTTCTGCACGTGTCCGAGTTTCACTTTGCTCCCCTCCAGGCGACTCCGAACGTTTCACGGCTGAAACGTTTTCAACTGTTTGAGCCGAGTGTTTACTTCGGAGCCGAAACGTAGAACCGCGCCAGCCAACGCTTTCACGCCGATGGCATGCTTATCGCTAAACAGAGTCAAGCAATCAGAACAGCGCGACCTGCAGAACGAACGATGGGCATCAGACCCAGTCGCGCCAGGAGCACACAAATGAAGACCGTCACACAGGGGATTACCGGCCCGCTCGCGTACGCGATCGCGGCTTGCGTTACGGGCGCTGCGCTGCTCACAGGATCGTGCGCGGCATCAGCCGAGCCTTCGTTGGCGGGCGCGTTTACATCGGGGACGGCTTCTCAGCTTGCGCAAGGCGTCAACGACGCGCCACCGGTCGATACGTTGCTGATCACTGACATGGCTGCGGTGTTCGAACAGCCCAAAATCGAATGCCCGGAGGGAGGCCACGGCGCGGCGTGCACGCCAAACAGCGGGACCTCGGTGGCATCGAACGGAAATGCGGGCGACCCAGGCGGTGTCGGAGCGGCCGGGCCGCAAAGCGGCTCGCCGAATGCGGGAGGGCACGCCAGCGGCGACGGGCCGGGTAGCACGTCGAGCCATGGCGGTAGCACGGGCGGCACGACTGGTGGCACTAGCAACGGTGGAGGTGGCAGTAGCGGCGGTGGCGGCGGTAGCAGTGGTGGCGGTGGAAGTAGTGGCGGCGGTGACGGTGGTGACGGTGGTAACAGCGGATGTGGATGCGGTTCAAGCGGCCATGGCGTAGGTCCGGGCGGCGTGGGTGGATTCGGTGGCGGTCACGGCGGTGCGGGCGGCAACTCCGGCGGTAGCGGCAGCTCCGGTGGCAGTGGTGGGTCGGGTGGCAGTGGTGGGTCGGGCGGCAGTGGTGGGTCGGGCGGCAGTGGTAGCGGTGGGTCCGGCGGGAGCGGCAGCGGTGGGTCCGGCGGGAGCGGCAGCGGAGGTTCCGGTGGTAGCGGAGGTTCGGGCGGTAGCGGATCGGGCAGCGGTGCCGGTAACTCAGGCGGCGCGGGTGCCAGCGGCGGGATGGGTGGAGCAAGCGGTGGCATGGGCGGCGCAGCCGGCGGAATGGGGGGTGCGAGCGGCGGGATGGGCGGCGGTCATGGTGGCGGTGGAGGCCACGGCGGTGGAGGTCACTGACAACACGGGCTCAAGTTCGGTTGTTCAAACAGCGAACCGAGCGCGCCCTGGCAGGGATCGACCAGGGTGCCCCACGCCGAGAAGTGAAGCCCCGATCAACGGGGCACGAAGGGGCGGTACAGGGGCAGTAGCAGTAGCAGTAGCAGTGCAGCGGCAAAGGGGCAATAAAAAGATATCAGCGGGGCAAAAGAGGAGCGTTCTCACGAGCGCCTCCAACCTACAACAACGCGGTGCGAAGCAGCGCATAGCGCGCCCGCCGCAACAGCTTGCGACTTGTCGGTCGTTCGGACTGCGCGAAGGTTGTATCGAACGACGGACAGCTGCAGTTCAGAGCTTCGGGACCCCCGGCCCGAAGCTCTTCTTTTTTCCGCACTCAGCCTTCCTTCACCCTTCCTGATCTTCCCTAACGCGCCTTCGTTCGCTCACCTTCTCTGCCCCACCTTCCTTCACTCGACGTTGTCCTCGACATTCGTCATGCGGAACACATGCGGATGAATCTCGTCGTCTTCCGCGCTCCCCGCCTGAACGGGCGGATGGATCAATTCTTCGAGCCGTGCCTTGGTAGCGAGAAACTCGGCGGTCGTTATCTGCCCCGCATGCCGCGGCCGCGGCACCGGCACTTCGATGAGTTCCTGCACTTCGCCCGGATGCGCCTTGAGCACGAGGATCCGGTCGGCCAGGAAAATCGCTTCGTCGAGATCGTGCGTGATGAACAACACGGTGATATCGATGTTCTTCCAGATGTCGAGCAAATGCGCCTGCATCTTCGCGCGAGTCTGCGCATCGAGCGCCCCGAACGGCTCGTCCATCAGCAAGATGCGCGGCTGGTTGGCGAGCGCGCGTGCAATCGCGACACGCTGCTTCATGCCGCCCGACAACTGATGCGGATAGGCATTGACGAACTTGCTGAGTCCGACCAGATCGATCCAGTGGAGCGCCTCGCGCTCCGCATCGAGCTTGCCGTGACCGTTCATCTCAGGGCCGAACATGACGTTGCGCTTCACGTTCAGCCACGGAAACAGCGTATAGCCCTGGAACACCATGCCACGGTCGGGACCCGGACCGTCGACGGGTTTCCCGTCGAGGAGCACCTCGCCGGTCGTGTGCGATTCGAGCCCAGCCAGAATGCGGATCAAGGTCGACTTGCCACAGCCCGACGGCCCGATCACGCAGACGAACTCGCGCCGATGCGTCTTGAAGTTGATATTGCGCAGCGCGACCGTCTGGCCTTCGGTGCTGTCGAAAGTCTTGCCCAGGTCCTTGACCTCGAGAATCACTTCGCGCTGCTGGATGCGCTCGAACCGCGCTCGGACCTCGGGCGATTGCAGCAGGTAGTCGGGCACCGCTTGGGGATTGTGCATGGCGAACTCCTCAGGCTTTCAGGGTGCGGTCCCACGGGAACAGCTTCTTGCCGAGCCCGGCAAGGACAAGGTCCGTCCCGAGCCCGATAATGCCGATCATCGCGATAGCCGCGTAGACGTTCTCGAAATGCTCGTAGCGCGCCTGTTGCGTAATGAAAAAGGTGATGCCCGAACTCGTGCCAACCAGTTCCGCGACGATCAGGTAGGTCCAGGCCCAGCCCAGCAAGATGCGCTGGTCGCGATAGAGGTCAGGCAGCACGCCCGGAATCACCACGCGTGTGAGCAGCTTGAGACGCTTGGTGCCGAGCGTCAACGCGGCCTCGAGCAGCGAGTAGTCGAGCTTGCGCGTGGTGTTGGCGATGATGAGGACCTGCTGGAAGAACGTCCCGATCACGATGATGGCGATCTTCGGTCCGTCGTAGATGCCGAGAATCGCCACGGCCAGCGCACCGAAGGCCGGAGCCGGCAAATAGCGGAAGAACTCGGTGAACGGCTCGATCAGTCGCGCGAGCGCACTGTAGGTGCCGCAGATGATGCCCAGCGGCACACCGAATACCGATGAGATCACGAAGGCCCAGAAGATCACCTGGATACTGTGCCAGAGGCTCTCGTGCAGCCAGGGCATGTCACGCGCTTCGGGCTTCGTTGTGAAGGCTGTATAGAAGGCCTCGAAGACCTTGTGCGGCGGCGGCAGGTAGACCGGGTTCGACGGCGTGCCCTCGGGCAACGCTTTATGCGCCGCCTGCATATTGGCGGTCTCGCTTTCGAAGGTCGCCTTGTCGACCAACATGCCCGTCTGGAAGTAATCGACCCCACCCGGGTTCGACACCAGGAGCAAGGGATGCCAGACGAAGGGCACATAACTGACGATGCACCACACGAGCAGCGGCAGCAGGAACGAGCCGATGCCCAGCGTCAGCCGGGCGCGCGGCGAGAGTTCCTTGCGCACCGCGAACCAGCGCATGCGCGCATGCCGCCGCGGTGCGGCCGCGACGGTCGGCTTGCCGGCTTCGGGTTGAATTACGGTTGCCATCTCACACCTCGCCTTCGGTTGCGACACGAGCACGCAGATAGGCGAGCCAGCCGCCGTGTTCAGTGATATCGCGCGCGCCGCCCAGCGCGAACGGCTCGCAGACGAAGCCCTTGACGAGGCTACCGTCGGCCAGCTCGACATTGCCGATGCCAAGCGGCGAGCCGATCAGTTCGACGAAGCTGCCGAACTGCGCGACCGGCATCTCCCAGACCTCGAGCGCGACCGGTGCGCCGCCGGTCAGCACACGAACCAGGCCGGGTTTTGCCACGGGCTGCGTATCGAGCGCATAGAGCCGGTAGTCGGCACTGGTCGTCGTCGTCGTCACAAGTCGCGCATGGCGCTCGGTCAATTGTCCATTCAGCGGCTGGCCACTCAGGTGGGCGCCGACCACAGCGACCTTGAGTGTCGCGCCTGCACTTGCACTCGTGGACGTCCCGGTCGCGAGCGCGTCCTTGACACCCGTTGCGGCGCCGACCGTTGAACTCGTCGACTCGCCAAGCCATTCCGCGGCCACGTCCAACAGCAACGGATCGCTAAAGGCTGGCCCAATCAGCGTGACTCCAAACGGCATGTCCGGTGTCGGACCGTCGCTGGCGACACCCGTCGGAATCGCGAGCGCCGCAAGATCGAGCAGGTTCACGAAGTTCGTGTAGTAACCGAGATTCGAGTTGTACTCGATCGGCTTGGCAAGCATCTGCTCGATCGTGTAGATGGTGCCGGCGGTGGGCGTCACCAGCACGTCGATCGCTTTCCAGACTGGTGCGGATTGCGCGCGCAGCGCCTGCAAGCGATCGAACGCCACGAACGCATCGGTCGCCGAGTAATTGGCCGCGCCCGCGATGATCTCTCGCACGACCGGATGCACGGCGTCGGCATGGGCATCGAAAAACGCGCGAATTCCCGCATGCCGCTCCGCGACCCACGGGCCACCGTAAAGCAGGCGCGCCGTCGCCAGGAAAGGCTCGAAATCGATCTCGACGATCCTGCCGCCCAGTGCCTTGATGCGTTCAACCGCCGCGTCGAACAGGCGCGCGAACGCGTCATTGCCGAAGAAAGCGAGTTGCGCCTTGCGCGGTACGCCGAATCGCAGGCCCGCGATCGGCTGCGGCGCCGGGCCGGTGCCGACTGCCCGTGCATACGGATCATCGGCGTCGACGCCCTGTGAAACGGCGAGGACCGTGCGCGCATCGGCCGCACTCGTCGCGAACACCGATACGCAGTCGAGCGACTTGCAGGCCGGCACGACGCCGCGCGTGCTGACCGTACTCACCGTCGGTTTGAGCCCAAGCAGCCCATGGAACATCGCGGGCACGCGGCCCGAGCCGGCCGTGTCGGTACCGAGCGAGAAACTCGCGACACCGAGTGCGACCGCCACCGCCGAGCCCGAACTCGAACCGCCCGACACATACTCTGGATTGAGCGCATTGCGACACGCGCCGTAGGGCGAACGTGTGCCGTTCAGTCCAGTCGCGAACTGGTCGAGGTTCGCCTTGCCCACGGGGACCGCACCCGCGGCGATCAGCCGCTCGACGACCGCCGCCGAGCGCTCGGGCGTATAGGCAAACTCGGCGCAGGCCGCCGTGGTCGGAATGCCCGCGAGATCGATGTTGTCCTTGATCGCGAACGGCACGCCGTAGAGCGGCAGATCATCCGGCGAGCGGCCCTCGAGCGCGCGTGCATACACGAGCATCTCGTCGCGGCTCAGGGCGCGGATCCATGCATGATGAGGATCGTCGGCCGTGCGCGCCGCAATCGACTCGACGAGGGCCACGGGGCTCAGCGATCCGTCGCGATAACGCGCCTGCAGCGCGGCGATCGACATGGCGGAGCTCGACTTGTCAGCAATCGTCATTTCAGGCTTCCTCTTCAAGCAGGGTATTGGCAGCGCCGATCACCATCAGCGCCTGGCCGGCCTGGACCGGCGCGCCACTCTTGCAATTGACCCGGGCCACCACGCCGCCGACCGGCGCCGTGACCGCGATCTCCATTTTCATCGATTCGACGATGGCCACCGTCTGGCCTTCGACGACTTCCTCGCCGGCTTCGACGAGGACTTTCCAGAGACTACCCGACACATCGGCCAGCACGGCGCGTTCGTGCGCCGCGAGTGCGTCTTCGCTGGCCGGCGCTGCGCCCGCATCTGCATCGCCTACGTATTCAGCCTGACCTGCCACGCGCCAGCGCTCACGTTCAGCCTCGAACGCGCCCTGCTGCACCGACTTGAACGCAGCGATCGACTCGGCTTCGTCGACCAGAAAGCGGTTGTAGGCACCCAGGTCGAACTCCGATTCCTCGATTCTGAGGCTCGCGCGGCCTGCCACGAAATCGGCGCGCAATTCGAGCAACTCGGCTTCGCTGACCGGATAAAAGCGTATCTGGTCAAAAAACCGCAGCAGCCACGGTTTACCGGGTTCGAACTCGCGCGTGCTCCGATAACGGTTCCACATCTGCACGGTACGGCCGACAAACTGGTAGCCTCCCGGACCTTCCATGCCGTAGACGCACATATAGGCGCCGCCGATGCCCACCGCATTTTCGGGCGTCCAGGTGCGCGCCGGGTTGTACTTGGTCGTCACCAGACGGTGTCGCGGATCGACCGGCGTCGCGACCGGCGCACCGAGATAGACATCGCCCAGACCGAGCACCAGGTAGCTCGCATCGAACACGATGCGCTTGACGTCTTCGATGCTGTCGAGCCCGTTGATGCGGCGAATAAACTCGATATTGCTCGGGCACCACGGCGCATCGGGTCGCACCGACTGCATATAGCGGTCGATCGCGAGCCGCGTCGCGGGATCGTCCCACGACAGCGGCAGATGCACGATGCGGGTGGGCACCTTCATGCTGCCCATCGGCGGCAGCATGTGTTCGGCTTGTGCGAGCAGATCGAGCAAACGCTCGCGCGGCAGGATCCGGTTGTCGAAATGAAGCTGAAGCGAACGGATACCCGGCGTCATGTCGATGATGCCGTCGGGGCGCCGCGCCTGCAGCCAGTGCATCAGCGCATGCACCCGAAAGCGCAGGTTCAGGTCGAGCGCGAGCGGCCCGTATTCGACGAGCAGGTATTTATCGCCTGCTTGACGGTAGACGACTCCCACACCCTCGGCTGCCGACGGGTCCCGTCGGAGTATGCAGTCGACCCGATCGATCGAACGCGCGGCAGGCGTTGCAGCGTCCGCCGCTTCAAGCGTCGCGACCAGTTGGTCCTGTGCGGCTTCGAGCACCGCGGCCTGCGCCGCGGTCACGCGCTTGAACTGCACGGTGTCGCCGGGCTTGAGCTGGCCCATCTTCCAGCGTTCCGCCCGAATAATCGTGACCGGGCAGACAAAACCGCCGAGGCTCGGACCATCGGGGCCGAGGATCACGGGCATGTCGCCCGTGAAGTCGATCGCCCCGATCGCATAGGCGTTGTCGTGGATGTTCGAAGGATGAAGGCCCGCCTCGCCGCCATCGCGCCGCGCCCACTGCGGCTTCGGGCCGATCAGTCGGACACCGGTGCGGCTGGAGTTGTAGTGGACCGTCCAGGCCGTGTCGTACAGCATCGCAATATCGTCGGCCGTGAAGAAGTCAGGCGCGCCGTGCGGGCCGTCGAGTACCCCGACCTGCCACGCGGTAGCGAGCTCCGGACGGCAACGCGGATCGAGCACCCGACCTGCCACTGCGTCGGCCGCCGATGCCGCCAGATGCAGCACGTCGCCCTTGCGCAGGGCGCGGCCCGCATGGCCGCCGAACTGCCCGAGCGTGAAGGTCGCCTTGCTGCCGAGATAGTCGGGCACCTGAATGCCGCCATGCACCGCAAGGCAAGCTCGCGCGCCGGCACCGGCGAGCCCACCGAGCTTGAGCACGCTGCCCGCTTTGATGCGCAAGGTCTGCCAGAACGGCACTTGTGCACCGTCGAGCGTCGCCGACAGCGGCGCGCCGCCGAGTACGACAGTCGCGTCCGCATTGAAGCGCAAGGTCGAACCGACCATGGTGAACTCGAGCGCGGCAGCACCGGGTTCATTGCCGACCAGCCGGTTCGCCAGACGAAACGAGAGATCGTCCATCGGACCCGACGGAGGCACGCCGACATCCCAATAGCCAAGGCGGCCCGGGAAGTCCTGCACGGTCGTCTGCACACCGCCATCGACCACATCGATGGTGTTCGGCATGAACTTCAGCGTCGACAGGAACGCCGTTGTCTGACGGCCCGCGTTAAAGACATCGGAGGCAATGATGGTCCGCAGGTAGTCAAGATTCGTCTCGATGCCGTACAGATGCGTGTCGTCGAGCGCACGGCTCATCGCCTTAAGCGCCGCTGTCCGGTTCTCGCCTTTGACGATGATCTTGGCCAGCAGCGGATCGTAGAAGGTCGGCACATCGGTACCGGCTTCAACCCAGGTGTCGACCCGGGCATCGCGCGTGAAGCGCACATCGGTCAGCACACCCGCGCTCGGCTGGAAGTTCTTGTTCGCATCCTCCGCATACACGCGCACCTGGATGCTTGCGCCGCGTGGCTCGACGGCGAGCGATTCGAGCGGCGCAAGCTCCCCCGCAGCCTGTTCGATCATCCAGCGCACGAGATCGAGGCCCGTCACTTCTTCCGTCACGCAGTGTTCGACTTGCAGCCGCGTATTGACCTCGAGGAAGTAGAACGCACGCGTATCCGTGTCGAATACGAACTCCACCGTACCGGCAGACTCGTAATCGACCGCTTGCGCCAGGCGCACCGCCGTCGCGTGCAACCCGGATCGCTCCTCCGCGGTGAGGCCCGGCGCCGGCGTCTCCTCGATGACCTTCTGGTTACGCCGCTGGACCGAACAGTCACGTTCGCCGAGCGCAATCGCGGCGCCGCGTCCGTCACCGAAGACCTGAACTTCGATATGCCGCGCGCGCTCGACGAACTTCTCGAGATAGACACCCGCATCCGCAAAGTTGGCCTTGCCGAGCCGCACGACGCTTGCGTACGCGGCCTCGAGCTGGGCGTCATCGCGACACAACGACATGCCGATGCCCCCGCCGCCAGCCGTGCTCTTGAGCATCACCGGGTAACCGATACGGGCCGCCTCGATTCGTGCCGTCGCGAGATCCGGCAGCAGACCCGTGCCCGGCAGCAGTGCCACATCGTTGGTCAAGGCGACTTCACGCGCCGTGTGCTTGAGTCCGAAGGCGCGCATGTGCGCCCCGCGTGGTCCGATAAACCGCACACCGGCCGCTTCGCAAGCATCGGCAAAAGCGGCGTTCTCCGAGAGAAAACCGTAACCGGGGTGGATCGCCTGGGCGCCGGTCTCACGCGCTGCGGCGAGGATGTTCGCGGCGCTCAGGTAACTGTCGGCGGCCGCGGCTGGCCCGATGCAGACCGCTTCGTCGGCGAGCATCACATGGCGCGCGTGGCGATCCGGCTCGGCATAGACGGCAACTGATGCGATCCCCATCGATTTCAGGGTGCGGATCACGCGGCAGGCGATCTCGCCGCGATTCGCGATCAGGACTTTAGTGAACATGGGCGTTGGCTTCGCTGACTTCCGGGCAGGTCGTCCTGCCCGACACATTCGGTACACCGGGTCGTCCCGGTGTGGCGGTCCCGCTCCCCTCAGTCAGGGTCCGCAATGCTTCGTGATACGGCGGCGACAGCGTGCTTACTGAACATCCCACACGAGCACGCGGACTGGTGTCGGGTTATACGCATTGCACGGGTTGTTGAGCTGCGGGCAGTTTGAAATCAGCACGGTGACATCCATGTCTGCACGCATCTCGACATATTTGCCTGGCGCCGAAATGCCGTCCTCGAAGGTCAGGCCGCCCGCCGGTGTCACGGGCACATTCATGAAGAAGTTGATGTTGCTGACGATATCGCGCTTGCCGATGCCGCACTCGCACGCATTGAGCGCATGCAGGAAGTTGTCGCGGCAGCTATGCATGAACTGCTTGTCGAGCGCATAGCGCACCGTATTGCTCTCGGCCGAACACGCGCCGCCGAGGGTGTCGTGCCGGCCGCAGGTATCCGCGACGATCGTCATCAGAGGGTTGCCGAAGTTCGACATCAGCACCGTGCCGGTCGTCAGATACAGGTTGGCCTGTGCGCGAATCGTGTCCTGTGCGCTAAAGCGTTCCGACGGATCCGCCGTGTTGTAGAACAGCGTGTCGACAGCCTGGTTGCCTTCGAGGTCGAGGATCCGAAAAATCTGGCCTCGCCGAATGGTGTGCATGAACGGCTCACCGGCCGCGATCGTCTGGTCGAAGCTGGCGCGTTCGAGCGCGAGCGGGCTTTCGAGAATAGGCATCGCGTGTCTCCTCAGGCGTACAGCATGTCGGTGTTGATAAAGCCACGAGTATTCTCGGGGCGGAAGGTGCGGCAGAAGTCGTCGGCCGGCACGCGCTCGTCAGCTGCGTATTGCTTGTAGGCAATCAGCTTCACGGCCTTGGGTGCATACACCGGGTTCGGATCGAGCGGGTGCGGGGCAGTCGAGAGCACGACTAGCGTGTTCATCTCGAAGCGCAGATCGATGCTGTCGCCCGCAGACGAATGGTCGGGCACGAAACGCAATGCGCCGTCCTCTTCGACCGAGACCTTGCTGAAGAAATTGATGTTCGCGATAAGGTCGCGTGCGCCGAGACCGTGCTTGCCGAGTTCGATCAGCAGGCTGTCGCGGCCGTTACGGATCATCGCATTGCGATGCTCCTGATAGCGCGCGGTGCCGTACTTGCGGGCAAACAGCGCAGCGTCGCCTACGCCGGCAAGCGGATCGTGCCAGCCGAGCGTATCGGCGACGATCGACGCCATCACCCGACCCATGTCCGAATACAGCACGAAGCCGCGCGTCAGGTGAGCCGTGTGCTGGGCCTTGAGCGTGTCGGGCATGTTGTAGCGTTCGAGCGGTGCGTCCTGACGGTAGAAGACCGTCGATACATTGGCGCCGCCTTCGAGGTCGACGATGCGCAGGCCAAGGCCTCGGCGCAACGAGCCGGACCAGTGCGTACCGGCGGGGACAACATGTTCCCAGACCGTCGCAGCTTCGATCGAAGACGCGTCGGCAAGGGGCAAGTGCGATGCGGAGACAGGGGGAGCAAACGCGTGCAGATCACTCGACGCGGGCGTCGAGGCAGAAGCAGGGGCAAACTCGGATGACGTGGACAGCGACATGGCGGCTCCGGGTCGGACGGATTAAACGGACGAGAGGGCGATAGAACGCTATCGCGACCTCCCGGGCTTTTATCCCTCCGTGGAGCCCTGCCTCAGCAGGACCGGATAGCTCTCGGACCAGACATTGCGCATGCGCAACCGGAACCCTAGCCGTCCTAAGATGATGCAGACTGATGCGCACCTCTCAGGCAGATAGTAGCGAAAGGCGTGCCACGCTGAGGCGCGGGCCGCGACGAGAGGGGGTGCCGCGCGGCCGGGCGAGGCTTTGCCGGGGCCGCGCGGGTGCTGAAGGCAGTCAGGCGGGCCGCGTCCGACGCACCATGACGAGGCGTCGGCGCACTGCTTTGGGCTGAAGCGGCACCGCGCGGCGTGCCTCAGACGACGAAGTCGGCGGCCAGATCCGCATCGGTACGCGCATCGAGCTTGCCAACGCGGCAGGCCTTCTGGAATACGTCGAAATCCTTCTCGACCTGATCGGCATAGGCGACAGCGTAGTCCGTCAGCGCGAGCGAGAGCTGATCGTTCTTGCCCATATACGCGGCGAGCTGCACCGCGTTGCCGCCCGCCTTCGCATGCGCACGTGCCAGCACCCAGCCGCACAGCGCGCCGTACTGACGAAGCAGCTCGGCGCTGAACACCTCGATCTCGGGCGAGACCTTCATATCACGCAACTGGCGCAGATACATATGACGGCCGAACGGGCCGGTACTCCAGCCGAGAAACGGATCGCTCGCCGCCTGCATCCTGCGCTGGCCGTCGACCACACGCTGCCCCTGATGTTTGATATGGCTACGGCTCTTGTAGAACTGCGCGATCACCGATTGGGAGGCTTCCTTGCATTGGATGAACAAGGGCTTGTCGAAGTGATCGACGAACAACAGGATCATGCAGCGCGTGCCGACACTGCCGACGCCGACCACCTTGAAGGCGATGTCCTGGTACTCGAACTCCGCCAGCAACTCGCGGCGATCGGAACTGAGCGTGGAGAGGTACTCGTCGAAGACTTTCTTGACGGCTTCATGGCCATTGACGATTTTGAAGAGGTCGTCTTCAGGGTCGAACAGCGTTTGCTCGCCTTTGATATGAAAGACGCCGGGCGGCACATCACGGATTTTCCAGGTGGTGCCGTTGAACTCGGCGAGCTTGGATAACATCGACTCGTGCGTGCGCGTCGCCGCTTTTTCAATGCCGCGCTTAAGACGCTTGCGAGCTTCCCCTTCACCGTAGGTGTTGAGAAGATCCTCGAACGTGATCTTCTGATACCAGACTTCGAGCGCCCCCATTTCCGCGTACTCGGCGATGCGTCTGCGATAACTCTCGGCTGTCGCATAGGCAAATTCGCGTGCGAGCGCCGCGCCGTGGCCGAGATGACGACCTGCGACGACCACGCTCGCGACCAGGCGCTTGAGGTCCCATTCCCAGGGACCGATCGCGGTTTCGTCGAAATCGTTGACGTCGAAGATCAGTGAGCGCTCGGGTGTCGCGAAGCCGCCGAAGTTGACGAGATGGCAGTCACCGCAGATCTGGATCGGCATGCCGCTGTCGGGCGTGCCGGCCAGGTCATGGGCCTGGATGATCGCGCTGCCTCGAAAGAACGCGAAGGGTGAAGCCAGCATCCGGCCATAGCGCAGCGCCACGAGCCGCTGCACCCGGCCTGCGCTGTTCGATTCAAGCAGAGCAATGGGATCGCGGTCTACATCGCCGACTTCAGTATGTACTTTGCGCGCTACCTTTTCTCGCGCCGCCCGCCCCTCTGCCTTACGCTTTTCAACGCTTTGCACGGTGTTCATCACACTCTCCGGGTTATCGACCTCAAGGGCGCAGGCCGCCCTACAAAGTAGATGGCGCTCTGAACCGTGTCAATCGGAGACAGCGAGGAATGCCGCTTCGCGATTGGATATCACGGATCGATTGCGATCCGAACTTTGAGCGATACTTGCAAAACAAAAAGAGGACGGCGATTCATGATCACCGCACGCATCCCATTCAAATGACGTTGTGCATTCGGGGGGCCAAAAGATGAATGTTTTGCAACAAGTAGTGGATGAACTCAAGTCAGCCGACCCCGCCAGAGATCGGTTGGGAAACGCGATTTTGGCGATCGCAGCTTTGGCGGCTTTTTGCCTGATTGGGATGTTTATTGCCAGACGCTGATCGTACTGATCGACCCGCGGAGAGCCTTCCCTAGCCGCGAGCGCCAACACCAAGGAGAAAATTCAAAGATCCTAGGCCAACGCTGCACGAGCGCACTGCTCGTCGGTGACAAGACCTGACAACCAGCCGCCTTTCAAGGCGGCAATGATTGCCTGCTGCTTCTGTGCACCCCCTGCGAAGCCAATCGTCAAGCGGCTCGGGGGCGACTCGAGGCGAATGCTCGTCACGCGAGTCTCGGTTGATGATTCGACGCGGCGCCCTTCTGCGTCGATGGGCGAACCCAGAAGCTCACCCACGGCCCCCAGGCCCGTCAATTCACCCACCTCGGCCGTTGTGATAAACCCGTCCTCATGCAACGGGCAACGCGGCCCGATCGTGCCCACACCGACAAAGGCCACATCGGCTTGCGACGACAAGGTCTCGACAATCCGATAGAGCCGATGATTGCACCATTGGTCACGTTCGGTTTCGTTGTCGGCAAACAGGGGCGCCGGCAACATAAAGTGCTTGCTGCCGGTGCGTTCCGACATATGCATTGCAACGTCGTAGCGGTTCGATGAACCATCCTGTGCAATTGCACCGACCAGGGATACGAGCTTATGCTGCGGCCGCTCAAGCTGAGCGATCTGGTCGACCGCCGCCTTGAGCGTGCGACCACTGCTCACGGCCACCACCATCGGTTTCTCATGCACCAGGAACTGTTCCATGACCTGCGCACCGGCCACGGCCAACTTGCGCGAGAGCGCATCGGGCTGGTCGCCGTCGACCGGCACCACTTCGCAAAACGACAGCCGGAAGCGCCGCTGAAGTTGTTCGGCCAGCGCGAGGCAATCTGCGACCCGATGGTCGACCCGTACCCGAATCAGGTTGCGCTCGACCGCGAACGCGACCAGGCGCTGGGCGACCGGCCGAGAGATGTTCAGGGTCCGCGCAATTTCATTCTGGGTATGGCCGGCCACGTAATACAGCCAGGCAGCGCGCGTCGCCAAGTCGAGTTTGTCGGATACTTTTGACACGATCTTCGTCAGGGTAAGGAAGCTTCGATTATCGGGCCAATCACGGCAAGGCGACTATGCGAGCTTCGATGACGGTCATTGCGAAAACTGCCATCTGCCACGCCCCCCTCAGACAAGCCGCGGCCGATCCGCCGAAAAGAGCGGCCGCACGTGGCGATAAAGGTCACGGTAACGCTGAAGCCGCTCATCGAGCCGAGCAAAATGTGTGGGGTCCGGTTCGCAAGCGGCCAGCACCCGCGGCTTGACGAGCACCGAAGCTGCAGGCGCACCGGTCGCCAGCCAGCCAAGCCGTGCCGCCCCAAGCGCCGCTGCGGCCTCGCCGCCCAAATGCACGCTGACCGGCAGCCGCAGTACGTCTGTGACCAGTTGGGCCCAGAACGCACTGCGCGCACCGCCCCCAATCAGCGAGACGCTCGACGGTACATCAACGCCGCCTTCGCGCAAGGCGCGCAGACCATCGGCCGCGCCAAAGGCAACGCCTTCAAGCACCGCGTAGGCCAGATGCGCCCGATCGGTCTGATGGGTCAAACCGAAGAACACCCCTTCGGCATAGGCATCGTTGTGCGGCGTCCGCTCGCCGGACAGATAAGGCAGGAACACGGGTGCCGCGGCAAGCGCCTGCCGGTCGAGCGCCGCCACCTCCTGGAGCAGCGTGGCTTCGACTGTCGAAGTGAGCTTGCAAACCCAGCGCAGACAGCTCGCGGCCGAGAGCAGCACACTGACCTGAAGCCAGCGCGCAGGAATCGCGTGGCAGAACGCATGCGTTGCCGTCGACGTATCCGGCTCGAAGCGATCATCGATGATCGACAACACCCCCGAGGTACCGAGCGACAGGAACGCATCGCCGCGCTGCGTGGCGCCGATGCCCGCTGCGCTGGCCGCGTTGTCGCCACCACCGGTTGCGACAACGATGCCGGGCGTCAACCCCAGCTCGGCGGCAATCGCGGGTTGCAGGTAACCCGCAGGCGCATTGCCATCGAGCAACCCCGGCACCTGGCTGCGCTTCATGCCGCTCGCCTCAAGCAGGGAATCTGACCAGGTCCGGCGCGCCACATCGAGCCACAATGTGCCGGCTGCATCGGACGGGTCGGTCGCGCGTTCACCGGTCAGTTGCAGACGCAGATAATCTTTGGGCAGCAACACGCAGTCGATTTGCTCGAACACCGCGGGCTCATGGGCCGCAATCCACATCAGGATCGGTGCGCTGAAGCCGGGCATCGGCACACTGCCCGCCGCGAGCGACGAGGCGCCAAGCCGCTCGGCCAGCACCTCGCATTCGACGGCACTGCGCATATCGTTCCAGAGGACCGTCGAACGCAACACACGATCGTCACGCCCGAGCAGCACCGGGCCATGCATCTGCCCGGACAGTCCAATCGCCCGCACCGCCCCATATTCGAGCGGATGCGCCTTGCGTAGCACGGCGAGCGCTTCGAGTGTGCCTCGCCACCAGTCGAGCGGGTCCTGTTCCGCCCAGCGTGGCGCGGGCCGAGAGACGGTCAGCGGCGCACGTGCGTGACCGACCGCCTGGCCGTTGTCGGCCAGCAGCAGGACTTTGACTTCCGACGTCCCCAGGTCGATGCCCAGATACATAGTGTTAGCGAAGAGCGGCGCAGACCGTAATCTACGCGTGCTGCTTGCCGCTTGCCACCCTCGACGCCAACCATTGATCGATTTTTTCGCTCGCCGCGCGAATCACCTCGACGAGACGCGTGTCACCAGCAAGCTTGCCCCAAAGGCCACGATCGGCGCAGAACGCGGCCACCGGGTCTGCAGCGGCAAGCATGGTGCGCGTTGCAGCCGGATCGAACACGCCGTCCTGATATTCGTAGGGCAACTCGCCCGCGCTCCAACGCTGAAGGAAACGCAGAAACAGTGCCGGCAGAATCGCGGTGGCCGCAGGCTGCGCACCCCGCTCAAAGCAATCGCGGAAGGTCGGCACGATAAAGCCGGGGATCTTCGAGAAGCCATCGGCTGCCACGCGCTGGTTGGTGTCCTGGATATACGGATTGCTGAAGCGGTCGAGCACGACGTCGCGATACTTCGCGAGGTCCAGCGGGCTCGGGCTCAGGCTCGGAATCACGTCCTGGCTCACGTAGTCGTAGGCGAACTGATGGATCTCGTTGTCCTGTGTGCCTTCGTGGATATAACGAAGTCCCACCAGCGTGCCCGCCCAGGCAATGCAGCTATGGCTCGCGTTGAGGATCCGGATCTTCGCTTCTTCGTACGCCACCACCGAATCGACCAGCTCGGCACCGGCCTTTTCCCAGGCGGGGCGCCCGGCCACGAAGTGATCCTCGATGACCCACTGGATAAACGACTCGCCCATCACGGGGCAGGCGTCGTCAAAGCCGGTTGCAGCCAGCACGCGCGTACGCACATCGGGCGCCGGACGCGGGGTGATGCGATCGACCATGGCACTCGGCGAACTCGTATGCTGGTCTACCCACATCTTGAGTTCGGTCAGCCCACGTCGTTCGAGGAACTCACTGAAGCCCGCATGAAACTTTTCGCCGTTGCTGCGCAGGTTGTCGCAGCTTTGGAGCGTCACAGGGCCCCCCCCGGCAAGACGCCGTGCTTCAAGAATGGCCGCGATCGCGCCATAGATCGTCGTACGTCCGCCAGCGAGATCCGTTGCCAGATCGGGGTACGAGGGGTCGAGCTTGTTGTGCTCGTCAAGGTAGTAGCCCCCCTCGGTCACCGTGAAAGCGATGATCCGGCAGGCCGGTGATGCGCCGCATTCGACGAGCGCCGCGAGGTCGGCCGACCAAGGCAACACGTGCTGAATCGACGTGATCGTCTCGTACTCACGCACGCCAGCCGGCGTCACGGTCTCGAGGGTATAGCGCCCCCCCTGCGAGGCAAGCGCCTCGTGGACTGCATTCATGTCGCTGCGGATATTACCCGCTGCGATCGACCAGCGACGGTCCTCGTCGTTGCCGGTCTCTCGCAGGCGATGCAGGTACCACGCCTGGTGCGCGCGATGAAACGAGCCCGTGCCGATGTGCAGGATGATCCGCTCGTCGTTGCCGGGAGAAGTAGTTGCCATAGGTACGACCTTGCAATCAGGATAAAGACACAATGAAAACGTTCAGACGGGTCAGGCGACCTGCAACTGCTCGATGAATTTGCGCGGATAGGCATTGCCTTCCGCATTGAACAGATGGCAGTGCTCGGGCGCCGCGCCGAATTTGACCTGACTGCCCTTCTGGCGTCGTTCGAGTGGCGGGATCCGGGCGATCAGGCCGTCGACCGCAAGGGGCGACTGCGCATACAGATAGCCGGCGTCACCGAGCGATTCGATCGTCAGCACCGTCGCGCGGACGCCATCTTCGGAGTGGTCGACCAGCACATGCTCCGGCCGGATGCCGACCGTGACCTTGTCACCGACCTGCGCGCCCGTGCCCACGACGCCCACACGCTGGACATCGCCCGAATCGTAGCGAACCGTCACGCCGTCGGCGCCGACTGCCGACACCGTGCCGACCAGCAGGTTCATCTTCGGCGAGCCGATAAAGCCCGCGACAAACAGGTTCGCTGGTGCGTGATAGAGGATGTCGGGCGTGCCGACCTGCTCGATATTGCCCGCCGACAGCACGACGATCTTGTCCGCAAGCGTCATGGCCTCGACTTGATCGTGCGTCACGTAGATCATCGTGGTCTTCAGTTCGTCGTGCAGGCGCGCGAACTCGAGACGCATCTTCACCCGCAGGGCGGCGTCGAGATTCGACAGTGGCTCGTCGAACAAGAAGACTTTCGGCTTGCGCGTAATCGCGCGACCAATGGCGACGCGCTGGCGTTGGCCACCCGACAACTGCTTGGGTCGACGGTCGAGCAGGTGCTCGATATGCAGCGTTTTCGCCGCGCCGCGCACTGCTGCTTCGATCTCCGCCTTCGGTGTGTGAGCGAGCTTGAGGCCGAAAGCCATGTTGTCGTACAGTGTCATGTGTGGATACAGCGCATACGACTGGAACACCATCGCGATGCCCCGCTTGGCAGGCGCCACGTCGTTCACGCGGATCGCGTCGATCTCGAGATCGCCTTCGCTGATGTCTTCGAGCCCGGCAATCATGCGCAGCAAGGTCGACTTGCCACATCCGCTCGGACCGACAAACACCACGAACTCGCCATCAGCGATATTCAGGTTGATGTCGCGGAGCACCTCGACGTCGTCGTACCGCTTGCCCACGTTCTTGAGTATTACGCTTGCCATATCGCCTCCCGGCTAGTTCTGTGTGGCGCGCAGTAGGCGCGCCGCGGAGAGTTGCGCAATCATTGCGGGCAGTTCCCGCATGTCTTCGAATACATGGAGTGCACCGGCTTCACGGAGCACCCGGATCTGCGCGGCGCTCGAATGCGCGCCGCCGACATAACCCAGCACCGGCATGCCCGCGCTCACCGCGGCCGTCACACCCGTCACGCTGTCTTCCACCACCAGGCAACGCTCCGGCGGCACGCCCAGCTCACCCGATGCGCCGAGGTACACATCCGGCGCGGGCTTGGGGTTCGGCACCCGGTCCGCGCACCACAGCCGGTTGTCGAAAAAGTGCCAGAGGCCGGTACGCAGCAGCGCGGACTCGACATACTCCGTGTGACTGTTGCTCGCACAGGCTTTGGGCAGGGCGATACGGTCAAGCGCGTCGGCAATGCCGGGCACAGCCGGCGCGAGCACGGCGGCATCCTCGACGCGACGCCGGATCGAGGCAATCTCGTCTTCCGACAGCACCGCACCGGCATGCTCAGCCATCGCTGCGAGCACTCGCTCGATGCGCTGGCCGAGCAGCGGCTGCAATAGCGGCTCGATCTCAATATGCGTCCAGCGCCGTTCGAGTTCCTCTACCAGCATCTGCGACGCGACCGCCTCACTGTCGATCAGCACGCCATCGCAGTCGCAGATCAGCGCATCGAACGCGGATGCCTGGGCTTCGCCATTCATCAACCGTCTCCCGAAGGGCGTGTCACGCAAGTGGGGACCGCGTTCACTTGACTGCGCCGAAAGTCAGGCCACGCACGAGCTGTTTCTGCGAGATCCAGCCAAGCAACAGGATCGGCGCCACCGCAAGCAACGAAGCCGCCGATAGCTTGGCCCAGAACAGCCCCTCCGGACTCGAGTACGACGCGATGAACACCGTCAGCGGCGCCGCATTGGAACTCGACAAGTTGATGCTCCAGAAGGCCTCGTTCCACGACAGGATCACCAGCAAAAGGCCCGTCGAGGCAATGCCGGGCAGCGCCATCGGCAACAGCAGGAAGACGATTTCCTGCCACGTCACCGCGCCGTCGATGCGGCCGGCCTCAAGAATGTCGCGCGGAATTTCGCAGAAATACGTGTAGGCCATCCACACCGCAATCGGCAGATTCATCAGCGTGTATACGATGACCAGTCCGCTGACCGTGTCGAGCAGGCCGATGTTCTTCCAGATGACATAGATCGGGATCAATACGCCCACGGACGGCATCATCTTCGTCGACAGCATCCACAGCAGGATCTGCTGCGTCTTCTTGGTCGGAAAGAAGGCCATCGCGTAGGCCGCCGGCACGGCGATGATCAGGCACAACACCGTCACACCGAGCGAGATCAGGATCGAGTTCCACGCGAAGGCGAAGTAGTTGCTGCGCGCGAACACCTCGGCAAAACTTTCGAGCGTCGGCCGGAAGAACAGCAGCGTCGAATACGCCTGTTGTTCCGATTTGAACGCGGTGATCGCCATCCAGAAGATCGGAAAAAACAGCAGCAGCGCGATGATCCAGGCAAACACGCCGAGCACGCCATCGCCGAACGAGATCTTTGCCTTCGGCTTGCGCCGCTTGGCGGCCTTGGTGCGCCCGCGCGGCGGGACGACCACGCTGGCGGGGCTTGTCATGGTGCTGGCCGCGGGGCCCAGCGAACCGTTGAGCGGCAGGGTCTGCGTGGGGGAGGCCTTGGCGGGTGTCGAGAGGCTCATGCTTCATACTCCCCTTTGAGGTTGCGCGCGAGCATCCGCACGAGGAAGAACGAGACGATATTCGCCAGCACCACCGCGATGATCCCGCCCGCGGAAGCGAGCCCGATATCGAACTGCTGGAGGCCGAGCGAGTAGATCAAGTAGGACAGATTCGTGGTCGCCGTGCCCGGACCGCCGCCGGTCGTCGTATAGATCTCGGCGAAGATCGACAGCAAGAAAATCGTCTCCATCATCACCACGACGGTGATCGGCCGCTTCAAGTGAGGCAGCGTGATCTTGAAGAACATCGAGAAGGCGCCCGCGCCGTCGATCTTGGCGGCTTCCTTCTGTTCCTGGTCGAGCGACTGGATCGCCGTGAACAGGATGAGGAACGCGAACGGCAGCCATTGCCACGAGACGATCAGGATAATCGCGAACATCGGGTACTGTGCGAACCAGTCGATCGGCTGCAGCCCGAGCGCCATCATGCCGCGCGCAATCAGTCCGTAGACCGGGTGCAGGATCATGTTCTTCCAGATCAGCGCGCTGACGGTCGGCATCACGAAGAACGGTGCGATCGCCAGCAGGCGTGCAATGCCCTGGCCTCGGAATTCACGATCGAACAGTACCGACATCAAGGTGCCGCCGATCACCGTGATCAGCAACACGGAGATGATCAGCACGAGCGTGTTGACAATCGATGGCCAGAAGGCCGGGTCGCCTGCCAGGAACTTGTAATTCTGCAACCCCGCGAAGCCCTTCAGATCGGGGTTCAGCAGGTTGTAATTCGACAACGAGTACCAGATCGTCATCGCGAGCGGTACCGCCATCCAGACCAACAACAGGGATACCGAGGGCGACATCAGCCAGCGACTGGCGCGGCGAGCCTTCGGGGGCGTAAGGGCCGAGGCGTCGACCACCACCGGGCCGGTGGCGAGCGCCGCGCGACGCGAAATCGGATTTGCCATTTGCATCGTCTCCTGAAAGCGGACTACACCAGCGCATCCGCCGGGCGCCGGGCATCGTTCGATCCGATACCCGGCTGCCGCACTGCTTTTCTCGCATGTCGGGCGTCGCGCGCCGAACCTCCGACGCCCGACAGGGTTGCTTCTTACTTCTGATAGCCCGCTTGCTTGACCGCACGATTGGCCGTCGCGTTGCCTGCCGCGAGTGCCTGATCAACCGTCATCTGGCCTGCCACTGCACCTGAGATCGATTGCCCGACCACCGTACCGAACGACTGGAATTCCGGGATACCCACGAACTGCACGCCGGTGTACGGAATCTTCTGTGCCGACGAATCGTTCGGGTTGGCCGTCTCGATCGCGTTCAGCACAAAGCTCGCGAACGGTGCGGCTGCCTGGTACTCAGGGTTCTTGTAGGTCGACTGGCGCGTGCCCGGGGGTACCGAAGCCCAGCCCTCATCCTTCGCGACGAGGCCGATATATTCCTTCGACGTGGCCCACTGGATGAACTTTCGCGCAGCGTCCGGCGACTTCGACGTCTTCGGCACGGCAAGCGCCCACGACCAGAGCCAATGCGAGCCCTTCGCGGTCACTTCGGTCGGGGCGGCAGCGAAGCCCACCGTGTCGGCGATCTTCGAATCCTTCTTGTTGTAGAGCATGCCCGCAGCCACCGTGGCATCGATCCACATGGCGCACTTGCCACCCGACATCAGCGTCAGGTTTTCGTTGAAGCCGTTCGAACTCGCGCCCGGAGGGCCATCGCGCTTGAGCAGGTCGACATAGAAGCCAACCGCCTTCTTCCATTCGGGCGATTCCAGTTGCGCGTTCCACTTCTCGTCGAACCAGCGGCCGCCGAATGCATTCACGAGCGTCGACACGTAAGCCATGTTCTCGCCCCAGCCCGCCTTGCCGCGCAGGCAGATACCGTACTGGCCATTGGCCTTGTCGGTCAGCTTGTCGGCGAACTCCTTGATCTGATCATAGGTCGGCGCGTCGGGCATCTTGAGGCCCTTCGCAGCGAACAGGTCCTTGCGGTAGTACGTCATCGAGCTTTCGACGTAGAACGGCAGCGCGTAGAGCGTGCCGTTGTACGAGAGGCCTTCGCGCGCGCTCTTCACGACGTCATCGAGGTCATAGTCGGCGGACAGACCCGTCATCGGTGCAAGCCAGCCGCGCTTGCCCCACTGCGGCGCTTCGTACGTGCCGATCATCATCACGTCGAACTGGCCGCTATTGGTGGTGATGTCAGTCGTCGCGCGCTGACGCAGCACGTTTTCCTCGAGGATCACCCAGTTCAGCTTGATGTCCGGATTCTGCTTTTCGAAGTTGTCGGCCGAGATCTTCTTCAGCTCGATCATGTCCGGGTTGTTCAGCGTGGCGATGGTGACCGTCGTGGCCGCCTGGGCATTGAACGCCGCCGCGCAGGCGAGGGTCGCGCAGGCCGTCGGAATCAGGGCCTGCCACGGCCGGGAAAGGTGTTTCATGTTGCGTCTCCTGAGTGTGCCGGCTTGTTGAGCTGCGTGCCGGATAGCGTGGTGCGGGTTAGAAACGAAATGAAGAACAGTCGATGCGTATGCAAGAACTCAAGTAAGAACAGCGTAGATGGCAAACGCCGATTACCCAGTCGGGGAAAACACCGTGAGGGTTCCCCGCCTAGCTCATCCAGTTGCCGCCATCCACGTTCAGCGTCTGCGCGGTGATGTAGTCCGCATCGCGCGACGCCAGGAACAGCGCAGCCCCCGTGAGGTCGTCGGGCACGCCCATCCGGCCCAGGGGTACCGCTTCACCGACCAGTCGCTTCTTCTCGCCTGGCGGACGGCCTTCATATTTGGCGAAGAGGCTGTCGACCTCGTCCCACATCGGCGTGTCGACGACGCCCGGCGCGATGCCGTTGACATTGATCTTGTGCGGCGCAAGCGCAAGCGCGGCCGACTGGGTATAGCTAAGCACCGCCGCCTTGGTCGCGCAGTAGTGCGAGACCAAAGCCTCGCCTCGGCGCCCCGCTTGCGACGACATATTGATGATCTTGCCGCCCTGGCCCTGCGCGACCATCTGCCGCGCGGCCGCCTGCATCAGAAAGAACATGCCCTTGACGTTGACCGCGTAGAGCCGGTCGTAGACGTCCCACGACTCGTCGAGAATCGGGCGCATGTCGAACAGCGCGGCGTTATTGAAGAGGATGTCGATGCGACCGAAATGGTCGACCGCAGTCTTGACGATCCGCTCGATGTCGTCGCGACGGGTCACGTCGGCCTGCACGGCGAGGACCCGCCCCGCATCGATGTCACCGAAGCGGGTTTCAAGATCGGCGGCTGGCTTCACGTCGACCAGGACACACCGGGCGCCTGCATCGAGATACCGGCGCGCGACCGCCTCGCCAATGCCACTGGCCGCGCCGGTCAGCACGGCAACCTTGTCTTGCAGCCTCAATTGCGTCTCCTGTTTGATCCGACGCCCATAAACCGGGCCAATGTGGATCATTTGATCTTGTGCTGATCGAATGATCTGCAATGAACGGCGCGAAGTCAAGGGCGGGTAAACACGTTCCGCGGCGTGAGCGGCGTCATGGGTGAGAAAATCAGGGAACACCGAACCCGGCGCGGTAGCACGCCTCGTTGTCTTCCTGATGGGCTGGCCGCTGGCTTGCCCGCCTTTTGGGACGCACCGCCAGCGTTGGTCTGCGCAGCCCAATCCGAGGCATACTGGGCGCCCCGGAAGGCGCCGCCCACGCGCCCCCGCCCGCGCCGGCCTGCGCGCGAAGGCGCCGGACTGTCTGATCGAAACCTGACTGAATGCCATGAAAATCACCAAGCTGACCACCTACCGCCTGCCACCGCGCTGGATGTTCCTCAAGATCGAAACCGACGAAGGAATCGTCGGCTGGGGCGAGCCCGTGATCGAAGGCCGCGCACGCACCGTCGAGACGGCCGTTGTCGAGATGGGCGAATCGCTGATCGGGCAAGACCCGTCGCGCATCAACGATATCTGGCAGACCCTGTACCGCTCGAATTTCTACCGGGGCGGCCCCATCCTGATGAGCGCGATCTCCGGCATCGACCAGGCCCTCTGGGACATCAAGGGCAAGGCGCTCGGCGTGCCCGTGTACCAGCTGCTTGGCGGCCTCGTGCGCGACAAGATGAAGACCTATAGCTGGGTCGGCGGCGACCGCCCGAGCGATATCGTCGAGCAAATGAAGAAGCTCATGGCAGTCGGCTTCGACACGTTCAAGATGAACGGCTGCGAAGAAATGGGCATCGTGGACACGGCGCGCGCCGTCGACAAGGTGGTCGAAAAAATCGGTGAAATCCGCGCGGCGCTGGGAAATAGCGTCGATTTCGGGCTCGACTTCCACGGCCGCGTGTCGATGCCGATGGCCTCGGTCCTGATCCGGGAGCTCGAACAGTTCCGGCCCTTGTTCATCGAAGAACCAGTGCTCGCCGAGCAGGCCGAGTACTACCCGAAGATCGCCGAACGCACCTTTATTCCGATTGCCGCGGGCGAGCGGATGTTCTCGCGTTTCGAGTTCAAGCGCGTGTTTGCGCAAGGCGGCCTGTCGATCGTCCAGCCGGACCTGTCGCATGCCGGCGGCATCACCGAGTGCGTGAAGATCGCCTCGATGGCCGAAGCCTACGACATCGCCCTCGCACCGCACTGCCCGCTCGGCCCGATCGCACTGGCCTCGTGCCTGCACGTCGACTTCGTCTCGCGTAATGCCGTGCTGCAGGAACAGAGCATGGGCATCCATTACAACAAGGGCGGCGAGGTCAACGACTACGTGCGCAACAAGGACGTGTTCAAGTTCGACCAGGGTTATATCCACGCGATGACCGGCCCGGGCTTGGGCGTCGAGATCGACGAGGAAGTCGTGATCGAGCGCAGCAAGAACGCGCCCGACTGGCACAACCCGGTCTGGCGTCATCCGGACGGCGCAGTCGCTGAGTGGTAAAAACCGCGTGGCCTGAGCGCGCGGGGCGACTCTGATCCGACCTCTGGCGCGATCGCCGCGAGGAGCCGCTGCCAGCCTGCGCTGGAGCGGCTCGGGCGCGTCTGCGCGTCCTATGCTGAGCATCCCTCAGTAAGCCCCGGTAAGGTAAAAACAGGCGTTCAGGTAAGTTTTGTAAGCCCTGGCGCCTCCTCCGGGCAATCTGCCGTCTTAGAATGACCGGCATGAAACCCCATGTCCTTGTCGTCGACGACGATCCCGTAGTGCGCGATCTTCTGCGCCGCGTCCTGCAATCCCACGGCATGGATGTGTCGGTGCTCCATGACGGCTCAGGGCTGCGTCGCCGCCTCACGCTCGAACGACCTTCGCTGATCCTGCTCGACATCATGATGCCCAATCTCGACGGTTTGCAGGCGCTCAAGGCCCTGCGGGACGCCGGCGACGACGTGCCGGTGATCTTCCTGTCGGGTCGCGGTGGTGTGGTCGATCGTGTGGTCGGACTTGAATACGGCGCCGACGACTACCTGACCAAGCCTTGCGATTCGCGCGAACTGATGGCTCGCATCAACGCCGTGCTGCGCCGCCGGGGCCGCGTGCCGAGCGCCGCGCCCGAACAGCGCGACACCTTCAGCTTCGGGCCTTATGTGCTCGACTTCACAACGCGAACATTGGTACGAGAAGGCGCGCGGCTGGAGTTGCGCGACGGTGAATACGCCTTGCTCAAAGTCTTCAGCGCCTATCCGCTGACTGTGCTCTCGCGTGCGCGGCTGCATGATCTGCTGCATGGCGGCGATTACGTGTTTCGCGATCGCTCGCTCGATGTGTCCGCCTGGCGCCTGCGCCGCGTGATCGAGAGCGATCCGTCCAACCCGCGCTACGTGCAGACCGTGCGTGGCAAGGGCTATATCTTCGTGCCAGACGCGCGTGAGTTCGTCGAACTCGGAATCATGCCCGACACCGTATGAGGCGCGGGTTCAACACCCTGTTCGTCCGGCTCGCGCTGACCTCGCTGGCCGTGGTCCTGCTCGTGCAGGCCGGCAGCATGGCCATCATGATCGTGCAGCGGCCGCGCCACGATCTCGATGGCTTTGCGCGCGGCGTGTTGCTGGTGCTAGAGACCGCCCACTTGCATGAGCCAGGTGCGAGCGGGGCCGCCGTACCCTGGACCGGCGAGTCCTGGCCTGGCACGCCCGGGTGGTGGGGCATCACGCCGGGGCCTCGTAATACCGGGCGCAGCGGCCTGCACCCACCGCCGCGCGAAACACCCGAGGCAGACGGACCGGACGGCTTCCGATTCGATCATCTGGATGCGCTGCCTCCCGATGGCGCAAGGCCTCCTGGCTCGCCACCCGAAGCACCGGGAAACGAGGATCGCCCGCCGGGTCCGCCGCCGGATGAAATCCCGATGCACCGGCCTATGCGCGTGCGATACGTTGGCGTCTCCGCGTCCGAAGCACGAGGCTTGAGCGCGACATCGGAAATCCTCTATTCGAATCTGGTCCGGATCCTGATCGCCCACCTGCCGTCGGGCACCGCAATCCGCTTCGAGAAAACCCCGACGCCGAGTCTTTGGGCCCACTTTCCTGGCAGCGCGTTCTGGATCGTGATCCCGATCGATCCTCCGCCGACCCCGCCGTTCCTGCTCGAGTTCGGCGCGATGACGCTCGCATCGATCGTGCTGGCCTTGCTAGCGGCCTGGCAATTGCAACTGCCGGTCGCACGCGTTGCCCAGGCGGCCCGTGCCTTTGGCCGGGCCCGGCGGCTGCCGCCCGTCGAACCGAGCGGTCCGCAAGAACTGCGCGATCTTGCCACCGCATTCAACGACATGATGCGGCGCGTCGAGGACGCGGAAAGCAGTCAGGCGGTCATGCTGGCGGGTGTGGCCCACGATCTCAAGTCGCCCTTGATGCGACTGCGCCTGCGGGCCGACCTGCTTGGCGATTCTTCGGAACGTATTGGGTTTTTACGCGATGTCGAATCGCTCACGCATATCGTCGAGCAATTTCTGCTGTTTGCGGACGAGACGCCCACACAGGGCCCGCACGTCAAAGTCGACGCCTCGCTGCGTGCGCAGTTTGGTGACGTGGACGCGTTCGAAGTCACACCGGGTGGTGAACTGTTCAAGTTGTCGCTCGAGGCGGGCGACGACTTCGTGCTGCCGCGCACCTTGCTTGACCGGTTGATTGGTAACCTTGTCGATAACGCACTTGATCATGGTGAGCCACCGGTCGAAATCACGACGCGACGCGACGGCGAAAACTGGCTGATCGAGATCCGCGATCACGGCACGGGCATCGAACCCGAGAAGATCAGCAATGCCGTGCTGCCATTCGTGCGCCTCGACGCATCGCGCGGCGGCGACGGCCACTGCGGCCTCGGCCTCGCCATCGTCCAGCGACTCGCGCACCAGAACGCCGGGGAATGCGTGATCCGGAACGCGGAGGACAGCGGGCTGGTGGTGACGTTGAGGTTTCGATCAAACGAGTTTATTGGTTAGTGGCCCGGGCGTGACGGCAGCGCCTCACTGTCCAGACGCACCAGCGTCTCATCGAGTGCATCGTCCAAAGTCTTGATTGCCGGATCCACGTGCGCCGGTTTGAGTTCGGTGTCGGCGAGGCGACGGAACAGGTAGTTGCGCACGATGGGGTCGTGGGTCTTCGCCAGTACGCTTCGGTAGAACGCAGGGAGTTCGCTCGAACGATCGTTGCTCTCATAGAGACCCTCGATCTCGCGGATTGTCTCGATGGCAGCGTGAACTTCGGGTGGCATGGGCGGCATGGGGTTCGGCCCCCCTCCGTGCGGGCCGAACCCCATGCCCATCGGACCGGGCCGCGGTCCACCGTGCTCGGGAATGCCATCACGCCCTGCGGACCCCGGGTCCATAGGCGGAGGTGATGACTCGTTGGCGGCCAGCGAGATTGGCACGCTCGAGCCTGCGCCCAGAGCTGGCAAGGTCGATGTCTGATCCGCTTCGGCAAATACGGTGGAGCAAAGTGCGCATGCGGCGCACAGGACCAGCGTGTGGAGTGGTTTCATGGCGGCTCCTCTGTCAGTGGCGTCCCGGCTTTGAAGAAGCCGGGGAACGAGGCGCCAAGCGTCGCACGTACCTGCCGTCAAACGTGTTGCACGTAAGAAAACGTAAGCTTGCAAACCCTTACCCGGAAACACGCCGACCAGATTCGCGCGTCATTCACGAGGCGCTGCGCGTCGTGAAAACAAGATCGACACTCGCGATCGCATCCGCACCCGCACCCGCACCCGCACCCAGGAAAGTCTGCCCGTTCTTGGAGTTCATGTTGAGTGCCCACAGCGGCTTGCTCGCCCCCAGCTCCCCCGAGGCCCACGCGCGCAGATACGAAGCAGAGAAAGCCGTCCCCTGCTCCTGCAGCGTCACGCTACAGCCCAGACTGGCCAGCGCCATCCGAACACTCGCGTCCATGTACGCATTAGGATCGGACACCCCCTGCCGGATCGACTGAATGCAATGAATCGAGGCGCCCATAAGGAAGTCCGCTGCCACGTGAACATCGTCGAAGGCAAACTGCCCCTGCGTGCGACCATGCTCAAGGTCTGCGGACATATAGGTCGCCACCAGCGAGTTATGCGGCCAAGCATCGACCCGCACCACAAAGCCCGCCCACTTCCGGTCGAGCAGCGCGCGAACCAGAAACAGCCGAAAGCCCACTGCCGCCCGCTGCCAGGGTTCCGTCAGCACGTCGTAGACTGGCAAGATATCGGTCGTCATCTCATTGCTGAACGCCTGTCCGATCGCGGCCAGTACTTCGTCGATGGAGGCGAAGTAGTTATAGAACGTTCCGCGCGACACCTTGGCTTCGCGTATCACGTCGTCGATCACCGGCGTCGGCCCGACGCGATTGGCAAACACGCGCATTGCCGCATCCAGCAACTTGGTACGCATCAGGACGCGCTTTTTCTCCGCCACGATCGTTCGATGATCTGCCACGCGTTCTCCTTATTACCTCGAAATCAAGACTGCTTGTTCGTTTTGTCAGTGTGACATAACGTCAGAGTGACAAAGCGTATTGTCATCTGCGAATACCTGAAAATACCCGTCAAACCCCGTATAAAAACGACTTGCGTCCCTGCATGAGCGCGCCTATATTTGGTCGCAAATATGCACTGACAAAAATGTCAGACAAACATTCAGGAGACACGATGATCATTCCTTTCCAACGTTGCCACCGGCACCCGCACATTTCCGCCGGCGGCTAGCCGAACAAGCTTCTCAGGCGCAAGAATCTCCAGTCACGCAGCACGATGGATCCTCGCCGGGCCTTTTTCTGCCTAGTGGAACGGTTCGTCCACGCACTTATAAAGCGCGCGCGTCGCGCACGGCTTTCGTTTGAAACGACCCTGGCGTCGTACGGAGTGGAGTCCTCTTATCGACTTGGATTTCCCTCTTCTCAAAGTGACATTTATGTCTATTCTTAAAAGCGAGGACACGATGAATCAACGAGACAACACGCTTTCAGTATTACCCGACCCGTCGCAAGCGAATGCGGCGCCGACGCTTGAAGATTTGGTGAAGCGCGCAGAGGCGCTGCAACCGCTATTGCGCAAAAACGCGGTCGAGTCGGACAAGAATCGCCGCGCCGCCGAAGAAAACATCGTCGCGATGGCCGATGCCGGTCTGTTCAAGTTGATGGTGCCCAAACGCTACGGTGGTTACGAAGGCACCGTCCGCTCGCACCTCGAAGTTTCGGCCGCGCTCGGCGAAGCCTGCGGCGGAACGGCCTGGGTCGCCGCGTTGATCAATGTATGCGCGTGGTTCACCGGCCTCTTCCCCAAACGCGCCCAAGACGAGGTATTCGGGGTGAATCCCGAGGCTCGGGTTTCCGGCGTCTTCACACCGTCGCCCCAGTCACGGCGCGTCGAGGGCGGCCTCGTGATCTCGGGGAAGTGGTATTTCTCGTCAGGCTCACTGCACGCAGACTGGGCGCTCGTCGGCGTCATCGAGCACGATCAGAACGGTGCGTTTAAGGCCCAATATCTGGCGCTGGTACCCATGAGCGAAGTGTCGATCGAAGACACGTGGTACACCGCGGGCATGCGGGCTTCGGGCAGCAACTGCATTGTCGCCAGCGAGGTGTTCGTCCCCGATCACCGCCTGATGGACATCATGGCCGCCGTCAACGGCGTCTACCCGACCGAGTTCGTCGACGAAGCCGCGTATCGCGCGGCCTTCGTCCCGGTGGCCGCGCTGATCCTCGTCGGCCCGCAACTCGGCATGGGACGCGGCGCGCTCAAGTACGTCATGGAGAAAGCGCCAACCCGCGCAATCACCTACACCTCGTTCGAAAAGCAAACCGACTCGGCGGTGTTCCAAACCCAGATCGCCGAAGCCGCGATCAAAGTCGATACCGCGCATCTGCGGGCGTTCCGTTCGGCCGACGAAATCGACGCCGCGGCTCGGCGCGGCGAAATGCTCGACTACCTGACGCGCGCGAGAGTGCGAGCCGATACAGGTGTCATCACCACGCATATCACCGATGCCATCAACATCCTCCTCTCGGCTCACGGTGCGGGAAGCTTTGCGGAAACGAGTCCGATGCAACGTTGGTGGCGTGATTCCAATACGGCCGCACGTCACGCAGTTGGGCTGCCGGCCGTCGGCATCGAGGTCTATGGCAAAGCCTTGCTCGGCGTCGAAAACACCGTGACGCCGCTGGTGTGAGCATGCTTGCCCATAGTCCGGCCAAGCCGCTTTCAACGATCGATCCCGCTTTGCTGCGATCGACCATGGGCCTGTTCGCGACCGGCGTCACCGTGATCACGTTTGTGGCCGATGGTGAGCCGGCAGGCATGACTGCCAACGCGTTTATGTCCGTCTCGCTCGATCCGCCCCTGGTACTCGTGTCAGTCCGCGCGACATCGCGCTTCAACCGGTGGGCGGGTCGCGACATTCGCTATGGCGTCAACTTTCTGGCCGATGCGCAACGTGAGCTCAGTTCGCACTTCGGCGGGCGACCGGTCGACGGGACCGCACCCGCATTCCGGTTTCACGAAGGGACACCCCTGCTCGAAGGCAGCCTGGCGCATCTGGTTGTACGCACAGTCGACGTTCATCCTGCGGGGGACCATCTGCTCTATATCGCGGAAGTCGAATATGTGCGATTCGGCGAGCAGCGCAGGCCATTGATTTTCTATAGCGGTAAATACCACCAAGTCCTTACCCATCCGCCATTGATGAGCATCTGTGATGAGCTCGGCTAGGAGACAGAAGATGACTTCGACAGAATTGCTGCCCCAAGAAGCACCCGCCGAACTCGGCCGGGCCGTGCCATTCAAAATGGCCCACCTCGTCTACAGTTGCAGGAAGCGCGAGGAAACCGTCACCTGGTACCTCAAGATGTTTCAGGCCCATATCGTGTTCCGTGATGACGTCCTGACCTTTATCACGTACGACGACGAGCATCATCGGCTCGCGTTCTTCAACAGCCCCGACATCCCGCTACGACCGACGGGAAGCGCAGGCGTCCACCACGTGGCCTACAGTTTCCGTGTGATCGGCGAACTGCTGGCCAACTACGTGAGGCTCAAGGCCCTCGGCATCCTGCCTTTCTGGTCGATCAATCACGGCCCGACGACATCCCTGTACTACCGGGACCCCGAGGCGAACGACGTCGAGTTCCAGGTCGACAACTATCCGACCAGCGCCGAATCCGCTGCATTTTTTCATTCCGAAACTTTCGCGCGCAATCCGATTGGCGTGGAGTTCGATGCGGACGAGATGGTCAAGATGTGGCAAGCAGGCGCGAGCGACGCCGAACTCTGCCTGCTCGGCACGGCCGCGATCAACCCGACGCCACAATAGAGGGAGTCAGCCTGACATGAACCTTGCGACAAGAGACAGGGAAAACAAAGACTCGATCGCGCTCGAGCAAGAGATCGTCGCGCTGGAAGAAACGCGCTGTCGCGCGCTCGTCGCGGGCGATCTCGAGGCGCTGGGCAAGCTCATCTCCGACGACGTCCAGCACATCCATGCAACGGGCAAAGTGGACGACAAGGCGGCCTATCTCGACATGGTCGGCAAGCACATCCGCTTTCTGGAAGCATCGCGCCAGAACCTCGATGTCCGGATCTATGGCGATGTGGCCATTGCGACGGGGCGGCTCGAACAGACTATCGAGTTCAAGCAGACTACCGAGCGGCTTGCCATGAAGGTCATGACGACACAAGTCTGGGTCAGACGCGCGACGACCTGGGAGCAGGCGAGTTTTCAGGCCACCAACATCTAGGCGCAAGGGACTGAAAATCCGACCGAAGGCTTGCGGCGACAGGGGTGTCGCCGCATGAGCCTCCACGTGCATCAGCGAGTGCGGGTCACTCCGGAATCAACCGTTCGGCCTTGAGTCGATCAAACAGGGAGAAGAACGCATCCGGCGTCGACTGGAAATCGAGGAAGCCTGCCTTGCGACTCTTCGACATATCCGTCATGACTTCCATGTCGCGCCCAAGGTCCGCATCAGTATGCCACCACGACACGAGCTTCGAGACATCATGCTCGGCGAGTTTGAATTCTGCGGCAATCTTTTGCCACTGCGCGGCCGCGTCCTGCATACGCCCTTCGAGCGGGCGGACCACACCATCAAACGCCACGGGTTCGATGCCGAAGTACCCGGCGATGCGCGACCACATCCACTTCCAGCGAAACACGTCGCCGTTGACGATGTTGAAGTCCTCGTTGCGTGCGTTCTCGGCGTTCGCAGCCCATTCGAGCTGGCGCGCGAGGAGTCGGGCATCGGTCATGTCAGTCAGCCCGTTCCACTGCATGGCCGCGCCCGGGAACACGAATGGCATACCCGTGTTTTTGCAGAGCGTGGCGTAGACCGCGAGGGTCGTGCCCATGTTCATCGCATTGCCGACGGCGAAGCCGATGATGGTATGGGGCCGATGAATACTCCAGGTGAAGCCGTCACGCTTCGCCGCGGCGAAGACTCGGTCTTCCTGCTCGTAGTAGAAGTTGTCGACCTTCTGGCGCCCCTGCTCCTCGCGAAACGGGGTATCCGGCACGGCGCCCGTCGCATAGGCTTCGAACGGACCGAGATAGTGTTTGAGGCCGGTCACGAGGGCGACATGCTTCAATTTGGAACGACCCGTGGACAGCGCATCGAGCACGTTCGACACGATGGCGCCATTGACGCGAATATTCTCGCGCTCCGTCGCCTGACGCGACCACACCGTAAAGAACACATGGGTGATGTCCGTATCGGACAACGTGTCGCGCACGACGTCCGCCGATGTCAGGTCTGCCGTCAGAGCGTGAACACCCGGCGACACCGGCGTGCGGCCTCTCGACAGGCCACTGACGGCCCAGCCTTTGGATAACAGGTGCTCGGCCAGGTTGCTACCGGCGATGCCGCTGGCACCGACAATAAGTGCTCGATTTTGCATGGCAAATATCAGTCTTCTACGTTGAGAACGAATTGAGGGGCGTGGCCCCGGAGTCTTTCGCGTCCCCGCGACACTCGGCGCGTACTTGACTCAGGACGCTTGAGTCAGAGCGCTTGAGTCGGGACGCACAAGCCATGATGTTCTCACCGAAATGAATTATCGGTTGTCCACACGCTTGAGGAAGGGGCGAATGTCCACCGTCTTCCAGATGCCCGCGGCGTTGAACGGGTCGCTCTCATTGAAACGTGTGACATCGGCAATATCGTCCGCTTCGTAAAGGAAGAAGCTGCCAATCATGGTCTGCTGGTCTGACGCCAGCAGCGGGCCCGACATGACCATCTTGACCGGCGTGGTCGCCAGGTAGGCCTTGTGAGCTTCATAGTTTGCGAGACGACGTTCGACCATTCCGTCATGGTCGAGGCAATAGACGGTGAAATGCATGCGTGGCTCCAGCAAAGAGAAAATCGGATGTCTAACGGTGTACGTTCGCTGCGGCTTCGATCGCGCGCACGATAGAAAAGAAATCGAGTTGCGCGCCATCGCCGTCCGCATAGCCTGCGAACTGGTCTCGCACCAGCGTCGCGGCGGCCATCGGCACACCGGCCGCGGCGCCTGCATCGACGACCAGGGTCATGTCCTTGAGCATCTGGGCCGACGAAAAGGCGGCCGAAAAATCGCGCTGTGTCAGCGGCTCAAGCTTGTACTTGACGAGCGGCGATGCCACGACGCTGTCGCCTATCACCGCCAGCATCTGCGCCCAGTCGAGCCCGCCCTTCGTGCCCAGCGTCAACGCTTCGGCCAGCAGCACGGCCGTGGAACCGACCAGGTGATTGATGGCAAGCTTCAGGTAACGGGCCTGCTGATCCTCTCCGACGTAGTACTGCCGCGACGACAAGGTCTCGAAAACCACACGGGTGCGCTCGAACGCGTCTTTCGGGCCTGAAGCGAAGACCGTCAGTTGGGCCTTCTCCGCGAGCACGGTGCTGCCCGATACCGGAGCCGCAATGAAGGCGATGTTGCGCGCCTGTGCCGCATCGCGGACTTCGACCGAGGCAACCGGCGATACCGTGCTCATGTCGACATAGATCGCGCCGGGCGCCGCGTGTGCAACGATCCCGTCAGGACCGAGCGCAATCTGCCGCAGCACGGCATCGTCGGGAATGATCGAGAACACGATCTCGACACCGCTGGCAAGGCTTGCGACACTCGCCGACGGTTTCGCGCCGAGTGTCGCAAGCTCGCTGACGCGAGCGGAGTCGACATCGTAGACCGTGACGTCGAAGCCCGCCTTGAGCAGGTTGGCAACGATCGGAGCACCCATCTTGCCGAGGCCGATCCAGCCAATGGTGGGTTGGTCATGCTTACGCTGTTCAGTCATGCGGACTCTCTCTTATTTTGCCGTCTGCGGGTTGATCAGAATCTTCATCTTGTCGCTGCCTTTGTCGCTCAGGACATCGAAACCCTTCGCGACGACATCGTCCGCATCGATCAGATCGTGGATCAGCTTTTCGACCGGAAATTTCCCGTTGGCGATCATGCCGATGATGCGCGGCCAGATCGTGACCGGATAACACCAGGTGCCTTCGATCCGGATGTCCTTGAGCGACCATTTCATCGGATCGACCGTGGCGGTGCCGACGTGCAGACCGGCCTGTACGACAGCGCCGGCTGAACGCACTGCGTCGACGCAGGCGTTCAGGCCATGCTGGTTGCCCGAGCATTCGATGGCCACATCGACGCCAACCCCTTCCGTCAGATCACGAATCTTCTCGGGCAACTGGCCATCGCTCGGATCGAAGATTTCCGTAGCGACACCGAAGCCGGCCATCTTCGCCGCGCGCGCCGGGTTGGGCTCGCTGACGAAGATCTGACTCGCCCCCGCGGCATGGCAGGCGAGCGCGGCGAGAACGCCGATCGGGCCGGCACCCGTGATCAGCACGGAAGAACCCACCGTCACGCCGCCACGATCCACGGCATAGAGGGCCACTGCAGCGGGCTCGATCAGGGCGCCCTGCTGGTCGCTGACGGTGTCAGGCAGCTTGTTCGCGTGGTAGTCGTTGATGACCGTGTACTCGGCCATGCCGCCGCCGTCCCAGCTCAGGCCGACGCAGCCCATCTTGACGCACAGATGCCGCAAGCCGCGCGCGCAGTAATAGCACTGCCCGCAGGAGGCCAACGGCATCACGGAGATGCGGTCGCCCGGCTGGACGTTCTTCACGTCGCGGCCCACTTCGAGGATCTCGGCGCTGAACTCATGGCCAAGCACCTGCGGCGCCTTGGCGCCGGTAAGCGGATGAGGTTCGGTCGGCACCACGATCGGGCCCGCCTGGTATTCATGCAAGTCCGTGCCACAGATGCCGCACCAGAGCGGCTTGACGATCATCTGGTTCGCGCCCATCCCGCTCGGATCAGGCACGTTCTCGACGCGGATGTCGTGGGCACAGTGAAATCTGACTGCTCTCATAGGTCTGCTCCTCTACCAGTACGCATAGGTCGACGGGCCGCGCACGGCCGTCCTTTTAGAAATGTGGATCCCGCGGCGGGGGCGTGCTCTGCGGGACCGTTAGGCCATCCATAAGCGAGGCCGCCATCCATACTCAGCGCCGCCGTCGGACGACATAGCAGGCCGATGCCCCGATGATGATCACGCCTTTAACGATCGTCTGCGCCTGCACGGGCATCCCGAGCAGCAGCACGATATTGAATACAATGATCAGGATCGCCGCACCGGTCAGGCCGCCGAGCAGTGTGCCGCGTCCTCCCGACAGCGCGACCCCGCCCATGACTGCCGCCACAATCGAATCGAGTTCGAAGCCGCGCCCCACCCAGTTGTCGACGATGCCGACATAGCCCGACAAGATCAGGCCGGCGAGTCCGGCGAGCAAGGCGCTGACGATGTAACAGATGATCCGCACCCAGTCGGGACTGACGCCGACGAGGCGCGCCGACTCGGGGTTGCCGCCGACCATGAAAACCCGACGTCCGAAGGTCGATGCATGGAGCAGTACACCGAGCACTATCGCGCAACCGACAAGAATCAGTACGTTGACCGGAGCGCCGGACACGAAGCCCGTGCCCATTTCATGAAATAGCGGCGGTACGTTGCCTGACGGCGCACCTTGCGTATAGGCAAAGCGCAGCCCTTCCAGCACCACGGCAGTCGCAAAGGTCGCCAGAAACGGCGAGACCTGGCGCTTGGTGACGAGCAGCCCGTTGAGCAGGCCTGCGCAAAAGCAGATAGCAAGGGTCACGCCGAATATGGCTGGCGCCGCCGCGTTGGTGCCGTCGAACCCCGTTGCGACGACTGCGGCCGTCGCCATCACCGAGGCCACGGAAAGGTCGAGCCCCCCGACGAGGATCACAAAAACCTGCCCGATCACGACGATGCCGAGCGGCGCGAACTGCACGAGCATATTGACGACGTTGTCGCCACGCAGAAAGGTCGGCGACGTCACGCCCGACACGAGCACCAGCAGGATGAAGAAAATGAAGATGCCGTAACGGCGAGCGAAATCCATGGAGAGCAACCGTGTCAGCGGCGAAGGTCGGGAAACAATCGAGTTCATGCTGCCACCCGTTTGCGCTGAGCATTCAACGACACCGCAATGATGATGGCGAGACCCTGGACGATCAGTTGATAGTGCGACGGAATGCCGATGAAGTTGATGAGGTTGTTGAGCATGCTCAGCAAGTAGACCGCAATCAGTGTGCCGATCACGCCCCCGCGGCCACCGGTGAGCACCGTGCCGCCGACCACGACCGGGGTGATCGACGCCAACGTGTAGTTCGCGCCGAGATACGGTTGACCCGAGCCGAACTGCGCAGCGAGATAGATACCCGTAAGACCGGCGCAGACCGCCGAGAACACGTAGACGAACAGGATCACGCGCGCCTTGGGAACGCCCGTCAGCGTGGCGGCGTACTCGTCGTCGCCCACCATGTAGACATGCCGCCCAAGCCGGGTGTGATGCATGAAATAGGACACCGCGAAATAGCCGAGCACGACGATCGTCGCCGTTACGGGCACGGCCATCAGGCGCCCGTAGGCCAGCGAATCGAAGCCGTCCGGCACGCTGCCCGCCGGTCCCAGCGAGTAGTAGAGGATCCCACCCTGAAGCACCGCGCCCATGCCAAGCGTCACGATCAGGGGATGAACCTTGAGCCACAGAACCAGCCCCCCATTGATCAGCCCCACGAGCACCGAGAGAACCAGTACGGCGATCACCGCCGCCGTCCAGCCGCCATAGGGATTGTCGGCGAGCCCCGAGGTCAGCGTCGCGGCGACGCTGATCAGCGAGCCGACTGACAGGTCGATCCCACCGGTGAGAATCGCGAGTGTCTGGCCAAGTGCAACGAGTGCAAGCCCCGTGGCTTGCTGATGCACATTGAGCAAGTTGCCAACCGTGGCAAACCGGTCGCTCATACACGTGCCGACGATCAGTAAAACGATCAGAAGCGCGCTCACCGCATAGACTGCAGCGTTCAGCGCGAGGTGACGACGCAAGGGCGTGTTGCGCGCGCGAGCGTGTCTCTTAGTTTGGTTCAGCAGCGTACTCACGCTCGTCCTCCGTTGTCCGTCTCGTCGATGCCGTCGCCAGGGCCATGATGTCGTGCTCGGTCATCCGTTCGCCTTCGACTTCGCCGTTGATGCGTCCTTCATGCATGACGAGCACGCGATCCGACATACCAATCACTTCCTGAAGCTCGGAACTGATCATCAGGATGCCGAGCCCCTCCTGCGTGAGTTGCCGCATGACACGGTAGATTTCAGCTTTCGCTCCCACGTCGACGCCACGTGTCGGTTCATCGAGAATCAGCACGCGCTTGCACACGCGCACCCAGCGGCTGATCAACACCTTCTGCTGATTGCCCCCCGATAGCGTGGCCACGCTCGCAGCCGGTCTTGCGCCAGCGATGCCGTAGTCCTCGATCGCAACGACCGCCGCCTCGCGTTCGGCTCGCCGGTCGAGCAAACCGAAACGCGAGACACGCCCGAGCGTCGTCGCGGTAACGTTCTGTGCGACATTGAGCAGCATCAGCAAGCCTTGCGACTTGCGGTCTTCCGTGACGAAGCCGAGACCGAGGCGGATTGCCGCCGCCGGCGTCATGCGCGAGCGGCGTATGCCGCCGATCTCGACCGTCCCGCGGTGCGCGCGCAAGGCACCGAAGATGCCCGAGGCGAGCTCGGTGCGTCCCGAACCCACCATTCCCGCAATACCGACGATCTCGCCGGCGCGCACCGTCAGCGAGGCGTCGAATACGCGATTGCCGACGCACAAATCTCGAACGTCGAGCAGGACGGGGGCGTCCGCCGCGATAGCCGGCTTGCCCGGGTAAATCTCTTTCATCTCGCGCCCGACCATCATGCGAACGAGCCCGTCGCGCGTGGTCTCGGCCACCGCCTGCGTGGCGACCTTGCAGCCGTCCTTCATCACGGTCACACGATCGCAAAGCTCGAAGATTTCCTCGAGCCGGTGGGAGATATAGACGATCGCCACGCCCCGGTCGCGTAGCGCGCGCAGCCGAGTGAAAAGCAGTTGCACTTCCTTGCCCGCGATCACGGCAGTCGGCTCGTCGAGCACCAACACCCGCGTCTCGCTCGCCATCGCCTTCGCAATCTCGACCATCTGCTGGTCCGCAACGGAGAGGTTGCCAACGCGCTCGCGCGGATCCAGTTGCACGCCGAGTTCCGTGAGCAACACCCGCGCACGCTCGTGCATTCGCCGGTGATCGACCAGACCGAGCAAGCGAGGACCGCGCGAGGGCTCGGCTCCCGCGAAGATGTTCTCTGCGACGCTCGACTGCGGAAACAGCACGAGCTCCTGATGGATCACATGGATCCCGCGCCGTTTTGCATCGGATGCCGACTTCCATTGCACGGGCTGACCGTCGAAGCGAATTTCACCTTCGTCGGGTAGATAGACGCCGGCCATCACCTTGGTCAGCGTCGATTTGCCCGCGCCGTTCTCACCGACGAGCGCATGGATTTCCCCGCCGCGCACGCCGAAGGAAACCCGGTCGAGACTTTTGACGCCCGGAAACACCTTGGTGACCTGATGGACTTCGATCAGATCGGCGGCCGGGGTGACGAGGCCGGCGTTATTCATTTCTCACCCGGCAACTTGACCTTAAACGTCGACGGGTTGTAGCCAGGTCCCATCCCGCCATCGATGAGTTCATCCGGCGGCCCGTTCTTGTCGACGATCTCGTCGATGTACTGGTCGGGATGCGGAACCGAAGCGGTCTCGTCACCCCGCGTGAGCGCGATCTGCGGGCTGATCTCATAGATCTTTGGCAGAGGCTGGCCCGCGAGCACCTTGAGCGCGACATCGATCGCCGTTCCGCCCATCGAAGGCGGATAGCCAACTTCGAGCATCGGGATCTTGTATTTCAATGCCAGCTGGAGCGGACCGTTCAGATCGGCTGTCGTGTGGGGCGGAATTTCGCCTGCCTTGTAACCGGCGGCCAGGAACGCATCGATCGAACCGGCAACCGGCAAGCCGTGTGCACACCAGACCGCGTTAATGCTGCGCCCATACTTCGAGATCATGGCCTGCATCTGCTGCTTGGCCTTCACGGGGCTCCAGTCAGAATAGACCGTATCGAGCACCTTGATGTCGGGATACTGCGAAAACACCTGCTTGGCCGCCGTCTCGCGGTCGGCGCTCACGCTCGAACCTGCCTGGCCTGCAAGCATGATCACATTGCCCTTGCCATGGAGCTTCTCGACAATCCACTGCGCCCAGAGTCGGCCCATCATCGCATCGGAGCCCGTCACGAACGACACGAAGTTGTCGGACGAGATGCGGCGGTCGACCATCACGACCGGAATGCCCTGCTTCATGGCACGGGTGACGACCGGGTCGAGCGCTTTCTGCGTGTTGGCGCTGACAATCAGCAGGTCGACGCCGCGCGAGCTCAAGTCCTGGATGTCGGCTGCCTGTTTCGCGTCATCCATATTGCCGTTCGTGATGATCAACTGCTTGATGAGGTCCGGGTGCTCCGAAGCGGCCTTCATCAGGGAGTGCTGCATCACGACACGCCAACTGTCGCCCAGGCCGGCGTTGGCGAAGCCGATCACGTAGGGCGGTTTCTTCTTGAACTTCGCATTGTCCGAGAAGGGAATATTGACGGCTGGATTGAACAGGAACGTCCGGGGCGCGCCGGTGTAGTCGGCATGCGCGCTCACTGCGGGAATCATCAGGGCCGCGGCAAGAGTCAACGGGCCGACACGGCTCAGGCAAGGCAAATGACGCATATCAGTCTCCATGGATGTTTTTCTTCACCGGCCTCGCTGCACAGGATCATCGTTACGATGTTCCCGCATGACCGGTTACGGTTTGCTTCGGATCACTACGTATTTACACTTCGTACGCGCCTGCCGAGAACCCACTGCCGAGGGCAGTTTCAGAGCGACGCGATCGATCTGATACCCACAACCACAGCCTCTACCCCGGTTTGAGCCTGCTTGTCCTGAGCACCGCATGCTTCGCGCGCACGGGGCTCCGGATCCGATCCATCAGGTCTTGCCGGCGACCCTATCCGGTACGGCCGGGCGCTCTCCGAGCGCAGGTTCATCATTGATCCCTGCCTGCCACTCGAACAGTTTGACTATCGAGATGTAGTCTTCCGGGCCACCCCCATGGGCGATCCGGGCCTCGAACATCTGCTGCGCAATCGCACATAACGACACCGGCACACCGTTCTGCTTGGCGGCCGCGAGAATCAGCCCGATGTCGTTGCTCAGCAGCCCGGTTGTCATCTGCGGCTCGAACTGACGGGTGCGCAGCAACGGCATCTTGTAATGCAGCATCGGTGAGGCCGCCGGACTCGCGGCGATCACATCGAGCATCTGTGACCAGTCGAGCCCGCCGCGCCGGCCGAGCGCAAGCGCCTCGCCGAGCCCGCACGCGGTGATGGCGATCAGCAGGTTGACGACGAGCTTCGCATAGCGCGCCTCCTCGGCGTGGCCCACGAAGAACTGCTTCTCGCCGAACACGTCCAGCAGCGGTTTCGCCCAGGCATAGGCGGAAGGATCGCCGGACACCATCTGCATCAAGGTCCCTTCCTCCGCGTGCATGACCGTACCGGACATGGCGATTCGCAGGTACCGCACGTTCCACGACTCGGCAGCACGCGCGACTTCCGCTGACGCATGGGGCGAGACGGTGCTCGTGTCGATGAACAGTGCCCCTTGCCGTGCATTCGACAATAGACCCTGCTCCCCAATCGAGATCGCTCGCAAAGCTTCGTCGCCCGGCACCGACGAAACAATCACGCTGACATTGCGAATCGCCTCGGCCACTGAATAAGCGGGCAACGCGCCACACGCCACAATCTCGGCCAGATGCGCGGGATCGGTGTCGAATGCCGTCACCGGAAACCCCGCTTGCATGGCCCGGGTACTCAGCCGCTTGCCCATCGTGCCCGTGCCGATCCAGGCAATACGCGTATGTGCCGGCAGATGTTCGAGATCGCTCACGCCGGCACCATCGCTTCGTCGCTTGCCGCCCTGCCGGGCAAGATCGATTGGCCCCTCACCCGTGCCGTGGCCCACTTGAATCTCATTGCTTGCTCCATGCTTGATCGTCGGTATTCTGGTTGGTGTTGCGAGGATCGATCAGCGTGGCGAGGAGCCGCCGACCGGTGCCGCGCGCTCGCTCAACCTCCGACGGCGGGCACCTTCATCTGGCAATCCCAACGCTTGATCTTGACCTCCTTGTACAACCCGGCGAGTGTAAAGGGATCGCGCGCGACGAAATCGCCGACGTGCTTGAGATCGTCCGCCGACACGATGATGATCGAGCCGTTCGCGGTACCGAGTTCATAGTCGAGCGTGACGCCGCTGTGCAGCAGCGTGACACACGTTTGCGTCTCGAGGTAGCGCAAATGTCCATCGAGATTCTGTTCGCGAAGGGCAAGGTGATCGGGTTTGTCTTCGCAGACCAATACGTAGAGCTGGCTCATGTCGTTCGCTTCGTTTGGCGTTCATTTAATCTGGCGCCAAAGGTAACTTCAAAAACAACGAACAAAAAGCTCAAAAATCACGTACTATCAATCGAATAATCCAATTGATTCCGCGCATTTCGGTGGCCATTAAGGTCGAACCCTAAGGGGCGACACCCTGTCTCGCCCCGTCGTCAGGGACTTCCCCCGAGGCACAAAGCCAAACGTTCGACAAAGCGAATCAAATCGATCTGATAGGTTGATGAATTGAATCATCCCCGCACGACATTGGAAGAATGGGCAGTCCTCGGCGCCGTCGTCGACGAGGGTAGTTTTGCGCGTGCCGGGATTCGGCTGAACCGCAGCCAGAGTTCGATCAGCTACATGCTTTCGAAGCTCCAGGAACGTCTCGGTGTCGAACTGCTTCGCGTCGAGGGGCGCCGCTCCGTCCTCACGAAAGACGGCCGCATTCTGCTCGCGCGAGCGCGCGAAGTGCTTGCGGATGTGCATCGTCTCGAGGCTGTCGCGCGCCACTTGTCGGATGGATGGGAAGCCGAAGTCAGCCTCGCGCTCGACGGCGTGTTCCCGACCAACCTGCTGCTGCAGGCACTAAGTCGCTTCCGCGAAGATGTGCCGCAAACGCTGCTCAGAATCCGCGAGGCGCCGCCCGGCGACGCGCAGAAAATCCAGGCCGATGAAGCCGACATTGTCATCAGTGCCGGGGAGCCCAGTCGAGCCTCGGGTGAGCCGCTGATGCAACTCGACTTCATCGCTGTCTCGCATCCGCTGCATGCGCTGCAGACGCTGGGTCGGCCGATTCTGGAACTGGACCTGCCAGATCACACCGAGATCGTGACCGCCGATATCGGCTCCCTGCTTCCCCATCCGGATGGCCGTGCGAACCGCGCGCCGCGCTGGACCGTGCAGAACGTACAGACTTCGATCGCCGCTGTGGTCGAGGGGCTCGGCTTTGCATGGATGCCGCAGCATGTCGTGCAGCCGCTGGTCGATCAGGGCAAGCTCAAGCTGCTGCCGCTGACACAGGGCACCCGGCGCCCTGTGCAGATTTTTTTGCGTCTGACCGACTCCGAAATTGCCGGTCCCGCGACACGCGCGCTGGCACAGATGGTTCGCGAGGCGGTCGCGTCGCGCTGATCGCCCGCATCGCACATTCTTCCGCTGCAAGGAAATCTGATTTCCTTGTGAAGGCTTCAAGTTCAGGAGCTGAACCACTATCGTGTCGATGACTGAGGATCACAACGTCGAACCGGCCATTCCATGATCAAGCATGTGGTGATGTGGCGTCTAAGAGGCGCTAACGAAGCCGAGAAAACCCGCGCTCAACACCTCGTCAAGACGGTGTTCGAGTCGCTCAACGGCAAGATCCCGGGGATGCTTCACCTTGAGATCGGCTTCGATACCAGCGCGGCGGACTATGCATGCGACGTCGTGCTGTACTCGGAATTCGAGTCGCAGGCGGCGCTCGATGCTTATGCGAATCACCCCGAGCATTGGCTTGCGAAAGAGCGAGTCGGCGATGTGCGCATCGAGCGTTATCAGGTCGATTACGCAGCGCCTGTGAACCCGTTGCGCTGAGTCGCGAGCCGGCTGGTTTGGGTACCGGTTGCTGATTGCGCGGCCCCGTCGCATTCCGATGCCGTTTATCGAGTGTCCAAAAACTCGAAAGCCCTCACGCTGGAGGGCTTTCGTTGTCGCTTCTACACCCTGACGAGTGGCGGCACTGGGGCTGGATTGCCCAGACCCCACGTTCACGCCACAGCCGTCTCTCAGGCGCCGAAATTCTTCTCAGCAAAGGCCCAGTTCACGATGTTCCAGAACGCTTCGACAAACTTCGGACGTGCGTTGCGGTAGTCGATGTAGTACGCGTGTTCCCAGACGTCGAGCGTCAACAGCGGCTTCGAATCCGTCGTCAGCGGCGTAGCGGCATTGCTCGTCGAAACGATGTCGAGCGAACCGTCTGCCTTGCGCACGAGCCAGGCCCAGCCCGAACCGAAGGTGCCGATGGCGACCTTGGTGAACTCTTCCTTGAACTTGTCGTACGAACCGTACTTCTTGTCGATCGCTTCAGCCAGCGCACCGCTCGGCTTGCTGCCGCCCGGCGTCATGCTGTTCCAGAAGAAGGTGTGATTCCAGATTTGCGCGGCGTTGTTGAAAATACCACCCGATGCCTTGCGGACGATGTCTTCAAGCGGAAGGTTCTCGAACTCGGTGCCCGGGATCAGCTTGTTCAGGTTCGTCACATAGGTCTGGTGGTGCTTGCCATAGTGAAACTCAAGCGTCTCTTCCGAGATGCTCGGCGCGAGTGCGTCCTTGGCGTAGGGCAGCGGCGGCAACGTATGTTCCATGGTCTTTCTTCCTGTTGTAAGGGGGACTTGAAAAATCTTATAGGGGAATACGGGGTGATGCTCGGGGTACAGCGCGACTTGTGATTGTAGGCGATCGCGCTCGACACAGTGCGCCGCGATTTCCATGCCCGGGGATTCTGCGCTCCGTGACATGACGTGCTCGCGACAGACCCATGACCATCCTAGAGCTCGCTGTCGAGGCGGGGCTGGACATCGCCGATGCCGACATCGGCCGAGCCCTGCGCGAGATGGACGGTCACGCGATGGCCGCGTTGCAATGCGGCCGGGTTGCGAACCGCTTGTCCATGCGGATCGAGGATCGCTGCATAGCCTCGTTCAAGGGTGCGACGGGGGCTCAGCAGGTCGGTTCGTGCGCTCAGTTGCTGAAGCCGCGCCACGCGGCGTTCCTGGCCACGATGGAAGGCCTGACTGAGACGCGCATCGAGTTGGGCGACGCGCTCCATGGCGAGCGCGGGATCGGGACGGTGACGGCGCCACCGCATTTCCAGCAAGGCAAAACGCGCATGCGCCGTCTGCGTCACGCGGGCGGCCGCGCCAGCCAGCCGCGCACTGAGTTGCTGCAGATGCTGGCGCTGCCGCGCGAGGCGTTCGGCGGGGCTGACCAGACGCCGGGTCAGCCAGTCGAGTTGCTGGGCGCGGCGCTCGAGGCCGCGCTCGAAGGCGCGCGACAACAGGTGATGATGCTGGCCGAGATCGCGGAGCAACAAGGCACGCTGCGGGCTCACGAGTTCGGCGGCGCCGGTCGGGGTCGGCGCGCGAAGGTCGGCGGCGAAGTCGGCAATGGTGAAGTCTGTTTCGTGACCCACGCCACTGACGACGGGCATCGGGGCAGCGGCGATCGCGCGCGCCAGGGCCTCGTCGTTGAATGACCAGAGATCTTCGATCGAGCCTCCGCCACGACAGACGATCAGCACATCGACTTCGGCGCGTCGCCCGGCGAGTTCGACCATCTCGCGCAGGCGCGCGGCGGACTCGGCGCCTTGCACGGGTGCCGGATAGAGAATGACGGGAATGTGCGGTGCGCGGCGCATCAGCGTCGTCAGCACGTCGCGCAAAGCGGCGGCTGCGAGCGAGGTGACGATACCGATCGCACGTGGGTGCGCAGGTAACGCGCGCTTGCGCTCGCCATCGAACAAGCCTTCGCCCTCGAGTTGCTTCTTGAGCTTGAGAAACGCTTCGTAGAGCCGGCCCTGGCCGGTGCGGCGCACCTGCTCGACGTTAAGCTGAAGTTCGCCGCGCGGCTCGTACATCGCCACGAGGGCGCGCACTTCGATTCGGTCGCCCTCGCGCGGCAGGAAGTCTGCATATTGCGCACGGCCACGGAACATCACGCAACGGATCTGCGCGTTGGCATCCTTGATCGAGAAATACCAGTGACCGCTCGCGGCACGCGTGAAGTTCGACACTTCGCCGGAAATCCAAGCAAGCGGAAA
>JAMFSK010000071.1 GCA_026225235.1 Burkholderiales bacterium
CGCAAAGCAATGAGCCGATGGTGAAGATCAGGATCGCGCTGAAGAAGACATGGCGCGTGCCGAGCTTGTCGGCGAGCCATCCGGAGAACGGGATGACGGTGGCCATGGTCAGCGAGTACGCGATCACCACGCCTTGCATGCGAAGGGGCGCTTCCCCGAGGCTTTTCGCCATGGCCGGCAAGGCCGTATTGACGATGGTCGAGTCGAGGGTCTGCATGAAAAAGCCCGTAGCGACCAGCCACAACATGATGGTGAGCGATTGGGGCGAGGGCGTGGGCGCAACGTTCGAGCGGATTGTGTCGGGCATGAAAGGAGCCGGCGGAGGGAGTGCGGTGATTTTACGTGGATGTGTGCACGGATTGCGTACCGATGTGCGGCACAATCGGCACGCGGATTAGACGGGACGGGAAACAGCTCAATGTGCTGGCGTTCGATATCATCTAGGGTGAACCCGCGGACCTCGGGTGGACGAAGCGGCATTGAGAAGGAGCATGGCCATGAAAGCTGTTGAGGAACTTTGGCGCCTGGCGCAGGGAACCCCCGAGGCACTTGAACACCTCACGGTCAGCGGCGATGAACTGCTACTGCCGTCGGTGTATCGGGTGAGTGACCTGGCGGCGGCGAGCGTGGGCGCATCGGCGTTAGCGGCAGCAGAATGCTTCAGGCATCGCACGGGGCGGCAGCAAGACGTGCACATCTACACTCGCCGCGCGGCAATCGCGTTCCGCAGCGAGCGCTACTTGCGCATTGGAACCGATAAAGCGCCAGAGCTGCGCGATCCGCTAATGGGTTTCTACGAGACCCGTGACGGCCGCTGGATCCAGCTTCATACGAACTTCAAGCATCATCGGGACGGTGTCATCAAGCTGCTTGGCTGCGCGAACGATCACGCTGGCGTCATGCAGGCCATCCGCAATTGGGACGGCGCGAGGCTGGACGACGCGCTCGCCGATGCCGGCCTGTGCGCCGCGCTGATCCGCACGCCGGAGGAGTGGGCGCTCACGCCGCAGGCCCACGCGATTGCGGAAATACCGCTGCTCGAGATCGTCAAACTCGACGATGCCCCGCCGGAAGCGATAGGCCAAGCCGAACCGCAGCGGCCTTTGTCAGACGTCCGCGTGCTGGACCTGAGCCGCATCATCGCGGGACCGGTTGCGGGGCGAACGCTCGCCGAGCATGGTGCCGATGTCCTGCTCATCAATGGTCCGCATCTGCCCAACATTCCACCGTTAGTAATCGACAACGGCCGCGGCAAGCGCTCGGCGACGCTCGATCTTCGCGAAGAAAGCGGCCGCGAATCGCTACGAGCGTTATTGAAAGATGCCGATGTATTCCTGCAAGGTTATCGCCCGGGCGCACTGGCAGCACACGGCTTCGGCCCGGAAGAGGCTGCGCGGGTCCGCCCGGGCATCGTGTACGTGACGATATCGGCGTATGGGCACAAAGGTCCCTGGTCACAACGGCGCGGCTTCGACAGCCTCGTGCAATCGGCGAGCGGCATCGCGTGGACCGAAGCGCAAGCAGCCGGTCAGACACAACCCCGGCACTTGCCGTGTCAGGCACTCGATCACGCCACCGGTTATCTCGCGGCACTCGGCGCGATGATCGCGTTGCAACGACGCGCCACGCAAGGCGGAAGCTGGCATGTGAGGGTGGCGCTGGCGCGGACCGGGCGCTGGTTGCAATCGATGGGTCTGGTCGAAGACGGTCAGAACGTGCCCGATCCTCAACTCGACGATGTTCGCGACATGCTGCAAACC
>JAMFSK010000072.1 GCA_026225235.1 Burkholderiales bacterium
AGTGCCAGTACCGGTTGCGGGAGCCGGTGAGCTCGCAGGAGCAGCGAGTCCGAACGCCGCGCGGTCGGCGTCGACCGTGGCCGCATTGCCGCCGAGGGTGGCGGATGCACCCAGTGGCAGCCAAAGCAAGGCGAGGCACCACACGCTGCCCCAACGACTCGATCTCATGGACGTCTCCCGATTGGCTCAGGTATTCGGTTCAGGCTCGTGAACAGTGTGCGGCTCGCGTCCGCAGCGCCCCGCAAGAATACTAGGAGTTCGCACTGCTGTGGCACTTCATCCTGAGCGGCTCGCGATTCGCAAGCAAGCGTATCGCGAGCAAACGTCGGGCACGGTCTCGTCGGCCTATGCCGGTCCGCTCGACATCGACAGTTCACCTGCGGCTTGTCTTAGCAAATCAAGTACCCGTTCGGGCGGCGGGGCCGCGTGGCGATCGATGCGGCGCATATATGGCGTGGTCAGCACACCGATGGCATCACCGTCGGGCGCATAGACAGGGCACGAGATATCGGTCACGCCAAAGGCCTGGCGGCTCGCCGTGCTCCGGTGCCCATCCTGGCGCACGCGCTCGAGCGTCGCGCTCAACTCATCGTCGGAAAGCGGCGTTTCACCCTCGATCACGACATGTTCGGCGATCATTCGTGCGCGCTGCGTCTCGGTCTGGAACGCCAGCATGATCTGGCCCGAGCCGGTATCGAGCAGGCTCAGCCGTGAGCCGAGACGGATCGAGATCCCCCAGATCCCCGGTCCGTCCGTCTGCGCGATCACCAGCACATTCCCTCGGTCATAGATGCCCAGGTGGCACGACTGCTCGGCGTCTTGGACAAAACGATCCATCACGGGCCGTGCGGCGGCGATAAAGCGCTTGATCGGTGGGTGCTGGTGGGCGAGCGAAAACAGCTTGAGTGTGAGCGAATAGCGGTCGCCGCCATCGGAGCGGGCCACATATTCGCGCGCAACCAGGCGCTCGAGCATCCGGTAGATCTCGCTGGCATTGCGGCCGAGCAGCTTGACGATCTCGGCGCGGGTGAGGCCGCGCTCCTGCGTCGAAAGCAGCTCAATGATGTCCAGACCCTTGTCCAGCGCGGGTGCGCGGTATTTTTCGTTGTCTTCCAAGACGCCCTCGATTCATCGAACCTTGACAAGCTGATTGTTCATATAAGAATATTCGATTCACGGATGAATATAAAGAGACTGCGGCATTGCGATGCCGGAAACGCACAATGGAACATACCGACCCCCGTTTGATCCTGCTTTCGCCGGACGACAACTGCGTGATCGTCGCGCGCGACCTCGAAGCCGGAGCGACCTTGCAACTCGAGGGCAGCCCCGTCACGCTGCCTCGCGCGATCGCCACCGGGCACAAACTCGCGCGCCGCGCGCTCGCGACCGACGATAAAGTCATGCGCTACGGTGCGGTGATCGGCCATGCGACCTGCCCGGTCGCCAAGGGCGAACATCTGCATACACACAACCTCGCCAGCGACTACATTCCCACCTACACGCACGACGACGGCAAGTCGTTCGTGCAACACTGAGCGCCGGATCATGACGGACGCAGCATCCCTGCAAGGTTATCTTCGTGCGGACGGCCGCAAAGGCATCCGCAATACGGTCGCGGTCTGTTACCTCGTCGAGTGCGCGCATCACGTCGCGCACCAGATCGTGGCCGCCTTCCAGCCCTCGTTCGACGAATGGGCGCAAGCGAGCGTGCCCATCGGGCGCGCCGAGAACGTGCCGGTGCACCTGATCGGTTTTCCGGGCTGCTATCCGAACAGCTATGCCGAGAAGATGCTCGAGCGCATCACCACGCACCCGAACGTCGGCGCGGTGCTGTTCGTCTCGCTGGGCTGCGAGAGCATGAACAAGCACTATCTGGAAGAAAAGGTTCGCGAGTCGGGACGCGCGGTGCACGTGCTGACGATTCAGGAAAAGGGCGGCACGCGTTCGACCGTGCGCCAGGGCGTGGAGTGGATTCGCTGGGCGCAGGAGGCCTTGCGCGAACAGCCGACCGTGCCGATGGGGCTTGACGAGCTCGTGATCGGCACAGTCTGCGGCGGCTCGGACGGCACCAGCGGTATCACCGCGAATCCCGCGGTTGGCCGGGCCTTCGACTACTTCGTCGATGCGGGCGCCGCCTGCGTCTTTGAAGAGACGGGCGAGCTGGTCGGCTGTGAATACCATATGGAGCGCCGCGCGGTCACGCCGGAGCTCGGCCGTGAGATCGTCAAGTCCGTCGAGAAGGCAGCGCGCTATTACTCGATCATGGGTCATGGCAGTTTCGCGGTCGGCAATGCCGATGGCGGGCTCACGACACAGGAAGAAAAGTCGCTCGGCGCCTATGCCAAGAGCGGTCGCTCGGCGATCAGCGGCATCATTAAACCGGGCGATGTGCCGCCGAGCGGTGGCCTGTACCTGCTCGACGTCGTGCCTGATGGGGAACCGCGCTTCGGGTTTCCGAATATCAGCGACAACGCCGAAATCGGCGAACTGATCGCCTGTGGCGCGCATTTGATCCTGTTCACGACGGGACGCGGCTCGGTGGTCGGCTCGGCGATCTCGCCAGTCATCAAGGTCTGCGCGAACGCGACGACTTACCGCAATCTTGCCGACGATATGGATATCGACGCGGGGCGGATTCTCGAAGGCCGCGCAACGCTCGACGAGGTCGGCAACGAGATTGTCGGGCTCACGCTCGCGGTGGCCAATGGCGCGCCGACCAAGTCGGAAGGGCTCGGCCATCAGGAATTCATCCTGACATACAAGACCTTCGATCCGGTCGGACCAGCCTGCCTGCCGCGTGCCGTGCCGCTGCGGCCGTTGCACCCCGTGAGTGCCTGACGCCTGAGCGTACAACGGGCGCGCCATGCACGCGCCTCGCCGGGCAGCACGATTCGGGAAGGGAACAGCGGTACCGAGAAGAGGGACGGAGAGAGACAACGATGACAATGACTTCAACGATCGCCCGGCTGCGGCCACTGGGTCGCCGCGGTTTGCAAACCACGGCGCTCGGCATGGGCGCGGCAGGCCTTGGCGGCCTCTACCGCGATGTAACAGAAGAAGACGCCCAGACGGCCCTGGATGCCGCCTGGGACGCCGGCATCCGGACCTTCGACGTGGCACCGTACTACGGCTACACCAAGGCCGAACACCGGCTCGGCCGCAACCTGCGGGTGCGCGAGCGCGATGCGTTCGTGCTGTCGACCAAGGTCGGCCGGGTCATGCGCCCGCGCGCCTACGACGCGCCGCGCGCCACGCCCCGCGACGGGGGCGATGACTGGATCTCACCGCTGCCGTTCGAGCCGCATTTCGACTATAGCTACGACGGCGTCCTGCGCTCGTTCGAAGACAGCCAGCAGCGCCTCGGCGTCTCGCGAATCGACGTCATTCTCTTGCACGATATCGGTCGCGACACGCATGGCGAGCAAGCCGGCCACTACTGGCGACAACTGCTCGACGGCGGCTTCAAGGCGCTCGACGAATTGCGCGCGACGCGTGGCGTCAGGGCCGTCGGCCTCGGTGTCAACGAGGTCGAGGTGGTGCTCGACGCACTGCGCGAGTTCGACATCGACTGCACCTTGCTAGCGGGCCGCTACACCCTGCTCGAACAAGCCTCGCTCGACGTGCTGCTACCTGAGTGCGAGCGCCGTGGCGTCGGCATCCTGCTGGGGGGCGCGTTCAATTCGGGCATCCTCGCCCAAGGCACCAAGGGCGAACTTAAATTCAACTACGGCGCGGCGAACGACGAGATCGTCCGGCGCGTGCAAGCGTTCGAGGCGGTGTGCGCGGCATTCGACGTGCCGCTGGCTGCCGCGGCGCTGCAGTTTCCGTATGCGCATCCGGCCGTCAGCAGCGTGGTGACCGGCGCGCGTACCGCTCATGAAGTCGCGCAGAACGTCGCGAGCTTTACGCGGCCGATTCCGTTTGCATTCTGGCAGGCGCTCAAGGATGCCGGTCTGATCCGCCGCGAAGCGCCGACGCCCGCCGACCCGGCAGTGATCGCATGACATTTCACATCGCACGTCAAGACAGGAGAAAGCACAATGGGTAACAGACTGGCCGGCAAGACGGTGCTGATCACCGCAGCCGCACAAGGGATCGGCCTCGCAAGCGCGGATCTGCTCGCAAGCGAAGGGGCACGCGTGATCGCGACTGATCTGCGCACCGACACGCTCGCCGGCAAGCCCTACGAAGTGCGTCAACTCGACGTACTCAATGGCGCGGCGGTCAGCGCGCTCGCCAAGGACATTGGCCCGGTTGACGTATTGTTCAACTGCGCGGGCTACGTTCATGCGGGCTCGATCCTCGAGTGCGAAGACAAGGACTGGGATTTCTCGTTCGATCTCAACGCGAAGGCGATGTACCGCACCATTCGCGCCTTCCTGCCGGGCATGCTCGAAAAGGGCAAAGGGTCGATCATCAACATGGCGTCGGCCGCCTCGAGCGTCAAAGGCGTGCCGAACCGGTTCGCCTACGGCGCGTCGAAGGCCGCGGTGATTGGTCTGACCAAGGCCGTCGCGGCTGACTTCGTCGCACGCGGCGTACGCTGCAATGCCATCTGTCCGGGTACGGTCGACTCGCCCTCGCTCGGCGAACGCATCGCGGCGCAAGCGAGCGAGCAGGGCAAGACGATCGCCGAAGTGCATGCCGCTTTTGTGGCGCGCCAGCCGATGGGCCGCGTCGGCGATCCGAAAGAAATTGCCGCGCTGGTACTGTATCTCGCATCGGACGAGTCGGGCTTCACGACGGGGCAAGCCCACGTGATCGATGGCGGCTGGTCGAACTAGTCTCGGCGTCGGAGGCGGGACTTTTTATCAATCGAGTCAATTGGAAGAGGCAAGAACACCATGAAATTGTTGCGCTTCGGAGAACCTGGTCAGGAAAAACCCGGCGCCCTCGACGCCCAGGGCCGCATCCGCGACCTCTCGTCGGTGGTCAGCGATATCGATGGCAGCACGATCGACGACGCCACGCTTGCACGCCTGAACAAGGTCGACCTCAGCACCCTGCCGCTGGTGCCGGACGGTACACGCTATGGTCCGTGCGTCGGACGCGTCGGCAAGTTCGTCTGCATCGGTCTCAATTATGCGGATCATGCGGCTGAATCGAATCTGCCAATTCCGGCAGAGCCCGTCGTGTTCAACAAGTGGACCAGCGCGATCGTCGGCCCGAACGACGATGTCGAAATTCCGCGCGGCTCGAAGAAGTCCGACTGGGAAGTCGAACTTGGCGTGGTGATCGGCAAGCCCGTGAAGTACATCGGCGTCGAGGATGCACTCGACTACGTTGCCGGCTATTGCGTGATCAACGATGTGTCTGAACGCGAATGGCAAATCGAGCGCGGTGGCACGTGGGACAAGGGCAAGGGCTGCGACACATTTGGCCCGCTCGGCCCTTGGCTCGTCACGCGGGACGAAGTCCCCGATCCGCAGAAACTCGGTCTGTGGCTTGAGGTCGACGGTCATCGTTACCAGAACGGCAACACGTCGACGATGATCTTCACGGTCGCGCAGATCATCAGCTACCTGAGCCAGTGCATGAGCCTGCAGCCGGGCGACGTGATCTCGACCGGCACGCCGCCGGGCGTCGGCCTGGGTGTGAAACCCACGCCGGTGTTCCTCAAGGCCGGCCAGACGATGCGCCTGGGCATCGACGGGCTTGGTGAGCAACAGCAGAAGACTGTCGCGGCCTGATCCGCGCGGTAACACCCTCACCGCCGCACGTCAGGGCGAGACGCGAAACAGGCGGATCGCAGCCTGTCGTGCGGTGTGGTACCTTGCCGCCTGCATTGGACTAGAAGCGAGCAAGGTATGACGATCTTTAATGAGAACGGCGTCAGCGTCAGCGAGACCGCCGTAAGTATCCCGGGGCAACCAATCCGCATCGCCGATATTCGAGCGGTCAGGACTGCGTCGGACAAGAATCGAGTGGTGCTCCCGATCAGCATTTCCGTGGTCGGCCTCATTCTCCTCGTCATCGGCTTCATTCGCTCGTCGGGCCCGTTCTGGGTTCCGGGCCTCATGCTGGTCGTGGTCGGCTGGCTTGCCTGGTGGACGCAGGACGCCAAACACCGGCTCTATGTCGACACGATTTCAAAAGGCGAGATCGATGCGCTCGTCAGCGCCGACCTGGCCTTTCTCGAACGTGTCGCCGCCGCTATCGACACGGCGCGCGCTGCAAAGTAGTCGCGCAGTCCAGCCGACACCCCACCGCAAGGAACCCACATGAATCGAAGCAGCGAGCCCTCCAACGCCTCGAGCGCACCGGCATCGCGTCCCGCACCGGTCAAGACCTACGGCGTGCGCGAGTTTTTCCGCAAGCCCGAACGCTCGCAATTCTCGATTTCCCCCGATGGCCGTCATCTGTCCTTTCTCGGACGCCACCAGGGGCGGCTGAACGTCTTCGTGCAGGCGATCGACCCACATGGCGCCTTGCTCGGCGACGCGCGGCCGCTGACCCACGAGACCGAACGCGATCTCGCGGGTCACACATGGAAGGGGAACGACAATATCCTCTTTGTGAAGGACTTCGGTGGCGACGAAAACTTTCATGTGCTGTCCGTACCCATCGATGGCACAGATCCGGTTGATCTCACGCCGTTTCCGGCGGTCCGTGCCAGCATCGTCGACGATCTCGAGGACGACGATCGTCATGTGCTGATCTCACACAATCAGCGCGACCCTGAGGTGTTCGACGTGTTGCGCGTCGACGTCGTGACGGGTGCCTCCGTGCAGATCGCGGAGAACCCCGGCAACGTCATGAGCTGGGGCACCGACCATGAGGGGCGCTTGCGTATCGCTTCCGCGAGCGACGGGGTGAACACGACACTGCTCTATCGCGACAACGAAGACGAAGCCTTTCGCCCGATTGTGACGACGAACTTCCGTGAGTCGGTTGATCCCTTGTTGTTCACCTTCGATAACCAACGGCTCTATGTGAGTTCGAACCGCGGACGCGACAAGGCGGGCTTGTTCGAATTCGATCCGCAGACGGGGCAGGAAGGCGAACTCGTATTCGCGCACGATGAGGTCGATGTGAGCGCGTTACGGTATTCGCGCCTGCGTCGTGTGTTGACGCATGCGATGTACACGAGCACGAAGACCTTCAGGCACTTCTTCGATGCAGAGACCGAGGCGCTGTTCGCTGACCTCGCGCGCAAGCTTCCCGAGCAGGAAATTCATATCGTGAGTCGCACGCGCAACGAACGGCGCGCGATTGTGGCGACCTCGGGTGACCGCACGGCGGGCGCTCACTATCTTTACGATGCTGACAGCGGCGAGCTCGTCTCGCTCGGTGAACTCAAACCGGGCATCGATCCCGCGGATATGGCGGCTATGCAGCCGATCCAGTTCGTCTCGCGCGATGGGCTGACGATCCATGGCTATCTGAGCTTGCCGGTGGTGCGCGAAGGCGCGGCCGCGGCGCGTGGTCTGCCGCTCGTCGTCAATCCGCACGGCGGCCCATGGGCGCGCGATCACTGGGGCTTCAATCCCGAAGTGCAGCTTCTCGCGAATCGCGGCTATGCGGTCCTGCAGATCAATTTCCGCGGTTCAACCGGTTACGGGCGCGCCTTCTGGGAAGCGAGTTTCAAGCAGTGGGGCAAGACCATGCAACGCGACATCGACGATGGGGTTGACTGGCTTGTGGGTCAGGGCATCGTCGACCCGAAACGCGTGGCGATCTACGGCGCGAGCTATGGCGGCTATGCGACGCTCGCGGGGGTGGCCTTCACCCCTGAACGCTATGCGGCGGCGATCGACTATGTCGGCGTGTCGAATTTGTTCACCCTGCTCGAGACGATTCCGCCTTACTGGAAGCCGATGCTCGAGATGCTCTACGAGATGATCGGGAACCCCGAGGATGAAGCGGAGCGGCAAGCGATGCACGACGCGTCACCGGTCTTCTTTGCGGACCGCATCACTACGCCGCTGCTCGTCGCGCAGGGGGCCAACGACCCCCGTGTCAAGCAGTCGGAAAGCGACCAGATTGTCGAGGCCTTGCGCTCGCGTGGCGTCGATGTCGAATATCTGCTGAAGGAAAACGAGGGACACGGCTTTCACAACGAAGAGAACCAGTTTGAGTTCTACGAAGCCATGGAAGCGTTTCTCGCCAAGCATCTGACCCCGCAAGCGTAAGGGTCCCACGGCCGCGGACATCGCATATTCGCGCACTCCTGCCTAAAATAGCGGATCGGTAGCGACTCGGCCTACCGCCAAAAGTGGCAGGAGAAACCCATGATTTCTGATGAAAACGCGGCCATCGCCGCGGCAGAAGGGACGCGGCGGCTCGACTCCGCCGCGTTGCGTGAATTTGTCGACCGCCGCTGGGACGACGAGATTGTCCATGCGCTGACGGATTACATCGCGATCCCCGCAAAAAGCCCCATGTTCGATGCTGACTGGGCGCGGCACGGCTATATCGATCGTGTCGTCACCGAAGCTGCGAAATGGGCCGAGGTCCAGCGCGTGCAGGGGCTCAAGCTCGAAGTTATCCGGCTCGCCGGGCGCACGCCAGTCATTTTCTTTGAAGCCCCCGCGACGCGCTCCGGCAGCACCGAGACGATCGTGCTCTATGGCCACCTCGACAAGCAGCCCGAGTTCGACGGCTGGCGCAACGACCTCGGGCCGTGGACGCCCAAGTATCTCGATGGGAAGTTGTATGGCCGGGGCGGCGCCGATGATGGTTATGCGATTTACTCGAGTCTGACTGCGCTTGCCGCACTCGATGCGCAAGGTGTCGAGCGGCCGCGCTGTGTGGGCCTGATCGAAACGTGCGAAGAGTCGGGCAGTCCCGACCTGCTGCCGTATATCGACGTGCTGCGTGAGCGTCTTGGCGACGTCAGCCTCGTGGTGTGCCTCGATTCGGGCGCGGGCAACTACGATCAATTGTGGCTTACGACATCGCTGCGCGGTGTGGTTGCCGGCAGTCTCGAGGTCGAGGTTCTCGACGAAGGGATTCACTCGGGCAATAGCGGTATCGTGCCGTCGAGTTTCCGCATCATGCGTCGTATCTTCGAGCGTCTCGAAGATAGTGCGACGGGCAATTTGCTGCCGCCCAACTTCCATTGCCCCATTCCTTCAAAGCGTCTCAGCGAAGCCGAAGCCACGGCGAAGATCCTGGGTGAAGAGGTCTGGAAGAAAATGCCGTGGTCTTGTGGCTTGGATGGCGGCTCGGTGTTGCCGACCACCACCGATCCGACCGAGGCGTTGCTGAATTCGACCTGGCGCCCGGCTTTGTCGGTGACGGGCGCCGCTGGCCTGCCCTCGCTGGAGAACGCGGGCAATGTGCTACGCCCCCGGACGGCGTTCAAGCTGTCGTTGCGCCTGCCGCCGCTCGTTGACGCACTCAAGGCGATGGAGGAGCTCAAGACCTTGCTCGAGTTCGATCCGCCCTATAACGCGAAAGTGACGTTCTCGGCCGAGGCCGCAGCGGCGACGGGCTGGAGTGCACCCGATGTCGCACCGTGGCTCGCGGGTGCGCTCGACGATGCATCGCGCCGGCACTTCGGGGCCGACTGTGCATACATGGGGCAGGGCGGCACAATCCCGCTGATGAATGTGCTCAAGGAAGGCTTTCCGAAGTCTCAGTTCATGGTGTGCGGCGTGCTCGGACCCAAGTCGAATGCACACGGGCCGAATGAATTCCTGCACGTGCCGTATGCGAAGAAACTGACGGCTACGGTGGCAGAGGTCATCGCAGCGGCTCCTTAATGGGCGAGCCGGCGTCATGATCCGAAATCACGCCGACCCGGCTTCCCGGGCCGGGCGTCTAGCGTTGCAGGTATAGTGCAAGGCGCAAACAACAGGCGCTCGCGTCACGGGCGCTGAATTCTGGAGGAAGACATTGATGTTGACGAAGCACATGGCAGCCGTGATCGGCTGCGCGACGGGGCTGTGCCTCGCAGGCGCCACGCTCGCTGCAAACGCGGCAGATCTGGCGACAGCTCAAACGCCGACGTTCCTGGTCGGCGATTCGTGGACGTATTCGCTGAGCGACCCGCGCACACCGAGCCGGTCTTTCTCATTCGTTCAGACCGTTCATGCGGTCAATCCTGGCACGATCGAGGTGACGGTCAGCAATAACGGCGGCACGATGCCCGCCTCGATGGACCAGAACGGCAACCTGACCAGCATCGGCACCAAGCAATATCTGCCGAGCGACAGCAAGCTCAAGTTCCCGATCGCGGTGGGCGGCACCTGGAGCGGCACCTTCACGACCAAGACCGGCAACGGCGATGCGACTACGCTGATCAGCGCGAAAGTAGTCGGCGTCGAGTCAGTGCAGACACCGGCTGGCACTTTCGATGCCTTTCGGATCGAGGAAAGCGGCAACGTGTCGGCGCCGAGCGGCAAGTTTCAGTTCACGGAAACCGACTGGTATGCGCCGGACGCCAAGCGCATCATCAAGTTCGTGTTCAACGGCACCGGTGGCGACGGCGGTACGTTCGGCACGCAGGCCGTACTTGAGCAAATGGATTTGAAGAAGTAAGGCACGCCCGGTTACTCGGGCGACCAGTAAAAACGGCACACGCTGCGGGATGCGCAGCGTGTGCCGTTTGTTCGTTTACGTCGTCGCTGGCCTTATCGTCCTGGCGGGCGTAGCGCCGGGACAAGCCGCCGTGCCGCGTCGGGAGATATCACGCGGCTCGTGCCGTTCAGCCCGGTGCGGCTGCCGAGGCGGGCGCGGAGGCCGGTGCCTTCTTGGGTTTCTTCGCGCGCTTTTTGTGCGCGAGCGGCGCTACGCCGTATGAACTCTGGGCCGCGGAGGCCTGGGCGTCGGGCTGGGTGGCGGACGCCGCGGCAAACGCGGATACAGAAGCCATGCAGCTTGCGGCAACCAGGATGTTGAGCCAACGCTTCATTGCTGAATCTCCGGACAGTAGGAATTGGAGGGTGGGAAGAGAACGGTCCATTCGCGCGTGGCCCCACGACGCCGTGCAGGCATTCCGTGCAGGCCTCCACCGATGTGTCTCAGTATCACGAGACAATAAGTTTTTTGCATCGCGTCAAAGCGCTTGTCCGATTCACCACACAACCGGCTTACAACCGCGGCGCGGGCCGGAGTGCGCGATTGGCAGGAGCGGCGGGCGATTTCGGCTCCGGGACCCTGGCTTCATATGTCCGGTGCCAGCCTGCTGATATGTTTGCCGAATATTGTTCGGATACTGCATACCGCAGGGTGGATTGCATGATTGCCTAAGTGCTTCGACAATACGGGCAGCCTTGGCTTCCCGCCCTCGCGACTTCTCCAAGGAGCACCGCATGTCGTCCCTCCCCAGCTACGAAAACCTGCTGGTCGAAACCCGCGGCCCGGTTGGGCTGATCACCCTGAACCGTCCGAAGGCGCTCAACGCACTCAACGATGCGTTGATCGACGAACTCGTCGCGGCGCTGCAGGCCTTCGATGCCGACGAGTCGATTGGTTGTATGGTCCTGACGGGCAGCGAGAAGGCATTCGCAGCGGGGGCCGACATCAGCATAATGGCCGGCTATTCATATATGGACGCCTTCAAGTCCAACTACGTCACGCGCAACTGGAGTGCGCTGACGGCGATCCGCAAGCCGGTCATCGCCGCGGTCGCGGGTTTTGCACTGGGTGGCGGCTGTGAGCTCGCGATGATCTGCGACTTCATCATTGCCGCGGACAACGCGCGCTTCGGCCAGCCCGAGGTCAAACTCGGCATCATTCCCGGAGCGGGCGGGACGCAGCGTCTGCCGCGCGCGGTCTCGAAGGCCAAGGCGATGGACCTCTGCCTGACGGGTCGCATGATGGATGCCGACGAAGCCGAGCGGGCCGGCCTGGTGTCGCGCGTGGTGCCGCTCGCCACGCTGCTCGACGAGGCGCTCGCTGCCGCTACGACGATTGCCGGGTATTCCCAGCCGATCGTGATGATGATCAAGGAGTCGGTCAACCGCGCGTACGAGACCCCGCTCGCTGAAGGGCTGATCTTCGAGCGTCGCGTGTTTCATGCGACCTTCGCGACGGAAGACCAGAAAGAAGGGATGGCCGCGTTTCTCGCAAAGCGTGCGCCGGTGTTCAAGGATCAATAGGTTTGCGGGTTTGTGGGTTTGTGCGTGGGGGGCATCACCGATGCCGACTCTGGTGATGCGGTTCCGCCTGGCGGAGGCGGTGTGCGGTTTGGTTGCGTTGGACCGTGCAAGTCGAACGAACCTTCTTGTGTGAGAGTGTGCCCTTGAGTCGTCTGCGTTTTGGTCGTGCAAAATCGCGCCGCGTCTGGCCCCGCGTGGTCTGGTCGCTCGCGGGCCTGCTTGTGATTGCCGGTACCGTTGTTGTGGGCGCGGGCTGGCTTGCCCTGCAGGCGGCATTGCCAACGCTCGATGGTGTGCGACAGGTCGCGGCCTTTGCTTCGGGCGCTCCGGCAGCTTCAGCGACCACAGCGGCGATCGCGCCGACCTGGACGGGGTTGAGCACGCGCGCCGCGATCGTGCGCGATCAGGCGGGCACGGTGACTGTGCAGGCTGTTACGCGCAACGATGCAGCTTTTGCGACCGGCTATGCACATGCGCAGGACCGCTTCTTCCAGATGGACCTCATGCGTCGACTGGCAGCTGGTGAGTTGTCCGCTCTGTTTGGTTCGCAAGCGCTGCGTGTCGATCAGCAAAACCGGCTGCATCGCTTCCGCGCGCTGGCGCGTCAGGCCGTTGCCGCGCTTCCGGCGGGGCAGCGGGGTTTGCTCGATGCCTATGCGGACGGTGTCAATGCAGGACTCGCCTCGCTCAGCTCACGGCCTTTCGAGTACTGGGCACTGCGCACGAAACCGGTGGCATGGCGAGCCGAAGATTCGATGCTGGCGCTCTATGCCATGTACCTCGACCTGCAGTCGGGCGAGATGCGCCGGATCTTGTCGCGCGGCGTGCTGACTCAGCAGGTCTCGCCCGAGATAGCCGCGTTCCTGCTGCCACGAACTAGCCACTGGGATGCACCACTAGATCATGATGCATCGGCATCGGCATCGGCATCGGCATCAGCATCGGCATCAGCATCAGCATCAGCATCAGCATCAGCATCAGCATCAGCATCAGCGCCGAGCGCAGTTGAACCGGCGATTCCCGCCGATCGCCCGGGCTGGCTCGATGCCTCGACGGATCCCACTCCTGCGCCTGCGGAACTCGCCAACCTCGAGATGCGCACTTCGATCGGCAGCAACAACTTCGTCGTCTCGGGTGCCCGCAGTGCGCGCGGCGCGGCCATGGTCGCCAACGATATGCATCTGGGCCTCAGCCTGCCCGACATCTGGTATCGGCTGAGCCTGGAAGTCGCCGCGAACGGCGGGCAATCCGCGCATCGTATTGTCGGCGTGAGTCTGCCGGGTGCGCCCTTGATCGTGGTCGGCAGCAACGGCCAGGTAGCGTGGGGCTTTACCAATAGCTACGGACACTACCTCGACCTTGTCGAAGTGCAGGTCGACCCCGCCCATCCAGCGCGATATCGCGCGGCTCCGGCACCCGGTCTGGGGCAGGGGCGTGCGTCTTTCACCGAGGGTCCGGTACGCCGCTCATTCTCGCGCGGCGATGGAAGCCCCGGTGGCTCGATGACGCAGGCAATGGGCGCCGAACCCTCGACACAAAACGAGGGCACGACGTCTGCGCGGCGGACCTCCGCGGAGGACTGGCAATCGGCCGCGCCGTATGAGGAACGCATTGAAGTCAAGGGTGGCGAAACCGTCACGCAGACGGTCTATGAAACGCGCTGGGGACCCGAGTGGCGCGTGGCCGGTCATGTGTACGCCGTGCGGTGGGTCGCCTACGATCCTCAGGCGGCCAACCTGACGCTGCGTGAGATGGAAGACGCGGGCGACCTTGCCGGCGCGATGAGCGTGGCCCAACGCAGTGGCGTACCGACCCAGAACATCGTGATCGCTGACCGTGCGGGCCACATCGGCTGGACGCTCGCAGGCCCGCTGCCGCGTCGTGCCGCCACGGGCACTTCAGGCCCGAGCAACGACGACCTGCCCGTGGCAGCGAGCGGCTACGTACCGTGGAGCGGTTATCTCACGCCGGCCGAATACCCGGTACGTGTCGATCCGCCGAACGGCGCGCTCTGGACCGCGAACAACCGTCAACTCGACGGCCCGGACCAGCAGAAGATCGGCGACGGCGGTTCAGACCTCGGCGCGCGCGCCACACAGATCCGCGACGATCTTGCAGCGCAGGAACGTTTCGAAGAACACGATCTGCTCGCGATCGAACTCGACGACCGCGCCAAGGCACTCGCATTCTGGCGCACGGTGCTTCTGAACGAGCTCGACCCGATGGCACTCGCCGATCATCCCGAACGAGCCGAGCTCCGGCAGCTAGTCGAACAATGGAACGCGCGTGCGAGCACCGACGCCGTCGGCTACACGCTCGTGCGCGATTTCCAGTCTGCGATGTACGAAAGTTGGTTCGGTGCCCTCGACGCGCGCCTTGCGGGCATCGACAGTCGGCTTAGCTATCGCTATGCGTCGTCGCGCTATGAGGCCGTGATGGAAACGCTGGCGGCTGCCCATGCATGGATACCGGCACGCTTCGGGAACTGGCACGCGTTCGTGCTGGATCGTGCCGATCAGGTCATCGTGCGCGATACCCATGACGAAGCGAAGCTTAGCGACGCGCGCTGGGGCATCCGTAACCAAGCACTGATCGGGCATCCGTTCGCCCGCATGGTGCCGGCTCCGCTCGCCAAGCTGCTGTCGGCGCCCTACGATCCGCTGCCGGGCGATATCAATATGCCGCGGGTCCAGGGGCGCACGTTTGGCGCCTCGGAACGCATGGTGGTCGCACCTGGCCACGAGGCCACCGGCATCCTGGAACTCCCGGGCGGCGCGAGCGGCAATCCCTTGTCGCCATTCTTTCTGGCTGGGCACGAGAACTGGGTGCAAGGGCGGCCTTCGCCGCTTCTGGCGGGAGCCGAGGCACATCGGCTGATTCTGGAGCCCGCGCAGCGCTAGCGCAAAGCGGGCGAGCTTATCGCCCTTCCGTGATCACCGCAGGCGCGGTAGGCGACGGCGCTAGCGCAGGGGTGGGCGTGCCGACGACCGGCGCGGCGGCCAGCATCGTGTTGCGTCGCCAGTTGCCGAACTTGTAGTAGAGCGCAACCAGCGCGACCGCACAGGTGGTTCCCACCGGGAAACTCCACCAGATCGCATCGGCGCCATGGACCGGCAGCAGCCAATGGGCGAGGGGAATGCGCACGCACCAGAGCGAGAAAGTCAGGGCCAGCAGCGGCGGCACGACCGCACCGGTGGCGCGCACGGTGCCGGCGAGCACGAACATGACGCCGAACAGGGTAAACGAAGCGAGCACGATGCGATCGATATGCAAGCCGATCGTGATCGCGGTCTCGTCGTTGCCCAGGAAGAAGCTCAGCGCAATCCGGCCGAGCAGGAGAATCACGCAACTGGGCAGCGCGGTCATGATGATGCTGTATAGCACGCCATAACGGGTGATGCGGCTGACCCGGTCCCAGCGCATCGCACCGACGTTCTGCGCGACCATCGACGAGACCGACGCGCCGATCGCGACCGCCGGCATCTGCACGTAAGTCCACAATTGCGTCACCGCGCCGTAGGCTGCTGTCGTGTCGGTGCCGAAGGTGTTGACCATGCCTATCATCGCAATTGCCGCCAGCGAAACGACGAACATCTGCATGCCCATTGGGATGCCCTTGACCACGAGTGCACGCAGCACCGCACGGTTGGGCATGAGAAAGCCGAGTTCATGCCGACGCAGCGCGAGAAAGTGCTTGCGCCGGTAAACGAACACCAGCAGTGCCGCAATGCCGATGATCTGCGCGGTCAGCGTGGCGAGTGCCGAGCCGGCCACGCCAAATGCCGGAATCGGCCCGAGGCCGAAGATCAGCAGCGGGTTCAGCCCGACATCGAGCACCACGGTCAGCCCCATCAGCAGAAAAGGCGTGCGCGCATCGCCCGCGCCGCGCAGCACCATCGTCGCGAAACCCAGCACATTGATAAACGGCAGCGCGAGGAAAATCACGCGCAAGTAGGCCACCGCATAGGGCCGTGCGGCGGCCGGGGTGTGCATGGCCGACAAGATGTGGGGTGTGAACCAGAATCCGAGCAATGCGACCAGCAGCGAGATGACGAGATAGAAGGTGAGGCCGGTGCCGACGATCCGGCGCGCCTGGGTGACGTCTCTTGCCCCGACCGCCTGGCCGACAAGGATCGTCGCGGCCATGCCGATACCGAACACGGTGCCGAGCAGGAAAAACAGGATCAGGTTGACGTTTGCCGCCGCCGACAAGGCGGCGGGTCCGAGAAAGTGGCCGATCCAGACCGCGTTCACCGAGCCATTGAGCGACTGAAGAATATTGGCGCCGAGCGTGGGCAGCGAGAAGCGCAGCAAGGTGCTGCCAATGGGACCTTCGATCAGGTCGCGGCGCGTGCGATGGGCGGCGCTCACCTCAGACGATCCGCAGCATGCCGACGCCGAGCATGACCGCGGCGAGGCCGCTCCATTGCCAGCGGGTCATGCGTTCGCCACGCATCAGCCCGACCACGGTCGTGACGACCGCCGACAGCGTGCTGAGCACCGTAACGATCGACAAGGCACCGGTTTGCGCACCTGCGGCGATCGAGGTCAGGCCGGCCAGACCGAGCAGGCCGGTCGTAAGCGCCAAGCCCCAGGCCCAGCGCGGCACCGGCTTGCGCGACGCATCGTCGCTGCGCCGCGCGAGCGAGGCGCCCAGCACCATCGTGCCCACCATGTAGCTGATCACGAGCAGGGGCAGCGTCCCGAGCACAGGCAACACAAAGTGCCCTTCGAGCCAGAATCCGACGCCATACATCGCAGCCGAGAGCAGGGCCCACCAGACCGCCTGCCGTGCGTGCGCGATCGCGTGCGGGTGCGCATCGTCATCGACCCCCGATGCGATCAGCGGCACACCGATCACACAGACGAACAGCCCGAGTAATTGCACCGCACCGAGCACTTCGCCGGTCAGCACCGACAGTACCGTCGTGATCGCGCCATAACACGTCATGATCGGCGCGACGACGCCGGCATTGCCGAGGGATAGTGCGCGCGAGAAAGAGAGGCTGCCGAACAGTGTCGTGAGCGCGCCCGCGAGCGCGAGCGCCCAGACCATCGGGCGTGCGCCGGGCAAGGTGGTCAGACGACCGTCGAACACCGAATAGACGACGAACACACTCAGCACGAGCAGGCCGAGCAATTGATAGAAGAACACCGCGCGTCGCACGCCGATGGTGCGGGCGACGGTACCCGACAGCGCGTCGGCGATGCCATAGAAGGCAGCGGAAGCGAGACCGAATACCACTGCAGCGGACGTCGTGGAAGACAAAAACGGCATAGAAGTGCGGCGCGCGAGGAACGCAGCATGCGTCCACTGCGGCTGCCAGTGACCTGGTTATTCGTTAGACGATGAAGTTTATCGAATTCCGGCGGGGTCCGTACGCGCCCGCTCGCGATTTTCTCTCACTGTTCCGGCCGTCTCATCCTATAGTGAGGCAGTGCGCGAGCGCAGTTGAGTGCTCGCCTGGTGGCCCTGCCTGGAGCGTGCGCACGCCGACGCGAAGATGGTGCGGTGCGGTGCAAACAGGGCGAAAAAAGCGAAAAAGCAGACCAGGAGACGGCCGTGGCGCAACACAGAATGGTGCGTGTAACTCGCGATAACGGTGGATTTGACGATTTTGGCCTGCCGCGCGTCTCGCGTGCGCGCCCCCGCGTCGAACTCACCGCAGGCTGGCGTGTCACGCACGCGTTTCATGACTGGAAAGAACTGCAGGATTTCCTCGACGCGTGCCGCGCGGCCGGCGAGGACGCGTTTGGCCCCCCGCCGTCGCTGATCAACAATGGCACCGCCGAAGTCGCCTGGGAGCGCTTCCGGCGCCAACTGAGAATCGCCTGATTCAGTGAGCCTGACTACACCGCCGCCAGCAGACTGTCGTTGACGTTCTTGAGCGCGGTCGCTGCCGCGCGAATCGCCGGCATTTCCGTTTCGTTCGCATTCGCGAGGTAAGGCATGGCGGGGCCCATATCGGCCACGGCGGCGCTCACCGCGTCATGCAGGATCTGAATCGGCGAAGTGGCATCGCGCAGGTCTTCGAGCGGCATGAAGCTTTCGCGCAGTTCGCGGGCCCGCGCCCAGTCTTCGCGCTGGATCGCCCGGAGAATCTCAAGCGAGGCGCGCGGGGCGACGCAGCCCGAACCCGTCGTGAAACTGTTCAACCCAAATTCCTGCAGATGGACGATCGCCGGGCGTTCGCCGATCCCGCTGATCAGGAATTGCGGCGACACTTCGCCAAGCAATGACCGCAGATAACGGTCGTCGCTCGGATCCGCATGCACCGCCGCGTATTTGATTGCCCGAATCCGCCCTTCGTCGATCAGGCGTGCCACCTCGTCCGGCGCGAGGTAGTCGTCGTTCTTGATATAGAGCACAAACGGCTTGCCCAGCAGATCGGAGGTTCGGCGCAGTCCGTCAAGCAAGCCGCGCCGCGTCATCGGGCCCACATAGGGCAACACCATCGCCGTCGGGAAATTCATCCGGCGCACGATGGGCGCTTGATCGAGGATCTTGCCGAAGTCCGGCCCGATGGAGGGGATCACCCAGGTCTCGGGTCCCGCGAGCTCCGCGAGCATCGTGAGCAGCGCTTCGAATTCACTCACGCGAGCCTGGTAGAGATTCGCGTTGCCGCCGTACATCAGGAAGCGGATCCCTCCCTGTTCGAGATAGCGCACCAGTGCCGCGTTATTCGCACGGTTCAGGCTGAGATCCGGGTTCCGCGCGACGGGCGGAACGGCGAGTGGCGACAGGCGCAACTCCGCAAACGTAATGTCCTGCAGGTTCATCGAGGCTCCTCGAAATCTGGAAAAGAGGGCAGGTGGATGAGCGCATCCTAAAAGTTGTCAAACAAATATGCAAATTTGTTTTGAACCGTAACCTCGCCGCAGATTGAGGCGATCGCCTCAAAGCCTTGCTGGACGGTCATGTCTCGCGCGGGGTGGGGTTTTTACCAAGTGAATCAAGGGGCTCAATGTCTTGACACTGTTCAGACAACCCCGCTATCGTGGCCCCGGATCCTCGCCATGACTGGCGTGCGGTCCGACGCCCGGCATACCACGGCATCCACAAAAAAAGGAGACAGCATGAGGTTGTCAAGCAAGTTGGCGGCACGGCTCGGCGCATGTGCGCTGGCGTTCTCGACGGTCGTAGCGACCAGCAGTGCCTGGGCCGACCCTGTCTCCCTCAATGTGGTGGATGTCGCCGGCAATCTCGCGCTCACCCAGAAGGCGTTTGAAGCATTCCGCGCGAAGTATCCGAATCTCGTCTCGACCATCACTTACACCAATGCGCCCGCGCCGCAGTTGCCCGGCAAGATCAAGGCGATGCAGGCCGCGGGTCGCTCCGATATCGACCTGGTCCTGACCGGCACCGACGCGCTCGCCGCCGGTATCGAGCAAAACCTCTGGATCAAACTGCTGCCCGATCACGACAAGCAGTTCCCAGGTGTGCTGGACAAGTACGCACCCGGGCCGCGCAAGATGCAGGACCTCGCGCAGGGCGACGGCATCGAGGTCACCTATATGCCGGCCGGCCCGCTGCTCGAATACAACCCCGCCCATGTGAGCGATCCACCCAAGACCCCCGCCCAGTTGCTCTCCTGGTGCACTGCGCACCCGGAGAAGCTGATCTATGCGCGGCCGGCCAACTCGGGTCCGGGGCGCGCTTTCCTGATGGGCTTGCCTTATCTGCTCGGCGACAAGGATCCGCGTGACCCGATCCATGGCTGGGACAAGACCTGGGCGTTTCTCAAGCAGCTCGACAAGTGCATCGCCTATTACCCGGGTGGCACGTCGGCCGTCATGAAAGAGCTGGGCGAAGGCTCGCGCGATATGACCGTGACGGTGACCGGCTGGGACATCAACCCGCGCGCGCTCGGCATCGTGCCGGCCGAATTCCGGGTGCAGGCCTTCGACAATATGACCTGGGTCAACGATGCACATTTCATGGTGATCCCGAAGGGCGTGCCGCCCGAGAAGCTCGATGTGCTGTTCAAGCTGATGAACTTCCTGCTGGAACCCGCGCAACAGGCAATGACGTATGACGACGGGTATTTCTACCCGGGCCCGGCTGTCAAGGACGTGCCGCTTTCGGCGGCGCCCGCCCATAGCCAGGAAGTCCTGCAGAAATACGGACGCCCCGAATATGCACAACTGTTGGCCGACCACCCGCATGTCGTGCCGCTCGATGCAAAGACGATGGTGGCGGCCTTCCAGAAGTGGGACCAGGAAGTCGGTGCACAGAAATCGAAGTAATGACGCAGCCGCACGATGTGCGGCTCGAAGCTTGTGATGACGGAGAACATGGCTTTGATGAATGAGTCTGCCGAGTCGCATGGGAACAGGGCGCCGGAGGGATCGGCGCTGCGGCAACCGAGGAGAGGGCGATGAAACAGAATTTCCAGACGCTGCGTCTGGCCGCGGTCAGCCGCAGTTTTACCAACGCCGAAGGCCAGGCCGTCGCCGCCCTCAAGGGCCTCGATCTCGACGTGCGCCGCGGCGAATTTATCGCGCTACTCGGGCCGTCGGGCTGCGGCAAGTCGACCGCGCTCAACTGCATTGCGGGGCTCAACGCGCTCAGCGATGGCGCGATCTGGCTCGACGATGCCCGCATCGATGTGCTGCCACCCGAGAAGCGCGGCTTCGGCATGGTGTTTCAGAACTACGCGCTGTTCCCGCATATGAGCGTGCTCGACAACGTGGGTTTCGGGCTCAAGATGCGCGGGCATCCGCGGCGGGTCGTCGAGCAGCGCGCTCGGGCGGCGCTTGAACTCGTGCAGCTGGTCGGCCACGAGCGCAAGTTGCCCGGACAGTTGTCGGGCGGCCAGCAGCAGCGTGTCGCGATCGCCCGGGCGATCGTGATCGAACCGCCGCTCGTGCTAATGGATGAACCTCTGTCGAACCTCGACACGAAATTGCGGATCGAGATGCGCGCGGAAATCCGGCGCATTCATGGCGAACTCGAACGCGCGACGATCTATGTAACGCACGACCAGGACGAAGCCTTGTCGATGGCCGACCGCATTGTCGTGATGCGTGAAGGGGCGGTGCAGCAGGTGGGCACGCCGCGGCAGGTCTATGAGCGGCCGTCGAATTTGCATGTGGCGCGGTTTATCGGCTATCGCAATGTGGTGACGTTTTCGCTCGGCGGGGTGATCGACGGGCGCGCTACGCTACGTGCGGGCGATACCGAACTGCGCGGCACAGCGCTTGGCCCAGTTGGGCCCGGCAGGGTCAGTGCGGCGATGCGACCCGACGACTTCGAGCGTGCGAACGAGGGCGAAAACTGCTTTCGCGTTGAAGTCGACACCGTCGAGTACGGCGGCCGCGAGTCGCTGCTCAAGGTACGCGCCGCGTTCGGCGCGCTCTATGTCCGCATCGCGGGCGAGGCCGCGGTCGGCGACACGCTATCGCTGCGGATTGCGCCGGACCGTGTGCTCGTCTATCCCGAGGAGGCGCACTGATGGCCAGCCTTAGCGGAACCGTCGGTGCGCCGCGCGCGACGCGATTCGACCCCAAGGCGCTGCTCGTCGTGCCCGCCGTGGTCGCGCTGGTGGCGCTCTTTATCTACCCGTTCGCCTATGGTGTCGTCCTCTCGTTGACCTCGGCAGATGGAGGTGGCGTGTGGGTCAACTATCTTCGCTTTTTCTCCGATGCGACGATGTGGCCGACGATCCTGGTCACGCTCAAGCTCGCGGTGCCCGCCACGCTCATCAATGTGCTTGGCGCACTGCCGGTGGCCTTCGCGCTGCGTCGTCACTCTCCGTATCAGAAGCTCGTGACGACGCTGCTTGTGATTCCCGTCACGCTCGGGACGGTGCTGATCGCCGACGGCATGCTGACATACTTTGGTCCGAACGGCTGGTTTCCGCAGGCGCTTCACGGGCTGCATCTTTACCGTGAAGAGGTCAGGCTCACGCACAACTACTGGGGCGTCCTGATCTCGCTGGTGATCTCGGGTTTTCCGTTTGCTTTTCTGCTCGTGCTTTCTTATGTGACGGGTATCGATCCGACGCTCGCCCGCGCCGCGGCAACGCTCGGTGCCAGCCCCTGGGAACAGTTTCGCCGTATCTATCTCCCGCTGCTTGCGCCGGGCTTGACGATGGCTGCCTGTCTGTCGTTCGTGCAGGCGTTCTCGGTGTTTCCGTCGGCCATCCTGCTCGGCGCGCCGGCCGGCCCGACGCGCGTCGTTTCCATTGCCGCCTATGAGGCCGCGTTCGAGAACTACGACTATCCGATGGCCTCGGCGATTGCGATCGTAATGGGGCTGGTCCAGTTGCTGATCGTCGCGGGCATGCTGTCGATGCGTCGCGCGTTCTATAGCGGTCCGACCACGGGAGGCAAGGGATGAATTCTTCACGTTCGGCCGTCGAAGTCCATGATGCGCACCCGGGCGGCGTGCCGCCTGCGGGCACGGTCTCAAGCGGCCCGCATGCCCGCCACGGCAAGCCCTCGAAACCGCTCGGCATGCGGCTTTACCGCTTGCTGGTGTGGAGCGTCATGGTGTTTTTCCTGCTCAATGTGTTGCTGATGATCGCCACCGTCGCCACCAACTCGGTGGCGACGCGCTGGTTTGGCACGCCGCTTCCCCAGGGCTTCACACTGCACTGGTACGCGCAGGCTTGGGAAGACTTCCAGTTGGCCGCGATCCTGAGGGTGACGGTGGAAGTCGTCGGAGCGGTCGTTCTGCTCTCGATTCTGTTCGGTGTGCCGGCGGCGTATGCGCTGGCGCGCGTGCAGTTCCCGGGCAAACGCGTTGCGATGCTGATCTTCCTGTTGCCGCTGATGGTGCCGCCGGTGACCTACGGCATTCCGATGGCCACGGTCATGTACCGGATCGGGCTGGCTGGCACGCTGCCGGGGGTGATCCTCGCCAACCTCGTCCCTTCGCTGCCCTTCGTGATTCTCGTGATGACGCCGTTTATCGAGCAGATCGATCCCAACCTCGAGGCCGCGGCGCGGATTTTTGGTGCGAACACGTTCCGGTATTTTCGCTACGTGCTGCTACCCCTGCTGGTGCCGGGGATGTTGGCGGCCGGTTTGCTGGTGCTGGTGCGCACCATCGGCATGTTCGAGCTGACCTTCTTCACCGCGGGGCCGGGAACGCAGACGCTCGTGGTGGCCCTGTATTACGCCGTGTTCTCTACCGGCGTGCGCGCCTCGCAATCGATCGATGCGATGGCGATGATCTATATGGGGATCACGCTCGTGTGGGTGCTGATCGCGCTGCAGTTCGTGAGCCCGACACAACTCGTGAGCCGGGTCAAAGAGCAACGACACGAGGCATAGCGGTGCCGGCAAGGAGTGCCGTGGGCTCTCCCTGTCGTGTGCTGCTTGTCGTTTGGTGGGGTGGGCCCGCCGCAGGCTTTCGGGCGGGCTACCGGGCCTACGGGGCTTACCAGCGCTGATGCACTTCCGGCTTGATCAGGCGCTCGTAGATGTCCTTCACGGCGTTCATCTGCACATCGCTCAGCGGCGGTAGATTCGCCGCTGCGGCGTTGCCCGCAGCCTGTTCTGCGTTCTTCGCGCCGGGAATCGCCACCGTCACCGCGTCGAACATCAGGATCCAGCGCAGCGCGAGCTGGGCGAGCGGCGTGCCGCCGGCGATCGCGCGCAGTTCTTCGACGGCCTGCAGGCCGATGTCATACGGCACACCCGAAAACGTCTCGCCTACATCGAACGCTTCGCCATGGCGATTGAACTGGCGATGGTCGTCCGCTGCGAAGGTGCTCTGTTTCGACAGCTTGCCGGTCAGCAGGCCGCTCGCGAGCGGTACGCGCGCGATGATCGCAACCTGCTGCTCCTGCGCTCGCGCAAAAAGGCGCTCGGTCGGACGCAGGCGGAACATGTTGAAGATGATCTGAATGCTCGAGATCGGGTATTCGAGCGCCTTGAGTGCCTGCTCGACGTTCTCGACCGACACGCCATATGACTTGAGCTTGCCCTTCGCAACCATCTTGTCGAGCGCTTCGAAGATCTCCGGCCGGTAGTAGACCTCGGGCGGCGGGCAGTGAAGCTGAACCACGTCAAGCGCGTCGACTTCGAGATTGCGCAGCGAGTCGTCGATGTATTGTTCGAGCACGGCAGGGGTATAGCCCGCCGAGACATGCGGGTTGACCTTGCGGCCCGCCTTGGTCGCCACGACCAGGCCGTCGCGGCCGCGCGACTTGAGCACCCGCGCAATCAGCCGTTCCGAGCGGCCGTCACCGTAGACGTCCGCGGTGTCGATAAAGGTCATGCCCTGGTCGAGCGCGGCGTTCAGCGCCGCTTCCGCGTCGCGGTCGGACACGTCACCCCAACTGCCGCCGATCGCCCATGCGCCGAAGCCGATTTCCGATACCTGCCAGCCCGTCTTGCCAAAAGGACGCTTCTGCAATGTCTTCTCCTAAGTAGGACGCACGCCACCCGTGGCGCCGCGTCATGTCTCCATTTCGGCTCGCAGTGTAGCGCGTCGCGCGGACAGGCGAGCGAGGCGGCCGCGGCGGAGTCATTTTTCGCTTATTTTCCGACCGAACGTGCGTTCTATTTTATTGCATTGCCACACCGCATTGTTCAGGGAATTCCCCGGCGCTTCTCGGATACCCTTCATTTAGCAAGGTTATGCAGTGGTGTCATAAAAGACGCACGCTGCCCATTAAAACGAACTTTCTGACCCGCATTTGTCCACGGGATTTTGCATACAATTTCTTTTGATCAAAATAATCCACGTCATTGATGCGGATTATGAAAAACGAGATCGTTTGCGCGCCACGGGGGCGGCGATAATCTGCCAGTTTCGCGCCATGTCCATGGCCGTCGCGCGGTCATTCGTACGTTTGGGCCAGCCGCTGCGCGGTCAGCGCTACCGCTGCGATGGCGTTTTATTTAAAAACACGCTTTCACAGGGGTCATTCAACCGGCGCGGATAATCGATATATAAAATTCATCCGCGTGTGCTTTCTTAATTAATGTGTTCGCGCTAGTCTACGCAGGCTGGTGAAACGCGTTTTGGGGAGAACAAACATGGGCATGTTCATTTATGGGCAGGAACCGGGAGCGGGCATGGAAAGCCGCATCAGTTCGCGGCCCTTGCTGCCGCTGGAAGATGACGATGTGCTCGAGCAGAGTCTGGCGAACGAGATTGCCCAGTTGCGTCTGGAGGTCAAACGCCGTGACAACCTGCTCGAGGAGCGCGACCGCCTGTTGAGGGAGTGGATGCTCTCGCAGGAGGCGTTCAAGAGCCTGTTTCGGAAGTACGGGCGCCTGCCCGATGGCCGGATGATCGTCGATCTTCCGAGTGATGAAAAATCGAAACTCATCGAAGACGAAGAGTCCGCGATCCTGCGCATTCGTCCCGATCTCTCCCGTTAAGTCCCCGTCACGCCTAGGCGCTCTCGCGCGGCGTTAAAGTAAAGCCGAGGTCGATCCGGCTCTTTTTCGGCGGCTGGCCGTCGAGAATCTGCAACAGCAACTGAGCAGCCTGGAAGCCAATCTGGTAGCGCGGTGTCGTGATCGTCGTGATCGATGGCGTGGACCAAGCCGATGAAGGCAGATCGTTGAATCCGGCGATCGCAATCTGATCGGGCACAGGGATTCCACGGCGCTGACACTCGAACAGCGCGCCTAGCGCCAAGTCATCGTTGCAACAAAAAATCGCATCGCAATCGGGCGCCCGCTCGAGCATCTGAACCAGCAGCTTCGAGCCGAGCCCGACATTGGACGGCTCGCTGGTCAACACCTCCAGATCGGGGTCGAGCCCGGCATCCCTCAGCGCGCGCCGAAAGCCTGCGCGGCGCTGCATCGTGCGGGGGTCGAGCTGGGCCGCGATAAACGCCGGGCGCCGGTAGCCGCGTTCGAGCAGATAGTTCGTGATCGAAAACCCTGCCGTTTGCTGAGAGAAGCCGACCGACCATTCGCCGGGCGACCGGCTCAGGTCGTACATATGGACGACCGGCACGCGCGCCGCCGCGAGCCGCTGGCGGATCGTCTCGGTCTCGTCGATCCCCGTCACCAGGAAACCATCGGGTGCGTGAGTCAGGTAGGTCGACAGCAACTCGTTCTGTTTGGCCGGCGAATAACTCGTGTTGCCGATCAGAAACTGGTAGCCGGCCGGGCCGAGACAATCCTGGATGCCAGCGAGCGTTTCGACAAACACCGCGTTAGACAAGGACGGCACGAGGACGCCGACCACTCGTGAGCGCGACGAGGCGAGCGTGCGCGCGGCGTGACTCGGCACGTAGCCGAGGGCGATGACGGCGGCCTCGACGCGCTGGCGCGCTTCGGGCAGCACCTGGCTGGGATTCTTGAGCGCGCGCGACACGGTCATCGGGCTGACCTGAGCGCGCAGCGCCACATCGGAAATCGTCACCCGGCCGCTTGGACGGCGCCGCGCAGATTTGCGCCGAGTGGGCGCCTCTGTATCGGCACCCGGGTCGTTATCCGGGTCGTCGGCCGCCCGCTCGCTGGCCTCGGTCGCCGTGCTCGCGTGAGACGCTCGCACAACGCGTACGCCGCCGCGATTGATCACGCGGCGCACCGTGCCGGGTGTGCCTGAAGCGGACGCGTCCGCCTGCTCCGCCGACGGTTTCGGGGAAGGCGTGTTCGGGTTCACCGGCCATTCGGCCGGCTTGGCGGCGCCGGTCAGATTTTTTTTCATGCGCGAGTATCGCCTCGTGTGCGCGCGAAGGGAAGGCTTTGCCGGTCCTGATCGCGCGGCGGTGTGCCGCATGGGCGTCGGACATCAGCTTGAGAGGACGTGGCGCGAGCGGGCTCTCAGGGGCAGGGTTCGTCCGGATAGGGCGGGTAAAGGTGGTAGCGCTAACATTCTGATCGGTCGAGGGTGCTGAGACAAGCCACACAGCGGAGTCGCAAGCGCGAGCAGATGAAGTGACGTGTGATATCGCCGTCATGAGATCTCGGTTCTTGCAGCCCGTTTCCCCTTGTCCCTTGCCCGGACGACGGACCCCGCCACCCCACGAACACGACACGGAGTTTCCACGATGCGCCATCCGCTCTCCACGCCCTTCCGACCGCAAGCCCGCTTTGTCGGGGCACGCGCACGCATGGGCGCAATCGCGATGGCGGCGGGCTTGATGCTGATGTCGGGTACGTCGCAGGCAGCGGAGGTCGAAGTGCTGCACTACTGGACCTCGGGTGGCGAAGCCAAGTCGGCTCAGGTCCTTAAGGAAATGCTCGAGAAGAAGGGCGACACCTGGAAGGATTTCGCCGTGGCGGGGGGCGGCGGCGAGAACGCGATGACCGCGCTCAAGACGCGTGTGATCTCCGGGAACCCGCCGGCCGCCGCACAAATCAAGGGACCGGCAATTCAGGAATGGGGCGATGAGGGTGTGCTCGTCTCTGTCGACGATGTCGCCAAGCGCGAAGGGTGGGACAAGCTCCTGCCGACCCAGATCTCAAGCATCATGAAGTACAAAGGGCAGTACGTCGCGGCACCGGTCAATGTGCACCGCGTGAACTGGCTCTGGATCAATGCGGATGCGCTCAAGAAGGTCAATGCGCAGCCGCCCGTCACGTGGGACGACTTCTTCAAGACCGCCGAGGCGCTGCAGAAAGCCGGCATCACGCCGGTCGCGATCGGCGGGCAGTCGTGGCAAGACGCTGAAACTTTCGAGACGGTCGCGCTGGGTGTCGGCGGTGCGGCGTTTTACAAAAAGGCCTTCGTGCAGCTCGACGAAGCGACGCTCAAAGGGCCGACCATGGTCAAGGCGCTCGCGACCTTTAAGAAGATCAAGCAATACACCGACAAGGGCCAGACCGGCCGCGACTGGAATATGGCGACCGGCATGGTGATTACGGGCCAGGCCGCCATGCAGTTCATGGGTGACTGGGCCAAGGGTGAATTCACCGTGGCCAACAAGGCGCCGGACAAGGATTACCTGTGCGTACCGGGGCCGGGCTCGCAGAATGCCTACACCTTCAACGTCGATAGCTTCGCGTTCTTCAAGGTCAAGAACCCCGATGTCGAGAAAGGCCAGAAAGATCTGGCCAGCCTGTTGCTGAGCCCGGAATTCCAGGAGATTTTTAATCTGAACAAGGGGTCGATCCCCGTGCGCCAGGGCATGGACCTGTCGAAGTTCGACGCCTGCGCACAGAAGTCGGAAGCCGATTTCAAGAACGCCCAGGCCAAGGGCACGCTGGTGCCTTCGTGGGCGCATGACATGGTGATCAAGCCTGCGGTCGAAGGCGCATTTTACGACGTGATCGGGCACTACTGGAATGACGACAGCGAGACGGCCCAGCAGGCAGCGGACAAGCTCGCGGCGGCGTCAAAGACAAACTGAGAATTGAGAACGGGAAGCGGCTGATCTGCCGTGCGGACAGCACGCCGCTGCACCGGTGCAACGATAGCTGTGTGGTTGGGGAAGACCGTCAAGGTCTTCCCATTTTTTTGCGCTCTCGGTTTTTGCGTCGTTGAAAAGCCGAGTGTCATTCAAGCTCAACGCGGCGGAGGCTGTCCTCCGTTCGGACGGCCGCCGCCGTTGCCGCCTCCGCTCGGGCGGCTTCCGCCACCGGGAGGACGGCCTCCACCACCCGGCGGACGGCCGCCACCTTGCTGAGCGCCGCCGCCCTGACCGGGCGGTCGACCTGGCGGCGGGCGTTGTGCTCCACCTCCGCCCCCACCCTGACCTGGTGGCCGGCTAGGATTGGCGCCTGGCGGCCGACCGCCCGGCGGCGGCCCCCCATGACCCGGCGGGCGACCGCCAGGGCCAGGAGGCCGGCCGGGACCCGGTGGTCTTGGGCGGGGCGGAGGAGGAGGCGGGCGGTGCGCCCAGCGATTCTGGTCGCGATACCACGGACGGCCGCGATAGTAGTTGCCCCAGTACGTGCCAATCGAGAACGTGACGATCGGCAGGCCGATCGTTGTCCCATACGTCAGCACCGGTACATTGTTGCCTTGGTACGGATACGCCAAATGCCCGGCATAGACCCAGCCCCGCAGGTTCGGCAACGCAACGTCACACCATGTGTAATTGCTGATGCAACCCATCACCGTGATTGGCACCCCGGGCGGCAGTTGGGACACGATAGGATAATCGCGGGCCGGGCCCGCGCGAAGATTGACCGGTCCGTTCGTATAGGCCTGCGCCTGTGCCGACGCGGTGCCCGGCAGCGCGGCAAGCAGGGCGAGCCCTGCGAAAGCGCACTGGATCCACTGTCTTTGCATGATGGTCTGGTTTCGTCCGGCTGCCGGCCGGTGCGGGGCGCTTTTCTGCGCGCCACTACCCACGCGCGTTCACGCGGGCGGCGTGTGCAACGCCGACACGTACATTATCGGCATTGTGGCCCGAAGGCTTGATGCCTGCCACGGGCGTGGGCGAGGCAAACATTACAACGGGTTAATGAGGCGCGACAGAAGGGGATCGCGGTCTGATACGAGCCGATGCAGGCCAATGCACGCTAATGGGCTGAATCGATCGTCTCGATCAATGCGGCGTCGTCGTGAACGGCTCGATTGACCTCCTGGCTTACACGGTGGAACGAAAGCTCGTCTTCCGGGATGGCGCCGTGCATCGTGAGCTCGGTGAGTTCGGCATCACGGGCCGTCGGGTCGAGCCAGCGTAGCGCCGCACTCGGCTTGAGCAGCAGGGGCCGATGCGCATGGGCATCGACCAGGCCGCCGGAGCGTGCCGCGGTGACGATCACGCAGCCCTCGCCGGGCTGGTGCTCGAGCGCGTCGTTGACGCTCGACAGCGCGGCAAGCAGAACCGGCTCGCGCGAACGCCGATAGATGTAATAGGGTTGCGCGACGCTCGACTCGGTACGCCACTCGTACCAGCCATCGGCGGGCACGACGACGCGGCCGTTGCGCCACATCTGCCGGAAATAGCCGGAAGAGGGGGCACTGTCGCTGCGCGCATTGATGGCTTGGGGCAGATGTTGCTGCGTGGCCCACAAAGGCCGATAGCCCCAGCGAATCGTGCGGATCGTCTGATCCGGGAAGACTACGAGCGGATGCGCACCTGGCGCCAGATTGAAGCCGGGGCGTCGATCCGCAGGATCGAACATGAAGACGGGGCTCGCGAGCTCCATGGCGCTGACATAGTCATGCGCATCCCGATACTGCGCAATTCTGCCGCACATCGCTCACCTCGCGGAGGGTCCATGTCGGAACCAAGCGTAGCGCAAGCACGTGACACGCGAAAGAGCACGATCCCTACCGCGCGTCACGTCTGTTACAGCGCCGCTACGCGCTGGCGATGACTTTACCCGGATTCATGCGTCCGTGCGGATCGAGGGCCTGCTTGAGTGCACGCATCAGACCGAGTTCGACCGGCGACTTGGTGCGGGCGTTGTCTTCCACCTTCAGGCGACCCAGCCCGTGCTCGGCGCTGATGCTGCCGCGGTGGGCGACGACGCTGTCGTACACGAGACGGTTGAGCGGACTCTGGAACTGTTTGAGAAACGCACGGGCATCGCCGCCTTCCGGCGTCTGGACGTTGTAGTGCAAATTACCGTCGCCGAGGTGACCGAACACGACCATGCGAGCGCCAGGTGCGGCTGCGGCGATCAAGGCTTCGGTCTCGTCGATGAAATGACCGATCCGCGAAATGGGCACGGCGATGTCGTGTTTGATATTCAGGCCCTCTTCGGCCTGCGCGAGCGGGATATGTTCGCGCAAGTCCCAGAAAGCGCGCGAGGCGGCGAGGCTTTCGGCCACCACGGCGTCGAGCACGATACCTTCGTCGAATGCCGTTTCCATCAGCCCTTCGAACAAGGCCCGTGCGTGGGCTTCGCTCTCGTTGTCTGAGAGTTCGAGCAGGACGACTTGCGGATGACGCTGCGCAAATGGATAGCGCATATCGGGGAAATGCTTGCCGACGAGTTCGAGGCAGAAATCCGACATCAGCTCGAAGCCTGTCAGCAGGGGGCCGGCCGCCCCCTGGGCAAGCTCGAGCAGCTTCAATGCGGCATGCGGCGATTCGACCGCGGCGAGCGCCGTGACCTGCGCGGCGGGTTGCGGATACAGTTTCATGACGGCCGCGGTGATGACGCCGAGCGTTCCTTCGGCGCCGATGAAGAGATCGCGCAGGTCGTAGCCGGTGTTGTCCTTGCGCAGTCCGCGCAGGCCGTCCCAGACCTCGCCGGCCGCTGTCACGACCTCGAGGCCGAGACATAGCTCACGTGTTGTGCCGTAGCAGAGCACGGCGGTGCCGCCTGCATTGGTCGCGAGGTTGCCGCCGATCGTGCAGCTTCCCTCGGCCGCCAGACTCAGCGGAAAGAGACGACCTGCTTCGTGGGCGGCGCGCTGGACTTCAGCCAGGATGCAGCCGGCTTCGACTGTGATCGTGTTATTGGCGGGATCGATCGAACGAACCGCGCGCATGCGGGCCAGCGATAGTACGGCCTGCGTGCCGCTCTCATCGGGCGTTGCGCCACCGGACAAGCCGGTGTTGCCGCCTTGGGGGACCAGTGCGACACCGTGGCGCGCAGCGATCCGTACGACTTCGGCGACCTCAGCGGTGCTGCCCGGGCGTAACACCGCACGGGCGTGGCCCGTGTAGCGCTTGCGCCAGTCGGTCAGGTAGCCGGCCATGTCGGCGGCCGTGTCGAACACATTCGTGGCGCCGAGCGCGGCGATGCAGTCGGTAACGAACGGGTCGGTGGCGGAGGCGTCGTGCAGGACGGACGAAGCAGACGAGTCTGAAGGGGCGGGCGGGTTCATTTCACACTCCTGTATTTTCAAGCGCTGCGCGGCGTTTCGCTTCGCGCTTGAACGGCGCGAGATACCAGACCGTACAGACGAAATAGAGCGTCGAGAGCGCTGCCTCGCTCCATGCGAGCGGCGCGATCGGTTGCGGGTCGCTAAAGCCGCGCACCACCCCTTCGATGAAATAGGCGGGCACCAGCAGAATCGACCATTGCAAGGTGTACAGATTGCGCTTTATGACGCCATAAAGCGGCAACAGCAACGGCACGATCTTGAGCACGAGCAGCGAGCCGCCCGGACGCAACGGCGCAAGCCAGCCCTCCCAGGCAAAGCACAACACGATCAGCGTAATCAGCGCCATGCGTGCCGTGCGGTACAGCGTGAAATTACCGACGACATTGTCGGATGGGGTGTTCATGGCTTTACCTCGCATGGCGTTATCGTCCTGCTTTAAGCGCGAGTGCGGAACGCGCGAGACGCGCGCCGAGCGCGCGCGCCAGGGTCTTTTCTTCTTCGGCAAGCGGCGCGTCGGCGTGGCCGCCGGCGCGCCCGAAATGCGTTGCGCCGTAGGGTGAGCCACCCGTCTGCGTCGTCGTCAGCAAGGGCTCCGTGTACGGGATGCCCAGCACGAGCATGCCGTGGTGGAGCAGGGGCAGCATCATCGAGAGCAGGGTCGATTCCTGGCCGCCGTGCAGGCTGCCGGTCGACGTGAACACGCAGGCCGGCTTGCCTGCGAGCGCGCCGGCGAGCCACTGGGTCGAGGTGCCGTCGAGGAAATATTTGAGGGCGGCGGCCATATTGCCGAAGCGTGTCGGCGAGCCGAGGGCGAGGCCTTCGCATTCTTCGAGGTCGCGCAGTTCCACGTAGGGCGGGCCGTCGGCAGGGATGTCAGGCTGGGTCGCCTCGCAGACCGCGGAGACCGCGGGAACGGTACGAATGCGCGCCTGGGCGCCGGAGATGCTGTCGACGCCGCGCGCGATGGCGAGTGCCAGGTCGCGGGTTGCGCCGTAACGACTGTAGTACAAAACCAGGATGTCGATCATGAGGGTTTTCGCAGTGGACAGGTATTATAGGGGCCACCCTGGAGGCGGCTGTGCGCACGAGTTTTATCGATACCGATTCCCTGAAGAGGCTGGCCAGCTTCATCGCCCGACGAAGCCGCGAGGCGCGGATCCAGCAAGTGGCCGGCAGCCTGACGTTCACGACGGTGCTGGCACTCGTGCCTTTGCTGACGGTCGCCTTCGCCTTGTTCACGGCGTTTCCGCTGTTCGCGCAGTTCCAGAGTTCCCTGCAGAGTTTTCTGGCGGATCATCTGATGCCGCCGCAGTTCAATAGCCAGATCTTTCGTTATCTCGATCAGTTCGCATCGAAGGCCAAGAGTCTGACCACCGTCGGCTTGTTCCTGCTCTGCGTCACCGGTGTCGTCACCATGATGACGATCGAAGCCGCGTTCAACCTGATCTGGCGAGTGCCGAAATCGCGGCCGCTCGCGCAGCGTGTGCTGGTCTATTGGTCGATTATTACGCTGGGACCGGTGTTGTTCGGCGTGAGTCTGTCGGTGTCTTCTTATCTGATCAGCAGCTCGATGCTGTTCTCCGGTAGCAAGGGCGTGTCGAATGCGCTTGAGTGGGCACTGACTGGCGCGTCCATTCCCCTGACGGCGATTGCGTTCACGTTGATGTATGTCTACATGCCGAACTGTAAGGTCCAGTGGCGCGATGCGGCGGCGGGGGGGCTGGTGGCCGCGATCGGCTTCGAAACAGCCAAACGTGTGTTTGGCCTGTACATCCGGCATATGCCGAATTACACGATCGTCTATGGCGCGTTTGCGGCGATCCCAATCTTCCTAATCTGGGTCTACATGAGCTGGTTCATCACGCTCATCGGCGCCATGCTCGCTTCAGCGTTGCCCGCGATCCGGATCGGACAGTTTCACCGGCCGAAGTTTCCGGGCAGCGATCTGCTCGATGCACTCGATTTGCTCGCCTTGCTGAATCAGGCACGCGATCAAGGCTCGCCCGGCTACCGCATGCTTGAACTCGCGCGTATGGCGCGACGCGATGTCGAAACGACCACACGCTTGCTGACCGTGCTCGAAGAACGAGAGTGGATCGCGAAGCTCGACCCTGACCAGCATTCCGAGCGTTGGGTGCTGATTGCGAACCCGCGCGCGATCGACCTGCTGGCGGTTTTCAATGCGTTTGTGATCAACCGCAAGGAACTTGAATACCAGGTGACGTTGTCGACCACGCCGTTCGACGGCGATGCACTGCTGGCGGCGCTCGATGCGCGACGGCTCGATGTCTCGCTCGCAGAGGTGCTGGGCGGCCCGCGTCTGCGGCGGGTCGATGAGGAGGAGTCGGAGCAGGGTTTGCTGGGGACAGCCTAGCCGGATGGCAGGAGAGGCGGTTGACTGACTGCCGAGCTGCCGAGCTGCCGTGCACTCAGGCGTGCTCAGGGTTTGTCTTCTTGTCTCTGCACGCTTGCTCGCGCGTGCGCTTGCCTGGCCGAGGCTACAGCGAGATACGCCCCGTGCAGATGTCCTTGAACATGACCCAGTCGCCCATCAGGCTGTAGAGCGGATGCTTGAAGGTTGCGGGGCGGTTATGTTCGAAAAAGAAATGCCCGACCCACGCAAACGCATACCCGCACACGATCGCGGCGATCAGCCATTTCCAGTCGGTGGTCGCAATGGCGAGCGCGACGAAACCGATCACCCCTAGCGAACCGACGAAGTGCAAACGCCGGGACGTCGTGTTGCGGTGTTCACTCAGGTAGTACGGATAGAACTCGCTGAAGCTTGCGAAATGATCGCTCTGCATAGTGGGTTGCATGGCTATCTCCTTTCACCGCCTGGCGTCGGGTAGCGGGTTCAGACGTTGGTTTGTCCCGGCCCACGGAGTTCGGCAGTGCACCCATTTTGTTCCTGTGCGTCGCGGCTGACAAGTTGGGCGAACTCGTGGAGCGCGTCGAGGCAGGCGTCGGGCTGTTCAGCGAGCATCGCGTGGCCGCAGTCGAGTGTGACGGTGTCGACCGGCGCGCCGCTCGAGGCCAGTGCTTCGATCAGGGGCTGCAGCCGGCTGGGCGGTGTCATCAGGTCGCGCCGACCGACGACAAGGCGCGTCGGACAGCGAATCGAAGCTGCGGCGCGCAAGCCTGCGTCGTAGGTATTGCAGGCGGTGAAGTCGATCGAGAACACGGGCGCCTCGTTGCTGTCGGAAATGCGTTGCATGAGCTGTTGGTTTATGCCGTGCAACCAGAAGCCGGGTGCCGGGCATGAGGGTTTGGCGGCGAAGGTGCTATGCGACCACTGGTTCACCATCTCGATCGCCTCGGGTTCACGATGGGCGGCAGCGTTGAGCAGGGCGTCGGAGACACGCATCGGGAATGCGGTGGCGAACAGCGCCAATGCGCTGCAGCGCGATGGCCGTTGCGCGGCAGCTTCGAGGGCGATCAGCGAACCCATGCTGTGGCCCGCGAACAGTGCCCGTTCGATGGCGAGGGTATCGAGTAGGCGATGTAGCCAGTCGGCCATGGCCTCTATCGTGGAGAGCGGCGAGCCCGTGCTGCGGTGGTGGCCGGGCAGATCGACGGCGAGCACGTTGAAGCCGTGATGGGCCAGGTAGCGCGACTGCAATGCCCACACGCTGTGATCGTGCTGCGCACCGTGAATCAGTACGACCGTGGGCAGGGCGGGGTCGAAGGGCTTGCCGCCTGTATAGGCATAAGCGATCGTGTTGGCGCTGGCGCTGGCGCTGGCGCTGGCGTTGGGACTGGTGCTGGTGCCGCCTTCGTCGATGACGATGTTCATCGCGCGCTCCCCGCGGTCTTGACCGAGCCAGCGATCTTGAGTGCTCGCTTGAGGTCGTCGATCAGGTCAAGCGGGTCTTCGAGACCGATCGACAGTCTGACGGTGCCCTCGGTGATGCCGGCAGATGCGAGCGCCGCCTGATCCATTCTGAAATGGGTCGTCGAAGCAGGATGAATCACCAGCGAGCGTGCATCGCCTACGTTCGCTAGATGGGAGAACAGTTGGAGTGCTTCGATAAACCGCGTGCCCATCGCCCGGTCGCCCCGCAGGTCGAAGCTGAATACCGCGCCACAGCCGCGCGGTAACAAGGTCTGCGCGAGTGCGTGGTCAGGGTGTCCGGGCAACTCCGGATACGCGACCGAAGCGACGAGCGGATGCGCGACGAGGAACTCGACCACGCGGCGTGTGTTCTCGACGTGGCGGGCCATCCGCAGGGGCAGGGTTTCGATGCCTTGCAGCAGTTGCCATGCGGCCTGAGGGTGCATGCAAGCGCCGAAGTCGCGTAGTCCTTCGCGACGTGCGCGCAGCAGAAAGGGTGCGACGGTGCTTTCTTCGGCAAACACCATGCCGTGAAAGCCCGCATACGGTTCGGTCATCTCCGGGAAGCCGCCTGAGCGTTCGAAGTCGAAGCGGCCACCGTCGACCAGCACGCCACCGATGGTCGTGCCGTGGCCGCCCAGGAATTTTGTTGCCGAGTGATAGACAAAATCGGCGCCGAGTGCGAAAGGCTGCATCAGGTAAGGCGTCGTAAAGGTCGAATCGACAAGCAGTGGAATGCCGTGATCGTGAGCCAATGCCGCCACGCGTGGGATATCGAGGACGTCGAGGCCTGGGTTACCGAGCGTTTCGCCGAATAGCAGCCGTGTCTCGGGCCGGATCGCCGCGCGCCACGCGTCCAGATCGCGTGGCTGGACGAAGGTGGTCTCGATGCCGAAGCGCCGGAGCGTGTAGTGCAGCAGGTTATGCGAGCCGCCGTAGAGTGCCGACGAGGCGACGATATGCGTGCCTGCGCCCATCAGCGTGACGATGGCCAGATGCAGCGCGGCCTGGCCGCTCGCCGTCGCGATTGCACCCGCGCCGTTTTCTAGCGCGGCGACGCGCTCCTCGAGCACGGCGACGGTTGGGTTCGACAGCCGCGAGTAAACGTGCCCGGCACGCTCCATATTGAAGAGCGAAGCTGCGTGGTCGCTGTCACGGAACACGTACGACGTCGTCTGGTAGATTGGCGTCGCGCGCGCGCCGGTGGTGGGGTCAGGCGCGGCACCGGCGTGCAGTGTCAGGGTATCGAAGCGGGGGCCGGCCATATGAATGCTGTCTCCGTATCAGCGCTGCATGCAGGAATCGGGGTCGTGAGCGGTGATCGACCGCAAGACGAACGGGCTTTCACCCACATCGAGCCTCAGGCACCCGACAGTCCACCCTCGATTCGGGGTCCGTTCGACTGGGCGGATCGTAACCTGGCTTGGCGCAGGCGCGAAAAATGCTGCATTGCACCAGCGAGAGCCGCCCTGGGATTGGCTCTGAGGCATGCATTGCGTGGCGGCTTGCCTTTCCTTTTAAGAGCCTTTCCGCTAGCATCGAAAACATGTTCAACACCTTTCGGCGCGTGCAGGAAGGTGCATCGACCTGGGTCAAGCGGAGACGACGATGAAAGTCAGCGATATTCTGAAGCTAAAGGGCACCACGCTGTTTACGGTGACGCCGGATACGCCGATTGCCGATGCGGCGGCGACGATGGCCGCGCACGATATCGGTTCCCTCGTCGTGATGGAGTTCGGCGAACTGGTTGGCATGCTGACCTTCCGGGAAATCATCCTGACGCTGCGCGCGCAGGGCGGTTCGCTCGGCACGACGCAGATTCGCAAGATCATGGATGACCATCCCCTGACCTGCACACCCGAAACCGACATCAACGAAATCCGCCGCATGATGCTCGAACGGCATGCGCGTTACCTGCCGGTGCTCGAAAAGGGCACGCTGATGGGCGTGGTGTCGTTCTACGACGTGGCGAAGGCGGTCGTCGAGGAGCAGGGTTTCGAGAATCGCATGCTCAAGGCCTATATCCGCGACTGGCCGGAAGAATCGCAGGAACCGGTGCGCAGCTGAGCCACCGAGCCTGGGCCGCGGCGATCGTCTTGGCGAATCGCTGCGCGCCTGCGGCTGCCAGCCTGCCTGATTCACCGCGCCGCGCGTGCGACGCTTAAGCGTTCGCGCACCGGCTCAGGTTAGCAGTGCGCTCGCTTCCGGCATGATGGGCCGTACGGCCGCATCCACGTCCTTCGGGGCCGGGCTGCGGCCGTTTATAATTGCGTCTGGCATCCATCTTTCGACAAGGTTTCCCGCATGTCCGGCAATACCCTCGGTACGCTCTTCACCGTCACGACTTTCGGCGAATCTCACGGTCCGGCGATCGGTTGTGTGATCGACGGTTGCCCGCCGGGCATGGCACTGAGTGAAGCGGACATCCAGCACGACCTCGATCGTCGCAAGCCGGGCACCTCGCGGCACGTGACGCAGCGCCAGGAAGCGGATCAGGTCGAAATTCTCTCGGGCGTGTTCGAAGGCGTTACTACCGGTACGCCGATCGCGTTGTTGATCCGCAATACCGACCAGCGTAGCAAGGACTACGGCAATATCGCGCAGACCTTCCGTCCGGGCCATGCGGACTATACGTATTGGCATAAATACGGCGTGCGCGATCATCGGGGCGGTGGCCGTTCGTCGGCACGCCTGACTGCGCCTGTAGTGGCCGCGGGTGCCGTCGCAAAGAAGTGGCTCGCGCAGAAATACGGTGTGCAGATCCACGGCTATATGGCTGCGCTCGGCGAGATCGATATTCCGTTTGTCGATGCAGCCTATGTCAGCGAAAACCCGTTTTTTGCGCCCAACGAGGCCATCGTGCCGCAGCTCGAGGCCTATATGGACGAGTTACGCAAGGAGGGTGACTCGATCGGCGCGCGCATCAACGTCGTGGCCAGCGGGGTGCCGGTCGGGTTCGGTGAGCCTCTGTTCGACCGGCTCGATGCCGATATTGCGCACGCGATGATGGGACTCAATGCCGTCAAGGGCGTCGAGATCGGTGCAGGTTTTGGCAGTGTTCGCCAGCGCGGATCGTTTCATGGTGACGAACTGACACCGAATGGCTTTGTCGGCAACCACGCGGGCGGCGTGCTCGGTGGCATTTCGACGGGCCAGGACATCACGGTCTCAATCGCAATCAAGCCGACCTCGAGCATCCGTACACCGCGTCGTTCGATCGACAAGGAAGGGCACGAAGCCATCGTCGAGACCTTCGGGCGCCATGACCCCTGCGTGGGCATCCGTGCGACGCCGATTGTTGAATCGCTGCTGGCGCTCGTGCTGATTGATCATGCCCTGCGTTATCGTGCGCAGTGTGGCGACGTGCAGGTGTCGACACCGGCGATTCCGGCGGCGAACGCCGATGAGCAGGGTGATCTGGCTGCGCGTTGACGGACGAGCGCCTGGACTTCGGGCGCCCGCTTCACTGATCACATATTCGGATAGTTCGGCCCACCGCCGCCTTCGGGCGTCACCCAGACGATGTTCTGGGTGGGGTCCTTGATATCGCAGGTCTTGCAGTGAACGCAGTTCTGCGCGTTGATCTGCAGCTTGGGCGCGCCTTCTTCCACGTTGACAAACTCGTAGACCCCGGCCGGGCAATAGCGCTGCTCGGGTCCCGCGTATTCAGCGAGGTTCACGTTGACCGGTACGCTCGCGTCCTTGAGCGTCAGGTGAATCGGCTGGTTCTCTTCATGATTGGTATTCGAGACGAATACCGATGTGAGCCGGTCGAACGTCAGCTTGTTATCGGGCTTCGGATAGTTAATCGGCTTGAACTGCGCGGCCGGCTTGAGCGTCTCGTGGTCCGCGTGCTGGTGGTGGAGCGTCCAGGGCACTTTGCCGCCCAACAGCTTTTGCTCGATCCCGTTCATCAGCGTGCCGAGCCACAGGCCCTTGCTGGCCCACTGCTTGAAATTGCGTGAGCGGTGCAGCTCTTCGTGCAGCCATGACTGCTTGAACAATTCAGGATAGTGGCTGAGTTCGTCATGTTGACGACCGGCCTGTATCGCTTCAAAAGCCGCTTCGGCGGCCAGCATGCCGGTCTTGATCGCGGCGTGGCTGCCTTTGATCCGCGACACGTTGAGGAAGCCTGCATCATCGCCCACCACAGCGCCGCCCGGGAACACGAGCTTCGGCAACGAGGTCAGACCGCCCGCGACAATCGCGCGCGCGCCATATGACACGCGTTTGCCACCGTCGAGAAACTTGCGGATCTCGGGGTGCGTCTTGTAGCGCTGGAATTCCTCGAACGGCGACAGGTACGGGTTCTGATAGCCAAGCCCGACCACAAAGCCGACGATCACCTGGTTGTTGTCGAGGTGATAAAGGAAGGAGCCGCCGTACGTATCGTTTTCGAGCGGCCAGCCAGCCGTGTGCATGACGAGACCCGGCTTGTGCTTCGAAGGATCGATCTCCCAAAGCTCTTTGATACCAAGACCGAAGACTTGCGGGTCGGCGTCCTTGCCGAGCTTGAAGCGCTCGCCGAGCTGGCGGCCCAGATGCCCGCGCGCGCCCTCGCAAAACAGCGTGTACTTCGCGTGCAACTCCATGCCAAGCTGGAAGTGGTCGGTCGGTTCGCCATTGCGGCCCAGGCCCATATTGCCGGTGACCACGCCTTTGACCGACCCGTCGTCGTTATACAGAATCTCGGCCGCGGGAAAGCCCGGGAAGATCTCGACGCCAAGCGCCTCGGCCTGCTGTCCCAGCCAGCGCACCACGTTCGCGAGGCTGATCACGTAGTTGCCGTGGTTGCGCAGACTATCCGGCAGAGCCCAGTCCGGCAGCTTGCGTGCGCCGTCCCGCGTGAGGAACATAAAGCGGTCTTCGGTGACCTCGACGCTCAGCGGTGCGCCTTGTGCCTTCCAGTCAGGCAGGAGCTCGGTCAGCGCGCGCGGGTCCATGACGGCGCCCGAGAGGATATGCGCGCCCACTTCAGAGCCCTTTTCGAGCACGCACACGCTGATCTCGGCGCCCTTGTCCGCGGCCAGTTGCTTCAGGCGGATAGCCGCCGACAATCCGGCCGGACCGCCGCCGACGATGACGACGTCGTACTCCATCGATTCGCGCGGGCCGAACTGCTCAATGAGACTGGTGGGGGTCATGGGCTCCTCTGCCGTTTAGAATATTGGCCTTCGGGCCGTATTGTCGGGGAAAGCTACACGGTATCGCAACCGATGATACCCTTATTAGCACGATCGTTCTATTTATAGCCCTTTGGTGCAAGCGCGCCAGCGGGTCGAATGGGGCTTGCGCGATGCCACGGGCGGGCGTCTTCGGACACCTGCTGCGGCGCGATCAAGGCACTTACGAAGGTGCATCAACAAAGGAGGGCGCATGGGTCGCTCGATCAATCTGGAGGGGAAGGTCGCGCTGGTCACGGGCGCGTCGAGCGGCTTGGGCAAGCGCTTCGCGCACGTCCTGGCGGACGCGGGCGCGAAAGTCGTGCTCGCGAGCCGACGCACTGAACGGCTCAAGGAATTGCGCGCCGAGATTGAGGCTAAGGGCGGCGCGGCGCATATGGTCGCGCTCGATGTGACCGACTATTCAAGCATCCGCGCTGCCGTGGCGCATGCGGAGACGGAAGCGGGCACCATCGATATCCTCGTCAACAACTCCGGCGTATCGACCACGCAGAAGCTGCTCGATGTCACGCCCGATGACTACGAGTACGTGTTCGATACCAACACGCGCGGCGCGTTCTTCGTCGCCCAGGAAGTCGCCAAGCGCATGGTCAGGCGTGGAAGTTCGAACGGCAAACCCGGCTATCGGATCATCAATGTCGCCTCGGTCGCGGGGCTGCGCGTGTTGTCGCAGATCGGCATTTATTCGATGAGCAAGGCGGCGGTGGTCCATATGACGAAGTCGATGGCGCTCGAATGGGGCCGCCATGGGATCAATGTCAATGCGATCTGCCCGGGCTATATCGATACGGAAATCAACCATCATCACTGGGGCACCGAGCAAGGCAAGAAGCTCGTTTCGATGCTGCCGCGTCAGCGGGTTGGGCAACCGGAAGATCTTGATGGTCTGCTGCTGTTGCTGGCGTCGGACGATTCGCAGTTCATCAACGGCTCGATCATTTCGGCCGACGACGGGCTGGGCGCGTCGTAAGGCCTTGCCTTGCCAGTCAACTGCCCATCAAACGCTGAAGCAATTCAGTGGCATTGCCCGTGTCGTACTTCTTCATCAGCCGGGCACGGTAGACGTCCACCGTGCGTGGGCTGATCGAAAGAATCCGGCCGATCTGCTTGCTGGTCTGGCCGCTGAGCAATTGAGCTGCAATCTCGCGCTCGCGCGGCGTAAGCTGGACGGCGACACGTCGCGTGCTGCTGAGGTCTTCAAAGGTCCATACGCCGTTGGCATGCGGATGAAGGCGATCGAGTGCGCGCCCCGTCACGTGGCACCAGAACAACTCGCCGTTCGCACGCTTCATGATGCGGTCGTCGGAATACACATCGCTGGCCTGCATGACCGTTGCAATGCGCCGCCCGATTCGTTCGAACTCGTCAGGAGACGGGTAGATCACGGCGAATGACTGGCCGATCATCTCTTCGCGCCGCATGCCGAAGATCGACATGACGCGGTCATTGCAGTCCTCGATGATGCGCTCGCGCGAAATCACGAGCCCGACTGGCGCAAGCTGGAACGCGGTTTGATAGTCTAGTGCGGGCATCGGCTCGTCTTTGCGCGAAGCCCGGCTGCGCGCCGCGCGGCTTGATTGCAGCGGCAAGCCTCGGCGGTTGGGTGCATGGGCCTGGCTGGTATGTAATTTTGCGTATTGTGCCGTACTCCGGGGGCGGCGTAATCTGGCGCTCGGCGCGGGTTGCCGCGCGCCATCTAAAAGCACAACCAGGGACGAACGATGAACAAGGTATATCCGAGTGCGGCAAAGGCACTGGAGGATGTCGTCAAAGACGGTCAGGTCTTCGCCGTCGGGGGCTTCGGGCTGTGCGGGATTCCCGAGGCGCTGATCGCCGCGCTGCGCGACACTGGTGTGAAGGACATCACCTGCATCTCGAACAATGCAGGCGTCGACGGCTTTGGCCTCGGCCTGTTGCTCGAGACCCGTCAGATCAAGAAAATGATTTCGTCGTACGTCGGCGAGAACAAGGAGTTCGAGCGTCAGTTTCTGGCCGGCGAACTCGAGCTCGACTTCACCCCGCAGGGCACGCTCGCTGAAAAGCTGCGCGCCGGCGGTTCGGGTATTCCCGCGTTCTTCACGCGGACCGGCTTTGGCACGATCGTCGCCGACGGCAAGGAAACCCGCGAATTCGACGGTGAATCGTATGTCATGGAGCGTGCGCTGACCGCCGATGTGGCGCTCGTCAAAGCCTGGAAGGCCGACAAGGCAGGCAATCTGATCTTCCGCCACACCGCGCGCAACTTCAACCCGCTGTGCGCGATGGCGGGCCGCGTGACCGTGGCCGAGGTCGAAGAGATCGTCGAGACAGGTAGTCTCGATCCCGACTCGATCCATACGCCGGGTATCTTCGTCCAGCGCGTCGTGCTGAACGCCAATCCAGAAAAGCGGATCGAGCAACGCATCGTCCGCGCGAGAGAGGGAGTCTGAAGATGGCCTGGGATCGAAATCAGATGGCTGCCCGCGCAGCTAAGGAATTGCAGGACGGCTTTTACGTGAACCTCGGGATCGGTCTGCCGACGCTCGTGGCGAACCATGTGCCCGCCGGTGTCGAAGTCTGGTTGCAGTCGGAGAATGGGCTGCTGGGCATCGGGCCGTCGCCGTACGAAGATGAAGTCGATGCAGACCTGATCAATGCAGGCAAGCAGACCGTGACGACGCTGCCGGGCTCTTCGTTTTTCTCGTCGGCCGACTCATTCGCGATGATCCGGGGCGGCCACATCAACCTGGCCATTCTCGGCGCTATGCAGGTCAGCGCAAAGGGTGACCTCGCCAACTGGATGATCCCCGGCAAGATGATCAAGGGTATGGGAGGTGCGATGGACCTGGTCGCCGGCGTCAAGCGCGTCGTCGTCCTGATGGAGCATGTCGCGAAGGGCGACCAGCACAAGATCCTCGAGCAGTGCAATCTGCCGCTTACCGGGGTGGGTGTGGTTGATGTGATCATCACCGATCTTGGCGTGATCGAGGTGACCGACGATGGCCTGAGGCTGGTCGAGCTCGCGCCAGGGGTGAGCGTCGATGAGATCGTGGCCAAGACCGGTGCGCCGCTCGACGTCAGCGCACTCGTTGCATGAGCGGGCCCGATGCCACGCTGCAGCCGCGGGCGCGCAGTGTCCAGTGCGCGAGCCCTGCGGGCCTGCACCGGATGGCGTACACGGAATGGGGCGAGCCGGGCAACCCGAACGTCCTGCTATGCGTTCATGGATTGACGCGCAGCGGGCGTGACTTCGATGTGCTCGCTGAAGCGTTTGCGCGGGACTATCGCGTGGTCTGCCCGGACGTCGTGGGGAGGGGGCGTTCAGGGCGGCTCGCCGACGCGCGCTACTACTCGATTCCGCAATACGTGTCGGACATGGTCACACTGATCGCCCGGCTCAATGTCGAGAAGCTCGACTGGTTCGGTACCTCGATGGGCGGCTTGATCGGCATGTCGCTTGCCGGTCTGCCCGATACGCCGGTCCGGAAGATGCTGGTGAACGATGTCGGCCCGCGTCTCGAAGCTGGCGCGCTGCAACGGATCGGCGAATATCTCGGCCGGCCGATCCAGTTCGAGACTCAGCAGCAGGCCATCGATTACCTCTGGCAGATCTCCCAGTCGTTCGGGCCGCACACGCCCGAGCAATGGCGTGCTCTGTCGGAGCCTTTGCTGCGTGAGCAGAACGGGGTCTGGACACTGCGATACGACCCACGGATCGGTGAGGCCTTTGGCCGTATCACGCCTGAGCAGGCAGCAGCAGGCGAGGCGATGCTCTGGCAAGGTCTTGCGGCGTTCGATGGGCCTTTGCTCGTGGTGCGTGGCGAGCGTTCGGACCTGCTGTCGCGCGAAACGGCGGCCGAGATGGTCGGGCGCGCGCGCCACGCGACGACTGTGGAAATTTCGGGTGTCGGCCATGCGCCCACCTTCGTCGACCCGGCGCAAGTCCAGGTCGCACGCACGTTCTTTCTCGGCCGCTAGCGCGCCGAGTCATAATATTGCCTGTGGTGGCCGGACCGGCGCATGTGAGTTGGCCGTCCGGCCGACTGGCCGCGCGCTGGATGGCGTGGCATCCTGACCACGGTGCATCACATTCCCATTCGATTTTCATCACGTTTTCCACGGAATTCAAAAATGGCTATCCAGCGTTTCCATGTCGGTCCGCGTCTTTCCGAAATCGCCATCAACAATGGCACGGTCTATCTGGCTGGGCAGATCGCTGACAATGCAGATCTCGACATCATCGGCCAGACCGAGGAAGTGCTTGCATCGATCGACGCACTGCTGGCCGAAGCGAACAGCGACAAGAGCCTGATTCTGTCGACGCAGATCTTCATCGCCGACATGGCGGACTTCCCCGGAATGAACAGCGTCTGGGAAAAGTGGGTCGTGCCGGGCGCAACGCCGCCGCGCGCGACGGTCGAAGCCAAGCTGGCCAACCCGAAGTGCCGCGTCGAACTCGTGATCGTGGCTGCGCAGCGTGATTGAACGGGTCGTACGGTAACGGAGACTTGATTTTGCTAGAGGATGCGCTCGCCTTCCTGAACGAACACGGCGCCGGACTGACGATGCATTCGGGCGAGCCGGTGATCGATCACGCGATCGGGACGGCGCGCATCGTCGACACGCTCAATGTCGATCCGCCGACGCATGCCGCCGCGCTGTTGTTCCCGTTCGGCGAACTGCTCGACGACGCGGACAAAGTGATTGCTGCGCGCTTCGGCGACGAGGTCACGAGCCTGGTTGCCGATGTGCGCAAGCTGCTGAGGCTGCGGGTCAGTGCACGGGTCGGCAAGGAAACCGGCTTGCCCAAGGAGAGCGTCAAGGAAGCCGCCGCGGCACGTCGCGAACAGGTCGAGGCGCTGCGCAAGATGTTGCTCGCCTTCGCGCAGGATATTCGCGTGGTGTTGATCCGGCTTGCCTCGCGTTTGCAGTCGCTGCGCTTTCATGTGGCAAACAAGAGCGCGCCTGCGCCGGAGATCGCGCTTGAAACGCTCGAGATCTATGCACCGCTCGCGAACCGGCTTGGCATCTGGCAACTCAAGTGGGAGCTCGAAGATCTGGCGTTCCGCTTCGAGCAGCCGGCGACCTATAAGCAGATCGCCAAGCTGATCGACGAGAAGCGCATCGAACGTGAAGCCTTCGTAACGGGGGCGATCGAGCGGCTGACGAACGAGCTTGCCGCGGCCGATATCCGGGCCGATGTCTCCGGTCGCCCCAAGCATATCTACAGCATCTGGCGAAAGATGCGCGGCAAGGATCTCGAGTTCTCGGAGCTCTATGACGTGCGCGCGTTTCGCGTGATCGTCGATAGCGTCAAGGATTGCTACGCGGTGCTCGGGATCGTCCATAACATCTGGCAGCCCGTGCCCAAGGAGTTCGACGACTATATCTCGCGACCTAAGCCGAATGGCTATAAGTCGCTGCATACCGTCGTGATCGCCGACGATGGCCAGGCGTTCGAAGTACAGATCCGCACGCAGGAGATGCACCGCTTTGCCGAGTATGGGGTGGCCGCGCACTGGCGCTATAAGGAGGCGGGCGCCAAGGGATATACCGGCACCGTTACCGCGCAGGACAAATACGACGAGCGCATTGCATGGTTGCGTCAGTTGCTTGCCTGGAAGGACGACGTGTCCGACGGACCCGGAAAGGAATCCGAAGGCGCGTGGGACCAGCTCAAGCAAGCCACGCTCGACGACCATATCTATGTGCTGACGCCTGAGGCACGCGTGGTTGCGTTGCCGCAAGGCGCGACGCCGGTCGACTTTGCCTACCACCTGCATACCGAACTCGGCCATCGTTGCCGCGGTGCCCGTGTGAACGGGGCGATGGTGCCGCTCAACACGGCGCTTGAGAATGGCCAGACCGTCGAGATCATCTCGATCAAACAGGGCGGCCCCTCGCGCGACTGGCTGAACCCGCAGCTTGGCTATCTGCAAAGCCCTCGTGCCCGGCAGAAGGTGCGTGTGTGGTTCAACTCGATCGAGCAGAGTGAACACATTGCTGCAGGAAGGGCGCTCGTCGAAAAGACGCTGCAGCGCGAGGGAAAGACTTCGGTCAACCTCGAGGAACTCGCGACCAAGCTTGGCTTCAAGACGCCCGACGATTTGTTCAACGTGGTGGGCAAGGAAGAGTTCAGCTTGCGTGCTGTGGAACAGGCCGTGCGCGACCATGGCGCAGTCATCGCCCCGGCGCCCGAGCCTGAGATCTCGACGAAGCGCAGCAGTCAGTCGAGTGTTGCGCAGGGGGCTTCGAGCGGCGTGCTCGTGGTGGGGGTCGGCGCGTTACTGACCCAGCTCGCACGATGCTGCCGCCCCGCGCCCCCCGACCCGATCGTGGGCTTTGTCACACGCGGCAAGGGCGTCTCGATCCACCGGCGCGACTGCACGAGCTTTGCGCGGCTGGCCGTGCGTTCGCCTGAGCGAGTGCTGCATACCGCGTGGTCGGAAGATGTGCTGGAGGGCAGGGGCGCGTCGGTCTATCCCGTCGATCTTGCGATTGAAGCCAGTGACCGGCAGGGTCTGCTGCGCGATATCTCCGAAGTGTTCGCGCGCGAGAAGACCAATGTGATCGGCGTGAAGACGATGACGCAACGCAACTCAGCCTTCATGCAGTTCACGGTCGAGGTGTCGAGTGCGGCTCAACTGCAGCGCGTGACGGCCCTGCTTGGGGAGATTCCAGGGGTGGTGCGCGCCTCGCGCAAGTAAGGGGGCGGGCGTTGGGCGGGTGGCCCGCGGAAATGGATTTTTTTCCGCCAAGGGGCTTCCCATCCCTCTCAAAGCTCCCTATAATCGCTGCTTCTTCAGGCTCGTAGCTCAGTTGGTTAGAGCACCACCTTGACATGGTGGGGGTCGTTGGTTCGAATCCAATCGAGCCTACCAACGACATCGGCGTGAGGTGAGAAATTTTCACCGCAGGCCGGAAGTGCAGATGGGTTTTAAAGGTTGTAGGAAGTTGAAACGTCCTGCGGCAGTTATCACCGCCGCACTCGAACATGGTTGCGTCAGACGAAAGGGCAGACATGGTTATGACATCGCGAACGTTCACCGGTACGACTCGGGGGCGACGCTAGTCGAGGACCTGTTACGCTGATCGCTTCTGTAGCGCGAACGGTAAGACAAAAATGCGGCCTCGACAGACGAGGCCGCATTTTTTTTATCTGGTGCTTTTAACGGCTCGTGTTCGAGCCATTGAACGACATCTTTTTGCCTTAATGTTTGAGTTTTGATCACTGCCGCCATGCGGCACGGAGAAATGAATGATTTCGGTGCGTTTGCCTGACGGCTCGGTTCGACCCTTCGACCACCCGGTGACGGTGGCTGAGGTCGCCGCGTCGATTGGTGCTGGCCTCGCGAAAGCGGCGCTGGCCGGCAAGATCGACGGCGAACTGGTCGATACGTCGACCACGATCGACCATGACGTCTCGCTCGCAATCGTCACTGACAAGGACGCTGACGGCCTCGAAATCATTCGCCACTCAACGGCACACTTGCTGGCCTATGCAGTCAAGGATCTGTTCCCTGATGCACAGGTGACGATCGGCCCGGTGATCGAAAACGGCTTTTACTACGACATCGCCTATAGCCGTCCCTTCACGCCCGAAGATCTCGAGAAGATCGAGAAGCGTATGCACGAGATCGCAAAGAAAGACGAGCCGGTCACACGCAAGGTCGTCTCGCGCGATGAGGCAGTCGCCTACTTCAAGGGCATCGGCGAGAACTACAAGGCCGAGATCATCGAGTCGATTCCGGCGAGCGACGATATCAAGCTCTATTCGCACGGCGGCTTTACCGACCTGTGCCGGGGCCCGCACGTACCGAACACAGGCAAGCTCAAGGTCTTCAAGTTGATGAAGCTGGCCGGTGCCTATTGGCGCGGCGATTCGAAGAATGAGCAGCTTCAGCGCATCTACGGCACGGCCTGGGCGCGCAAGGAAGACCAGGAAGCCTATTTGACGATGCTCGAAGAGGCCGAGAAGCGCGACCACCGCAAGCTCGGCCGTCAGCTCGACCTGTTCCATCTTCAGGATGAAGCGCCGGGCCTGGTGTTCTGGCACGCCAAGGGTTGGACACTCTGGCAGCAGATTGAACAGTACATCCGCCGTCGCCTCGACGACGCGGGTTATCAGGAAATCCGTACGCCGATGATCATGGATCGCTCGCTGTGGGAGCGTTCGGGCCATTGGCAGCACTATCGTGAAAACATGTTCACGACGGAATCGGAAAAGCGCGACTACGCACTCAAGCCGATGAACTGCCCGGGTCATATCCAGGTGTTCAATCATGGCCTGCGCTCCTACCGCGACCTGCCGTTGCGTTACGCGGAATTCGGTTCTTGCCACCGCAATGAAGCATCGGGCGCGCTGCATGGCCTGATGCGCGTGCGCGGCTTCGTGCAGGACGATGCGCACATTTTCTGCACGGAAGATCAGATCGTTTCCGAATCGATCGATTTCCACGCGCTTGCGATGAGCGTCTACAAGGATTTCGGCTTCACGCATATCGACATCAAGCTGTCGCTGCGTCCCGAGCAGTACGCGGGCTCGGCCGAAACCTGGGATCGTGCCGAGGAAGGGCTGCGCAATGCGCTGCGGGCATCGGGGGTCGAGTGGGAAGAATTGCCGGGTGAGGGTGCGTTCTATGGCCCGAAGATCGAATACCACATCAAGGACGCGCTTGGCCGCTCCTGGCAGTGCGGCACGCTCCAGCTCGATTTCGTCCTGCCCGAGCGCCTCGACGCCGAGTACGTCACCGAGGACAATTCGCGTCGCCGGCCGGTGATGCTGCACCGGGCGATCGTCGGCTCGATGGAGCGGTTTATCGGCATCCTGATTGAAAATTTTGCCGGCGCAATGCCCTCCTGGCTGGCTCCGGTGCAGCTGGTTGTCTGCAATATTGCCGAAAGCCAGTCAGAATATGCGGCAGAGGTTGCGCAAACATTGAAAAAACAAGGGCTTAGGGCCGTGGTTGATTTGCGCAACGAAAAAATAAGCTATAAAATACGGGAGCACACGCTTGAGAAGGTGCCGTACCTGCTTGTGGTCGGCGACAAAGAGCGTGATGCCCAAACGGTAGCCGTGCGTGCCCGTGGCGGTGTCGACCTTGGCACAATGCCAGTCGATGCCTTCGTTGAACGTCTGCGCGATGATCTGCGCCTGTTCAAGTAAAGCCATCGGTCAGCGCGGCTAAAATTTTCAGATTTTGAGAGGAAACGTAACATCGCTACTGCTGATAAGTCTGCTCATCGCATCAACGGTGAAATTACTGCGCCGGAGGTGCGTCTGGTCGGAGTCGAGGGCGAGCCCCTCGGTATCGTGAAGCTGGCCGACGCCTTTCGTCTGTCTGAACAAGCGGATGTCGACCTGGTTGAAATTGCCCCGCAAGCGGTCCCGCCTGTCTGCAGGTTGATGGACTACGGCAAGTTCAAGTACTCCGAGTCGAAGAAGGCGCACGAGGCCAAGCTGAAACAGAAGGTCATCCAGGTCAAGGAAGTGAAGTTCCGCCCGGGTACCGACGATGGCGACTACAACGTCAAGCTGCGCAATCTTGTGCGCTTCCTTGACGAAGGCGACAAGACGAAAATCACGTTGCGTTTCCGTGGCCGCGAAATGGCCCACCAGGAAATCGGCATGCGCGTTCTCGAACGCCTGCGTACCGACCTCGACGAGTTTGGTCAGGTCGAACAGATGCCGAAGATGGAAGGCCGACAGATGGTGATGGTGCTGTCGCCCAAGAAAAAGAAATAAGCGGAGGAGCGGTGAGGCAGGCGGCGCGCAGACTGCGCGACGAGTGTCCCGCTCAGCGTGATTGAGAGAAATTCGTGATGGCTGCACTTTGCGGCTGTTCGAACGCGATGCAGGTCCGGCAACGGGCTTCATCGCATGGCGGCAAGGAGCCGCTGCGTCAGCAGGTCCGACGTGGCAAAGGCTTTCGAAACCGTCACCGCGGCGGGTAACCGTCGCAATAAGTGAACGTGGGTCCTACAAGGGCAGCGCTTAGCTGCACACCCACGGACATATTAGAAATCTGGAGTAGCAATGCCGAAGATGAAAACCAAGAAGAGTGCTGCAAAGCGCTTCGTGGTGCGTCCGGGCGGTACCGTCAAGCGCGGTCAGGCCTTTAAGCGCCACATCCTGACGAAGAAATCCACGAAGAACAAGCGCCACCTGCGCGGCAGCACGGGTGTTCACGCGTCGGACGTTGGTTCCGTACGCGCGATGATGCCGTTCGCCTAACCTCACTAACCACTCATAGGAGAGAATTATGCCTCGAGTCAAACGTGGGGTAACCGCGCGCGCCCGTCATAAGAAAGTTATCGACCAAGCCAAGGGTTACCGCGGCCGTCGCAATAACGTCTACCGTATCGCCAAGCAAGCGGTGATGCGCGCCGGGCAATATGCCTATCGCGATCGTCGCAACAAGAAGCGCGTCTTCCGTGCACTGTGGATTGCCCGTATCAACGCGGGTACCCGTGAGCATGGCCTGACGTACAGCGTGTTCATCAACGGCCTGAAGAAGGCGTCGATCGAACTGGACCGCAAGGTCCTCGCTGATATGGCCGTGACCGACAAGCCTGCTTTCGCGGCAATCGTGAAGCAAGTGAAGGCGGTGGTGTCTGCTTCAGCTTCAGCTTAAGGTGCCGTCGAAGGTGTGAACCATCGGGCAGTCATGCCCGACGTCCTGCACCTGAACTCATCTGAGCCGGCCTGTTGTCTGGGCTGAGGGTGTCGTGACCCTGCAGTTCGAGGGGCATGACATCCGCGACGCCGGGGTCCGGCGCCGCACAAAACGGGGCTCCTTACCGAGCCCCTTTTTTGTTGAACCCGCGTTTTTTTGTGGAAGACCGACCTGACGACGATGGAATCCCTGGACCTGCAAAAAATCGTCGCGGATGCGTTGAACGCATTCGCCGGCGCTGACGATACTGCGACACTCGAGAACGAGAAGGCGCGGTTCCTCGGCAAGGCCGGCAAGATCACCGAGCTCATGAAAGGCCTCGGCAAGCTTGACCCCGACGCACGCAAGACCGAAGGCGCACGGATCAATGCCGCCAAACAACAAATCGAAGAAGCGCTCAAGGGCCGCCGTCAGGCACTGGCCGACGCGCTGCTCAACCGCCGTCTCGCCGCCGAGGCGATCGACGTGACACTGCCCGGCCGTGGCACCGGAGTGGGCACGCTGCACCCGATGATGAACACCTGGGAGCGTGTCGAGCAAATCTTCCGTTCGATTGGTTTCGATGTGGCCGATGGCCCGGAGATCGAAACCGACTGGTACAACTTCACTGCATTGAACAGCCCGGAAAACCATCCCGCGCGTTCGATGCAGGACACGTTCTATATCGATGCAAAGGACGAGCAAGGCCGTCCCTTGCTGCTGCGTACCCATACGAGCCCGATGCAGGTTCGCTATGCACGCATGCACAAGCCCCCGATCAAGGTCATCGCGCCCGGTCGCACCTATCGTGTCGATAGCGACGCGACGCACTCGCCCATGTTCAGCCAGGTCGAAGGTCTGTGGATCGGCGAGAACGTGAGCTTCGCCGACCTCAAGGGCGTCTACACCGATTTCCTGCGCAAGTTCTTTGAGCGCGACGACATCACCACGCGCTTCCGTCCTTCGTACTTTCCGTTCACCGAGCCGTCGGCCGAAATCGACATGCGCTTCGAGGGCGGCCGCAATGCCGGGCGCTGGCTCGAGATTTCCGGTTCGGGTCAAGTGCATCCGACCGTGATACGCAATATGGGCCTCGACCCGGAACGATACATTGGCTTCGCATTCGGTAGTGGTCTCGAGCGCCTTGCGATGCTGCGCTACGGCGTCGACGACCTGCGCTTGTTCTTCGAAGGCGACCTGCGTTTTCTGCGGCAGTTTGCGTAACGCACCCTCATAACGAACGTTAGCGATCCATGCAATTCCCAGAATCCTGGCTCAGAAGTTTCGTTAGTCCTCGACTGACGACCGATGAACTTGCCCACGCATTGACGATGTCGGGGCTCGAAGTCGAAGACCTGCGACCGATCGCACCGCCGACCTCGAAGATCGTCGTTGGCCATGTGCTGTCCGTCGAAAAGCATCCGAATGCCGACAAGCTCAATGTTTGCCAGGTCGACGCAGGCACGGGCGAGACGCTGCAAATCGTCTGCGGCGCGCCGAACGTCGCGCCGGGCATCAAGGTGCCATGCGCCCTGGTCGGTGCCGAACTTGCACCGGCAGAAGAGGGCGGTGCCCCGTTCGCCATCAAGCTGTCGAAACTGCGTGGCGTCGAAAGCCAGGGCATGCTGTGTTCCGCACGCGAGCTTAAGCTCAGCGAAGATCACAGCGGCCTGATGATCCTGCCCGAGGAAACGCCGATCGGCGAGGACATCCGCAAGGTCCTGAACCTCGACGACACCATCTTCGAGATCAAGCTGACGCCGAACAAGGCGGACTGTCTGTCGGTGTTCGGTGTCGCGCGCGAAGTGGCTGCCATCACCGGCGCGCCGCTCAAGACGCCGGTGTTCGCACCGTCGCCCGTTACCCTCGCCGACACCTTGCCCGTGAAGATTGGCGCCGCCGATCTGTGCGGCCGTTTTTCGGGCCGCATCATTCGCGGCGTCAACGCCCGTGCGAAAACCCCGGCGTGGATGGTCGAACGCCTCGAACGCTCAGGCCAGCGCAGCATCTCCGTGCTCGTCGATATTTCGAACTATGTGATGCTCGAGCTCGGTCGCCCGAGCCACATTTTCGACCTCGACAAGATTCACGGCTCGCTTGACGTGCGCTGGGGCCGCAAAGGCGAAACTATCAAGCTGCTGAACGGCAACACCGTTGAAGTCGACGAGCAAGTCGGGGTGATCGCCGATGAGCAAGAAGTCGAAAGCCTGGCCGGCATCATGGGCGGCGACAGCACCGCGGTGAACCTCGACACGACGAATATCTACGTCGAAGCCGCATTCTGGTGGCCCGACAGCATTCGCGGCCGTGCGCGTCGCTACAACTTCTCGACCGATGCAGCGCATCGGTTTGAACGCGGTGTCGACTATTCGACGACTGTCGAACATATCGAGCACATCACGAAACTCGTGCTCGACGTGTGTGGTGGCGCCGCCGGCCCGATCGACGACCAGCAGGTCAATGTGCCCGTGCGTAAGCCCGTGGCCATGCGTGTGGCGCGTGCAAGTCGTGTCATCGGCATTCCGATCGACGGCGAAGAAGTCGCGTCGATCTTTACGCGTCTCGGTCTTAAGTTCGAACGCCATGATGTAGGCAGTGCCAGCGAACAGTTTGTCGTGACGCCGCCCGCCTACCGCTTCGACATTGAAATTGAAGAAGACCTGATCGAAGAAGTCGCGCGAATCCACGGCTTCGAAAAGCTGCCCGCCGAACCGCCGGTTGCGCCAAGTGAAATGCGCCCGACCGATGAAACGCGTCGCTCGATTCACGCCCTGCGTCATACTCTGGCCGCACGCGACTATTCCGAAACCGTCAATTTCGGTTTTGTCGAAGAAGCATGGGAACAGGATTTTGCGGGAAATACCAATCCGATTCGCGTGCTGAATCCGATTGCTTCGCAGTATTCCGTCATGCGCAGCACGCTGTTCGGAAGCCTGTTGAACACCCTGCGTTTCAACCTGAATCGTAAAGCGGATCGCGTGCGCTTGTTCGAACTCGGCCGCGTGTTTTTGGCCGACAAGTCAGTCGAAGCAGGGGAATTGCAGGTTGCCGGTTTCCAGCAACCCAAGCGGATCGGTGCGCTCGCTTACGGCCCCGTGATTGAAGAGCAGTGGGGTGCCAAGACACGCGTCGCCGATTATTTCGATGTGAAAGGCGACCTTGAAGCCTTGCTTGCACCAGCCGTGCCGCGGTTTGTGAAAGATACCCATCCCGCGCTGCATCCCGGGCGTTCGGCGCGCGTCGAATTGCATGGCAAGGCCATTGGTTGGCTTGGCGAGTTGCATCCCCGCTGGCTCCAGAAGTATGAATTGCCGCATGCACCGATCGTGTTCGAAGTCGATGTCGACGCGGCGCAGATTCGCCCGCTGCCGGCCCTTGTCGAGGTCTCGAAATTCCAGCCGGTGAAGCGCGATATTGCCGTGGTCGTCGACCAGAAAATCGATGTTCAGAGCCTGCTGGACGAGCTCGTTGCGGCGCAGTCAGAACCTGCTTGCAAATACGTCCAAAAGGTTGTTTTATTTGATGAATTCCGTCCGACGCCGACCGTTTCCGGGGGCCTTGGAGAGGACCAAAAAAACCTTGCGTTCCGTGTAACCCTGCAAGATACTGGCGGGACTTTGCAGGATGAAACAGTCGAACTAGCCATCAAAACTTTGGTGGATCGCTTGGCTCGAGTCTATGGCGCGCGCTTGCGCGGGTAAGATATCGCCCGTGTAATCAGGCGCCTGTTTTTTTGACCCTTAGAAAAAATGAACTCGAGTGAATTTGAGGCGCTTCTGGCAGCGCAGCGCAGTGCGATGACGGACGACAACGACACCAGCATGAATGGCAACGGATTGGCATCGGCGGATATGCCGACGCTGACCAAGGCAGAGCTGGCCGAGTTGTTGTTCGATCATGTCGGCCTGAATAAGCGCGAAGCGAAAGACATGGTCGAAGCCTTCTTCGAAGTGATTCGCGACGCACTTGAAAGCGGCGATAGCGTGAAGCTGTCGGGCTTCGGCAATTTCCAGTTGCGCGACAAGCCGCAACGACCTGGCCGTAACCCGAAGACCGGTGAAGCCATTCCGATTGCCGCGCGCCGCGTCGTGACATTCCATGCGAGCCAGAAGCTGAAATCGCTCGTGGAAACCGGTGTCGGCCAGACGCCGTCAAGCCACTGAGCAGCCGGCGCGTAACATCGGCCGGTTCCTTTATCGCTCCACTTTTTTGAGTCGACGGCCTCGCCGCGATGGAAAAAGTCACACTCCCCCCGATACCTGCGAAGCGCTACTTCACCATCGGTGAAGTCAGCGAGCTATGCGGCGTCAAGCCGCATGTGCTGCGCTATTGGGAGCAGGAGTTTACGCAGTTGCGGCCAGTTAAACGGCGTGGCAATCGGCGTTATTACCAGCACCATGAAGTACTGTTGATCCGGCGGATTCGGGAGTTGTTGTACGAGCAGGGCTTTACGATCAACGGTGCACGTAACCGGCTCGATGCGCAGGGCAACCCGATCATCGAACCTGCTGTTGACCAGGGGGTCAAGGTCGAGCGCGGGGTCGCTGGAGGGCCTGCTACACAGCAGGGCACCGTGGTGGATTGCGACCGGCTACGCGCCGAGTTGCAGCAAGTGATCGCGCTGCTCGCAAAACGGTAGATGCCTATTCAAAGCAGGGGATTGCTCTGTTATAATTTTGGTCTTTCGGGGCGTAGCGCAGCCTGGTAGCGTACCTGCATGGGGTGCAGGTGGTCGGAGGTTCAAATCCTCTCGCCCCGACCAGTATTGGAAAAGGACTTACGGTGAAAACCGTAAGTCCTTTTTTATTGGTGCGATTTGGCCGAAGCCTTTCTTTCGCCATCCGTTGCGCGCATCGGTACATATCGCCTGAATGAGCGGCAAGACCGTCAAACCGGGGTTGGCTCTTCAGCGCACGATGTGCTCGCTTGGAATCTCGCTCTGGTCGGGTCCGGGGGCTCTCTCAGTGCGAGGCGACCGAGGCTCCATCCAAGAACTGCGCGCGTCTCGGTTACCCACACGTGCGTGGGCGCACGGACATGGGGCCATGCGGACCGCGGCCCCCCCACAGCGGGGTCGACGCTGGTCACCCCAGAGCAACAGCGATCCGGACCTTCAAAATAGTCAGGGCCTATTCGTCGGCAGAGTTAATGTCGGTAGCGTCCAAGGAATCTGCAAAAAGCATTTTTTTGGCAAAGCCTGTTAAACACGCCCAAGACGACCGGCTCGCGCGAATCTCCATCTTTTCCTCCCGCTCGGCTCGAAGGATGTTTACCCGGTGTTCACAGAAAACACGCGAGAATCTCCTCTGAGGGCCATGCTATCGTCACGGCTGTCAGTAAGGATTGCCAGTTTGTTTGGGTTACGAAAGTTTGCGGGGCAGGTGAGTAGGTAGTAGCCCGTATATTTTCGGGGAAACGCTGATTTCCCCAGACGAATGGCTAGCTTTACAACGCGTTTTCATGCAGAGTTTCAATCAACGCTCTGCACTGCACTGCACCAGCGACTGCCATTTGCATCGAACTTCGATGCTTCGGACAACGCTTCAAACATCCGTTTTATCGCGCCTGGCGGGCCTCTCCGCCAAAATAGCAAAACTCCTCCCTATTAAGTTTTCCG
>JAMFSK010000073.1 GCA_026225235.1 Burkholderiales bacterium
GCCGGCCGCAACGCAGGAGCGGCCGGGCAAAGGTGCTGGCGTGACCGATTTCGGCCATGCGCATGCGCCAGGCGGCGAGGTGCGGGTTGTCGGCCAGGGCCGGATCGCGGGTCGCCGTGATGGCGGCACGGGCGGCGGCCTCGGGCAGGACAAAAGGCTGCTGGCGTTGTTCGGCGTCTTGCTGTTCAGCGTCGAGTTCGGCTTCGAGTTCGGCGACCGTGCGGACCTTGCTCGGCGTCCAGTCCATCTCGTCGAGCTCGCCAGCGGCGTCGTGCTCGGGCACGGCGGCGGCCGTCGGCGGTGTGCCGGGGGCTGCGGAAGCGGGCCGGGTCGTCGGGGCATCGAAGGCCGGCGGTGCAGGGGCCGGCGCCGCGGCTGTCGCCTTCGGCGCGACTGATGCAGCCGAAGCGGCCGGTGCTTGAGGTGCGGGTGATGCGGCCGACTTGGTCGGTGCCTGGAGCGCGGATGACGCAGCCGATGTCGCCGGCGTCTTGGGCGCGGTCAATGGCGATGGCGATGAGCTCGCTGATGCTGTCGACGCACCCGATGGAGCGGCCGAAGCCGGGCGCGAGGGCGGCGCCGCGGCGGGCATGACCGGCATGTCGAGATCGTCGTCGGGCGGCAGCGCGTACGAGTGCGCTGAAACGCCCGGGGTCGGCTTGCCGCTCACGAAAGCCGCGCGCGCCTGCGTCGCCACTTCAACGAGTTCGCGTTCGAGGTCGCTGAGATCGGGGGGCAGAAACGGCGAGCTCATCGTGCGCCTACCACTTGTTGTGTTCGCCGAGCGCGAGCAGCACACGCTGCCAGCGGGTCGCGAGGGTGGCATCGACTTCGCCCGTCGCCGCACGGGCGCGGCAACCGCCCCGTTCGATGTCGGGATCGGCGCGCATGATCCAGCCGCCCGCCTCGAGTTCGTCTTTCAAATAGGCTTCAAGTACCGGCATATCGGCCGGATTGACCAGGATCTGCGGCGCGCCGGCCAAGGCCGGTTCGCTTGCGAGCACCTCGCGCACAGCGCCCAGCAGCACGGTCGGATCGAGTGTGATGCTCTGGCGCACGACTTCGCGGGCGACGTCATAGGCCAGCGCAACGATGCCGTCGGCCACTTCCGTATCCGCTGCCGAGAGCGCGGTCATGAACGAGTCGGCCACCGCCTTGAATTGTGTGGCGACCTGCTGGGCGTCGCTGAGCCCTTTGTTGAGTCCGTCGAGATGGCCTGCCGCAAAGCCTTCCTGATACCCCTCGGCCTGGCCTGCGGCGAGCCCTTCCGCATAGGCCGCCGCGCGAGTTTCCTCGGCGAGCCGTGCCCGTTCCGCGATCGACGGATCGATCACCGGTTCCGGCGGCGCGACCGGCTCTGGGGGAGGCGGGGGCGGCGGATCGAAAGACGCCATCTCCCAGCGTTCGTACGCTGTGAGGCGATCTCTCGTGATGGTTTGGCCGCGGCTCATGGACTACTTCCTTGGCGTCAGACGTACGCGTCTTCGGGTTTGCTGCCGAGTGCGATCTCGCCTTCGTCGGCAAGACGTCGCACCACTTGCAGAATGGCCTTCTGCTCGGCCTCGACCTCGGAGACCCGTACCGGGCCGCGCGATTCGAGATCTTCGCGCAGCAGTTCGGCTGCCCGCGACGACATGTTCTTGAGAATCTTCTCGCGCAGTTCCGGCCGTGCGCCCTTGAGCGCCACGATCAGCGACTCCGACTCGACTTCCTTGAGCAGTACCTGGATGCCGCGGTCTTCGATGTCGAGCAGGTTTTCGAACACGAACATCTGATCCACGATCGACTGCGCCAGTTCCTCGTCGTAGCCGCGCACCGTCGAGATAACCGACTCTTCGTTCGCGCTGCCCATGAAGTTGAGGATTTCGGCCGCTGCTCGTACACCGCCCATCGGGCTGCGCTTGAGGTTCTCGGAACCGGAGAGCAGCTTGGTCAGCACGTCGTTGAGTTCGCGCAACGCGGTCGGCTGGATACCGTCGAGTGTTGCGATACGCAGCACGACGTCGTTGCGCAGCCGTTCCGCGAAGAATTCGAGGACTTCGGATGCCTGGTCGCGGTCGAGGTGGACCAGGATGGTCGCTACGATCTGCGGGTGTTCGTTCTTGATGAGCTCCGCGACTGCGCCCGAGTCCATCCACTTGAGGCCTTCGATACCACTCGTATCGCCGCCCTGAAGAATCCTTTCGATCAGGCCAGAAGCCTTGTCGTTGCCGAGCGCCTTGGTCAGCACGGCGCGGATGTATTCGCCCGAGTCGAGCGAGAGTGCCGAGAGCTGTTCCGCTTCGTGGCGGAATTCTTCGAGCACCGCATCGATCTGCTCACGCGTCACGTGCTTGAGCGTGGCCATGGTGGCACCGATCTTTTGCACTTCGCGCGGCGCGAGGTACTTGAATACCTCTGCAGCTTCATCCTCGCCGATCGACATCAAGAGGATCGCGGCTCGATTCAGGCCTTCAGCGTTCATCGTTCACCCAGTTCTTGATCACGGTTGCAACAGCCTTCGGATCCGATTTCGCGACCTGGCGGGCATAAGCCAGGTTACGTTCGAACGACGACATGGCCGGCGCGCCGAGCGCCGCGTTCTCGCCGATCGCCTCGACGAGATTGCCGTCGGCGTCGACCAGGCGCCCTTCCAGGTTGGCCGTCGGGCCTTCCAGTGCAGCGATCGCGGCGGCTTCGTCAGCCGTCTGCGTCGCCGGGTTCAGGCGACCCTTCATCCACGGACGCAGCACGCCGAAGAAGAGGATCAGGAAGACCATGGCCATCAACACATACTTACCGACCAGTTTTGTCAGGTCCAGTGTTTCGGGCTGTTTCCAGAACGGGACGGCGGGACCTTCGGGTGCGGTCGAGAACTCGCCGTTCACGACGTTCAGCGAGTCGCCACGTTGCGCGCTGAAGCCCATCGCATCGCTCGCCAGTTGCTTGACCTGGGCGAGCTGCGACGCGCTGAGCGGCTGCATCGTCGTGTGACCCTTGGCATCGACCGTCGGCTTGTAGTTCACCAGCACGGCGGCGCTCAGGCGGCGCACCTGACCCTGCGGCTGCTCGACGTGACGTACTGTCTTGTCGAGCTCGTAGTTGGTCGTGGTGTCCTTGTGTTCGCTCGACGGCCCAAGGTTCGGGGCCGCGCCACTGGCGCCTGCCGGCGGGTTGGCAAGCGGCGCGCTGGCCGGCTGCGGCGGCGTATTCGATAGGGCGCCCGGCACACCGCCCGAGGGCGTCTGACCGAGTTCCTTCGATTCGCTGGTTTGCTGGCTGCGGATCGCGCTGTCTTTCGGCGTTTCGTTCGGCGTGTATTGCTCGCTGCTTTGCTCGACTTTCGAAAAGTCGACGTCGGCGCTGACCTGCGAATGCACATTGCCTTCGCCGAATAGCGGCGCGAGGATCGCGTCGATACGGTGCTGTGCGTCCTGCTGGATCTGCGAGACGTACTTCAACTGCGTCGCGTCGAGGCCGTTGCCCGTGGCGGGCGCGGTCAGCAGGTTGCCGTTCTGGTCGACGATCGTGACGTTCTTGGCGGGCATGTCGGGCACGGCCGACGACACCATGTGCGTGATCGCGGCGACCTGACCGTCGTCGAGCACGCGGCCCGGCCACAGGTTGACCAGCACGGAGGCGGTCGGACTTTGTTTTTCGCTGACGAAGACGGTCGGTTTCGGAATCGCCAGATGAACCCGCGAGTCGCTGACGGCCGACAGGGCGTCGATCGTGCGTTCGAGTTCGCCTTCGAGCGCGCGCTGGTAGTTGACCTGCTCCGCGAACTGGCTGATCCCGAACTTCTCGTTGTCCATCAGCTCGAAGCCGACCGAGCCGCCCTTGGGCAGGCCTTGCTGGGCGAGCCGCAGACGGATTTCGTGGACTTGGTCGCCCGGGACGAGGATCGCGCCGCCCTGATCGGCGAACTTGTAGGGCACGTTCATCGCGCCGAGGGCGGTGATGATCGAGCCGCCGTCGCGGTCCGACAGGTTGCTGTAAAGCACCTTGTAGTCGGGCACACGACTCCACATGTAGAGCGCGACCATCAGGCCTATCAACAGCGCGCCGACCAACATGATGGGCAGGCGCGGGTTGGTGCGCACCTGACCGATGAAGGGCATGCGTTGTTCGAGGGCGGCCAGCGTCGCGTTCGACGGTGGGGCGGGCGGTGCAGCGGGGGCCGGGGCGGCAACGGCATTCCCTGGGCCCGGCGCGGTCATCGCCGAGGGGGTCGTGGTCGTCGCTGCGTTCATGCGGCGCCTCTCGGCAGGCATGCGGCGTTCAGAGTGGATGAAACCATCATCACGGCGAAACTCTCCAGTATTCGATGGTGCGGCGTCGTCCGGCGCCACACGGAACCCGCGGGCTGGCAGACGACGACAGGTTCTGCACGTTGCCGATTATTCGCCCATGAGACGAGGGTCGATCGGAAGAATAGAACCGGGTTTTCCTGTCAATTGACCGGCTTGGCGCAATGCAGCGGGTGCTAACCTGCAAGCCGTTGATAAAAGGATCACCGCGCCCTGCGCGCATGGGAGAGCAAGATGAGTGGAATCAGTCCGATCGCATCCGCGATGCAGCAGATTCAGCAAATGGCGACCCAGGCCGCCGGCGGCGACAAGGGCCCCGACATGACGACCATCGCCGAGTCGGGGGCCGCATCCGGCGAATTCGCCTCGTTGCTGCAGAACTCGCTGAAGAAGGTGAGCGCACGCCAGGCGCAGGGTGCCGCTCAGGCGCACGCGTTTGAACTCGGTGCGCCGAACGTCGCGCTGAACGACGTGATGATCGATCTCCAGAAGGCAAACATCGCCTTCCAGGAAGCCATCGAAGTCAGAAACAAGCTGGCCACGGCCTACTCGACGATCATGCAGATGAGCGTCTAGGCCATCGGCCGAGGATGGGTTTGGGGAGTGCGCCTGCTAGTCGGGGAGGCGCGCTTCGCGCTATGCCTGGCCTTTGGGCCTGGCACGCCTGCATCGCCCTGTACCGGCATGGGCGCCAGTTCTCGTACCCGCCCGGCGCCAGTTCCCGCACCGACGCCAGTACCAGCCGACCAGTAGCCCAGCGCTGGCACTGGCACCCGCGGGTTGCAGCGAACGTCTGCTCAGGATGTGCGCTTGCCCGGTGGCGCGCCCTTGTTCGCTGAAGCAGCGGGCAACGCACCCGATTGCTCGAGGCGGTATAGCCAGGCGAGCAATTCCGCTACCGCCTGATAGAGCAGCGGGGGCACATGACTGTCGAGGTCGACATTCATGAGCAACGACACCATCTGAGACGATTCGTGCACGTAGAGCCCGGTTTCCCGCGCTCGCTGCACGATCATGTCGGCAATCTGCCCATAGCCCTTGGCCACCACGCGCGGCGCGGCGTCGTCGCCATGGTCGTAGACCAGCGCGACGGCCTGGGTGCGTGCGCCACTGTTCCCATTCCCACTCATTGCGCACCACCTGTGTGATCCGGCAAGCTGCCAGTGTCGCTTGCATGGCGGATCGCGAACTGCTGTAAATCCAGCCCCGCGGAGGCCAGCGCGCGCATGAAATCGGAGGTTCCTTCCTTGAGCGTGCCGATGCTCTGCCCGTCGGCCGTGATCCGCGCGCCGAGCTGGTGACCCGTCAGCGTGAGTTCCGCGTCGACCATGCCCAGCGTGGGCAGTTCGAGCGAGATGCGTGTGCGCCAGACGCGCTGGTCAGCCGAGCGCGTGTCGTCGGGATCCCAGTCGAGCTCCCAGTACATCCGCGAATTGGGCCAGGCCTCGCCGGACCACCGGAACTGCGGCTCCGGGTTTTGCAGCAGTTCGAGTTGCTGACGCACGATCGACAGCGCATCCGGATGAATCGGCAATGCGGACGGCATGCCGCCCGGTTCGGCCCCTGCATTCGTCAAAGCTGCAGCGGCCGCGTGCTCAGGCGTGAGCGTGCCGCCCCCCGCAAGCCGTGACGCTGCGGCCTGCGCGGTGTACGCCGCATTCGCGGAGTTCACGAACATGGAGCCGTTGCCGGGGGTGGGGGTGGCATTCGCTTGGGCGCTTGAGCTCGAGCTTGAATAGCCGCTCGAAGGGCCTTGCGCGTTGGAATTGTTGCCTGGGCCCTGTGTTGTCGTCGGGACCAGCGCGCGCGACGGCCCGGCATCTGGCGCATCGTCTGCCAGGGTGTGCGCGCCGGCCGACGCTGCATCGGGGCTGTCCTGACCCGTGCGCGTCGCATCGCGCGCGGGGTCGGGCGCGTCTTCCACGACTACCTGAGTGAACACGCCGCCCATTTCGTCGATCTCGACGTCGACGGTCTCATTGCCCGTCAGGTTGCTCGCGGCGGAGTTCGGAGCGCTCGAACGACCGGTGAACGGGGGCGGCGTGTCCGCCGCCTGCTGCGCGGTTTGTTCGGGATCGAAGGGCCAGCCAGTGTCGCCCTCGGCCTGCGGCAGCCGTGCCTGTGGCTCCTGGCTTAGCAGAGCGCTGCTGCGCTGGCCGGCCAGCCATTGGGCGAGGTGGGATTCGTAGAACAGGCCGCTGGTGTCGAGCGCCTGTTCGAGCGCCATCGCGAGCGACGATGCGAGACCGTCGATCACAGGTTCGACCAGTGCGGACGCCGCTTGCGCACCGTTCAGTGCACTCGCGCCATTGCTGCCCGGCGCGCTCGACCAGAGCGGCTGGTGCCCGAGGACCGGCGGTGGTTCTTCTTCGCCGCCCAGGCGTGAAATCACGTCGAGTGCGAGCGCCGTCTCCGACAGCACAGCCTGCGCCGAAGCTGGCGGCGGTAGCGGAGGAACATTGCTGGCGGGTGCAGCCGGCGTGTTGGCCCACTGCGTGGGGGCGGTCGCCTCTGCCGCGCGTGCGGCCGTGGCGTCCGTGGTACTGGCTACCGCGGCAAGCAGCGTATCGATCCGGCTGGCAAGCGCGGACGCGACCGTCGGGTCGATCCCGCTCATAGCATCCTCAGCCGCGTTGTGACTTCAAGCCGTACATGTCGTTCAGAGCACGCGTTTGGCGGTTACTCGCAATCAGCGCTGAGAGTCGCGCGACGCGGGGGCTCGCGAGATCGCGAATTTCGGCATCGTGGTCGAGAATCTGGCGGAGCAGGTCATGCTTGCGCTGACGGCCGGCCTCATCGAGCGCGGAGCGCGCATCGATCGGGCGGATCTCGTCGACCAGGCGTTCATATTCGTCCTGCAGCTGGAACAGTTGATTCCAGTTGTCGGCGCGAGCGGCGTCGAGCATGCGCGCCGTGACTGCCGCAATAGCTTCGTAATACGAAAACAACTCAAGCGAGGCGTTCATGTTCAAACTTCTGCGGTGGCAAGCGAGGGGGACAATTCGGGTCCAATGGCGCGCCAGGCCTCTTCGAGCGTAGCAAGCAGGGCATCGACTTCGATGATCAGCTTGTCATCGGGTCGCAACGTCGCCTGAGTCAGGCGACGCGTCATATAGTCATAGAGCTGGTTGAGACGTTGCGCGATTTCACCGCCTGCATTGAGGTCAAGTGCCTGTTGCAGGCCACTGCCGATGATGCCGATGGCTTTCGAGATCGCGTGGCCCTTGCCCGCGATGTCGCCGCTTTGCACCGAGACGCGTGCCATCGCGAGCGCCTTGCGTGCGCCTTCATACAGCAGCACGATCAAGCGGTGCGGGCTCGCGTCGACCACACTGGTCTGCACGCCGACGCGCGAATAGGCGCTGGCGCCGAACTGTCCGGACGAGTACATGGCGAATCTCCTGTATTGCCTGATGTCGGGCGGCGCCGGGTTCGGGGCGCCGCCTGGTAAAGCGATCGTTCATGGGCCGCGCTGGCGGCCCACGTCTTAGCTGCTGGTGGTCGGATCGAAAATCTGTTGCAGATAGCTCTTGATACTCGTCATCGAAGCCAGCGTCGTCTGCAAGTTCGTGAACTCCGTCTGGTAGTTCGCGCTGACCGACGTGATATAGGCCTGAGTGTTCGATTCCTGTGTTTCGATCGCCGTAATCTGCTCGTTGAGCGTGCTGACCGCGCTGGTAATCGCGCCGTCTGACGTCGCGCCGCCCGAGCCATTGACCTGGACGGCCTGCGTCATCACGTTCGTGAGCTGCGTGGCAATACCCGACGAATAACTGACCGTACCGCGGGAACCGGTTTGCGAGCCTTGGACCGTGACGGCCAGACCTGCGGCCGGGTTCTGGCCGCTGGCCGTCAGCGTCTGGCCCGAACCGACTGCCGGGATGCCGCCGATCGAACCCTGGATGTCGACGCCGGCCGTACCGACGTTGCTCGCCGCGCCGAACAGCGACTGCGCGTCGCTGCCCGTGATCGTGACATTGGAGGCCGAACCGTATTGCGTCGAAGTCACCGACAGCGTGCCGTCGGAGTTGGCCGTGACGTTGGCCGAGAAACCGGCTGAAGTGAACGTCGAGTTGCCGTTGATCGCACCCTGCAACGCGGTGGCGTACGCGGAGAGTGAGGCATACGGGCCCGCCGGCACGTTGATGCTCGCGAACGTGCCGTTCAGGTTGAATGAGAGCTGAGTCGCCGCCGTCGGCAACGTCGCCGGAGCCGAACCGGTCACCGAGCCCTGGGTGGCGGCCTGCGTGACCGTAACCGGATATGTGCCTGACTGCGGCGTTCCGTTGGTCACCACCGAAGCCACGGCGAGCGGGTCGCTTGCGCTCATCTGCACGGAGAACAAGCCTTGCAGGGCCTGCGGGTTCGAGGCCAGCGCACTGCTGAGCGTAGCGGAATCGAGATCGAGCTGGTTGGTGGTCGGGTCGAGCGTGATACCGATGTCCGCCAGCTGGCTGGTGCCCGACGGCAGACCGCCGACTACGCTCGAGACGATCGACTGGATTTGCGTCGTGAGTTGCAGCGTCGTGCTGTCGCCGAGCAGCGGTCCATTGTTGGCGCCGGTGGAGTCGAACTGGGTTAGACCCGAGATCGTTGTCTCCATCGTGTTATAGGAGGTCACGAAATTTTGCACGAGCGACGCCAGATTGTCGGTTGCGTTGCCGACTGTGATCGTCGTCGTGCCGGTGCCAACCAGTGCGATCGACAGGCCAGGGTAGCCGTTGTCGACGGTATTGGTCGGACTCTGGATCGGCGTGTTGTTGACGGTCAGCACGGCATTGGCGGCGGCCGATGTCTGCGTCATGTTCATGGTGCCGTTCGGGTCGTACTGGAGCATGCTGGTGATCGCCGGATCACCCGCGCCGGTGCCGCCTGCGCCTGCTACGTTGATCTGAATCGCCTGCGTCGCGCCGGTCGTGGTCGAGGTCAGCGCGAGACGGTATGGGGTGCCGCTGCCATCGTTGACGATCGAGGCGGTCACGCCGAGATTGGCCGCGTTGATGGCCGAGCGCATCCCTTCGAGCGTGTTGTTGCTCGCGTTGATCGTGATCGGCGTGACGGTCTGGCCGCTGTTCGGTACGAACGTCGGCGGCGTACCGCTGGTCGTGCCGAGCTGGATATTCAGGGTGGTCGTCGCGCCCGAGCCGATTGAGACCGACGTGCTGGCCTGACCCGGGGCGAGCAGCGTTTCGGCTGCCGCGAGCGCGGTGACGTTGACCGAGTACGAGCCGGCAAGGGCACCTGCGTTGAGCGAGGCCGAGGCGACGGTCTCGTCGCTGGTCCCAGCTGCGAGCGTCTGGAAGCTCGACGCAAAAGTCAGGTCCGAGATCGAGTCTTCGAAGGTGCTGAATGCGGAACTCAGCGTGCCGAAGGCCGAGACGTCTGCTTGCACGCCGGCCTGCTGTGCTTGCAGGTTCAGCAACGGCACGCTTTCGACTGACATCAGGCCCGACATCAGTTGTTGCAGGTTCATGCCCGAGCCGATGCCCGAGCCGGAAATGATGGTCTGCGCGGCGGCCTGGGCAGCGGCTTGTGCGGCCGCCAGGATCGATGCGGAAGTCGGGGTGCCTGACGAGCCCGAGGTGCCGCTGGTCCCGGACGTGCCGCTAGAAGGGGTCGAGCCGACGCTGCTGGTCATCCGTTTTACCTTTTGTGTTCGTTCAGTTCTGCGGCAGGCCCCGGGGTGTGATCGGCCGCCATCGTGTTCTTTGCGGCGCCAGGCGCCGCACGGTCAGACTTTTTGTCCGATCAGCAGCCCTTTGCCCTGATCAAGCGCACGGGCCGCCTTGATCGCATCTTCGGTCGGCATCTGGCGCACCGTTTCGCCGGTATCCGAGTCCACCACCTTGACCACCCGCGTGAGCGTGGCCGGATCGACCGTGAACTGCAGCGTGGTGGCGAAACGCTTGAGTACGGCATTGATTTCGGTCACCGCCTGCTGCGCGCTGTTGCCGGCACTGACCGGCGGCGCCTGGTGCAAGGCCTGGGCGTTCTGTACCGGTGTGCCGGACATCAGCGCAGCCGCTCCCGACAGCGTCACCGCGTCGTCTTGCGACTTCTGTTGGTTCGTCTGATAAGCATGCAGCGAATTGCTGCCGCTGCCATATAAGGTCGCGGCTTTGATCGCGTCGCCCGTTTGGGCGGTTGCAGAGACTTCCATATCTTTCTCCTCGGAGACCGAATCGAAATGACGTCCGGCTCATACGGGCCGAATCAATTGCGACCCGCGGATCGATCATTTCGATGCGAACTCGGCGTACTGAAAAAACAGTCGGCGTTCGCGTAGTGCTACGAAGCCGACGTATTCCAAATACAGCGTGCTGCTTGTTCACAACATCTTTTCCAACCTTGCTGCTACCCGTATAAAACGTGTGGCTTTCTTGTTCTTGTGTCCTGCGGTGCTGCTTGTAGAAGCGCCCGGCTGGCCATCCGCATGATGCGGGGACCTGCCGGGCGGGTCTTGCGAGTTTCTTGCTCAGTTTCCGGGTGGGGCGCTGCTGCCTGCCTCGCCCGGGAAACCGTCTGTTACTCCGACGTTCTTACTGGAGGAGCTTCAGAACCGTTTGCGGGATTTGGTTCGCTTGCGCGACCATTGCCGTACCGGCTTGTTGCAGCACTTGAGCACGCGAGAGGTTCGAGGCTTCAGCCGCGTAGTCCGCATCCTGAATCGCCGACTGCGAGCTTTGAGCGTTTTGCGTCGAAGATTGCAGGTTGGTGATCGTCGAAGTGAAGCGGTTTTGCACGGCGCCCAGTTCACCCTGGAGGCTGTCGACTTGGTTCAGTGCAGCGTCGACTGCTTGCAGCGTGGTTTGTGCGTCGGCAACCGTCAGCACGTCCGATTGAGCCAGGCTGGTCGAGCCGGTCGAAGCCGTGTAGATCGTCGTGGCTGCAGTCGATGCCGGGAAGTCGGTCGAGAGCGTGCCGCTGAGCGTCAGACCAGCGTTCGAGAACGATTCGAGTTGCACGTGGCCGCTCGAATCCGACGTTGCCGACACGTTGGTGATGTGCGCTGCGTTGATCGCGTTGGCCAGATCGGACGAGTTCCAGTTTGCGCCGGTCGTCACGACCGTGCCGTTGATGGTCACGCTCGATGCTGCGGTGCCCGACAGCGAAGACGTCGAGTTCATCGCCAGGCCAGTTGCCGACAGGTTGGTCGCGCTCGTCGACAGCGATGCTGCGTCGCTGCCCGACAGGCCGATCACGCTGCTCGACGACAAAGTCACGTTGCCGTACAGCGTGCCGGTCAGCGAGGTGGTGCCCGACGAGTCGTCCAGGATCGTGCTGCCCGTTTGCTTGACGACGATGTTGCGGCCGTCAGCTGCATTCAGTGCGAGCGAGCCGTCGGCGTTTTGCGAAGCGGTCACGCCGGTGGTCGACGCTTGTGCGTTGATCTGGCTGATCAGGTCGCCCAGGGACGCCGAGCTACCTTGACCGACGCTGTACACGTCCGTGCCGTTGATGTTCAACGTAGCAGCCGATGCCATCGTACCGGTGGCGATCGAGGCACCTTGAACGTTGGTTGCCGTGGCGCTCAAGCCGCTGATGTCCGAACCGTTGATTGCGGCTGCTGCTGCGAACGCGCTGTCTGCCGTTTGGCCCGGGCCGCTCGAGGCGGTTGCCGTAGCAATCGCTTGGGTCTGACCGTTGCCCAACTGGATGCTCAGCGTGCCGGCCGACAGGTTGTCACCCGTGCCCGAACCGAGTTGCAGCGTGGTGGTCGACGTTTGACCGATTTGCGAGGTCTTGACGCTGCTCGACAGATCGACGCTGATGGTTTGGCCAGCGTTTGCACCGACCTGGAAGCTTGCGACACCGAACGAGCCGTCAAGCAGGTTCAGGCCGTTGTACTGCGTTTGCGACGCGATACGGTTGATTTCCGACAGACGTTGCTGAACTTCCTGATTCATCGACTGACGGTCGGAATCGGAGTACGTCGAGTTGGACGCTTGCACAGCCAGTTCGCGAATACGTTGCAGGTTCGACGTGATTTGCGAGAGGGCCGAGCCGGCGGTTTGCGCAAGCGAGATGCCGTTCGTGGCATTTTGCTGAGCAGCCGTCAGGCCGTTGATTTGCGAGGTGATACGGTCCGAAATCGCCAGACCTGCTGCATCGTCCGCCGCACTGTTAATCCGCAGGCCCGAAGACAGACGCGTAACAGCCGAGGTCAGACCGGCTTGCGAGTTCGTGAGGTTATTCTGGGCGATTTGCGACAGAATATTGGTGTTGATGATCGATGCCATGAAGCTGCTCCATTTTCCAAGAGTTGGTGCATTTCGGCACACCTGCCGTAACGAGGCTCTACCGCAGACGAACCGTGAATAGCCGCCGTTGTTTGTGTTATCGGAGCCTCGTCGCAAAGCTTTAGGGGTGGCACTGCACGACAGCGCTGGAGGGGGCCCGTTCGGGCACGGCTTCATGGCTGGAGTGGGAAGAGGATAGCGTGGGGCTGACGCGCCGATGCCTTGATAAGACGGGGGTTTGCGGGGTATTTCCCCAGATCGGGGAGAAGACAGGTGCGCCGCATCGGGAATCCGCGGGCGGGCGTAAAAAAATGTTACGCGATGTAAATCGAGCGCCGCCTGGTCGCATGACCTGCTGGCGGGCTGTTAGCCGGGTGGGCGTGGCCTGCCCGGCGCGACTTGCACTTCGATGCGTCGATCAGGCCGCTGCGCCGACGTCGACCAGATTGTTACTCATCACGTAATACGTCAGCTCGGCGTTGTTCGACAGGCCCATCTTCTCCAGCAGGCGCGAGCGGTACACGCTGACGGTCTTGACCGAGAGCGAGAGGGCATGCGCGATATCGGTCAGCCGCTTGCCTGAGCCGAGCATGCACAGGGTCTGGTACTCGCGGTCTGACAGGCGCTCGTGCGGCAACTGGTCGCCGTCGAGCGAGACATAGTCGGCCAGCGCCTCGGCCATCTGCGCCGATACATATTTGCGACCCGCCGCCACCTGGCGCACGGCATTGATCATTTCCGCCGCGTTCGCGGTCTTGCTCAGGTATCCGGCGGCGCCGGCCTTGAGCGCACGCACGGCATACTGGTCTTCGCGATACATACTGAACATCAGCACCGGCACGCGTGGTGCCTTGCGGCGCAGGCGCTTGAGGACCTCGATGCCATTCATGTCGGGCAGGGAGATATCCAGCAGCGCGATGTCCCAAAAACTGCGGTCGATCTGGCTCAGCGCGTCGGCGCCGGTCTCGGCCTCCGACACCTCGGAAGCAACACCCTTGTCGAGTAGCAACTGTTTGACGCCCTGGCGCACGATCGCGTGGTCGTCTGCGAGCAAGATTCGTAGCGTCATGTTAGGTCGAAGAGTGTGAGTGTGGGGTGATAGTGCGTGCAATCATCATGCCGCGCACAAGGCGTCCCACGGCAGCCGGGCGCGAATCTGGGTGCCCTGGCCGACCTGCGAACTGATTTTGAGGTTGCCGCCAAGTGCCTCGCAGCGCGTGCGCATTCCGGACAGACCGAAACGGTCTACCTTGGCGCGCGCGCCGCGGGCAAGTCCGCGGCCGTCGTCCTTGATCGTGAGCGTCAGGAAACGGCGCTCGGCGACGATCGTCACTTCCACGCTCTGCGCGGCCGCATGCTTCGCGGCGTTGTTCAGCGATTCTTGGACGATCCGGAAGACGGTATTGGCCCCGTCGTTTTGTACTTTTGAGAGCCGCTCGCGCATCGACGGTGCGTCGGCGGTCCATTCGAATGAAGCATTCAGGCGGGTGGCGTCGCCGAATTCGCCGATCCAGCGCGTGAGCGCGCCGACCAGGCCTTCGGCCAGAGCCGGTGCGTGGCCTTCTTCGACCAGGCGGTGGCTGGTTTCACACAGGCTGTCGAGTGCGCTGTTCGCGGCGGCTAGCGCTTCGTGGCAGGCTTCGGCCGCATTCATCGGCAACCAGGTTTCGATCCGGGCCAGCGCGTAACGCGAGGCGGTCAGCTGAGCGCCCATGCCATCGTGGAGTTCACGGGCGAGACGGGCGCGCTCTGCTTCTTGTGCGCGCACCAGTTCTGCCGCGAGTTCGCGAACCCGGCCATTGAGCCGTTCAATCTCCAGGCGCGCCTGAACGAGTTCCTGGGCGGTCGAGGTGGTGGTGTTCCAGCCGGCTTGCGCAGGTGCATCCAGCGCCGGAATCGTTATCGGGGTACCGAGCAGCGCGCTGCTTTCCGGCACATAAACATGCCCGGCAGGGCGCGAGGCCAGCACTGACAGGGTATCGGCATGAAACTGCATGTTCGGCTCACCGGGTGGTTACGCACTAAATTCGTGGACCGAAACTTAGTGCAGATCTGTTACCAACCAATGTAACTGAATTTACATTCGGTAACAACTTGGCAATAACACGTTGCAAGAAAGGTACGACACCTCACCGAAGGCCCCATGGTACCCGTAAACGCTTGTTGGGTAAGGCCTTCAAGGGTGTCAGGCCGAGCCGCCGCGAAGTTCGCCAACGTCACGTCTGATACGGCGGAGGTATCGAAACCCTCCGGATTTGGGTAAAAATTTCTGACAAAGCCTGTAACAACTTGTGGCTGAGTGCGAAACACTTTATAGAGCCGGTTACACGGAAAGGGTTTTGTTTGTCTGCTTAATTTTTGAGCGTTTGAACGATGCAACGATGAATTCTAGGTAAACTCCTCTAATTCTTGTGGATCGTGGCAAAGCAGGCTGGGTGGTGTTTACGCCTATCTCTTTAAAACGCGCGCATGAGTAGCCACTGCGGCGGGCACGAAAAAAATCCCCCGGTGCCGGGCGGCAGCGGGGGATTCAAATCGTCGAATGCGGCCGCCACAGGCGGCCCAAGGCATCGCTCGTTGTGGCTTAACAGCGCGATTTCTAGGAAAATCGGTTCAGATCGGCCATCAGCGCGGCTGAGATGTTACCAATCAGCCCACGAAAGCCTTTTCGACCACGTAGTGGCCCGGCGCCGAATTGCTGCCTTCGTCGAAGCCGAGCGACGCGAGCAGTTCACGTGTGTCTTTGAGCATATGCGGGCTGCCGCACAGCATCATGCGGTCGTTTTCGAGCGAGAACGGCGTCAGGCCGAGATCTTCGAACACCTTGCCGGTCTGGATCAGATCTGTGATCCGGCCACGTGTCTGGAAGCTTTCGCGCGTTACCGTCGGGTAATAGACCAGCTTCTCGCTAATTAGCTCGCCGAGGTGTTCGTGCTGTGGCAGGTGGTCCGTGATGAACTCCTTATAGGCGAGTTCGTCAACGAAGCGGCAGGTGTGGGTCAGGATCACGCGCTCGTAGCGCTCATAGACTTCCGGATCCTTGATGATGCTCATGAACGGTGCGAGCCCCGTGCCGGTCGACAAAAGCCACAGGTTCTTGCCCGGCAGCAGGTTGTCGATCACGAGCGTGCCCACCGGCTTCTTGCCGATGAACACCTTGTCGCCTTCCTTCAAGTGCTGGAGGCGCGAGGTCAGGGGGCCGTCAGGCACCTTGATGGACAGAAACTCGAGATTTTCTTCGTAGTTCGCGCTGGCGAGACTGTAGGCGCGCAGCAGCGGCTTGCCGTCGACCGGGAGGCCGACCATCGTAAACTGGCCGTTTTCGAAACGAAACGACGCGTCGCGCGTGCAAGTGAAGCTGAACAGCGTGTCGGTCCAGTGATGCACGCTGAGAACGGTTTGTTCGTTGAGGTTGCTCATGATCTTCGGTCAGTCGGTCGGCTGCCGCACCCGGCCGGGACGGCGCATTCGTACACGCGGCGCACACGTGCAAACGTGTACGGCGTCGAGGACTCGCCTGTATCGGTTCGCTCTCACGAATTCAACACAGCCCTCTATTCTACCGAAGTTGCGAATCGTTGCTGTTTGCCGTGTCCCCGGGGAGCCACGCCCACCGCGCGGCGCTCTTCTTCTAATAGAAGGGATTGCAGGCTTCACTTCGACCGATCGACGGGGAAAGCCGCCCGCTACACTCGAGCCGTAGATTGTAGAAAGGCGCCTGCGTCACTGAGCCGGTGAACGGTTGCCGCCCGGCGCGTGTTTATGAAAAAAGGCGTTCCTCACTAAACTTCGATCCAAACCCGGCCGTTAAAGCGCATACCAAGCAAGGCCGCCCGCATCACGCGCGCGAGCCGGCTCAATGCCTTGCCGCTTTCACCCCGGCGCCCTAAAGGTCCCACGACGATGAATCCGTATCAGCTGGCGCGTGCCGCGCTCGACAAGAAACAACTGAGCGTCGCGGACCGCGGCTTCAGCGCAATTTTGAAGAAAACGCCTAATCACTGGCAAGCGTTGCGAGATCTCGGTACGGTCCGACTTCATCAAGCGCGCTTCGACGATGCCGAGAAGCTGCTGCGCCGCTCGATTGAGGCAAAGCCCGACGTCGCCGAAACTCGGCGGCAACTCGGTGAGCTCCTGATCGCCCTGGGTCGCCGAGAAGACGGCGTTGCTGAGCTTTGGCAAGCCGTTCGCGTCGACGCTGAATGCATCGGTGCCTGGAATTCGCTGCAAATTGCGCTCGAGCATCTGGGCCGCGGTCACGAAACCGTCGAGGCACTCGAAACGGCCACCCAGGCGCTCCCGGGTTCGCTCAATCTCCACCTTTGCCTGGGCAATGCCTACGGCCAGGTGGGTCGGCACCCGGACGCCGAGCGAGCCTGTGCTCGCGCGCGGCAACTGAGTCCGGGCAACGTCATCGCCGAGGTGCAATACGCCAACGCGCTGTTTTTCCAGAATCGCCTGGACGAAGCGCTGATGGCGTACGAGCGCGTACTCGTCGCTGAGCCGACACACCTGCTTGCGCTGGTTCAACGGTCGAATTGCCTCTTCAACTCGAACCGCTATGCGGAAGCGATCAGCGCGTTTACCGTCGTGCTGAATGTCGATCCGAATTGCTATGACGCGCTCGTCGGCCTAGGTGCGGTACTCTGCCGCGTCAATCGCCTTGAAGAGGCGCTGACTTTCCTGCAGGCCGCACTACACGCGAATCCAAAAGGCGTGGTCGGCTTCAACAACCTCGGCCACGTCATGGCCGCGCTCAAAGATGACGCTGACGCGGTGATCCTGCTTGATCGCGTCCACGAACTCCAGCCTGACTCGAAACTGGACGCCCGGCTGACTGCGGCGACCAGCATGCTGCGGTTGGGCAATTATCCTGAAGGCTTTCGGCGCTACGAATCGCGTTTCGAATTCGACAAACGGCACGTGATCGCACCCGCGAAGTTTGCGGGCGCTAAGCGCTGGCAGGGCGAAGCCCTCAACGGGCGCACGCTGCTGGTGATCGCGGAGCAAGGTCACGGCGACTCCGTGCAGTTCGCGCGCTTCTTGCCGATGCTGGCACGCTCGGTCAATGGCCAGGTGATCTTCGCCGTGCAAGCTGCTGTGCAACCGCTGCTCGAGCCCCAGGTCGCGCAGTGGGCGCCGGCGGGCAACCTAACATTGCGCAACGAACACGACGTTTTGCCGCCGTGCGATTTGTTTGTGGCGCTGATGAGCTTGCCGCTGATCCTCGGCACGCGCATCGATACGATCCCGACAGCGCCGCACTATCTGAGCGCGCCGGACGCGTATCGGCGCAAATGGGCGACCGCGCTGCCGGAGACCGGCAAGCTGCGGGTGGGCGTGGCCTGGGCCGGCAGCACGATTCACGCGAATGACCACAATCGCTCCATGCCGATCATTCATCTCGCCCCCTTGCTCGGCGATGCGTCGGTTGACTGGTATGTAATCCAGCCGGGCTTGACGGTCAGCGATCAACTCTCGCTCAAGACCGTCCCGCACGTGCGCAATCCGGGCGAGCAGCTGCGCGACTTCGCCGATACAGCGGCGCTGATCGAACAGCTCGACGTGGTCGTAGCAGTGGACACCGCGGTCGCCCACTTGGCTGGAGCACTGGGCAAGCCAACCTGGCTTATGCTGACGTGGGCTGCCGAATGGCGCTGGCTCCACGAGCGCCGCGATTCGCCGTGGTATCCGTCCGCACGCCTGTTCCGTCAGCCGAAGCCGGGTGACTGGGACGGCGTGATCGAACAGGTACAGCAAGGCTTGATCGAATTCGAGACCGCGAGGTGCGCGGCACTCGCAGCCTGAAGTGGTGACCGACGAAGCCCGGACCGAGCGCGAGGTCGCGCTCGCCAACGCTTTACGTGCCGGACCGGGCGGCCTCGATGCCTTGCTTGCGCTCGCGGCCGTGCGGCTTGAGTCGGGCGATGAGCAAACCGCGATTGCCTGCGCGCGTGTGGCGCATCACCTTGCGCCGCAAAGCGCGCCGGCAGGCTGGATGCTGGGCCGCGCGCTGACTGACGCCGGTGAATGGGCGAGCGCGATCGAGGTACTGCGTCGAGCGCTCGAGATCCCTGGTAACGAAGCCGACACCTCCGGCGAAGCCGCCGCACGCATCGCGCTCGGCAGAGCGCTTTTCGCGCGATCTAACGTGGCCGATGCCATCGTTGAATTCAAACGCGCCAGCGATCTCGTGCCGCACTCGGGGCTCGCACTCGCCCGTCTCGGCGAGGCGCTGGCGCACGCCAAACGCTATCCCGAGGCCTTCGCCGTCCTGAACCGGGCGATCGTGGTCGATCCCGCTTGCGGCCGTGCCTATACCGAACTAGCCGAGGCGCTGATTGAGGTTGGCCGACCGGCTGCTGCCTTGGTACCGCTCGAAAAAGCGCTCGCGCTGGACACTGGCCGCGGTGCACCCGCTGTGGCATTCGCTCAGGCGCTTGCGCGGCAGGGCAAGCTCGCCGACGCGCTGCCGTGGTTCAACCGCGCGCTGGAAATCGAACCGACCTGTGCGGAGGCCTTTCGGCATATGGGCCGTACGCTGGCCGCACTGCGTTTTGACAAGGAAGCGCTCGACTGCATCCGTGCGGCGCGCCAGCTTCGCGGAGGCGACTGGCCTGAGACGTGGATGGACGAGGCTGGCCTGCTGCTTCGTCGCGGCGACTTTCGCGCAGGCTGGCGCGCTTACGAGAACCGTGAAATTGCGATGCGCCTCTTGACGATCACGCCGCCTGTCTGGAATGGCGACGACGATCTCGCGGGCGAATCGATCCTTTTGATCGCGGAGCAAGGGCTCGGCGACACTCTGCAGTTCTTCCGTTTTGCACGACGTGTCGCCATGCTGGGTGCGCAGGTGACGGTGGAAGTCCAGCCGCCGTTGCGCGATTTGCTTGCACGAAGCGTGCAGCACGTCGCGCAAAGCGGGGACATAGGCTTAGACGCGGGCCCAGGTCCAGGCTCGGATTCAGGCACAGGCACAGGCAGCATCTGGAGCGAGGCTCGCCAGCATCGCCGCGAAAAGACGCCAAGCTTGTGCGTCATCGGTCGCGGAGACCCGCAGCCCGCCTTCACCCGCCAGAACTCGCTTGTCAGCATGCCGTATGCGCTACGCGCCGATGGCGAGAGCTACGGTGCGGACGTACCCTACCTGTTTGCCTCCACCGAGCGAATCCCGGTGTGGCGCGAAAAACTCGACGTCCACGCTCAAGCCCAAGCCCACGCCGCGGACCCCGGAGCGGCGCGAGCGCCGTTGCGAGTGGGGCTCGTGACCTCAGGCAATCCCTTGTTCGTCCACGACGCCGATCGTTCGATGCCGCTGGCCGAAGCGTCGTCGCTGTTTATGCGACCTGACACCCAATGGGTCATCGTGCAGCCCGAACTCCGGGCGCGCGACCGGGCGACACTCGACGCCCATCCATCGGTCTGGTTATGCGGTCACGAGTTGCGTGACTTCGACGACACCGCGGCCTTACTGGCTTCGCTCGATCTGGTGATCAGCGTCGATACGGGCGTTGCCCATCTCGCTGGGGCCATGGGGCGACCCGTGTGGCTCCTGCTACCTTTTTTTGGTGATTGGCGCTGGGGGCATGATCGAAGCGACAGTCCGTGGTATCCCACCGCGACCTTGTTCCGACAAGCCGCCCCACAGGACTGGTCAAGTGTCATGACTGCGGTTTCAGATGCGCTCGACGCCTGGCCGCGTGGTTGAACGTTCGGCTGCTCGACTCCATGCGTCCTAAACGCCATACGGCTGAACTCGCCCGCGGCTAAAGCCACCATGCAGCTAAAGCCACCATAGCTGAACCCGCCATGCGGCCAAACCTGCCTTTCCCATTGCCGATAAGGAGGCGGTCAAACCGATAGCGACGCAAAGTCGTAAAGAGCGGCAAAAAGTTTGAGAAGAAACCCATAAAGGCGCCGAGCCACAGCCGCAAAAAAATCGCGCGTTCAAGTCCCCCCTCATTCATTACAAAAGAAAACACCCGTCGCCCTTACCGACGCAGCGCGGCAATCGCGTAAATACTGCCACGCGGTAAACGCTCCAATCCTTTATATACATTGGCTTACAGCACGAAAGCAGGTCATGTCGCGACGCAGCATTGACGCGCATCGCGCCCTTTCGCGTCCGATCTGGCGATGAGTCACTTACGCCACAAGGCCCGCCATGCATGGGTTATGTGAGCCATCGCACCGATGCAAAAGCCGCGATCCCGTCTAATTCATCCCAGTCGCTGACCCGCCAAAAAACAAAAGGGGAGGGTTAAGTGATCGGAGCCGCACAGTGCGCGACCGCGAGGCAGACCAATTCTCGTCGTCCAGACCGCGCTTTCCGGCATATCAATAGCGTCCAGCTTTGCAGAGGCATCTGATGAACACCGCCCCTCGTTACGCCACCTTGCGGCGAATCCTTTCCGAATCCGCACGGCTTGATGTGCCGGTAGACCAAATCGAAGACGCGTCGGACTTGTATGAGCACGGGCTCTCGTCGCTCGCGACGGTCCAGATCATGCTGGCCGTCGAAGACGCATTCGATATCGAGATCCCCGACGCGAAGCTCACGCGCAAGCTCTTCCAGTCGATCGACTCCCTCGCTGCAGCCGTGCTTGAACTGGCTGTGAACGGGGCAGAAGTATGAGCGCCCTGTCCGCCGCCGCTGACGGGGGCGCCCCCGCCGCCGCAACCGGCGAACTGCCGGACGCGCTCGCCGCGGTCAGCCTGGGCGCGGACGAAGGCCCGACCGAATTCGCCGCGCTAGAAGCCGCCGCGCGCGCAGCGGCCGAAGTCGCCGCGCTGCATGCCGATGATGTCGACCGCTCGGCGCGGTTTCCTTCCGAAGCTGTTGATGCGATGCGCGCTCAAGGCTTGCTCGGTGCTATGGTGCCGAAGACCTTCGGTGGCCATGGTGCGTCGTTGCGTTGTCTCGCCCAGATCTGCAAGACGCTCGCTGAATCGTGCTCGTCGAGCGCGATGGTGTTCGCCATGCACCAGATCCAGGTCGCCTGCCTGCTCGAGCATGCCCCGAGCGATGCGTGGCACCGCCATCTGCTCGAACGCCTGACCGGCGAACAACTGCTGCTGGCCTCGGCGACGTCGGAAGACACCGTCGGTGGCAACCTGCGTAACAGCGCCTGCTCGGTGCAGACCGAAGGCGAGCAGTTCGGCCTCGAAAAACTGGCCTCAACGATCTCGTATGGCGCATACGCCGACGGCATCCTCGTCACCGCGCGACGCAATCCTGACGCGCCGGCTTCGGACCAAGTGCTGATCACCGTCCTCAAGTCCGATTACGAACTCGAACGTCGCAGCGGCTGGGATTCACTCGGCATGCGCGGCACGTGCAGCGAAGCGTTCAAGCTGATCGCACGCGGTGGCCTCGAACAAGTGCTGCCGACGCCGTTCGCCGAAATCGCCGACCACACCATGTTGCCTGTCTCGCATGTGCTGTGGGCCGCTGTCTGGATCGGCATTGCCTCGAACGCAGTCGACCGCGCCAAGCAATTCTTCCGCGTTCAGGCTCGCGCCAAGCCGGGCACCTTGCCGCCGGGTGGCACGCGTCTGGCCGAAGCGGTTGGCCTGCTGCAGCTCATGCATGCCCGTCTGACGATGTCGCTCGACAGCTACGCACTGACGCGCCAGACCGAATCGCTGTCGGAAACGATGGCCTTCGCCTCCGATATGAATCTGCTCAAGACCAGCGTGTCGACGACGGCGATTGCCGTGGTCAGCCAGGTGCTGATGATCTGCGGGATGGCCGGCTACAAGAACGGCACGCCGTTCAGCGTCGGCCGTCACCTGCGCGACCTGCACTCGGCTCCGCTGATGATCAACAACGACCGTATTGCGGCGAACACAGCCAGCCTGCTGCTCGCGCAACGCTCCACGACGCTGAGGTTTTAAATGTCTGACGCCAAGCCTTCCGTTGCAGAGGACGCTTCTCTGGACACCGCCCGCGCACTCGCGGACGTACTGAACCGTGTCGCCACGCCGACCTTTCGCGATGAGCTGATCGATGCTGGCCTGTTGATCCCGACCGGAGTCGATGGCCTCTATGGCCGTAGCGAAATTTTTGAAAACGTCGTCGAGGGCATCAACAACCTCGTCACGCAACGCGGCGCCGACCAGGGTGCGGAAGTCATGCGCTTTCCCCCGGCCATGAACCGCGCTGACTTCGAAGACAGCGAATACCTAAAGAGCTTCCCGAATCTGGCCGGTACCGTGCACAGCTTCTGCGGCGGCGATCGCGAGCATCATCGCCTGCTCAAGTGCCTGGACGAAGGCGAAGACTGGATGGAAAACCAGAAACCGACGCGCGTGGTTCTGACGCCGGCGGCCTGCTATCCGTGCTATCCGGTGGTCGCCAAGCGCGGTCCGCTGCCGGCCGAAGGCCGTACGATCGACGTCTACTCGTATTGCTTCCGCCACGAGCCGTCGCTCGATCCGGCGCGCATGCAGATGTTCCGGATGCGCGAATATGTGCGCATGGGCACGCCTGACCAGATCGTCGAATTCCGTGCGATGTGGATCGAGCGCGGCAAGGCGTTGATCGAAACGCTCGGCCTGCCGCACTGGATCGATCTGGCGAACGACCCGTTCTTCGGTCGTGGCGGCAAGATCGTGGCCGACAGCCAGCGCGCCCAGGAACTCAAGTTCGAGCTGCTGATCCCGATCGAAAGCGAAGAAAAGCCGACGGCTTGCCTGAGCTTCAACTATCACATGGATCACTTCGGCGAGATCTGGAAGTTCCACACGCCCGACGGCGAAGTCGCGCACACTGGTTGCGTGGGTTTCGGTATGGAGCGCACCACGCTCGCGATGTTCCGCCACCACGGTCTCGACGTCACGAGCTGGCCTGCCAGCGTGCGCGAAGCACTGTGGGGCAAGCAATGAGTAGTGTCCTCACCAGCGCGGGCGGCCGGCAGGGCCCTGTGGGCCATGCGCCCGCAGGCCTGCACGCGGTCGAACGCGGTTGGCAGGAAACGAATTGCTATGTCGATCTGTGGCTGAGTCTGCTTGGCGCGCGCGGCCTTGATGCGCGCGCAGCGCTCGGTTTCACGGTCACGCAGGATTTCGAGGGTGACCAGTTCACCTTCTTCAAGTTTCCGCTGCACGACCTCGACCGTTTCTACGGCCTGAACGTGCAGGAGCTCGCCGTGTTCGACGAGCTCGACGCGCATATCGAACAACAGGTGTCGCGCGGCAATGTGGTGCTCGTCGAGATGGACAGCTTCTATTTGCCCGATACCCGCTCGACGGCGTATCGACGCGACCACGTCAAGACCACGATTGGCATCGACCACATCGATCGGGCAGCAAGCCGGATCGGCTATTTCCACAATGCCGGCTATTTCACGCTGGACGGAGACGATTATGCAGGCGTATTCCGGAAGACAGAATCGCTGCGCGCTGACCTTGATGTGCTGTTCCCGTACGTCGAATTCGTCAAAGCGGCGCGACCCGCACTCACTGGCCAGACACTGGCAGGCGCCTCGCTCCTACGCTTGCGCGAACATCTGGCGGCCCGTCCTCGCGCTAACCCGATAACCGCGTTTCGCGCGGCGTTTCCCGCGCATATCGAGGCGCTGATCGCGCGCGGTGACAAGTACTTTCACCTGTACGCCTTCAACACCCTGCGGCAGCTCGGCGCGAACTTCGAGTTGCTCGGCCAGTACACGGCCTGGCTGCGCGAGTTCGGTGTCGACACGCACCCTTCCATCGAAGCATCTTGCAAGACGATTGCGAGCGAAGCCAAAGTGCTGCAGTTCCGGATTGCGCGGGCCATTGCACGGCGACGCCACGATCTGTGCAACGACAGTTTCGATCTACTTGAACAAGCCTACGAAGCATCGGTCCCGGCGCTGGCTGCCGAGTTCGACGTCTCGCACGGTTGAAGCGGCCCCGACTGGCCGGCAATGCAGGGAGAGATGGCGCATGACAGTCGCCAATCACGACGGAGCTTCAAAGCGTTGGCGCGCGCGTGCGCGCGTCGCCGCGCGAGCCGTCGGACGATCACGGCTGATGGGGCCTGTTGCAACCAACACCTTGTTGGCTGTGAACGCCACCACGACGGCCAATGAAGTTGAAGCCCTCCATTCTGAGGGCGCCCGGCGCGCCGGGGCCGGTCTCGGCCTGACGCTTTCCTCACCCGATAAAACGCTGCACCCGCTCTCTGAGGACGTTTCGCTTGCCGCTGGCAGCGATTTGGCCGATGGCGGCCTGCAAGCCGCGGCCGCTCAGGCGAGCGCTGGCGAAAATCCGCGCGACACGCAAGCTCTGAGCGCGATCGCAATCGCGATCGGGACGTCGAGCGAAGCCGCCAACGACCCGATGCGTGCCCCCACAGGGGAGCGCATGCCGTCGCGCACCTTGGACTCCGACGCGCCGCTCTCGCTGCCGGCACTGCTTGCGCACGCGCGCCCGCTCGACATCACGGTGCCGCTCGATCACGGCTGGCAACTGCTTGGCACGCCGGCCGGCGCCTATGCGACGCCCGAGGCGCTGCGCGCCGACGATGACTGGATTCGCGCGCCGGTGCCCGGCACGGTCGCACAGGCCTTGCGTGACGCCGGTCGCTGGAACGGCGATGCACCGCAGGCCGATGCGGATCTTGACGGCCGCGACTGGTGGTACAGCTGCCGCTTCACGGGCACGGGCAGTCATATGCTTCGCTGCGACGGCTTGGCGACACTTGCCGAAGTCTGGGTCGATGGTGTCTTGCACCTCCAGGCGCGCAATATGTTCGCGACGCACGAAGTCGAACTCGATCTGGGTGAGCTGCCCGCGCGCGAACACACGCTCCACCTCGTCTTCCGGGCCCTCACCGCGACGCCGTTGCGGCGTCAGCGCTGGCGCCAGAAGCTGATCTCGGCACCGGCTCTGCGCGGCTTGCGCAGCACCGCACTGGGCCGCATGCCCGGCTGGTGCGCCCCGGTTCCAGCAGTCGGTCCGTGGCGCCAGCTCGCCCTGGTCGACCTTCAGCAGCAATGGATTTCGCACGTCGATATCGAGACCCGTGTGGTCGACGGTGTCGGCATCGTCAACCTGCGCGTCGAAGTCCGCCCTTCGCGCCTGACCCGCCAGGCGTGCGTCGGCGGCAAGCGCGCAGACGGCGAGGCGTTTGTCTCGATGATTTGCGGCGACCAGCAGAATGCGATGCGCCGCGTCGACTCGAATGTGTTCGAAGGCGAGTTGAGCATGCCGGCGGTGCGACTCTGGTGGCCGCACACGCACGGCGAATCGACGCTGCACGACCTGTCGGTCGAGATCGGCGGTGGCCGCTTTGACCTCGGACGCGTCGGCTTTCGGACCATCGAAGTCGAGCACGGCGAGGACGGTGCCGGCTTCTCACTGATCGTGAACGGCGTGCGCGTGTTCTGCCGCGGTGCCTGCTGGACGGCTGCCGACCTCGTCGCGCTGCCTTCCACGCGCGAGGCCTATGAGCCCTGGCTGCGCGCAGCACGCGACGCCAATATGAACATGGTGCGCATCGCAGGCGTGATGACCTACGAGGCGAACCCCTTCTTCGAACTCTGCGACGAACTGGGCATCCTCGTCTGGCAAGACATGATGTTCGCGAACTTCGACTACCCGGCCGACGACCCGCTGTTCTCGGCCGACGTCAGTGCCGAAGTCGAGCAACTGTTGCTGCGCACGCAGGCCAACCCGTCGCTCGCCGTCATCTGCGGTGGCAGCGAGGTGGCCCAGCAGGCCGCGATGTTCGGCGTGGAAGCGCGGGCTGCGTTGCCCGACTTCTTCACGGAACGCCTGCCTGCGCTGGTGGCGCGCTACCGGCCCGATCTCGTCTACGTGCCGAACTCGCCGAGCGGCGGCGCCTTGCCGTTCCAGCCAGATACGTCGATTGCGCACTACTACGGTGTGGGCGCCTACCGGCGTGGCTTTGACGATGTGCGGCGCTCGAACGTGAGGTTCGCGTCGGAGTGTCTCGCGTTGTCGAATGTGCCGGCCGAAGAGACCCTCGCCGTGCTGATGCCCGGTGTGGCGGCAGGCACGGACGCCTGGAAGACCGGTGTGCCGCGCGACAATGGCGCCGACTGGGACTTCGAGGATGTCCGGGACCATTATCTTCAGACGCTCTACGGTCTCGATCCGACTGCGACCCGTGCCGCTGATCCGCGTCTGTATCTCGACGCATCGCGTGCGGTCAGCGCCGACCTGATTACCGAAGTCTTCAGCGAATGGCGCCGTCACGGTTCGTCGTGCGCGGGCGGCCTTGTCTGGCAACTGCAGGATCTGCGTGCCGGCGCGGGATGGGGTGTGATCGGCGTCGACGGCCGGCCGAAGGCCGCGTGGTATGCGATGAAGTCGGTCTTCAAGCCGGTGCAGTTGCTGATCACCGACGAGGGCCTCAATGGCCTGCATCTGCATATCGTCAACGACCGGCCTACGCCGCTCATGGCGCGCGTCGAACTGAGCAGCCTGCGTCATGGCGAAGTCTCGCTTGTGAACGGGACGACCGAGATCGAGGTCGCGCCGCATTCAACGGTTCGGCTTTCCGCTGCCGCGATCGTCGGACGCTTCTTCGATTTCACCTACGCCTACCGCTTCGGACCGCGCGAGCATGATGTCACGCTCGCCAGCCTGTACGACGCCGCAACGGGTCAATTGATTGGCGAAGCGAGCCATCTGCCCGACCGCACGCTGGGCGCGCCTGTCGAGCTCGGCCTGCAGGCGACACTCGAACGCGCCGCGGTCGATGGCAGTTGGACGCTCGTGCTCGAGGCGCGCCGCTTTGCCCGGTTCGTCCAGGTCGTCGATCCGCATTACACGGCGGACGACAACTTCTTTCACCTAGCGCCCGGCCGTACGAAGCGTGTCCGGTTACAGGCGCGCGACAGTCATGCCGGCACGCCGGCTGGCCAGGTCCGTGCACTGAACGGCGTGCAGGGGCTTGAGTACCGAGGGCTGTAATGAATCCGATCGTTTTCGATGGATGTCTGGGATGGCTGCATGACGCACCGGGTACGCGCGGCGTCGTGCTCTGCAACGCGCTCGGCCACGAGGCGATGTGGTCGCACAAATCGATGCGGCGTCTCGCCGGCCAGCTCGCGCGCAATGGCATGCCCACGCTGCGCTTCGACTACCACGGCACGGGTGACTCGGCCGGCAACGACGACGACCCCGCGCGGCTCGAGATGTGGGTCGGCAATATCGTGGCCGCTACGCGCAAGCTGCGCGAAACCACCGGCGTGCGAGATATCGTGCTGGTCGGCCTGCGTTTCGGCGCCACGCTTGCCGCGCTTGCGAGCCAAGTCCTCCGAGGCGATGAGACACTGGCCGGCTTGGTGCTGCTGGCACCGGCCGTCGCAGGGCGCAACTATCTGCGCGAGCTCAAGATCCTGCAGAAGAACTGGAAGGCCGAAGTCGACGTCGAGGACGAAGCCGGTGACGGCGAACTGTTCCAGGATGCGCTCGGACACCGTCTCTATCGTGAAACGCTCGACCAGATCCAGGCGATCAATCTGATCGCTTCCGGTGAGCGGCCGGCGCCGCGCACGTTGATCCTCGATCCGTTCGGGCGCGAAGGCGAACGTCTCGCCGCACGGTATCTCGAACTCGGCGCGGAAGTTGAACTGCGTCCCTTCGCCGAGTACACCGACCTGATGATCGAGTCGATCTACAGCCGCGACCCGCACGAGGCCTTCGATCACCTGGTGCTATGGGTCCAGACCGGCATGCCTGAGCGCCGCTTTGCGGCGCGCGTCGAGCCGCTGCCCGCGAAAATCCTCTCGGGCGACGCGCGCGAGACGCCGCAGCGCATCGACGGCGTCGATGGGTCGCCCGAGCGCGAGCTCTTCGGCGTGCTCTGCGAGCCGGTCTCCGGTACGCGGCGGGGTCCGCTGGTGCTCATCGTCAACACGGGCGCGAACTATCACGTCGGCGATGGCCGACTGGCAGTCGTGTTCGCGCGACGCCTGGCCGCACAGGGCATCGCCTCGGTCCGGCTCGATGTCAGCGGCATTGGCGAAACGCCGTCGGCCAACTGGGTCGACAGCAAGACGCCGCTCTACAGCGGCCGCGCGATCGAAGACGTCTCCCATGCGGCGGGCTGGCTCGCCGCGCGTGGCTATCCGAGCATCGCTCTGTTCGGCGTCTGCTCGGGCGGCTATCTGGGGATTCACGCGGCGGCGGTGTCGCCGTTTATCGATGGCGTGATGGCGGTCAACCTCCAGCGCTTCATCTGGGCTGAAAACGAGACGCTCGAGCAGGCGATGGCCAAGCAAGGCCAGTCGATGCAGCTCTATATGCGTTCGGCGCGCAGTCTCGACAAATGGCTCAACGTGTTCCGCGGCCGCAGCCATGTGAGGGACAAGCTGCGCATGGTCAGCACGCGTCTCGCAAAACGCGCCGGGATCACACTCGCGAATTTCGCCCACGATGTCGCCAAGGTCGAATTCGGCACCACGGGGCGTGCCCAGTCGCTGGCGGCGCAGCTCGACCGCAAGGGGGTCGAGGTCCGGCTGGTCTACGGCACCTTCAACCGGGGCGTCGAGGAACTGCATACCTATTTTGGGCGGGGAGGGGGCCGGTTGCGCCGCTACCGTCATATCCAGGTGAAGGCCCTCGACAAGATCGACCACTCCTTGCTCGCCCGCCCGGCGCGCGAGCGGATTTTCGAGCAGGCGGAAAAGTATTTTGCCGACTTCGACGGTGCAACGGTCCAGCACCGCGAGGTTCCCGAAATCCGTCCGCTCAGCGAGACCTCGAGTCTCGCGATGGCCGCCCGCGCGGGGGCGGAACATCCCTGAAACAGGCCCTCGCCGGGGCCGCCCGATGCGGTCCCAGCGCGCGGGCTGATCTGTACCCTGCCAGCCGCTCTTCTTGAGCCGGCTCACCCTTCCGTTTGAGTGCCTCTAAAGTAATGTGGGCGCTCACTCCGGGTGACTCTTCATTCCGAATGCCCTTCAGTTTGCTCTGTGTGCCCTCGTACATAGCGAACGATCGACCCCTCCCCGCGCTCACGGATGAACAGATTTGCATCGTTTTTTAGGGAACACCCGGAGAGATCTTTTTGCCACCCAGCGCGCGATTGAATCGTCGGTTTTTTCCGAACCGGCCTTGCCAGCTAACCCTCGCCGCACAATTTTTGCCGTTCGGAACCGAACACAGGGGGTTTGAAATGCCCGTTTGGATGTTTCATCCGTGGTTTTCCCAGTGAGGGTAGCCACCGATAGCCAAGGGCGCGATTCACTTTTGAAACATTTTTTTGAAGTCGGCGGTTGAAGGGCATGGTGCAGGGCAGCGCAGCCTTGTAGATCGGGTCTCACAGCCTCATGGCACGGGAATCGCTAAAGGTAGTTCACAAACAATTTGACCGACAGAACTTCCCCCTCGAGAGGGATGACAGGTCGGACTCAATATCCACGGCCAATTCGGGAACTGCGATGATCCAATTACGAGGCGATGTACGCGAGAATCACCTGCTCGCTGCTCTACCCACAGAAGAATGGCAGAAATTCGCCAACCAGCTTGAAATCGTCCGCCTGACACGGGGTCAAGTGTTGTCGGACCATGGCGAAAAGATCACCCATCTCTACTTCCCGACCACCGCGATCGTGTCGTTGATGTACACGATGGAAAACGGCGGCTCAGTTGAAATCGCAGCCGTGGGCAACGAAGGCGTCGTCGGCGTCCCGGTGCTCACCGGCGGCGAAACGATGCCCAGCCGCGCTCAGGTTCACAGCGCAGGCTTCGGCTACCGCATCAGCGCCACCGCATTTAAACAGCACTTTGCACAGTCGCCCTTCATGCACCGGCTGATGCTGCTGTACATGCAAGCCCTCATGACGCAAATCGCCCAGACGGCTGCATGCAACCGTCACCACGCGCTCTCGCGCCAGCTCTGCCGCTGGCTGTTGCTCGCGGTCGACCGCCTGTCAACCAACGAACTCACGGTCACGCAGGAAACCATTGCCAACATGCTCGGCGTTCGGCGCGAAGGCGTCACCGAAGCAGCAGGCAAGCTGCAGGAAGCCGGCTTGATTCATCACAGCCGCGGCCACATCACGGTACTTGACCGTTCAGGACTCGAAGAAAAAGCGTGCGAATGCTACGGCATCGTCAAGCGGGAATTCGACCGCCTGCTGCCGCGCTACGCGCGTCCTCAGTACATGAACTGAGGCCTTCCCGGGCTGATTCGGGCCGTGCCCTCGATGACGAGCGCGGCCCCTGACAAGGAACCGTCATGTTTGGACTCACTGCACGCGCCTCTGACGTGCTGATCGTCGCGTTGTCCGCGATCGTCGCACACTGGTTTCGCTTCGGCTTCGACGATCTGTCGGCCTGGAGCGATGCCGACACTCTCCTGATCGCATTCGACTGCGCCCTCGTCCTGCTGATTTTCCCGGCTTTCGGGGTCTATCAGTCGTGGCGCGGCAAGCCGTTCCCAGCGCTCGCCTGGCGTGTTGCCGGCGCATGGCTGGCGGCAAGCTGCGTGGCGCTCATGCTGATCTTCTCGCTTCACCGCACGGACGTCGTGTCGCGGCTCTGGTTCGGCAGCTCGACGCTGCTCGCGCTGGCGGTGCTGATCTGCGCGAAGGCGGTGGTTCACATGATGCTGCGCCGGGTGCGCCGCAGCGGCCTGAACCAGAAGCGCGTGGTGGTGGTCGGTTCGGAAAGCCACAGCCGTTCGATCCTGAATCATTTGCGCGTGCAACCGCAAGCCGGTTTCCAGCCCGCGATCGTGTATGAACCGGAAGACGATGAAACGCTCATCGACTTGCCGCGCAGCGATTCGTCGACGCTCGGTGGCGTGCCGGTGATGCGCGAGTTCGCGCGCATGGTCAGCAAGGTCCGTGAAGCGCGTATCGATGAAATCTGGCTCGCCGTGCCGCTCTCGAACGAGCGCCTGCTGCTGCGTTTCATGCGCGAGTTTCGCGACGACTTCATTAACCTGCGTTTCATGCCTGACACTCGCAGCCTGTCGCTCTACAACCATTCATTAGTCGACATCCTCGGCATCCCGACGATCAATCTCGCGGCAGCGCCGGTGACTGAGCTCGAGATGTGGCCCAAGCGCGTGTTCGACAGCCTGTTCGCTCTCGGGGTGCTGATCTTCCTGACGCCGGTGCTGCTGGCGATCGCCATCGCGGTCAAGCTGTCTTCGCCCGGCCCGGTGTTGTTCCGTCAACGCCGCAAGGGTGTCGATGGTCACCAGTTCGAGATCTTCAAGTTCCGTACGATGCGTGTGCATCAGGAAGCGGCCGGCCACATCACGCAAGCCGGTCGCCACGACAAACGTATCACCCGTGTCGGTGCCTTCCTGCGCCGCACGAGCCTCGACGAGCTGCCGCAGTTCTTCAACGTGCTGCTCGGTCAGATGTCAGTGGTCGGTCCGCGTCCGCATGCACTCGAACACGACGACCTCTACAAGAACCTCGTCGACGGCTACATGTACCGTTACCGGATCAAACCCGGCATCACGGGTTGGGCTCAGGTCAATGGCTACCGGGGTGAAACGACGCGCGTCGAGAAGATGGAAGCGCGTGTGAAGTTCGACTTGTTCTACATCCAGAACTGGTCGTTCTGGTTCGACATCAAGATCGTGCTGATCACCCTGCTCAAGGGCTTTACCGGCCGTAACGCGTATTGAGTTGAAACGCGGCGCTCAAACGCGCAATCGAACCGTGCTCGCTGGCTGTCTTTCACCTGCCAGCCTTTCGATTGACCGCGTTTCGAACGCCCGCTTTGCGCCTGCTCAAGCTCGCTGAAGCCCGATGACTTCGACCCCGTTGCAAGCCTCCCCGCAAGCGGTGCTGCCCAGCCCCGCTCACGCGTTCCCTGACTTCCGTTCGCGACCGAACCGACATCGTCGGGCGATCGCGCCATTGTGTGGTCTAGCGCGTATGACTGTGCGGACAGCAAGCGGCAATGAGGCGCTCAAGGGTTCGATTTTGAGCGATGCGACGGGGCCAACCTTCATGACCACAGACGCTGGTTTGCTGAATCCGCTGATCCACGATAAGGACGGTTTGCGCATATGGAGAGAGAGTCGATGAAAACCTCAGTACTGGTGCCGACCTTTCGCCGCCCGGACGATCTTGAACGGTGTCTGGCGGCGCTCGCTGCGCAGTCTCACCCAGCGGATGAGGTGATCGTGATTGCGCGTCGTGACGATGCGTTGACGGTGGCGGCGCTCGATCGCTGGCTTGCGGTGCGCGCCGTCAACGGCCTGCGCGTGGCCTGGGTCACCGAGCCCGGTCAGGTCGCGGCGAACAACTGCGGCCTGCGTGAAGCCCTGAACGAGTTGATCCTGATTACGGACGACGACGCTGCCCCGCATTGCGACTGGATCGAACGGATTCACGCGCACTTCATGCGCGACCCGCAGCTCGGCGGTGTGGGCGGCCGCGATGTGGTCCACGAACGCGGCATCGTCCTGACGGGCGACGCCCGCAAAGTGGGCTTGCTGAGCTGGTATGGCCGAATCGTCGGCAATCATCACATCGGCAGCGGTGCGCCGCGCGAAGTGTCGATTCTCAAGGGCGCGAACATGGCCTGGCGGCGCGACGCGATCGAAGGCGTGCGTTTCGATACGCGCTTGCTCGGCAGCGGCGCCCAGGTTCACAACGATCTCGCGTTCTCGCTCGCCGTGCGGCGGCGGGGCTGGAAGATCCTCTATGACCCCGCAGTGCGCGTCGACCATTTCCCGGCCGTGCGTGGCGACGAGGATCAACGATTTGTGCTGAACGAGACAGCATATTTCAACGGCTCGTTCAATCTGCGATTTGTCCTCTGCGAGCATCTGTCGCCGATGGGGCGACTCGCTTTTGTGGCGTATTCGCTGGGGATCGGCACCCGTGCCGACCCGGGCGTGGTGCGCGCCGTTCTGCTTGCCTTGCAGGGTGAGGGCTGGCGTGAACCGTTCCTCAAGGTGCGTATTGGCGCGCGCGCGATGCGCGCCGCCTGGAGTACGCCCGAACGTCGGCGGGGGCCGGCGGCACGGGTGGCATGAAGCGCGACGAGTGGCCAGTCAGGTAAGGCCGGACAGGGCAGGAGACCCGGTTCGAGCTTTCAGCGCCGCGGGAGATAAGGCGGCAGGCCATTCGCATAGCAGGTAATCGGGGTCGCAGGACAGCAAGCGGCAAGCAGCACAGAGCGAGCGCCGCGAGCAGAGTAGGCAGGCTGTAAAGGCAGTCGACTCAATCCACTCATACAACCATAAAGACCAGGACGGGCAGACTATGTTGATCAGAACAATTGCAGTTGTGTCGTGCGCGGCCACCTTGCTGGCTGCGTGCGCACCAGGACCGTGGCTCGACAAGACCCGGCTTCAGGACGACCTTGACGCGAAGACGTCGACCGAGGTCTATCCGGTCCAGCCGATCACCGCTGACGTGATCATGAAGCAGGTCGAGAAAGTGACCATCGAGCAGGCCAGCAGCCTGCCGAGCGACACCGCGGCCTGGGACTACCATGTCGGCACCGACGATATTCTCGGCGTGACCGTCTGGGATCACCCCGAGCTCTCGTCGACGACGCCGACCGCCGTGCCCGAAAGCACGACCGGCGCACCGCCGCTGCCGACCTCGAACACCGTGCCGTCCGACAACAACGGCCACCGCGTGGGCGCCGATGGCGCGATCTTCTTCCCGACCCTCGGCCGCGTGAAAGTCGCCGGCGAGTCGATCGAACAGGTTCGTACGCAATTCGTTCGCATGCTGTCGAAAAACGTGCGCGACCCGCAAGTCGATGTTCGCGTGCTGGCCTATCGTAGCCAGCGCGTGCAGATGACCGGCGAGCTCAAGAATCCGGGCACCATGGCTATCACCGACGTCCCGCTGACGCTCGTCGATGCCATCGCCCGCGCAGGCGGCGAAACGCCGGCTGCCGACCTCTCGCGCCTGCATCTGACGCGCGACGGCCAGACCATGACGATCGACGCACAGTCGATCCTCGAACACGGCCGCATGAAAGAGAACGTGCTGCTCAAAGCGGGCGATGTCGTCAACGTGCCGGACCGCAGCGATGCGCGGATCTTCGTGCTCGGCGAAGTCGTCAAGCCGCAGACGGTGCAGATCAACCGCGCCGGCCTGACGCTCGCCGACGCACTCGCGAGCGTCAACAGCATCGACGCGCTCTCCGCCGATCCGCGCCAGATCTACGTGATTCGCGGCGCAGCCGATAATCCGCAGAAGCCGACCGTCTACCGTCTCGACATGACGCAGGTCGACGCACTGTTGCTTCAAACCCAATTCGCGCTCCAACCGCTCGATGTGGTGTATGTCGGCACCTCAAGTGCGGTACGGTTCAACCGGGTGCTCGCGCAGATCACACCGGCGCTGTCTTCGTTGTTCTATACCAAGGCACTGGTGTCGCCGAACTCGGGCTATTAAGCCGTCGACGAGTTAGCAGGCGAACGACAGACCGACAGACCAGCGGGTGGCCATTGGCCACCCCTCAAGCGGCTTGACCGAGCGGCTGAAGAAGCAGGTTGATTGACCGGGCTTTTCAATGCAGGCGACCAGCGCGCGATGACGCGCGCGGGCCACGCAAGCCGATGCGGTAGATGAAACAGAGGTGATGAAAGTGAACAGGCCTTATCTCTTACCCGCGCCGCCCACGAGCGCGCCCCCCCAGATGCCGCCGCAGTACGCGCAGTTTTCGAACGCAGGCGAAGAAGACGACGAGTTTGTACTCGGCGATCTCGTCGCGATCCTGCGACGTCAGGTCTGGTGGATTCTCGGCATCGCACTCGTGATCGCCCTGCTGGCGAGCGTCTATGCGTATCTGCAGACCAAGATCTACTCGGCCGATGCGCTGCTGCAGGTCGAGCCGGCCGCGCAGAACATGGTGGGCCTGACCAATGTCCAGGGTCAGCCGCAGCCCGCGCAGCCGCTCACGACCGACGCGCAGATCGAGTTGCTCAAGAGCCGCTCGGTGCTGGGGCAGGTGGTCGATCAGTTCGATCTCGATTTCGCGGCCTATCCGAATGTCGCGCCGGTACTCGGCAAGGTCGCCATGAAGCTTCACCACGGCGCCGGACTGTCGCGCGCCTGGCTTGGGCTGAGCCAGTACGCGTGGGGCGGGGAGCAGATCCATGTCGATTCGATCGACGTGCCTCAGTCGCTCGAAGGCGCGCTGCTTGAACTCAAGACGCTACCCGGCAACCGCTACGAACTCGCCGAACCCGATGGACAGGTTCTGCTCGATGGCACCGTTGGCCAGCTCGAACATGGCAATGGCGTATCGATCCAGGTCACTCAACTGGTCGCGCGGCCGGGCACGCATTTCACGGTCGTCAAGCAGAATGAACTCGAGGCTGTGAGTCGCCTCGCATCCAGCCTGCGTGTGCTGGAACTCGGAAAAGACACCGGCGTCCTGCAGATCTCGCTCGACGGCGCCGATCCGCAACAGATCACCGATGTGCTGAACTCGGTGACCGCCTCGTTCATGGCCGAGCATCTGGCCCGCAAGCAGGAAGAGTCAAGCCGCATGCTGACCTTCCTCAACGGCGAACTCCCGAAATTCAAGACGGACCTCGAAAAGGCCGAAGACGCGCTCGCGCAGTACCGCGCGAAAGCCGGCTCCATGGCGCCGACCACCGAATCGCAAACCTACCTGACGGGCGGCATCCAGTACGAACAGCAAATGGCGCAGTTGCGCCTGCAACGCACGCAGATGCTTCAGCGCTTCACCGAAAATTCCGACGTCGTCCAGTCGATCGACGCGCAGCTCGCCCAGCTCGGTGCCGAGAAAGCGCACCTCGATGAACGCTTCAACGGCATGCCGGCCGACCAGCAAGCCGCGGTCGCGCTGGAACGCAATGCGAAGGTCGCTGAAGAAGTCTATGTGCAGCTCGTCAACAAGACGCAGGAACTCTCGGTCAACCGCGCCGGCACCATCGGCAACGTCCATGTGGTCGACCAGGCCATGCGTCCGTCGGTACCGATCAAGCCGAATCGCGCGATGATCATCAGCGGCGCGACGATCTTCGGTCTGATCCTCGGCTGTGTGTTCGCCTTTGTCCGTCAGACCTTCTTCAGCGGTGTCGATGACCCCGACCAGGTTGAACGCAGTCTGCATCTGCCGATCTTTGGCTCGATCTCGTACAGCGCCGAACAAGCGCGTTTCGATGGCGCAAGCGCGCTCGCGCGCAATCCGCCGCGGCCGATGCTGGCCAATGGCACGCCGCCGTCGAACGGGCGCGGCGTGGTGGTGCGCTCCGCCGACGAGAGGACGCGTGATGGCGTGGGCCTGCCCCTGCTCGCGCGCCAGTTCCCGCATGACATGACCGTCGAGGCGCTGCGCAACTTCCGCACGGCGCTGCAATTCGGCATCGCCGACGCACCGAATCGCGTTGTCGCGCTGACCGGGCCGTCACCTTCCGTTGGCAAGAGCTTCCTCACAGTGAACCTTGCCGTGCTGATGGCCGAAGCGGGCAAGCGCGTCCTGCTGATCGACGCCGACCTGCGTCGCGGCCACCTCGGCGACTACTTTGGCCGTCGTGGCGGGCAGGGCCTGTCTGAACTTCTGTGTGGCCAGATCGATCCGCGCGACGCGCTCGTGACAACCGGCATGCACAACCTGCATTTCATCGGCAGCGGCGCGCATCCGCCTAACCCGTCAGAGCTGTTGATGACGCCGCGCCTGCGGCAGTGCCTCGAAGAACTCGAGACCGACTACGACATCATCCTGATCGATACGCCGCCTGTGCTCGCCGTGACCGATGCGTCGCTGATCGCGCACGTCGCTGGTACCACGGTCATGGTGCTGCGCTCGGGCGCCCATACCGAGCGCGAGATTGCCGAGTCCCTCAAGCGGCTCGACCGCGCCGGTGCGCGTGTGCTCGGTGGCGTGTTCAACGCCGTGCCGGGCAATCGTGGCCAGCATGGTTATGAATACGCCTATGCCTACCAGTACGGTGCGGGGCCGAGCTGATGCGTGCAAACGACCCGGCCCGTGCGCGTTACGCCGGCTCGGCTGCGTTTGCACTCGAACGAGGCGATGAGTCGCGGCAAGCGTCCGGGCAGGACGACGACCCTCAAGACCGCTTTGGCAACAGCACCGAGCGTCCTGCACGAGGCGCCGCCGCCCGCGCGGCGAACGCCTCACGCAGTCCGACTCCGTCCATGAGCGCGCGCGGCGCTTCAGGACGCCCCTACCAGGGCGCCTTGCTCCAGCCGCCGCCGCAATCGGCCGTCATGCCCGTCGACGAAGTTGTCGTACGGCGTGGCTGGCGTGCCGCTATGGCGAGTCCGGCTATGCCGGGTGCGGCGGTGTTCGGGCTCACGCTGCTGTTGATCATCGCGCACCAAGGGCGCGTGCTGCAGCTGTTCTATCCGGTCGCCTGCGCGCTTGCCGGTGTGGTGCTTTATCGCCGCCACCCCGTGCACTGGCTGTCGTTCGTTTGCTGGCTTGTATTCCTGACGCCGGCGGTGCGCCGCTTTGCCGACTACTACAACGGTGCGTTCAACCAGACGAGCCCGATCATGGTCGCGCCGTTGATCGTGACGGCGCTAAGTGGGATCGGTGCGCTGCGCTATCACCGCGTTCTTGCGCAACGTCGCGCGATGCCGCTGATGCTCGCGGTCTCGGGCGTGCTCTATGGTTTCCTGGTGGGGGTCGTGCGTGCGGGTCCGTTGCCCGCGGTGTTCGCGATGACGCTCTGGGCACTGCCGCCGTTGGTGGGTTTTCACTTGCTGATTCATTGGCGCCTCTACGGCGAATTCCGCCGTGTGCTGATGCTGACCTTCAAGTACGGCGCCTTGTTGATGGGCGTCTACGGCGTGATCGAATTTGTCGTCATGCCGCCTTGGGATGCGTTCTGGCTCGAAGGCTCGAAGATGCTCTCCGAGGGCGACCCTGTCCCGTTCGGGATCCGCGTGGCGAGCACGATGAATTCGAGCGGACCGTATGCGATCGCCGCGATGGTCTGCCTGCTTTACCTGATGGCCGGCAGCGGCAAGGTTCGCTCGATCGCAGCCTGCGCGGTGCTCTTCAGTTTGTTGCTGACCTCGGTTCGCACTGCCTGGGGCGGTCTCGTGATCGGCCTGATGTTCCCGCTCTATGGGCTGAGCCTGCGTCTGCGCATGCGGTTGATCGGCAGCGCGGTGGCGCTTGCCGTGCTGACGTTGCCCCTGCTGACGATCGACAAGATTGCCGATCCGGTGATGAAGCGTTTCTCGTCGATCGGCGACTTGAGCCACGACAACAGTTTCGCGGACCGCAGTGCCTTCTACGCCAACTTCCTCGACACCGCGCTGACCGACATCGCGGGTCAGGGTCTTGGCTCGACAGGGGCTGCGACCAAACTCGATTCGGGTGCGGGTGCCGGCGCGTATGGTGTGTTCGACAGCGGCCTGATGGAAATTCCGTTTGTGCTCGGTTGGCCGGGTACGTTGTTGTTCGTGAGCGGGGTGCTATGGCTCCTTGCGCGCGCCTTCGTGTGTGCGATCCGGATTCGCAAGGATCGGGTGGCCGCGTCGGGGGTGGGCATCGGCATCGGCCTGCTTGCCATGTTGCTTTCCGCCAATATGCTGACCGGTTCGGCCGGCATGTTCTTCTACATCAGCGTGATGTTGCCGGTGATCGGCCGACGCGCGATCCGGCACGGACTGGCCGCACAGGTGGAGCCCACATGAAAATTGCGATCGTCACGCATACCGTTGCGCGCGGTGACGGACAGGGGCGCGTCAACCTCGAGATCGTCCGGGCGGCGCTCGCAGCGGGCTTCGAAATCACCCTCGTCGCCTCGCGTGTCGAACCCGCACTGCTCAATGACTCGCGCGTGCGCTGGATCGAGATTCCGGTGGGCCGTTTGCCGACACGGCTGCTCCAGTACCAGAGCTTCGCCGTGCGCGCGGGTCTCTGGCTGTCGCGCCATCGCAGCGAGTTCGACATCGTCCACCTGAACGGCTTTATCGCGTGGGCGCGCGGCGATGTGAACTCGGTCCACTTTGTCCATCAGGGTTTTCTGCGCAGTGGATTTTACCCGTTCAAGTTTTTCGGCTCGGCAAGCCAGGCCTACCAGGTGATGTTCAACCGGCTCAATGCACGCCTCGAGCGCTGGGCGTTCAAGCGCACGCGTGTGATCGTGCCAGTCTCGCACAAGGTGGCGACCGAGGTGGCCGCACACGGGCTCGACGTGAATGCGATGCAAGTGATCCACAACGGCGTCGACAACACCGAATTCTGTCCGGGAGACGCGGAGCGCGCACGCTTCAATCTGCCTGCCGATGTGTTCATGCTGCTGTTCGCGGGCGATCTACGCGTGAGCCGCAAGAACCTCGACACGGTCCTCGATGCGCTTGAACGTCTACCCGCGCATATCCACGTTGCCGTCGCAGCCGATATCTCGGGCGAGAACCCGTATGCTGCGACGGTTGCCGCGCGCGGTCTTGTCTCGCGGGTCCACTTTCTCGGCATGATCAGGACGATGCCGGCCGTGATGCGCTCGGTCAACGCGTTTGTGTTTCCGTCGCGCTATGAAGCGATGAGTCTCGTCCTGCTTGAGGCCCTGTCATCGGGCTTGCCGGTGGTGACCGCGACCTCCGCGGGGGGCGCCGAAGTGATCGATCCGGCATGCGGGGTGGTGCTCGATGATCCGAATGATGTCGATGGCCTGGTTGCCGCGATCGCTGAACTCGCCGCGCAACCCGAACGCACCCGCGAAATGGGGCAGGCGGCGCGGCGCATTGCGCTGACGCTAGGGTGGGATTCAATGGGCGAACGCTACCTGGCGCTTTACCGACGCCTCGCCGCCGCGCCCAACTATCAGACGTCGCCGGGCAATGCCGAGACGACGCAACGAAATACGGGGTCTATATGAATAACGAGCGACGTATCTCCGCATTGCAACTGGGTTTGCACTGGTTCCCCGAGCGCCCGGGCGGTCTTGACCGGATCTACCAGAACCTGATCGATGCGCTGCCGGCAGCCGGGGTCGATGTGCGCGGGCTCGTGGCGGGTAGCGCCCAGGTCGAAGCCGCTTCGAACGGCGTCGTGCGGGCATTCGCTCCGCCCGATTCACCGTTGCTGCACCGCTTGCGCAGTGTGCGTCGCGAAGTCCGGCGTTCGCTCGCCGAGACCGATCCCGACCTGATCGTCTCGCACTTCGCGCTCTACGGTGCACCGGGGCTCGATCTGTATCGGGGTCGGCCTCTCGTGTCGCATTTCCAGGGGCCGTGGTCGGCCGAAACGGAAGTCGAGCGGGGCGGTGCGAGCTCGAAATTCAGTGCGCTCGTCAAGGCCATGGTCGAGGGTGCGGTGTATCGGCGCTCGACCCGGATCATCGTGCTGTCGACGGCGTTCCGCGATGTCCTGCAAGCGCGGTTTCGGATTCCAGACGATGTGATTCGCGTGATTCCAGGCTGTGTCGATGTCTCGCGCTTCACGATCAACACGACGCCTGAAGCCGCGCGCGCCGCGCTCGGCCTGCCGTCGGATCGCCCGATCGTCGTGACGGTGCGGCGTCTCGCACGCCGCATGGGGATCGAGGATCTGATCGACAGCTTCCGCCAGGTACGTCACACCGTGCCCGACGCCTTGCTCGTGATTGTCGGCGGCGGCGCGTTGACCGCTGCGCTGCGCAAGCGCATCGACGAACAAGGGCTCGGCGATCATGTGCGATTGCTCGGCCGGGTGGAGGACGACAAGCTGCCGCTCGTGTATCGTGCGGCCGATCTGTCGATCGTGCCGACGGTCGCCCTCGAAGGGTTTGGCCTGACGACCATCGAGTCCCTCGCGACCGGCACGCCGGTGCTCGTGACGCCGGTCGGCGGTTTGCCCGAGGCCGTTGCCGGCCTCTCGCCCGACCTCGTGCTGCCGAACTTCGGCGCCAATGCGCTCGCGGCCGGCATCGTCGACGCCTTGCGCGGACATCTGCGCCTGCCGTCAGCCGATGCCTGTCATGCATATGCGCGCAATGGTTTCGACGTGCCGGTGAAAGCGGCACGCACTGCCAAGGTCTATCACGAGGCCGTGCGTGTGTTCGGCGAAAGCCATCCGGGTACCGGTCTCGACCGGAAGAAAAGCGACGACACCCTGATGCGCCGCGATATGGCTAGCCGTACGCGATAACCGGAGCACAGAAGGACAAAACCCGTGGGCCGCGAAAGCGGCACACGGGTTCTTTTTTGGGGCTGGCTATCTGCTGCTGCGCGTGGCGCCAGAAACTCGGCGCCGCGCAATCAGACCGGAAAACTTGCCGTACGGCGCGTCGGCTGAACACTCTCCAGACCGCCGTGATCGGGGGTCTGCATCGAGTCGATCGCCATGACGGGTTCGGGCATGCCGAACTCTTCACGTTCGATCTGCATCTTGCGGCTTGCGATTTTTTCGCCGACAAAGGCCTTGAACGCTGCACGAAATGCGCTGGGTGCATACCGTTCAGCTTGCGCACGGCAGTCGGCCGGCAGGAAGCGCGGCGTGTCGCCGGACTGGGCGACTTCGAAGCGATGCACGGCGTCGATGACTGACTCGACGGTTTGTTCTTCGAAGAACAGGCCCGTCGGGCGCACCGAACCGCTGCGTACCGTCTCGAGCGCGCCACCCATACCGAAGGCAATCACCGGTGTTCCGCAGGCCTGCGCTTCGAGCGGCGCAATGCCGAAGTCTTCTTTCGCGGCAAACAGGAACGCGCAAGCGCGTTGCATATGGTCACGCAGCACTTCGAAGGGCTGGTAGCCGAGCAGCTTCACATTGGGTGTCGCGATGGCGCGAATGCGCGCCATTTCCGGGCCGTCGCCGATCACGATCAGCTGTTTGTCGGGCATCTTCGCGAAGGCCTGAACGAGCAGGTCCATCCGCTTGTACGGCACCATGCGCGAGGCGGTCAGATAGAACGATTCCTTGTCGTTGCGCAGCGTGAAGCCTTCGAAATCGACAGACGGCGGAATCACCGTCGCCGTGCGACGGTAGATCTTGCTGATGCGGCGCGCGATGAAATGCGAGTTGCAGATAAAGTGATCGACACCGTTGCCGGTGCGTGCATCCCAATTGCGCATGTAGTGGAGAATCGCGCGGGCGATCCATGCGCGCGGGCCATGCATGAGCTTCGCTTCGCGCAGATATTGATGCTGCAGATCCCATGCGTAGCGAATTGGCGAGTGCACGTAGCTGATATGAATCTGATCGGGGCCCGTGAGCACGCCCTTGGCCACCGCATGCGAGCTCGAGATCACGAGGTCGTAGCTGGACAGGTCGAGCTGCTCGATGGCAAGCGGCATCAGCGGCAAATAGCCGCGATAGCGCGTCTTGGCAAACGGCAGATGCTGGATAAAGGTCGTGCGGGCTTTCTTGCCGCGCACGAAACGCCGGTCGTCGAGAAAGTCGACGACGCTGAACAGGTCCGCATCGGGATAGCAGGCGAGGATCTGCTCGAGCACACGTTCGGCGCCCGCATACGTGACCAGCCAGTCGTGAACGATTGCAACTTTCAAGGGCGACTCCATCGGTGCGGCGTAAGCGCAACACCTGCGTTCCAGCGGGAAAAAGTTCAGGTCAAATGTTGTCGCCATGAAGTGAGCACGCTCTTGAATCCCGCGTTGCTCACCTACTGCCCCACGTACATGCCGACGGGCTTTCCTGAATCTGATCCGATGCTAGTCGTTCACGCGGGAAGACTCGGTACGCAGGCGCACAGATGGTCGGGCGCTGCCCTTCGATAATCGCTTCACGCTGCAAGAGTCCGTCATTTCATGAGGTTTCCCCTGCTCGACACCCCTGCTCGATGCCAACGCGTCTGGCCCTGCATCCGCTCGATGCTGGCTGCGGCCGCCGCATTCTCGGTGCTCACGGCCGACGGGGCGAGCATGCTCAACTACCGGACCACGTGGATCGGCAACACGTATGGAGGCGCGGTCAATGCCGCCGGCCATCATCAATGGGTGCCGATCGATGTCGAAGCCATAGCCGCCACTTCCGACGGCACATTACTGACCAATACACCGTGGGATGAAGCGGGTGGCGAGATCGGTGCCTGGCACAGCGGCCAACTGGTCACTGGAAATCAGACGCATGGCTGGGGCAATACCGGGGGCGATGCGATCGCCGCCAACGACGACTATGTGTACGCGGCCATGTCGATCGGCAATGAAGGCGGGGGTCTCGTAGGCAATGGAGACTATCCGGAGAAGGGACATCAGTGGTTCGGCGTGACGCGCCGGCGTCGCGGCGACATTACCGCGGGTGCATCGTTTCCGGGAGGACGCGGCAATCTCACGAACACCACGCAGCGAAGTTTTCTGCTCGTCGACGATGTGGATGACAAGGCCGATGCCGCGATTCGCGGGCTCGCGGTCAACGCGCACACCCTTTATGTCGCCGATCAATACAGCAACCAGATTCGCAGCTATGACGCGCTGACCATGCAGCCGGGTGCGAGCTGGGCCGTCGAAGGCCCGGGCGCACTCGCGCTGGCACCGGACGGCACTCTCTGGGCGATCGTCAAATTCCAGAGCGCCGCGCCACATCTCGCGCATTTCTCCGCCAAGGGCGCCGAGTTGCACGACACCGTGCCGCTGCCGTCCGGTGCGATTCCCGTCTCGCTCGCGTTCGATATGCACGGCCGTATGTTGGTTGCCGACAACGGAGCGCATCAACAAGTGCTGATTTTTTCGGCCGGCAATGGAAGTTGGCATGCCGACGGCGCACTCGGGGAAGAGGGCGGGATCCTTTCAGGCATCGCGGGTACGCCGGGCCCAGCGCGCTTTAGCGGGCTGACCAGCGTCGCCGCCGATGCGCAGGGCAATACCTATGTGTCGACCAACGGCCGGGGGCCACGCACCATCGGCAAAGACAACGGCGGCGTGGGCGACGGCGCGGTACTCGAAGCGTATGCGCCCGATGGGCATCGGCTGTTTCGTCTTGAAGGGTTGCTGTTCGTCGACGGCGCCGATGTCGATCGCGGCAGTGTCTCGCCAGACGGCAACACACTGCAGGTCTACACCGGCACCTGGCATTTCACGCTCGACATGAATAAAACTGCGCCCGGCAGCGAGTGGCGCGCCACGGGCTTCACGGCGAACCGCTTTCGGTATCCGGACGATCCGCTTTACCACGCCAACCGCAGCGAACGGGGTCTGCCGATGGTGCGCCGCATCGACGGCAAGCTCTTTATCTTCTATACCGACATGTATTCGGAGACGATCAAGGTCTACCGTTTCGACCCCGCACATGACGGTGAAATCGCGATCCCGTCTGGCTTGATCGGCGCACGCACAATCGACTGGCCGCCCGAGCGACCGAGCCGCGGCGAATGGATGTGGCGCGACGCCAACGGCGACGGCCGGGTCGAACACGACGAAGTGCAGGGCACGGGCGTGCCCGCTGACGACGCGACCTGCTGGTACGTCGATCTCCATGGCGATGTCTGGGAAGGCTTTGTCGATCGCGGCCTGCGCCGCTATCACCTTCAGGGGCTCGATCACGCCGGCAATCCGCACTATGACTATGCGCATGCCGAGAATTTCGCAATGCCCGCGCCGTTCAACCGGATCCAGCGCATCGTCTACGTGCCCGAAACCGACACGATGTTTCTGAGCGGTTCGACGGCCGACGCCCCGTGGGACCGCCTCGACTGGAACGAATCGGGCAAAGTCATCGCGCGTTACGACCACTGGAGCACCAAACGGACCCTGCGTTTTCAGATTTCGATGGCCAGTTGGGGGGCGAAGGTCGAACCCGTCGAAGGAATTGCACAAGAAGGCGACTATCTGTTCGTTGTCGAACGGGCAACTGCCCAGGTTAGGGTCTACGATGCAGGCAATGGGAGCCAGGTCGGCGCAATGCGGCCCGGCCCCGAGGTTGCCGGTCTCAGCGGCTTGATCGACGTTCCGATGGGCATGACCGTCTATCGCCGCGCCAATGGCGAATACCTGGTGTTTGTCGAGGAAGACTCGATGGGCAAGGTCATCCTGTACCGCTGGACACCCGGCGGCCCCCCACACTGAATCGCCCTAGCTCACGAGGCACGCGACTGCATGGAAAAGGCGATATTGAAGAACGTCGCGATTAATTTCGCAGGACTGGTCCTGCCGACGTTCATCTCGCTTGTGACCGTACCGACCTACATCCACTTGCTGGGTGTCGACCGGTACGGCTTTGTCGCGCTTGTCTGGACCCTGATCGGCTATTTCGGCGTGCTCGACTTCGGCATGAGCATCGCCACTGAGAACCAGATTTCAAAAGCCTGCGCGAGCGGCGACGACGCCTTGCGCGGCCGGCTGTTCTGGAGCGCCCTCTGGCTCAATCTTCTGACCGGTATTGCAGGCGGCCTGCTGGTGCTGGCCGGAGCGGCGATTTATACGCATCTCGGTTACGTCGACAGTCCGCTCAAGCATGAAGTGATGCGCTCGATGCCCTGGCTCGCGCTCGCCGTGCCGATCGCCAACCTGTCGTGGGTGTGCGCAGGCGCGATCAATGGCGCTGAACGGTTCGGCGTTTTCAATACCAACCAGACGATTGGCACCTTCATGTTCCAGTTGCTGCCGATCGGTGCGGCCTGGCTCTTCGGCGCCGATCTGCCGACCGTGATCGGCACGGCGGTGATTGCTCGGCTGATCGCCGGCCTGATGCTTGGCTTCGCGGTGGTACGGATTCTCGATGTGCGCCGCGTGCTCGGACCTGAGCGCGTGCTCGTTAAAAGCCTGCTGGGTTATGGCGGCTGGGTCATGGTCGGGGGTGCTGCGACCGGGATTGCCGATTCCCTCGATCGCACCATGCTCGGCGCGATGCTCGGCGCGCGGTTCGTCACCTACTACACCGTCCCCCAGAATCTCGTGACCAAGCTGCAACTGCTGCAGCTGGCCTTGCACCGGACCCTTTTCCCGCGCTTCTCGGCACTTGAGCGCGAAGGCGCCGACAAAGTCGCCCGCGACAGTCTCGCCTTCATGAACGGCGTGCTCACGCCATTGTGTGTGGCGGGGATGTTTATCCTCGGGCCGTTTCTTCAGGTCTGGGTTGGCAGTTCCCTCGCAGCCGCATCGTTATCTCTGGGACGCATCCTCGTCGTGGGTGTCTGGTTTGTCGGACAGTCCGCGCTGGCCCGCATCCTGATCCAGGCACAAGGCCATCCGGCCTCGTCGACACGCGTCTCGCTCATCACCCTGCCGCTGGTTGCGCTCGCCTTGTGGGTCGGCATTCACTGGTTCGGCATTCTCGGCGCGGCGGTCGTCGTCGTGCTGCGTTCCGCGATCGAATATCTCGTACTGTCGTGGCTGGCGAAGATCCGCGCGCAGACCATGCTGCTCGAAACGGCGGTCCATCTCGGCTTCCTGCTCGTCTCCGTGGTGCTCGCGGAAATGTTCGCCGACCGCATTGGCGTGGCGAGTGCATTGGCGCTCGGCGCCGTGCTGACGCTGGCCAGCGCCGTCTGGTCGTGGCTGTCTTCACCCGGCCTGCGCACCCTGGTGCACATGGTCCTCGGGCGCTTTGCCCCGTCGCTGCTCAAATGGGCGGGGTCGGCCAAATGAAAATCCTGCATCTCGCGAACCACACCGACGCGATCGGCTCGGGCGCCGTGAATGCCATGATCGATCTGGCCTGTGCGCAGGCTGACGAAGGTCACGCGGTGAGCGTCGCATCGAGCGGTGGAAGTTTCGAGGCCTTGCTCGCGTCTCACCGCATCGCCCATATCCGGCTGGTCCAGCGCAAGAACGTGTTTGCCTTGCCGGCGATGCTCTCGCGCTTTCGGCTTTTGATTACCCGCGAGCGGCCCGAAATCGTTCATGCCCATATGCTCACGGGCGCCGTGCTCGCGCGGCTCGCCGCGATGGGTGGCGATTACGCGCTGATCGTGACGGTTCAGGATGAGTACCAGAAGTCATCGCGCGCGATGGGGGCGGGCGACACGGTGGTGGCGATGCATCAGGCCGTCGCCGAGCCGCTGATCCGTCGCGGCATTCCGGCCAATCGGGTCCGCGTGGTGGCGAGCGGGACAGTCGGCTCGCGACGCTTTGGCGCGGCGCCCACGCCGGTCGAGTTGCGACATCCCAATGTCGTGACCGTGACTGGGCTGGCGGAGCGCAAAGGGATCTTCGATTTAGCGCGCGCGTTCGCGCTAACGCTTGCGCGCCATCCCGACGCGCATCTTTATGTGATCGGAGAGGGCGTCGACCGGGTGCGATTTGAAGAACATCTGGCTTCGTTGAATATCAGCGCGAACGTCCATCTCGAAGGTTTTGTGCCCGACCCGCGCGGTTATCTTGCGCAGGCCGACGTGTTTGCGCTCGTCGCCGCGAACGACGGCTGGCCGGTAGCGATCAACGAGGCGCGCGAAGCGGGCTGTGCGATCGTCGCCGCCCATTCGAGCGCCGCGGCCGCCGCGCTCGACGAAGGCAGCGCCGGCTTGCTGGTGGCCGCCGACGACCCGGCCGCACTGGCCGAAGCATTCGCCGCGCTGCTCAGCGACACGGCACAGCGCGACACCTGGCGCGTGCGCGCACGCACCGGCCTTGAACGGCTGAGCGTCGAGCGCATGCACCGCGCATATCTCGACATCTATCGCGCGTCGCTGGCCGCTCGTGCAAGCCAGCGCGCCGATCATTCATTTGAGTCCTCGAGACGATAGGGAGCGGGACCATGGCAACCGCGACGGCACACGCACGAATCCTGTTTGTCGACCAGAGTGGTGAACTCGGTGGGGGTGAACTCGCGCTGCTGCCGGTCGCCGTCCACTACCGCGAGCGCAGCGCCGTCGTGCTGCTTCAGGACGGACCCTTCCGGACGCGGCTCGAAGCCGCCGGCGTCAAAGTTCACTTGCTTGCCGATGCGCGTGTGTCAGGGGTGCGCAAGACGGGCGCCTTGATGGGCATCCTGCGCGCCGGTTGGCCCGTGTTCCGTCAAGTCCGTGCGCTCGCCGAACTCGCGCGCGATTACGACCTGATCTATCTGAACACGCAAAAAGCGTTCGTGCTCGGGACGCTGGCGCGGATTTTCGTGCGCAAGCCGGTGGTCTGGTTTCTTCACGACATCCTGAGTCGCGACCATTTTGGCCGTCTTCAGTTGCGCATTGTGCGCACGCTCGCGCCGTTTTCCGATGTGACGATCGTCAACTCCGAAGCGGTCGCTGACTCGCTGCGGACGTTGACGGGCCGGCCTGACGCCCCGCTTGAGCTTGCTTACAACGGCATCGACCCGACCCCTTTCGACCTGACCGTCAATACCCAGCGTCGTGCCTTGCGTGCGGCGATTGGCGTGCCGACGGATGCATGGTGCATTGGCTTGTTCAGCCGGCTTGCGCACTGGAAGGGACAGCACGTATTGCTCGAAGCGGTCTCGCAACTGTTGCTCGGTGAACATGGCGCGCTTGAACGGCGCGCATTCGGTGGCGCAGGGGACCGCGGCAACCGCTCGACTGAGCGGCCGGCACGCCTGCCGGAAATACACGTTGTGTTCGTTGGCGCCGCACTCTTCGGCGAAGACGACTATGCGGCCCGACTGCGCGACGTCGTCGCACGCCATGGCCTGCAGCCGCGGGTGCATTTCGTCGGATTTCAGGACGATATACCCGCATGGATGGCCGCGATGGACGTGATCGTGCATACCTCGGTCGCCCCGGAGCCGTTCGGACGCGTCGTCGTGGAAGGCATGCTCGCAGGCAAGCCCGTGATCGCTGCGCGCGCTGGCGGCGTGACGGAGATCATCGAGGATCACGTGACCGGACTGCTCACGCCGCCAGGCGACGCCCCCGCCTTGAGCCGCGCGCTGGCCTTGCTGCGCCGCGATCCGGAGAGCGCACGCGAATTTGCTCAACGCGGCCGTGAGGTTGCGCGTCGGCGTTTTAGCGAAACGGCTTATCTTGAAGTCGTCGATACGGCCATCGAGCGCGCGCTCGAACGTGCGGCCGCGAAAACACAGGTGTTCCCCGAGCAGGTCTGAAGCGAGGTCGGGGCTAGCCTACTTGTCTTTGTTGTCCGTCACTCTGGGCACTGAAGAGGGTCCCGATGCCCGCGCTTCCAATTCCGCATAGCGCGCCTCGCGCTTGCGCAACTCGGCGAGCATATTGCAGAACAGGGCCCCCTGTTCAATCGCATCGTCCAGTGCCACATGCGTATGCGGGTGCGGATCGAACCAGCTCGCGGGCAGACGCGGCTTGATGCTCTTGCGATAAGGCAAGCCCGTCATCGCAAACGCGAGCGTCTTGATATCGAGCGCCGACCACGAGAACGGGCAGCGCAATGCGAATCGCATCATGTACCAGAACATATACGTGAAGTCGAAACCCGCGGGGTAGGCGACGAACACCGGCTTGCCCGGCAGCTTCTCGACCCACTCGACATAGGCCGGCAGCGCTGTTTCCGGCGTCTGCAGATCCTGCCGGCAGGCCACCCAGGCATCGGGCTGCGTCTTCCACCAAGCTTCCTGGATCGGGTGCGCGCTCGCGCCCGGCAGCGTCTCGAGGTTCGCGCTGAATGTGCCGATCAATTGCTTGTCGGCGGTATAGGCCGCCGAGGCAAAGCTCAGCATCGAATGCGGGCCCGGGATCGGGCCATCCGCTTCGACATCGGTGCTCACATAGATCTCGACGCTCATCCGGTATCCGCCATCGCAAAAGAAAGAGGCCGGCGAGCCTTCCGCGAACGCGTCGCGGCGGGGTCGCCCGCACAGTATGCAAAGCGGCATTGTAGCGGGGTGCGCCCGAAAGCTTCAGGCGCGCACGGTCAGTACGGAATCGATTAGCCCGTATTCTTTCGCGTCGTCGGCCGACATGAAGTTGTCGCGGTCGCTGTCGCGCGCGATATCTTCGATCGTTTTTCCGCAACGTTCTGCGTACATCGTGTTGAGCCGTTCGCGCAGGTACATGATCTCGCGCGCCTGAATCTCGATGTCGGCGGCCGGACCTTGGGAGCCGCCCGACGGCTGGTGAATCATGATCCGCGCGTTGGGCAGCGCGAAGCGCTTGCCCTTTTGTCCGGCGGCCAGTAGGAAGCTGCCCATGCTGGCCGCGAAACCGGTACACAGCGTCGAGACTTCGGGCTTGATGAATTGCATCGTGTCGTAGATCGCCAGCCCGTCGTAGACCGACCCTCCGGGAGAGTTGATATAGAGCGAGATGTCCTTTTCCGGATTCTCGGATTCGAGGAACAGCAACTGCGCGACGATGACGTTGGCGGACTGCTCCGTTACCGGGCCGACCAGGAAAATGATCCGCTCGCGCAGCAGACGCGAATAGATGTCGTAAGCACGCTCGCCTCGGCCCGATTGTTCGATGACAGTGGGAATCAAGCCGAGTCCCGTCGGTGAATCCGTGTGGTGGTTGGAACGCATGGTGGTCTCGTGGTTGAGCGGAGTGTTAAAGGGTGGGATGGAACCCATCGGAAGAGATCGCTGGCGCAACATCTGTAAGCCGATGAAGGGGCCCTCGCAGGCCCTTGTCTTCTGCCTCTATGACGAATCTGATGCGCACGACGTGACAGCCTGAAAGAAACCAGAAAAATTCCGGCACAAACTGTCACACCCCGCTATCGCCATTCGTCTATGGTTGATCCACCGGTCACGGAGAGAACGTATGTCGGAAGGACTTAACACCCGTCGCGAAGAAGATGAGGCAAACGTCACGTTCGCGGCCGCACGCACGCGTTTGCTGTCTATTGCCTACCGGATGCTGGCTAGCTGGGCCGAGGCGGAAGACGTGGTGCAGGAGGCTTATCTGAAGTGGCACGCGCTGGACCATTCGACCTTGCGAACTCCGGTGGCGTGGCTCACGACCGTGGTGACGCGGCTGTCGATCGATCGCCTGCGGCACCTCCAGCTCGAACGCCACATCGGCGAGCACGCGCCGGAGCCATCGGTCGACGATTTCGCTCCGTCTGCCGAGACCCTGATGCTGCGCACGTCGGAGCTTTCGCGCGGGTTGTCGTTGTTGCTAGAGCGGCTGTCGCCTGAAGAACGCGCTGCGCTCGTGTTGCACGAAGCCTTTGATTGCAGCTACTCCGAGATTGGCCTGGTACTGTCAAAGACCGCCCAGACTTGCCGGCAGATCGTTCACCGCGCCAAGGTGAGGCTGCACGCGCGGGAGCAAAGCAGGGATTTGGGTGAGAAGTCGCCTCTGGAAGCGACTCGTCGTCCCGCTTTGAAAAATCTTCCCCGGTTGCCAGGAAGTGACAAACACCCTCGGTCGCCTGAAAGGGACGACAAGTCTCGGTTGCTACGCCGTGACGACAAGTCCCGGGCACCACAAAGAAGCGAAGTAACGTATCTGCGCGGAAGCGCGACCCAAGTTCCTGCGCAGCTACTCGCTCAGCTACGCGATGCGATCGAGAACCAGGACAAGGAGGCGTTCATCGGCCTGATGGCGGTGGACGCCCAAGCTGTCGTCGCCGTGCCCGAGCCGCAGTCTCAACCTGTGTTGACGCAAACGACTATCGCCCAAGCGAATGCGGGGTCGACGTCGATGATGTCGGGTGCGTCGTTTGCTGAACTAGTGATGAAGATCGCTTCGACGGGTGAGGTTGCCGAAGCCATGGAATTCAACGGACGCTGCGGACTAGCCCTGATGAACGGGTGCGAGCCGGTCGCGATCCTCTATGTCGAAGCGCGTGGCGACTGGATTGCACGCTGCTACCTCGCGAGCTTGCCGGGGCATCTCAACAACATGGACCGCGGGTGGGATCTGCGTGTTGAGCGA
>JAMFSK010000074.1 GCA_026225235.1 Burkholderiales bacterium
ACGCCTGCCCATTGGCGGTAGCGGCGCTCATTGAAGATAGACCTTGGGATCAACCGAGAGTCCGAGCGGCAAGGGCCGGTTCGGATCCATGCCGCTGTCAATCACGATCTTGACCGGCACGCGCTGCACGATTTTCACAAAGTTGCCGGTCGCGTTTTCGGCCGGGAAGGTCGAGAAGCGCGAGCCGCTGCCCTGCTGAATGCTGTCGACGTGACCGTGCAGTTCGATCTTCGAATAGGCGTCGATTTCGACATCGACCTTGTCGCCGACTCGCATCCGGTCAAGCTGCGATTCCTTGAAATTCGCCGTGATCCAGATGTCGGGCGTCACAATCGAGAACAAGGACGTACCGGCCTGAAGGAAGCTGCCGAAGAAGACGTTGCGCATGGTCACGTAGCCATCCGAAGGCGCGGTGACCTCGCAGTACGACAGGTTCAGCTGCGCCTGTTCGAGTTGCGCCTCGGCCTGACGGACTTGCTGGTGACGCTCTTCAAGCGCGGCTTCGGCTTGACGAATCTGCTGCGGCACAAGGCTCGCCGTCTTCGCCTGGGCTTCCGACTGAATCACGCTTGCACGCGCACTTTGCTGTTGGGCGTCGGCCGTGTCGATGTTTTGTTGTGAGGTCGCGCGCTGATCGACACCGTGCTGGCGGTCATACGCGGCCTGTGCCTGACGCAGATTCGCCTGCGCGGACGAGACTTGCGCCTGGGCCTGCGCGTAGTTCGCCGGGTATTGCACGCGCGCGATTTCGAGTTGAACTTCAGCCGCATGTTCCTGGGCCTGCGCGAGGCCGAGTTGCGCCTGGGCCTGGTCGAGCTGCGCCTGATAGTCGCGCGGGTCGATGCGCAGCAGCACGTCACCCTTGTGAACGTAGACGTTGTCGTTGATATTGAGCGCCACGACGTAACCCGAGACCTTCGGTGCGATCGTGATCGCATTGCCATCGGTGTACGCATCGTCAGTAGTGAGCTGATTGCGTGTCAGGAACCACCAGACAAAGGCGACGATCGCGATCAGAAGGACAACGCCACCGAGGATGAACAAGGCCTTCTTGCTTTTTGGCTTGCCCTCCTTGGAGTCGCCTTCTTTGTCGTCTTTTCCGTCTTTGTCTGCGTCCTTGTCGCCGCCCTTTTTCTTGTCCTCGTCTTTGGCGTCCTTCTTGTCATCGCCGTGATCGCCGTTACCGCGAGAGGCATCGCGATAACTGCCATGTTCCGTGTCAGCGGCACGGACGGGATGACGCGACTCGTCGCGTGAAAAATTTTCGAAATCGTCGGTCATGGTGCATTCCGGGTTCGGACTCCGATCTCAATCGATCGGGGGTCGCATCGGTGTCAACGCGGCGGGCACAGCGCCCCTCGACCTAGCAAGTCCCGTTCCCCGACAAAACCATTTCGACCAATGCGGGCGCTCATCTCGGTCCAAACGCCCAATTGAGCCGGCCCCGGGTACGGCGGTTGCGTGAATGTAAGAGATGCGGTCACGGGGCTTTGCACGCCCATGCGACGCCACTTTTTACAGTTGCTCGACACCGTCGATCAGGGAGGTACCCGATGAACGATTCAAGCCAGAAGCCGACCCAGAGCCAACAGAGCGCCATCAACAACCAGAGTCCCTCGAAAGAGCCCGCGCACGAAACCGGCCGGGCAGACGCCGGGCACATGGAGCGCGATTTTGAAAGAAATCCCAATGCCGAGAATCCGCCCGACGCCAAAATCGCACGCGATCCCGATCCGCTTCCCGATGTGAATCCCTCACTCGAGACAAAGCACCACCCCGACCCGCTCGTCACCGCGCGCTCGCGGATCATCTCGGTGGATACCCAAGGCACCGAGGCGTCCGACAGCACGGTCGACACTGACGGCAAGAGCCGCCAGGCGCGTCGTCACCATGGCTTACGGCGCGACCATCAAGTGCACTCGAACGCGGTGCTCGACGACCACGTGGTGACGCCGACCAGAGGCCTTGGTGGCATCGACAGTCGCGCCGAGGGCAATCTCGTGCGACTGGCCTTGCGGCCGGGCTGGCACGTGGTGGATATGGGCTCGACGTCGTATGTCGGTTTCAACGGTGCGCGCGGCGCGCGTCACTTCCGGCTCGAGCAGCATGGGAGTGATGCGACAGGACAAGGCAATCCCCCGGCGACCGACGTTCGCTCGCCGCATGACCGGATCGACAGCGAGGCCGCTGGCGGCGTGTCCGTGCTCAATGGACGGACCGTGGGCGATCGAGCCGCCGATGCACCCGCGCCAGAGGATCAGGCAAGTAATCCGTCCACTGAGGCGACATCGGAAACGCCCGTCAACACACCCCTCACTGCGCCTCTCGCCCGCGACGCGGAAGCCGGAACCCAAAGGGAGCCGTTACCGGAGGAATCCATCGCCTCGGGACGCAAGCACTGAGCCCCCTAACGACGGAGTCGCCCTTCGAACGCGCGAGCGGTATAAGCTAGATATCGCTCGTCCGTTCCGAGGATTCGTCATGGCAGAAGATATCCAGCACGACCCCATTGCGCCGGCGACTCGTGTCGCGTCCCGCACGCCCGTGGCCCCTGCGCGCACTACCCCGCCCCGCCCGTCAGCCAACATCGCCGCACCCATCGCGCCGCAGCCGTTCTCGCTCGAAATCATGCTCGAGAAGTACGCAAAGGGCGACGAGACGACGCTCGAGGAGATTTACCTCCGAGTCGCGCGGGGTGTTGCGCAGGCAGAACCCGAAGCGCTGCGCGCGGAAATGGAAGCCGAGTTTGTGCGCAACTTCGAGCGCGGCGCGCTCGGCGCGGGTCGGATCATGAGTGCAGCCGGTGCGGGCATTGAGGCCACACTGATCAACTGTTTCGTGCAACCGGTCGGCGATTCGATCCAGGGCGTCGATGACGAAGGGCTGCCCGGGATCTACGTCGCGCTGCTCCAGGCGGCTGAGACGATGCGCCGGGGCGGCGGTGTCGGGTATAACTTTTCGGCAATCCGGCCTAAGGGCGCTCGCGTGCATTCGACCGGCTCGGCGGCGTCCGGGCCCTGCAGCTATATCGACGTGTTTGATGCCTCATGCCGCACCGTCGAAAGCGCGGGCTCGCGTCGTGGTGCTCAAATGGGCATCCTCGATTGCGACCATCCGGATCTCCTTGAATTTATTGCGGCCAAACATACCAAGGGACGCTGGAATAACTTCAATGTCTCGGTCGCCGTCACCGACGAGTTCATGCAGGCGGTCGCCGATGACACCGACTGGCAACTTGTTCATCGCGCCGAACCTTCGCCTTCACTGCGCGCATCGGCTGATCTACAGCGCCGGGAAGACGGCAAATGGGTCTATCGCGAAGTGCGTGCGCGTGACATCTGGGACGTGATCATGCGCTCGACCTATGACGTCGCAGAACCCGGCGTCGTGTTCGTGTCGCGCATGAACGAAGACAACAACTTGCGTGCGGTCGAAACGATCCGCGCGACCAATCCTTGTGGCGAGCAACCGCTGCCCGCCTACGGTTGCTGCAACCTCGGACCGCTCAACCTCACACGCTTTGTGCGCGATGCATTTGCGCAGCGCCACGGCGGCACGCCGAGCTTCGACTGGGATGGGCTTGCCACGAGCACGCGCACACAGGTGCGCTTTCTCGACGATGTGCTCGACGTCACGCTCTGGCCCTTGCCCGAACAGCTCACCGAAGCCCAGGCAAAACGGCGCATCGGCGTCGGTTTCACGGGCCTGGGCGACACGCTCGTGATGCTCGGCCTGCGATACGACAGCGAGGCGGGCCGCGATTTCGCGCAAGGCGTCGCGCGTCATATGCGCGATGAGGCCTATCGCGCCTCGGTCGAACTTTCGCGCGAACGCGGCAGGTTTCCGCTTTTCAACGCGCGCGACTATCTTGCCGACGGCACCTTCGCTTCGCGTCTGCCGGATGACATTAAGGATGCAATCCGTCGCGACGGCATTCGCAACAGCCACCTGCTGTCAATCGCACCGACCGGCACGGTCAGCCTCGCCTTTGCGGACAACGCATCGAACGGCATCGAGCCCGCGTTCTCATGGAGCTATCAGCGCACCAAGCGGATGGCCGATGGCACGCGGCAATCCTTCCCAGTCGAAGACTACGCTTACCGCCTCTATCGCGAGCTCGGCGGTGACGTGACGGCGTTGCCCGACTACTTCGTCAACGCGCTCGAGATGTCGGCGCATGACCACCTTGAAATGATGGCCGTGGTACAGCCCTATATCGACACGTCGATTTCGAAGACCGTCAATGTGCCTGCCGACTACCCGTTCGACGCGTTCAAGGATCTCTATTTCGATGCATGGCGCCGCGGGCTCAAGGGCCTCGCCACCTATCGACCGAATGACACGCTCGGTGCTGTCTTGTCTGTCACACCAGCGGCGACGCCAAGCGATGCGCCCGATGTCGCCGACACGCCCGACAACGAACTCGACCCGCTGCGCATTGCGATCGAACACCGCCCTCGCGGCGAATTGCCCGCCATCATCGAGAAAGTCGAATACCTCACGCAACTCGGCAAGAAGTCACTCTACGTCTCGGCTTCGTTTATTGAAATTACCGGCCGGCTCGGCGGCGAGGACGTGACGATCGAGCGGCCTATCGAGTTTTTTGTACCAGCCGGTCAGCGTGACGAATCGCAGCAATGGATTACCGCGACGATGCGATCGCTCTCGCTCGCGGCGCGTGGGGGGTTTGTCGCGCGCAATCTACAGGATCTTCGCAAGGTCTCGTGGGACCGGGGCCAGGTGCGGTTGGGCGACGTCAAACGACTCGACGGTCATCGCGTGCCCCGTTGGCACGATTCAGAGGTCGCCGCGCTCGCGTATGCGATCCAGCAGATTCTCTTTCGACGGGGCTTCCTCGATGAGGAAGGCAATCAGGTGCCGTCGCGCGTCTTGTCAAAGCTTCGGCGCGGCGGCGCGCATGTCGCCCCTGCTCCCTCGCAATCTCAGTTGCAATCGCAATCGCAGTCACTGTCAAACGATGACGGTGGGGGCACTAGCGCTGACGACATGCTGACGGCGCTCGTCGAGAAGAGCGCCGCCGGAAGCGACCCGCATACCTTGTTGCCGATGCACGGACGCTCGTGCTCGACATGCGGCGCCTATGCTGTGATCCGCAAAGACGGTTGTGACTTTTGTACTGCTTGTGGAGAAGTCGGAGCCTGCGGTTAGGCAGACCGCGATGGAGTGAAGGGAAGACCGGCATGATGCCAATAGAGGCTGCGGCGATCTACTGTACGTCGAACGGTTTCCCCTTCGCCTCGACAAATGCTTTTGCAGAGGCATCGCATTTGCAGAACACCGATCCATTAGCCACCGAAATAGATGTTGCAAAAGCTGGCGGGCCCTGTGCAACCATTCCCGTTTTGCGAGTTGGCTAGATCGTTACGATGCAGGAAGCTAAAACGATGGTGCTTTGGCTGCGTGCTGCTCACGGCAGGGGTCGACGTCGCGCTGTTGTCTGAACCACTGTAGCTCGTCAACTGGACGTTCTTTGCGGCCACACGCGCTTCGGCTTGTTGGATATCTGCCGGATAGTGCGGGTCGCTCCCCGTGTGCGGGTTGTAGCCGCTTTTTTCGAGTTGCGTCAACTCGGCCTGCAACTGCGCATGCGTCACTTCGCCATTCGAGTACGCAAACGCTGCAGCAGGGACAATGAGTGCGGCAGCGAGTGCCACGGCGCGAATAAGTGCTTTCATGATGACCTCCAAAAGATCAGGTTCTTGCTGCAAACCCTTGTTTGCAGCACATGAATTGATTCTATGTAAGGAGGTACCCAAGGGTAAGGTCGAAGTACTCACAAGACCGTTGACC
>JAMFSK010000075.1 GCA_026225235.1 Burkholderiales bacterium
GCCCTTTATAAGGTCGAGGACCTGTTCGGCAAGCTGCCGGTCCACTGGATGTGGTGGCCCGCGCTCGGTGGCCTCGCCATCGGGATCGGCGGCTGGCTGCAACCTCGCGCGCTCGGCGTGGGCTACGACGTGATCGGTGACCTGCTGCATCAACACATCCTGCTGCAAGCGGCCGCGGCGCTGCTTGCCGTCAAGGCCGTCATGTGGGTCATCGCGCTCGGCTCGGGCACGTCGGGTGGCGTGCTTGCGCCGTTGCTCATGCTGGGAGCCGGCCTGGGTGTGGTCCTGAGTCACGTTTTGCCGGGCAATGAGCCGGCGCTGTGGCCACTCGTCTGCATGGCGGCAACCCTGGGGGCCACGCTGGGCGCCCCCCTCACCGCGATCGTGTTCGCTTTTGGACTGACTCACGATGGCAACGCCCTTCTGCCCCTGCTCGCGGCGACGCTAGTCGCGCATGGTCTGGCCACCGTGCTGATGCGTCGCTCGATCATGACCGAGAAGATCGCACGGCGCGGATACCATATCTATCGCGAGTACAGCGTCGACCCGCTCGAGCGGCACTTCGTGGACGAAGTGATGAGCCGTCATGTCGAAACGATTGAGGCACGTCTCACAGTGCCTGATGCGCTGAGCAAGTACTTTGGCGCGACACAACAGCATCGCGCTTATCCGCTGATACGTGATGGCGCCGTCGTGAGCATGATTGACCGGAGCTCGCTCGAAACCACGCCCGTTCCGGGAGTCGACTCCACGCTGCTCGATCTGCCTGCCCCCACGTCACTCGTCTACGCCCTACCCGGAGAGACCTGTCGTCTTGTTGCCACGCGTCTCGCGGTACATGGTCTCGAGCGATTGCCGGTGGTGGCCGATGCACAGTCAATGCGACTGGTCGGCATCGTATCGCGAAGCGACCTGATCAAGCCTTCGCTGGCGCACTTCGACGATGAACACCAGCGTGAGCAGTTCCGGGGACTCCAGCCAATCGGCATCGGGCGACATTTTCAACCCAAGCGACCCGCTTAGGCGGCGCGGAGACCCCAGCTCTTCAGCCGAAGGTGAACACATACGCCTGGGTGCCCGGATCAAGAAACCGGATCGCGAAGGTATGGTCGTGCACGGCGCCGCTCTGACGCACCAGTTGGTACAGCTTCTGTTCGTTCACGACGCCCTTGCCCTGTGCGTCCGTATCGGATCCGTGTGCGTCCCCGGGTGCGGCGCCGTCGATCGTGACCCGGAAACGAACGGGCCTGCCCGTGGCGCCCGGCCCGAGAACGAGGTGCAAGTCCCGCGCATGAAACCGGTAAGCGATGCTCGCGGCGGAGGCTGTCACTGTGGCGTACTCCGGACCGACAGCCCACGCGCCAGCAAGTCCCCAGTCGTTGACGGACAGATTCGAAGGGGGCGTGTAGCTGTGCGTGGCGTCCCGCACCTCCCCGCCCGGCGATGCGAAATTGTCAGCCTGTGCATAGCCGATATAGGTCTCGGATGACTCCACGTCGTGTTCGTCGGCCGCTCGCTCTACACCTGGCGCGTGTGCGGCATCGGCTCCGGGCGTGACGCCTTGTGCGTCTGCGTGGCCTGCTTCGGCCAGCAATTGCTGAATGACCTTCTCGGATTCCGCATAGCCACCTTCGCCGAACTGGTGATGGCGAATCCGCCCCTGTTCGTCCACAAAATACAAGGCGGGCCAGTATTGGTTATTCATCGCGCGCCAGAACGCAAAGTGGTTGTCGAGCGCGACGGGATAGTCGATCTTCAGATCGCGAGTCGCGCGCTTGACGTTATCGATATTGCGTTCGAACGCAAATTCCGGTGCATGAACGCCGATCACCACGAGCCCCTGATCCTGATACTTCTGTGCCCAGGCCTTGATGTAGGGAAGCGTACGTAGACAGTTGATGCACGAGTACGTCCAGAAGTCGATGAGCACGACCTTTCCATGCAGTGCCTGAGGCGTCAGCGGTGCAGAGTTCAACCACCCGTCCTCGCCGTTCAGCGGCGGCAACACGCCTTCCACGGGAAGCGATGCAGTGCCACCCACGTAACTCTGCAAGACCGACGTCATCGATGCGGGCTGAGCGCGCGCGAGGCTGTCTTCTCCGAGGGCGAGCGCCAGCACAGCGACCAGTGCAGCGGAGCCACCGACGAGGGGAAGCCACGAGACTGAACGGAGGCATCGTCGCGCACCCGCAAACAGACGCTGCGTCGCAGCAAAGAGGCGTGGACCATAGACCCTGAGTGTGTCACCCAGGCTAGCAAGCAAAGTATTGAACATGAAAGCGTGTCCGTGAAGGGAGCGCCGGGAGTCCGAATCGCAGCCAGAAAACCGCGAGAGGGCCATCGCCCAGCCAAACGTCGCAGCCGATCGCGACGGGTTGCCCGAAGTCTGCGATCGTGAATTGTTTGGCGTGTGTCCAGATGCCGCCGCTGTGTATCGCTCTGTGTAGACACAAAGGGCGCATACAAAACGATACAAACCCGCCAGGCAGCCTGTCCCGGCTCCCTTCCCTCCGTCAGGATTTTTGTATCGCAATGCCGCCCAGATACATGGCGACATAAAACGGCGGCGCATGTCCCGTATAACGTCGAACGTCAAGAACGGGAGGGCGTCATGACGACCACCAGCTATGCCGGCTCGTGCCACTGCAGGGCCGTGAAATTCGAGGACCAGACGCGCAAGGGTCCAGTGCTCTGGCGCGTGAAAATCGGCTGTCTGGATGGAGTCGATCTGTATGCTCTAAAATCGTCGATCAACGACGGTGCCAGCCTGTCGGTGCTGGAGGACGCATGAAACATCTATTTGCCGTGATCTTCCTGACAATCGGTGTGGTGGCTGCCGAATTCACCCGCCCCTTGAGTTGCTTTTCTATGGTCGTGTCAACCGCCGCGGCCAGGCGCGAGGCGCGAGGAGGATTCGATGGAAAAGGGCGACCACGTTCTGATCGTTGACGACGACCGCGAGATCCGCGAGCTGATCGCGACTTACTTGCAGAAGAATGGCGTCCAGGTGTCGCTGGCTTCGGGTGGCCGTGAAATGCGCGCGGTGCTCGCTAACGTGCAGCCCGACATCATCGTGCTGGATCTCATGCTGCCTGGAGAGGATGGGCTGGCCCTGTGCCGCGATCTCAGAGGGGGCGCGTGGCGCTCGATACCGATTCTGATGCTCACGGCACTCAACGAGGAGACTGACCGCATTGTCGGACTCGAGATGGGCGCCGACGACTACCTGGTCAAGCCCTTTGCCGTGCGCGAGCTGCTCGCCCGCATTCGCGCGATCTTGCGCCGTTCCAGGATGATGCCGCCGACGCTGGAGGCGTCTGCGTCTGCGTCTGCGCAGTTCCTGTGCTTTGGCGAATGGCGGCTCGATACGATTGGGCGGCACCTGCTCGATGGCGAGGGCACCATGGTCGCGCTGAGCGGGGCCGAGTACCGCCTGCTGCGCGTCTTCGTCGACCGGCCGCAGCGCGTCCTGACGCGCGACCAGTTGCTCAACCTGACTCAGGGGCGGCAGACCGAGCCGTTCGACCGGTCGATCGACCTGATGGTCAGCCGGCTGCGACAACGGCTGCGCGATGGGGCGCGCGAGCCGCGGTATATCAAGACCTTGCGCAATGAAGGCTACGTGTTCTCGGCCGAGGTGACGACACAGGACGTTGCAGAATGAGCCTCGATCGCCTCCTTAAGAACCCCCTCACGCTTTTCCAGCGCCTGACACTGATCATTTTCACCGGCCTCATCGTCGCCCAGGGCCTCTCCTTCTGGCTGACGATGGTCGAACGCAACGAAACGACTGCCAACGTGATGGTGGGCAATGTTGGCCGAGAGGTCGCGAGTTCGGTTGCCTTTCTCGATCGCGTCGCGCCAACCGAGCGTCCGGGGCTGTTGCCGCGACTCGCCCGTCGCAACTACGATTTCATTCTCGGCCCTGGGGAAAATGGCGCCCCACCTGACGCACAACTCTCGAAAGACATCAGTGCGTCCATCGAGCAAAGTATCGGCTCGCACTACCCCATCAGCGTCAATTCGGTCCCCGGCGTGCGTGAACATCTTCAGGTTCATGTGCGTCTTAGCGATGGCTCACCGCTGACCATTGATGTACGGCCGGTGGGTAAGCTTCCCCTTTCGCGCTGGCTTCCGATCTTGCTATTCGCGCAATTTGCGCTCATGGCGGCCTGTTGCTGGGTCGCGGTCCGGCACGCCACGCACCCGCTGAAAGAGTTGGCGCGCGCCGCTGACACCCTTGGTCCTGATCTCATGGCTACGCACCTGTCTGAAGACGGGCCGGCCGAGGTCGCGGGGGCCGCCAGGGCGTTCAATGCCATGCAGGAACGCATCGGCATGTACATGAAAGAGCGCATCCAGATTCTCGCGGCCATTTCTCACGATCTTCAGACGCCTATCACTCGTATGCGGTTACGCGCCGACCTGATGGAAGACGAGGCCGAGCGCGAGAAGATGCAGCATGACCTCAAGCAGATGGAACTGCTGGTGCGTGAGGGCGTGGCCTACGCCCGCACCCTGCATGGTGCCGCCGAGGTACGGCGCCGTATCGATCCTGATGCGTTTATGGAAAGCCTGATCCACGATTACAGCGATGCGGGTCAGGCGGTCTCATTGACCGGTCAGGTAGGCCGCACGATCATGGCGCGGCCCCAGGCATTGCGGCGGATTCTCGGGAATCTGATCGACAACGCCATCAAGTTCTCCGGCGCAAGCGAAGTCAGAGTCGAGTCGACGCAGGATCAGAAAATCTCCATCGTTGTGCTGGATCGCGGGGCCGGCATCCCGGAGGAACAACTGGATGCCGTGTTCCAGCCGTTCTATCGGGTCGAATCGTCACGCAATCGGCAAACCGGAGGGACCGGCTTGGGCCTGTCGATCGCACGACAACTGGCGATTGCAATGAACGCCAGCCTGACGTTGAAAAACCGTCATGACGGGGGGCTCGAGGCTCGCCTTACGCTGGATGACGCATCACCCGTCAGTACCTAAGCTCTAGTCGAGGGGCCGTCCTTTCGCCTTCGATGGCGGAGGCTGGTTGATCGTCAACGACGACGCAGGCGCCCGAACAGGTCTTCCACACATCTTCGATCGACTGGGTATTGCATCGATCAACTCTGCAGCGTAGAGTACTCTACATTGCACAAAGGAAAACCATGACACTCTCCTCCGAACAAGCGGCGCAAGCCTTGCATGATGTCGAGAACGTCCTCAATCGCAGCGGCGAGCTTTATCGTTACCAGCGCACGGCGCCCATGCTGATGTTATGGGGTGTGATCTGGTTGATCGGCTTTGCCCTGACCGATTTTTACCCGCGGTATGCGAACTCGGTTTGGATCGTTCTTGACGTGGTCGGTACGGTGGGCTGTTTCCTCCTTGGCCGACGGGGTCACGACGAAGCATCGCGTAAGGACAAGTGGCGCTGGCTGATATCGATCGGCAGCATCTTCGCTTTCTACTTTGCGACGCTGGTCATCCTGCAACCCGCGACAGGGCAGCAATCCGCCGCGCTGATCGCCCTCCTCGTCGCGCTGATTTATGTGCTGTGCGGAGTCTGGCGAGGGACCCGTCTCGCCGTCATCGGCGCTGCCCTCGCAGCACTGACGCTCGTGGGTTACTTCATGATTCCGGTGCACTTCTTCTTGTGGATGGCCGTGATCGGCGGAGGCGCGCTCATGCTTGCAGGTGTATGGCTGCGGAAGGCCTGAATGGACACCCTTGACGAGATCATTCACCAGCCGGTCCGACTCAAGATCATGGCGGCACTCAAGGCATTGCCCGCGCGTGAGCGAATTGAATTCGTCCGGCTACGCGCCATCGTCGAAGCGACCGAAGGCAACCTCGGGGCGCACTTGGCCACGCTGGAGAAATCCGGCTATATCGAAGTGGAAAAAGATTTCGACGGAAAAAAACCAAGGACTCGAGTCTCACTGACAGCCTCAGGACGTCGAGCATTCGAACGCTACGTCAGCCACTTGCGCGGCATTCTTGATGGCGCGGCCTGATCCGGGTTTTCCTGAAGAAATCGCAACGACGGACCGACTGGAAACATCGAGCGAGTAAGTGAGCAGTAAGTCTGCTGGCGATAACGTTGTGCCTGTCCCGCCCATCCTCGCAAGGCACAGCCGTAAGAAAGCATCGCCCTGCTCACTTCCAGCGATGAGCGCCTCGCGTTGCAAACGTCGCACCAGCAAGCGATACGCCTGAGCGAAGTCTCCGATCTTTCCTGGTGACGAACCGATGAAGCCTTTTATCCTTGTTGTCGACAGCGACGAAGCCTGTCGCGATCTGTTACGCACCTCGTTGCAGAAGGGCGGCTATGACGTCTCTGTTTTGCACGATGTCAAAAAAGTAGCTCGCCGCGTCGCGCTCGAACGGCCGGCATTGATGGTCATCGCAGGCGGTACCCGTCGCAGTGGCGGCGTACCTGCATTGCAAGCGCTACAGGCGCTTCGCACAGCCCAGGATGACCTGCCGGTCATTATGCTGGGCGACGCAGACGATGCGATCGAGCGCATCGTCGCGCTCGAATGCGGCGCGGATGATTTCATCTCCAAGCCATTTAACGCACGCGAGGTACTTCTGCGGGTCCACACCGTCTTGCGACGGGTTGAACAGCATTCCCTTCAGGATCCGGACAGCCGGGCCCCCTACGCATTCAGCGGGTTCAGCCTCGACTTTGCGTCACGCCGTCTCACGTATCACGACGCACAGGTGCCGCTGACGCAGAACGAATACGCACTCCTCGCGTTGTTTTCATCTGCACCCGGACGCCTCTTTTCCAAAGAGGCGATCGTCCGGCGCGTCAACGCGAAAATACCCGACTCGAACACCTGCGTCAGTGTCTGGGTGTATCGGCTGCGTTTGCGACTCAGGCAAGCTGCGGGTGCCTGTCAATTCATCGAGACTGTGCACGGACAAGGATTCGTGTTTCGCCCCGACCAAGCACCACCCCGCTCAGCCGCAATCGGAAGCGGCCTGGCAAGTATGCAATCGGAGCAAACTTCGACGCACTGCAGTGCCGCGTGAGCCGTGCGCCCCGGGGACGCGCTACGCTCGCTCTATCGATCACCCGTAGCGTTGTTCACATACATGGACTGGATGCCCACGCGCCCCGGCCCCGTGAACCGGTTCACGGTGAAGTTGAACCCGGCTGCGAACAAACCACTGGAAAGCCTGTCGACGACGGTGTCCATCTGCACGTGGGGATCTTTGTAGAGCCATCCGCCCGGTTCCACATCGATCGTCTCCCCAGCGGCGAGCTCTTTCTCGAAGACGTTGCCATAGCCATGCAGCCAGAGCACCCCTTCTCGCGACGTTCCACGAAACTTGTCGATGAAGAAGCCGGTCTGCCCAAAAAGCATGTTCGAGATCCCGCGAACGCGCTCGAACGTGTATTCCACGTTGGAGGTGGCGGCGAGGAACTGATGTTCACGCACATGAAGCTCTTCACCCACACGCAGGTGAATCGGAACGACCTGACCCGCGCCGTCGCGGCTGAACGCGATGATGCCGCTACCGCTTGCTTCGGTGACAAACACCTGCATGCCGGCGAGCATGCGCTTGACCGCGCCCTTGATGGCCTTGACGCCGATCCGGATCGTCGAGTTCTTCCACAAGAGAATATGGTGCTCGAAATAGACTGGCTGGTTCGATACGTCGATCGACAAGACCGGAACCAGTTCGCCTCCGATGTGATAGGTCACGCCACCAAATGTTTCGTCGGCGGCTGCGGTGGGTAGAATTCTGGGTAGTTGATTCATCTGTTTTCTAAGTCGTCATATCGGGTCAAATCTGATGCGGGTGCGTTGAGTGGCATCCTTATCTTCAGTGGGAACCACGGTTCCACTTAGTTGCGAGCGTCGGCTAGCAACGCCCATCGCTCATGGTCGCGCCATTCGCCATTAATGCGCAGGTAACGCTCCGAAAGGCCTTCCCGTTTGAATCCCACCCGGCGCACGAGGGCGATCGACGGCGCATTTTCCGGTTGAATGTTCGCTTCAAGCCGATGCAGTCCGAGATCACTGAATGCATAGCTAACAGTCGCGCTCAACGCTTCAGTCATCAAACCCTTCCGGCTGAAGCTCGCCATTCCGTAGTATCCAAGATAAGCGCTAAGGAAAGCACCCGCGACAATCTCGTTGATATTGATGATGCCAACCACACCATTGGACGCTGCCTCGCGTGCGATCAGGCAGACGTTCGGACCCGTCAGGCTGCGCCCGAACCACATGTCGAAACCCGTTTGGTCGGTGAACGACGTCACCCAGGGCAGATGATATTCCTGACTCGCAACATTGGCTGCGATCAGATCGGCCGCGTCAGCACGGGTGACGCGGTTCAGTCGAATTACGCTCATAGATCTCCATTTCGCAGCAGGGTTGATCGTATTCCAAACCACAAGGCGATCCGAATTATCGTTGGAAAGCGGGCTCGTGTGGCCCAGTCCTTCTACCTGCAGACGCCACACTTTACGTATTCAATCGACTCTGCATGAATTCCACGAACACCCGCAATTTGCGGGGAACATGCTTGCGGCTCGGGTAGTACAGATAGAACCCCGGGAAAGTCGGCCACCAGGGCTTCAGCAGGGGAATCAAACGCCCGGCCAGAATGTCTTCCTGTACCTGGACCTCGAACGCGCAGGCGATGCCGATTCCAGCCCGCACGGCATAAAGAAGAATCTCTCCGTCGTTGGAGACGACAGGGCCTGTTGTCTCGATGTCAAAGTCTCGTCCCTTATGGCTAAATTCCCAGCGATAGATACCGCCTGAGAGACGAACGTTGATGCACCGGTGCTTGCTCAAGTCTTCCGGCTTGCGCGGCGGCGTACGCCCGGTCAGATAACGGGGTGCAGCGACTGTCGCGATGCGGTGCCGGCCACCAAAGGGCACGGCCACAACGTCCTGCGCCAGGTTCTCGCCTAGACGAATTCCCGCGTCGAAGCCGCCCCCCACCAGATCGACAAGCGCGTTATCGCAATGGATCTCGACTGTGATATCGGGAAAGGCCTCGAGGAACGCGACCAGATGCGGCATGACCAGGATATCGGCCGCCGTGCGCGAGAGGTTTAGGCGTAGCAGGCCAGCGGGCCTATCGCGCAACTCGTTCACGCTTTCGACGGCTGTGGCAAGCGCGGCCAGTGCGGGTTGAGCCTCCTGCAAAAAACGCTGACCGATCTCGGTAACACCGACCCGGCGCGTCGACCGGTCAAGCAAGCGCACGCCCAGGCGCCCTTCCAGCGTGCGCAGACTCTGAGACAAGGCAGACGGCGACACGCCCAGTTCGGCGGCCGCGCGAGTAAAGCTCGCATGGTGCGCCACGCGAGCGAAGGCTGCGATGGCTGGAAGCAGGTCGGGTGACATCTCCGTATTCTGAAGCTGTGCTTCATGCTGCATGCCGATTTCCCCGGTTAATCCGTGTCAATCGGAAGCCTATCATGCGAGCTCAATCCCACAGGAGCACCACTTCATGAGCCACCTCTCAGGCAAAGTCGCCATCGTCACCGGGTCCTCCAAAGGTATCGGAGCGGGCATTGCGGAACGCCTCGCTGCCGACGGCGCACATGTCGTGGTCAACTACTCGCGCAGTGCGGAAGATGCCGATGTCGTGGTCAAGAGAATTGTCGCGGCAGGCGGGAAGGCCGTTGCGATCAAGGCTGATATTTCAAAGCCCGCTAAGGTTCAGCCTCTCATCGACGGCGCACTCAAAGCGTTTGGCAAGCTCGATATCCTCGTCAACAATGCAGGCGTCTACAAAGTCGATTCGCTCGACACGCTGACAGCCGAGAGCTTCGACGAACACTTCCACCTTAACGTGCGGGGTCTGCTCCTGACCACGCAAGCAGCGAGCCGCGTCTTGCCTGCGGGTGGCGTCGTGGTCAACATCAGTTCGGGCCTCGCAAAGAGTCCCTATCCGATGGTGCATGTGTATTGCGCGACAAAAGGTGCCGTGGACACCCTCACCCGCACACTCGGGATGGAACTGGGCGCGCGGAACATCCGGGTCGTGGGCATTGCGCCGGGATTCGTTACCACCGAAGGGAATGCGGAGTCAGCCAAGGGAATGGCTGATTTCTTTATCGGCAAGACACCATTGGGTCGGGTCGGTCAACCTAAAGACATTGCGGCGGCTGTCTCATACGCGGTTTCTGAGGACGCGGGCTGGGTGACCGGATCCACGATCGATGTCTCCGGCGGGATGGTCTTTTAAGGCCGTCCGACGACTTTCTTCACACGCCTTCCACGAGCACAACGCGATAGCGCGCACCCTTGAAACGGTGCTGTGCAACCTCTTGATACGCGGGACTGTCGTACCACGCGCGCGCGGCCTCAGTGGTCGGAAACTCGACGATGACCACGCCTTCCGGGGCATCGCCTTCGAGCTGCTGCTGAGGCCCGTAAGCGGCTAGCACCTTAATCGGGTGATCCTTGAAGGTCGGCAGGACCTTACTTTGATAGATGTCGAGTTCGCTCCGGTCCTGCGTGCTTTCCCGCGTGAAAACAATGTACGTTGCCATGGTGTGCGCCCCTGAGGTGGTCGAAAGGTACGCGCGATCATGCCATGAAACGGCGAACGCAGTCGGCATCCAAAGTTCACACAGTTCCCGGATTTCGGGCATGCGTTTCTTGTCGACGCTTAAACCACGCCGAGCATTTCCTTCAGTTGCCCCGCCTTGGCGCGACTCACAGGCACCAGCGTTTGTTCAGCATCGCCCATGACGAGGTTGACGCTTTCTTCCGACTTGATCAACTCGACCGCATAGTGAAGGCTGACGATGTGGCTGCGGTGCACACGCAAATAGATACTGTTGTCCAGCCTGAGCTCGAGGTCGGTCAATGAAAGATTCGAAAGATAACGGTCGTCTTTGGTGACGATCGTCGTGTAGTGACCGTCGCCCTGGAATCGGACAATGTCCTTCAGGTCGATCAGGATCATTCGGTTCTTGCGATAAACGGGAATCTTGAACAGACGTCGCGGCAAGGTTTCGTCGCCGCCCGCCAGCCGTACGACCGGTTCGGTTGTGATGTCGGTTACATCGTAAAAGATCATGCAGGTCCCGCAGATCCCATTGCTGCCCGACATCTTGGATACCTTGATCATCAGGATCCGGTCGGGAATATTGATCATCATCGCCACAGGCGGCGGTGACTTCACGGGACATCCGCCCGCATCCTGCGCCTGCAGTAAAAATCGCAGCTTGTCGCGGCTCTTCTCCGGATGCAGTTCGACCACGTCGATACCGAGCAGGCTGTCTTGCCTCACGCCGAGCGACTGCTCCGCGGCAGGTCCGAGGATCTGGATCGCGACGTCGTTGAAAGCGGTCACGTGCCCTTGGGCGTCGAGCCAGACCATCCCCGGATTGAATTGCTCGAGTTTGTGTTGGAAGGTCTCGTTGCGGCGCGGCTCCTGCGTCGCCGACATGGGCGGCGTCTGCGGTAGCCGGGCTTGCTCCAGCGGATTCATTCGGAGTCTCCTGTTCCGGTGGACTTCAATTCGCTCTGCTCGGCGAGTTATCCCCTTTGTATGTCTTTTCCAAAATTCACGCAAGTTTTCCCACGGTTGACGTAGATAAAGCCTGCCTCCGGGAAATCGCGTTGAATTGCTGCGCTGCATTGTGAAATGCTCAATCGTTAAACGGCTGGCGCACTTCATCGTTCCGCTGCCGACAACCCAGGAGACCTGTGTGATTCCCCGTCCATTCGACTACCACGCTCCGCGGTCTTTGCCCGAAGCGCTGTCTCTCCTGCACGAGCACGGCGACACCGCCAAGCTGCTGGCCGGCGGCCATAGCTTGCTGCCAATGATGAAGCTGCGCTTCGCCGAACCGGGCCATCTGATCGACCTCGGCAAGATTACCGAGCTCAAGGGAATCCGTGAAGCGGGCGCTGAAATCCGTATTGGTGCGATGACCACCGAAAACGAACTGATCTGGTCGGTCCTGTTGCAACAGAAGTGCCCGCTGATCGTGGAAGGCGCCCGGCAGATCTCCGATCCGCAGGTCCGTTATCGCGGCACGCTTGGCGGCGACATCTCGCATGGCGACCCTGGTAACGACCACCCGGCGCTGATGATCGCTCTGGACGCATCCTTTGTGCTCGCGGGCGAGCAAGGCGAGCGCGTGTTGCCAGCGGACGGATTCTTTCTCGGTACCTATATGACGCAGCTCGAACCCGGTGAAATCATGACCGAGATTCGTATTCCGACTCCTGCGGCAAACACGGGCTACTCCTACGCCAAGCTTAAGCGGAAAACAGGCGACTTCGCCACGGCGGCGACGGCGGTCACGCTTCGCATTAACGGCGCGACGGTGGACTACGTACGCATCGTGCTAACCAACGTGGGACAGACCGCGCTTCGCGCAACGGCGGCGGAACACGCGCTTCTGGGTAGAAAGCTCGACGACAGCGCCATCGACGAAGCCGCACGCCTGGCCATGAGCATCTGCGAGCCGGCTGAAGACCTCCGCGGCGATGTCGAATACAAGACGGCGATGGCCGGTGAAATGACACGGCGCGCGCTGGCCAAGGCCCTCGCACGGGCAACAGATCGCTAGCACTCCAGTACCCAACCCAACTCGAGGGGACATGAGATGAGCAAGAAAGTCATGGTGTCGTTCACGCTGAACGGTACACCGACGGACGTCGTGGTCGAACCGCGCGAATTGCTGATCCACACGTTGCGGGAGAAATGCCTGCACACCGGTCCGCATATCGGCTGTGAGACGTCACACTGCGGCGCCTGCACCGTGGATGTGAACGGCATGTCGGTGAAGTCCTGCACCCTGCTCACGGTGCAAGCCGAAGACGCAGCGCTGCTGACTGTTGAGGGGCTCGCAAAAGGCGGCGAACTGCATGCGCTCCAGGAAGGTTTTATGCAGGAGCATGGGCTGCAGTGCGGCTTCTGTACCCCGGGCATGCTGATTCGCGCGTACCGGATGCTGCAGGAGATCCCGGACCCGAGCGAAGAGGAAATCCGTTATTGGATGGCGGGCAACCTCTGCCGCTGTACCGGATATCAAAACATTGTGAAAGCGGTGCAGTACGCCGTGCGCAAGCTGCGTGGCGAAGCGGTCGAATCCTCGCATCCGCTGATGGCCGAAATCACAACGCATTGATACCGGGAGACTACGATGGGCGATATCGAAGGCCAAATCGCGCGCGTCGCGGCGCTAGAGGGCATGGGCTGCTCGCGCAAACGGAGAGAAGACCCCCGCTTTATCCAGGGCAAAGGCACTTATGTCGACGACATCAAGATGCCAGGCATGTTGTTCGGCGTGATGGTGCGCAGCCCCTATGCGCATGCGCGCGTGCTGAAGATCGACAAGACTCGCGCGCTCGCGCACCCTGGTGTGCATGCCGTGCTGAGCGCCGACGATCTGAAGCCGCTCAAGCTCCACTGGATGCCGACACTCGCAGGCGATGTTCAGGCGGTGCTCGCCGATGAGAAGGTCGTATTCCAGAACCAGGAAGTCGCATTTGTCGTCGCTGACGATCGCTATATCGCGGCCGATGCAGCAGAACTGGTCGAAGTGGAATACGAGGAACTGCCTGTCGTGGTCAATCCGCACCTCGCGATGGCGCCCGACGCCCCCGTGATCCGAGAAGACATCTGCGACAATCCGACCGGCGCGCACGGCGCACGCAGGCATCCTAACCATATCTTTACCTGGAACGTCGGCGACAGGGACAAAACCGCGCGCGTCTTCGACAACGCAGATGTCACAGTCAAGCAAGAGATGTTGTATCCGCGTGTGCATCCCTGCCCGCTCGAGACGTGTGGCTGCTTGGCCTCGTTCGACAAGGTCCGCGGCGACCTGACGGTCTACATCACCTCGCAGGCACCGCATGTCGTACGCACGGTGGTCGGTATGTTGTCGTCGATCTCGGAATCAAAGATCCGCATCATCTCGCCGGATATCGGCGGCGGCTTCGGCAACAAAGTCGGCGTGTATCCGGGCTATGTGGTGTCGATCGTCGCGTCGATCGTGCTTGGCCGGCCCGTCAAATGGATCGAATCACGCGCTGAAAACCTCAGCACGACGGCCTTCGCACGCGACTACCATATGACCGGTGAACTCGCGGCGGATAGCAACGGGCGCATCAAGGCACTGCGTGTCCATGTCGTCGCCGATCACGGCGCGTTCGACGCCTGCGCCGATCCGACCAAATGGCCGGCAGGCATGTTCCATGTCTGCACGGGCTCCTACGATATTCCGAACGCCTTTGTTTCCGTCGATGGGGTCTACACCAACAAGTTTCCGGGCGGCGTCGCCTATCGGTGCTCGTTCAGAGTGACCGAAGCGGTCTACCTGATCGAACGCATGGTCGACGTGCTCGCGCAAAAGCTCGGCATCGACAAGGCCGAGATTCGCCTGCGGAATTTCATCCACCGCGACCAGTTCCCCTTCTCGACACCGCTTGGCCTCAGCTACGACTCCGGCGACTACGAACCGGCGCTCAGAAAAGTCCTCGCTGCCGTCGACTATCCGGCCTTGCGCGCCGAACAGGCCACACGCCGCGCCGATACGAACTCCGAGTGGCTGATAGGAATCGGCATCACCACCTTCACTGAGATCGTTGGAGCCGGCCCCTCGAAAATGTGCGACATCCTGGGGGTCGGTATGTTCGATTCGTGCGAAATCCGCGTCCATCCCGACGGGTCGGCAATCGCGAGAATGGGCACCATCACCCAGGGCCAGGGGCACCAGACCACCTATGCCCAAATCATTGCGTCCGAGGCGGGCATCCCTGCGTCCGTGATCACGGTCGAGGAAGGCGACACGTCAACCGCGCCCTACGGGCTCGGCACCTACGGCTCACGCTCGACACCCGTGGCTGGCGCCGCGGTCGCGCGGGCGTCGCGCAAGATAAGAGAGAAAGCCCGGCGAATCGCCGCGCATCTGCTTGAAGCTGGGCCCGACGACGTCGAGTTCGATCTCGATCGCTTCGTGCTCAAAGGATCGCCAAGCCAGTTCAAGACCCTCAAAGAAGTGGCCTGGGCCGCCTACAACAATGTCCCCGAGGGCATGGAAATGGGGCTCGAGGCGGTCGACTACTACGATCCGCCGAATTTCACGTTTCCGTTCGGCTCGTATGTCTGCGTGCTGGAGATCAACCGCTTTACGGGCGAAACACGCGTGCGGCGCTTCTATGCGCTCGATGATTGCGGCACGCGCATCAATCCGATGATCATCGAAGGTCAGATCCACGGAGGCCTCACTGAGGGCTTCGCCGTCGCGATGGGGCAAGAACTGCCCTACGACGAAGCAGGCAATCTGCTGGGCGGCACCTTGATGGACTACTTCATTCCGACCTCGGTCGAAACGCCCCACTGGGAAACCGACTTCACCGTGACCCCCTCGCCTCATCATCCGATCGGCGCGAAAGGGGTCGCCGAGTCTCCGCATGTCGGGTCGATCCCCTGCTTCACTTCCGCAGTGGTCGATGCCTTCTCGCACCTGGGCGTCACGCATATGAACATGCCCCACAACGCGTACCGCGTCTGGCAGCAAAGCCGCGCACTCGGACTCGCGCGCCAGTAGCGCACGGTAGGGCAAACGCCAGCCCCCGCCGGGCCTGAGGTTCAGGGCCGGCCATCGGGGAGTTCATGGCATTGAGGAGGTGATGGGATGAAAGTCGTCATTGAAAAAGTGTTCCCGCTCGCGTCCACCGCGGACAACGCGTGGGTGTGCCTGCAGAACATCGAAGCCGTCGCCGGCTGCATGCCGGGCGCAAGAATCACCGAGCGTATCGACGCGACCCACTACAAAGGCACCGTCACCGTGCGGGTCGGGCCTGCGACGATGTCCTTCAAAGGGGTAATCGAAGTGCTCGCGCTCGACCCCACGTTGCGCTCTCTTCATTTGGTCGGCAAGGGCTCGGATACGACAGGGACTTCCGGGGCATCGATGGACCTTGTCGCGAGTGTGATGGCGACCAGCGAAACATGCAAGCTGACCGGCAAGAGCGAAGTCTCGATGAGCGGCAAGGCCGCAGCGTTCGGCGGTCGCGTGATGAATACCATGGCCGACCAGATCCTCAAGCAGTTCGTCGCCAATTTTGCTGAGCTCGCGCAAAGTGCGAACACGCAGCAAGCGTCGCCCGAGCCTGTCGAGCCGGTTCCGGATGCCCAGGTTGGGGTGGAGGCAGACGGAGCCGGAGCGGGAGCCACGACGGTCGCAGCGGAAGCCGTGCAACCGCCTGCCCCGGCACCTGTGCGCCGCCCCCCGGCCGCTGCGGAACTCAATGGCCTCGCCCTCGCCTGGGCTGTCATAAGAGACTGGCTGCGCGGGTTGCTCTCGCGCCGGACCGTTTGAGCGAAACGAGGCCACCATGTCCACTGACCGCATGAGCGACGTGCTGGACCTGCAACAACGGCTCGACACGCACGGCTATATTGCCGAGCGCAGCCTGGTGGCCACCCTGCTGCTGACGATGGAAATGCGTCGGCCGCTGCTGCTCGAAGGAGAAGCGGGCGTCGGCAAAACGGAAGTCGCCAAGGCACTCGCCCGTCTCTCCGACACGCGGCTGATTCGGCTTCAGTGCTACGAAGGCCTCGACGTCCACTCCGCGCTTTACGAATGGAACTACCAGCGGCAGTTGCTGGCGATCAAGCTGCTCGAACAAGACTCCCGTTCGGTTCCCGACAAAGAGCAGGACATTTTCTCCGAACGCTACCTGCTCAAGCGCCCTCTCCTTGAGGCGATCACCACCACCCCCGCCCCTGTCCTGCTGATCGACGAAATCGACCGGACCGATGAGGCGTTCGAAGCCTATCTGCTCGAGCTGCTATCTGACTTCCAGGTATCGATTCCGGAACTCGGTGTCATCCGGGCGATCGAGCGGCCGGTCGTGATTCTGACCTCCAATGGCACACGCGAAATTTCTGACGCGTTGCGCCGACGCTGTCTGTATCACTACATCGACTATCCGAACTTCGAGAAAGAACTCGCTATCGTGCGGGCGCAAGCCCCCGAGATGCCGGCGAAACTTGCCCAGCAGGTGGTCGAGTTCGTCCAGACAATCCGGCAGATGGAAATCCAGAAGAAGCCCGGCATCGCGGAAACACTCGACTGGGCTGCGGCGCTTCTTAGGCTGCGTGTCGGCTCGCTTGATGCCGACGGTATCGAACGGATCATGGATTCACTGTCGGCCCTCGTCAAAACGCGTGAAGACCAGGCGGGTCTGACGCGACCCGTCGTCGAGAAACTGGTGGCAGCATGTTGATCGATAGTGCCCACGCCGGCGACACGGCCCCGCCCGAACTCGCTGAAGCGCTCCTTGCCCGCTATGTCGGGTTTGCGGGATGGCTGCGCGATAACGGCTTTAGCGTGACCAGCAGCGACATGGCTGCATCGATCGAGGTCGCACAGCGCGTGGGGCAGTTCGACCCTCTCCTGCTGCGCTGGAGCCTGCGTGCGTGGCTCTGCTCGCGCGCCGAAGAGTGGAGGCGCTTCGATGAGCTGTTCGACGCCTACTTTCTCGCACCGAACCGCCGCTCGCTCGTCGAGACGCGCGCAGGCGGTACCGGGCGAATCGCACTCGACCGTGAAGGCGACGCGCGCGATGATAGCGAGGGCACGCCCATCTCGCGGGGCGGCCAAGGTGCCGAGGCCTTGCATGCGGAGGGCAAAACGGCCCAGCACGGTATGAGCCAAGAGGCGTCGCTTAAGCACGCGGACTTTCGACAACTGAACCAGCGTGAGGAACTGTTCGCGATCGACGCGACGATCCGGCGCTTCGTTCAGCGGCTGCGCGGCATTCAGATTCGCCGCGAGCGACGTGCCTCGTCGGGCCGCAGGATCGATATGGCGCGCACCATTCGCCGCAGCGTGCAGAGCGGCGGCGTGCCGCTCGAACTTGCCTGGCGCAGCAAGCAGCGAAGGCTTCCGCGCATCGTGCTGCTACTGGACGTCAGCCGCTCGATGAGCCTCTACAGCTTCTTTTACCTGCGTCTTGCGCGTGTGCTCGGTGCGCGCCTGTCCGATGTGCATTGCTTCATCTTCCACACGCAGCTGGTGCGCGTGGATCAGGCCTTGCGCGACCCCGATCCGTGGCGTTCACAGGAGCGTCTGCAGATCGTCTCCGCTGGCTGGGCGGGTGGCACGCGCATTGGGGAATGTCTCGAGACTTTCAATCGGCGATACGCGGGGACGCTATTGCATTCGCGAACTGCGGTCGTGCTCGTCAGCGACGGCTACGACGCGGGTGAACCCGCTCGACTCTCGCTCGCGCTGCAGAGCATCCGGCGCCGCTGCCGGTGTCTCGTCTGGCTCAATCCCCTTGGCGACCGACCCGACTTCACGCCGAGCAGCGTCGGCCTGGCCGTGGCCATGCCCTATATCGACTTGATGGCCGGTGCAGGCGATCTCGCGAGTCTCGAACGTGTCCTACCCAAAGTGTTGTCTGCCCTGCAATGAGCCCCGACATGACCCCTACCCTCAGCAATCTGCCTCCCCTCAGCGCCAATGAGCCCAATCGCCTGCTCGAGCTCGAACAACGCCTGATTGTCGAGGCTCAGCTGTTCGCCGTGACCACGGTCATTCGCGCACAGCCGCCGACCTCCACCTGGGTAGGTGCGCAGGCTCTCATCGAAAGCGACGGTACGCTACATGGCTGGATCGGCGGCGGCTGTTCAAAGGCAATCGTAGTTCAGGCCTCGCAGGAAGCAATGCGCTCGGGCGAGCCGAAGCTGATTCGCATCAGCAACTCGGACGAGGAGCTGGCCGACGACGTCGAGCTTCACGCGATGCCATGCGCGAGCAACGGCACGATCGAACTCTTCATCCAGCCGTCGGTGCCTGCGCCACAGGTGCTCATACTGGGCTCAACACCTGTGGCGCTGGAGGCGTGCTTGCTCGCACAGCGCATGGGTTTGCGGGTCTGCGCCGCGGCATATGTAACCGAACCCTTTTCGTCGCGCGGCATTCCGTGCCTCGTTCAGGGGTTCAACACCGAGACCTTAACTCGTCTCAAGCCACAACTCGTTCTTGTCGCGACGCAAGGCGACCGCGATGAAGAAGCGCTCGAAGCAGCGTTGCGTACTTCTGCCGCAGCCGTCCTGTTAATCGCCAGTCAACGCAAGGCTGACAGGTTGTGCGAAACGATGCGCGCACGCGGTATTCCCGACGAGCGGCTTGCCGCCTTGCATGCCCCTGCCGGACCTCATATCCACGCGCGCACGCCGGAGGAAATCGCGCTGGGTGCCGTGGCGGGACTCGTGATGTTGCGCCGGACACTCGAACAGCATGCAACTGAAGCGTCGAACGCACGCAGTGCCAGCGTATCCGAGCACAGCCTCTCTAGCCTGCCTGCGATCCAGCCATGCGAATCGATGGCTTCAACCGACCTTCCCGCCCGCTACGTCAATCCTGTTTGCGGCATGGCGGTCGACATCGCTTCCGCGAAACATGTTGTCGACTACAACGGCCAGCGTGTCTATTTCTGCTGCGACGGATGCAAGGTCGAGTTCGAAAGCGCACCCGCGAAGTACGTGGCGATCGCGCCGATCGCACAGCAACGGGAGGCCGTATGACTACGCGTGACGCCATTGACCGACCGCTGTTCTCCGCTGTCGTATTGGCTGCAGGGAAGTCCTCGCGAATGCAAGGCCAGCATAAACTCTTGCTGCCCGTCGACGGTCAACCCGCAGTCAGGCGGACCGTAAGCGCCTTGCTCGCAGCAGGGCCCGAGGAAATCGTCGTCGTAACGGGTTTCAACGGCAGAGATGTCATCGGGGCGCTCGACGATCTGGAAGTTCGGTTCCAGTTCAATCCCCGGTACGAGGAAGGACAGATGACCTCGGTCGCCGCAGGTGTCGCTGCGTTGGGCGCACCGTGCAACGTCATTCTCGTGTGTCTAGCCGATCAGGTCTTGCTCGGTGCCGGCGACTATCTGGAACTGGTCGACGCATACCGCACGATGCGCCATGGGTCGATTCTCGTCCCTTCATACCGAGGGCAGAGAGGTAACCCAGTCGCTTTCTCAGTCAGCTATGCGATGGAGGTGATCAACGGACACATCAATCCAGGCTGCAGGAAACTGATCGCTGAGCATCCTGATGAGGTCTTTGTTTATGAAGCGGAACACGACCGCTTTGTGGTGGATATGGATACGCCGGAGGACTATGCGCGCGTAGTAGAGCGGGTTCGAAAAGTGGTCAACACCGTGAATGCGGACACCTAAAACCAACCCGACATCACCCGGTACGCGCTGCACGGTGCGAACACCTTAGCGCACTTCTTCGATCCCCCTTTAGTGCGCTTCGAGGATTTTATCGATCAGCTTATCGAGCGAAACTTCGACGAGATTCAATCGTGTTCGCTCAGCCTTTGCGCTCGCCACGGCGGCCTGAATGGCCTTGCATTCCGGAGTGCCCGCCACGCGCGCGCGCATGAGCAATGCACTCGCGGCTTGATAGCCAATGAACGCGCGCTCTTCGACCAACCGTCGTGCCAGCCAATCCATATGCTCCGGCATATACCTCATCTGCAAGATGACAGCAGCGGCCAGATGGTCTCCTGTCGATGGACTCCGGATCAACTCGCCGATAAACGGCGCAGCGGCGATCGCATGGGGCTGCATGCGGCGAACGATTTCTCTCATCTGCAAAGTTCGCTCGCGGGAATAGTCTTCCCTGTGCCGAAGTTCCTCATATTGGCTCGCTAATTTGCGCAACGGTTGCAACACGAGCTCAGGGCGATTCGGCGGCGCGGCGTCAGCGACGTCCTGTGCAGCGCTCAAACTGGCTGCAGATGGAACGACCGCGGCATCGGACGAGGGCAGCACCTCCCGCTCGCCAATTTGCTCCGCGCGCGCGACCGCGCTCTTGTACCGGTGCAACTCGTCATCGGAACGAACAATCGCGCCTTGCACGAACAGTCGCATATACAAATAGACAGCAAGGAAACCGATCAACGCAAATCCAACCACAAGCGCGGTGGCCGCGGACACGTCCGCATTGGTCGGGTGCGGCTGTATCGCCTCTGCGGCGTTCAGGCTAATGCGTTGAACCTCTTCCTTGATGTCTTTGAGATTGACGAGCGTCAATCCGACAATAATCTTCGTGAGCCAATCCGAGACTTCCTCGAGATTGGTGTTCGGCCGTGCTCCCTGCACGCCGGTCCGCTCGGACGACACCTGCGCGACGTCTGTCGTCGTCGAGGCTGCCTCGCCTGTCGAAGTCGAAACGGATGCCTCAACTCTCGCCCCGCTACCGGATTTGGGTATGCCGAAGAGGAAGCCGGTCGTCCCCCCTGCAGCGAGTGACGAAAAAACCCAAAGCAATACCGGACCGACTGCGTTTGTCGACCATCCCACCCTGATGGCAGCGCCCACGGCGACGACGGTCAATGGGAACAAAATCTTGTTAATTCGCGACAGGTCATCACGCACTCCGCGCTGCCCGCATATCATGCCGAGCAAGCGCCGCCAGCACCCGAGCACTGGACTACGGGCCTTTGAAGTAGTCGCGTCCGTCATATCGTCTCTCCGACCAAAGCAAGCCGTTATTTATCGATCTTGTGCCAATCGATCGAGCGAGGCCGTTGCCGCGATCAATTCTTCGAGATCCATGCAGAAACAGTATCGAGGAAAATTAGCCTCGATCCAGCGCATTCCATCGGCAATCATCTGGCGCGTCGCTAGCAATTGATATGCTGTCTGTCCTCGTGCCTGAGAGGGTTGACTTCGATACGCGCCATGCCAGAAGTCGAGGCCCGGTTGTACGTGCAGATAACACGCCGCGAACAAGAGCAATTCTGAGATCTCCGCGCGATCCCATTTGATGGCGCAAGTCGCATTGCAAGCCAACGTGATGAGGTTACGCAACGTCGGCGCCCCACGTGGAAAGCGAAACGTCACGGGCAACAGTCGAGGACGGATGACGATACGGGCAACGTCTGCGAATGGGTCAAGTGGGGCTTCCATCGACTGATGTGCACGAAAACCGACATCACCGTAATCTAAAATCTCGTGCAGATCGTAAGGGTCGAAGGTACCCTCGTCGATCTCGCTCCCATAGACGAGCATGATCGCTAGCAAAAGTCCGATCCTATGTGGGAGGGACCGATCGAACTCGCGTATCAAATAAGGGCCTCGCGAGAGCGCGCCGATCGTTTTCACGACGAGCGCAAACGCACGCTCGTCCCGACTCAACCACGCTTCGATTTGCTGCCATAGCCCCATCCGTTTGATGCACTCGTACAGCGTCTGCCTCGACCGACTAATAGCCCACTGCGCGTCGACATCATTGGGAGAATCGGGAAGCTGAAATGCAGCAAGCACAAGTCTTAAGGCGGCCCGCACAAGCCGTTGCATTGCGTCTGTGCCGTATGCTTGCGCCGGTTGAGAAAGCGTTTCGGGCAAATGCGGTATAGCGCTCACGCATTGATTCACGTCGTATGTCGGCAAGTAGCTCGACGTCTCGGCAAATGCGGCCATGGCATCGCTGAGCGCATTGACGGGGTCCACGGTTCGCCAGTCCGTCTCCTCGCGCGCTTCTTCCATGTTTGGGAATTCGGGCGGAGGATTGTTCGGGCCGCCTCCCTCCGGAACATTCGGCGCGCCGCGGCCGTCGTCACCGCCGCCCCCGCTGCCGTATGCGCGGCGAACGAAATCGCAGACCGCGTCCAAGGTCGGAAACGGCACTTCGTCACCCTTCAGATAGAGACCCTCTTGAAACTGCGCATGCGTGCCACCGAGGGCGACGGCGCGCGAGCTGACACGCTCGGCAACGAAGTGAGGCGCTTCGATGAAAACCGTGTCGCTATCGTCGGGCAGTCGCTGCTCAACCTGATCCGGTGTTCGATGACTTGCGAACGCATATCCCGACAGCGCGTCGAGCGCATCGATGTACCACGCCAGCGTCATCGAACTCTCCCCAGCGTTGTGATGATGCGCACGGACAATTTCTCCGTCGCGAGCGCTTCCTCCGCCTCGAGGCGGCGACGGCGCCACAGCAACTCTGCGGCCGACGGCATCGGACGATGCCGCGTGCGATCCGCGATCGCGGCCTCTCGTGCGGCGTCGGTCGCCAACGTTCGGACTTCGGCGACCTCATCGGCCACAAAGGGTCCTTGGCGCAAGACCTCGACGTAATCTTCGTCATCAAGCACTGCTCCGGCAATCTGACCCAGCGTCAGCCGTCGCGATGCGGCGCGAACACCCGAAAACGTCTTCACGACGAGCATGTCTTTGAGATCGGGATCCCACGTCCCGCTTATCTCCGCAACGCTACGTTCCATCTCCTCCGTGTCGAGCGAGTCACTCGTGGCGAGTGGCGGCCTTGCGATGTCGTAGGAATTGCGGTCGAGCAAAGGCTCGCCAAGGCGGGGGTCTTTGAGTACGAGGCAATAGTCTCCGTAGAAGCGCACACCGCTGCCGGTCAGTTCGACGGCGCCGAAATAGGTGCTCCTCGGATCGATACCCAAGGTAACTTCAAGCGCTGCGTCGACCGTCTCGCGCCGGGTCGGGCGATGTCCGGGAGGCTGTTCTCCAATACGGACGGTCTTGCCCAGATTGTATGAATTCTTGTATCCGGTCCGACAAAAGGTCGGGATGTTCGCGTTCGACATGTTGAACACGACACGCGCGCCACCGCTGGCTTTCGAACCCGGATCCAGTCCGATGTTATTGACCACGCCATCAATCGCATCGGCATTGGCTTTCGCAAACTTGAGAGCTTCCTCGTCGGTTCCTGCGGCAGCAATCAGCGCATCATTTCTTTTGTCTTGCCAGGCCCCTGTCATGATCGGCGACCGCCGGGTATCGGGGTCGCCAAACTCAGCCACCCCATTCGTATCGCCTTGTTGGGTTCTGTCCGATATGCATTGCCTTGCGCGATATCGAATTGCATCGCATCGATGGTCGGCTTCTGAGCACCATGCGCAGCGAGGTTGCCAAGAGCATCTGCGTCTGGAACTTGCAGGTCTTGCGGACTCATTGATTCTCCTCGAGCGACTTTATGTCGAGCAACGACGAAACCGATGTGCATCCGAAACAAAAAACGAAGGGAGACTTGGACAGCCTTTGAGACAGATCAGCAAAAATGCGACCGTGCTGGCCGAGCTTATCAAAACTGATCGCACACTGCGAGCCAATACTACAGGGGGGTTTGTCCGTCAGTGTGCGTGCGGGAAGCGCCTTTACGTACGCGTAATGGATGCACCGCCATCGACTAGCGAGGCGGTTCCAGTCACGAAGGATGAATCATCAGACGCGAGATAAAGCACGGAGCGAGCGAGTTCTTCTGGCCGTGCAACCCGCTTGAGCGCATGCAACCCGGTCACGAAAGCCCGCGACTCGGCTGTGTCGTTCATATCGCGATACATCGGGGTGTCCACCGCGCCGGGCAGAATGGCGTTGACACGCACACCTTGCGGTCCGTACTCGGCAGCGAGCGCCTGCGTCAAACCGATTAATCCGGCCTTGCTCGCAGCGTAGGCTGCGGTGCCCGGGAAAGCGAATGAGTAGCCAACGAACGTCGACGTGAAGATGATTGATCCGCCACCCTGCTTCAGCATCTCAGGGATCTGGTGCTTCGCACCCAAAAAGGCGCTCGTCAGATTGGTCGCCAATGCGGCCGTCCACCCAGCTTCTGACACGCCCGTGGTCGGGCCCATTTCGCCCAGCGTACCGGCATTGTTATAGGCGATGTCGAGGCGGCCGAAGCGGCTGACAGCGAGCTCGACCAGTGCTTTCGCGAAGTCCTCTGATTGCACGTTGCCCGCCAGATACGCGGCCTCACCGCCTTCGCCGACGATCTCGGCAGCGAGTGTTTCAAGTTCCGATTCACGGCGCGCCGCGAACACCACTTTCGCGCCTTCCGCTGCGAACAGTTTTGCGGTGGCACGACCAATTCCCGCGCTGGCTCCGGTGACGATGGCGACTTTTCCTGTCAAGCGTTGCATGTTCAATCTCCCGCTGCAGTTTGTTGGCCAGTGCCCAATGCCCTGGTCCTTGGGAGGCAATATAAGCTTCAGCCAAAGATGCGGAAAGGCATAAAAGATTGGGATATCATTCAGCATTTGTGAATGATCGGGGAAGCACATGGATCGGCTGCGCGCTTTTGAAGTCTTCGTGACCGTAGTGAGCCGCGGCAGCTTTACGCGCGCTGCCGAAGCGCTCGAGACGTCGCCCGCCAACGTGACCCGCTACGTGAATGAGTTGGAAACGCATCTCGGCACACGCCTGCTGAATCGCACCTCACGCAGACTGTCTGTCACCGAGGCCGGCGAGATCTTTTACGCCCGCTGCAAATCGATTCTCGACGATGTCGCCGAGACTGAGGGACTGGTGTCGTCCGCCTCGGTGGAACCGCGCGGCCGACTGCGAATCAACGCGCCTGTGAGCTTTGGGATTCTGCATCTCGCGCCGCTATGGCCCGAGTTCATGCGGAGACATCCCGAAGTGGAACTCGATGTTGCACTGAGTGATCGCGTGGTGGATATCGTGGATGAAGGCTATGACCTCGCCATTCGCATCTCACGCGCGGGTTCGACGAACCAGGCGGCCCGCAAGCTGGCGACATCGAGAAACATTCTCTGTGCCTCGCCAGCCTATCTGGCGCGTTGCGGATACCCTGCAGCGCCATCGGACCTAATGGAGCATCGATGCATCGGTTACTCGTATGCGGTCACCGGTGACGAGTGGCAACTGATCGACCGCGAGAGCAAGGTACACACCGTGAAGGTCAACTGTCACATGCGTTCCAACAATGGCGATACAGCGCGGGCGGCAGCGCTCGCCGGGCAAGGCGTGATCTGGCAACCCACGTTTTTGATCGGCGACGACCTACGCACCGGCAAACTTGTTCAGATATTGCCTGAATATCGCTTGCCTGACATCGACGTGCTCGCGTTGTACCCGAGCCGTCGATACCTGAGTGCCAAGACACGCGCGATGATCGATTTCCTGGTCGATGCGTTCGGTGGAGTGCCGCCTTGGGATCGGGCTGGTGCAGATTGAGCAGGCGTCACGCCGGCCGCGAATGGAAGGATGGTCGCAGGAGGACGAACCACGATCAGCATCCCTACAGGGATGTCGGCAACGTTTTCGCGGCGGCTTTCAGGATCTTCGCCAATGCTTTGGGATTGCCAAGTCGGGGCGTTGGGCCAGCAACGGATATTGCTCCGCGAACCTGTTCTCCGCTCATCACCGGCACCGCAACGCAAGTCAGACCGTCAATCAACTCTTCCGCATCCAGCGCATACCCTTGCTTGCGGATTTGCGCCAGTTCAGCCTCGAGTTGCTCTTTTTCAACGATCGTGTTCGGCGTGAATCGTTCTAGTCCCTGATCGCAAATCCGCGAAACGAACTTCGCATCTGTCGAAGCAAGCAGTACCTTGCCCACACCGGTTGCATGCAGCGGTCCGCGCCAGCCGATCTGAGAAAACATGCGAATCGGATGCGGAGAATCGACTTTCGCAAGGTAGACAACGCGATCACCATCGAGCGCGGCAAAGTGAGCCGTTTCCCCCGTTTCATTCACCAGGTGATGCAATAGCGGCATCATTCGCTCGGCCAGAGCCGCCGCTGCGCCCGCACCAGCGCGATGAAAGAGCCCTGGAAGGCGAAGGCTGAGCCGATATGTTTTGTCTTCCTGAATCACCCATTCTTGCTGTGCCAAGGTTTTGAGCAGCCGATAAACCGTCGCCCGCGGTAGATCGAGGGACTGCGCTATCTGACTGACGCCAAGGACATTCGCCGAACTGGCCAGTAACTCGACGAGACGGATGGCGTGCTCAACGCTATTGACTGTCGCGATCTCACCCATCACCTCTCTCCCAAACGGTTGGTCGACGACGAACACGCATCGCTTGCCCAGCGTCTGGCAAGCGAGTAGCATGATCAATATTGA
>JAMFSK010000076.1 GCA_026225235.1 Burkholderiales bacterium
GTCAGCACAGCTTCATTTTCTGATAATTGCCGCTTTGAAAGCCCATGCAGGCGGCCTCCTACAGGGGATTCGGCGGACCTCCACTACTGAGCACCCGGGTGCGGCGGCACACTGTGACTCATGCCTCGCACTCATGCAGGCTTCTTAGAAACCCCTGGAGGAAGCGAATCATGAACAAAGACCAAACGCACGGCCGTGTTGAACAAGTCAAGGGCAAGGTTAACGAAGCCGTCGGCAAGGTAACGAACAATCCGGCCAAGGAGCTCAAGGGTGACCTGCAGCAAGCCGTGGGTAAGCAACAAGCGAACTATGGTGACGTGAAAGAACAGGTCAAGAAGGACATCAAGCACAATTCGTGATGTTTTCTGATCGAACTTTCGGCCGTCGCGCGCGCGTTGAAGCGCGTCGGCCGAAAGCGTGTGCGAAGGGTGGGAGTTCGCACGGGAGAGTTTGTCGGCTGATTCGTTCCTCGCAGGTCCCGAACGAATAGTCCGCATCCAGCCGTGTTCGTCATCTCTGCTTGAGCACATGATCGCCACGCCGACCCAGGTCGGCAGGGCGGTCGAAGCCGCGGGGTCGTGGAAACACGGTCCCGCGGCTTTTTTTGTGAGTGTTTCTCCCGCGCGGAGCGAGGCCTCACTACCGCTCATATCGTCCCCGACCGCGTTCCCGACCGTGGCATGGAGTCGACGTTTTCAGCCACAGCCTAGACCGGATGTGCAGGATTACCGCTGTAACATTTCTTTATTGGCCTCTCAATGTCAAAATAGCCCGCGACGAAGCAGGTTCGACAAGGGTCGGCTAGCGTGAACGCCCGCTGCCGTCGGCTCTGACCTGGGCCGTGGTTCGAACCGCGTCGGTTGGCCGCGCCAGTACGCGCGTCACGCCGAACGGGCACAATGCCATTCGACTTATCAATCAAACTGGAGAATTCGTCTTGGGGAACTCGTTTTCGCGAACGCTGATCGCGGTGATGGCAAGTGTGCTGGTCGCGGCCTGTACACAGATGGGAGGTCAGAAGCCAGCGCCCGTCGCCGTTCATCCGGCTCCGCCGAAGGATCCCTGGGAGGCCGTAAAAACCGAGCTGTCACCCAATGGCAGCGGCCCCGGCATTTCGGTTGCCCCGATGGACAACGGTTCGCTCAAGGCGAACCTGCCTGGTGACGCGTCGTTCGACAAGGGGAGCTCGGCGATCAAGACTGTCGCTCAACCCGCGCTCTACCAACTCGCGCAGAGCCTGAACCGGCATCCGACGATGCGCGTCCTGTTGGTCGGGTATTCGGACAACAGCGGCGATGCCAATTTCAACCTTGCGCTCTCGAAGAACCGTGCACGCAGTGTTGAAGAGTATCTGGTCGCGCACGGCGTCGATCAGTCTCGCTTGACAGTGGACGGCAAAGGCGCCGCCGACCCGGTGGACGACAATGCCTCGGTAGCAGGTCGAGCCCACAACCGCCGCGTTGAGATTTTCTTGACGATGTCTTGAAATGAAGTGAGCCAGCGAGCCGGACCGCAAGACGGTCCGGTGGCCGCCCGATCGGCCGGGTCTGGCTGAAACAGCGCACTGAATGAGTTGGCTGACCTCATTGGCCAACCCGATTGACTGAACGAGCCGACTGAAAGGGGCTAGCAGAATGCGCTAGCAGCCTGCTGAACCGGCTATTCCAATCCATTCGATTTGTCCGGCTATTCCGACTGAGGCGAGGCGGTCAGGCGGCGCTTGCGCGTCGACACCACCGGATTGCCCGACGCGTCGTCGCGCGGACGCGGTGCCGGGCGTGCGCCCGTATCGAGCTGCACCGTCGAGATGGCGCGCTTGTAGATCGCCTGCACGCCGGTCGGCGTCTGCAGCATCACCACGAACTGATCGAACGATTCGATTCGCCCGACTAGCCGGATGCCGTTCACCAGGTACACCTGGACGGTCTTGCGTTCCTTACGCATGGCGTTCAGGAAGTCGCTTTGGGGATGGGTATTTTCGATTTCGGTCGACATTGAGGCAGGGCGAGGCTGTGTGGTCAGGCGTCATGTTAGCGCAAGGTCCGCCTGTGTGGGCCTTATCGCGCATCATGGAATGCGTACACCGCCTTACGGGCCGGGGCTCCGCTCACCGCTTTCCCCGTATTTTCTTCGCGCCATATCGTTTGCGTGCTGTTCGATCGTGTCGAAAGCAAATGCCATAACCATTTAGAAACAGGCATCCTCACAGCGGAACGGCCACAAAAAAGTGGCTCCTGATTTCGTCGATCCATTGAGCCTGCGCGCGGCACCACCGGGAGGAACGAGGTGCGTAAAAGCTGGAGATGGTTTCTCGCGGTAGGGCTTGCCTGTACGAGCCTCGCGGCTGGCGCGCAGCAAGCGGCGCCGGAGCGCGCGCCCGACACCATGGCCGCCCGTGTGCTGGCTTGCGCTGCCTGCCATGGCAAGAGCGGCGAGGGCACCGACAACGACTACTTCCCGCGTCTGGCCGGCAAACCTGCGGGCTACCTTTACAACCAGCTGCTTGCGTTTCGCGACGGGCGCCGCCAGTACCCCCCGATGAATTACCTGCTCGCCTACATGCCGGAGGCTTATCTCCAGCAGATAGCGGACTATTTCGCCAGCCAGCACCCGCCTGCCCATCCCCCCGAAAAGCCCACCGTCGATGCCCAGACGCTCGCGCTCGGACAGCAACTCGTCACACATGGCGATCCGGCCCGCAAGGTGCCCGCGTGCGTGGCCTGCCACGGCGCCTCGCTGACCGGCCTCGAACCGGCTATCCCGGGCTTGCTCGGGCTCCATTCGAACTACATCAGCGCGCAGCTCGGTGCGTCGCGCTATGGTACGCGCCGGACCGCCGAGCCGGACTGCATGCATGCGATCACCTCCCGGCTTGGCGATCGGGACATCACCGCGGTGGCGGCCTGGCTCGCCACTGTGCCCTTGCCGGCCGATCCGGCGCCTGCGGCGAAGGGCTCGCTGAAGCTGCCGCTCGCCTGCAGCAGCGAACCCAATTAGACGGAGATAAGCGATGACCCGCCTGCGCTACTTCGCCGCGTCAGTGGTTTCGACTGGGGTCGTCGCACTTGTCTGCTCGATTTCGCTAGTCTCGTTCGCTGGCGCGCAGGCCTCCACGACGACTGTCGCGGCGGCCCCGGCGGCCGGCCATGGACCCTCGTCGAAGACCGATTTGCTCGCTCGCGGTGAATACCTCGCGCGCGCCGGCGACTGCATCGCCTGCCACACGGCACCGGCCGGCAAGCTGTTTGGTGGCGGCCTTGGGATGCTGACGCCATTCGGCACGCTCTACACACCGAATATTTCGTCGGACAAGCAGTACGGGATCGGCCGCTGGAATGCTGACGAGTTCTACAAGATGCTGCACACGGGCAAGTCGCGCGACGGCACCTTGCTGTATCCGGCGATGCCATTTGCCGCGTACACCAGGGTCACACGAGCGGATTCCGACGCGATGTTCGCCTACATGGTGTCGACGCCGCCCATCGCGGTGCCGAGCCGCCCGCACGACCTGAAGTTTCCGTATAACAAGCGCTCGCTGCTGATCGGCTGGCGTTCCCTCTATTTCCGTCAGGGCGAATATCGGCCGGACCCGGCGATGTCCGTCGAATGGAATCGCGGAGCGTATCTCGTCGAGGGGTTGGGGCACTGCTCGATGTGCCACACCGCGATCAATGCACTGGGCGGCAGCTCTGCTTCGAAAGCCTTTGAAGGCGGCCTGATTCCGATGCAGGACTGGTATGCCCCGTCGCTGACCTCCAACAAGGAAGCCGGGCTAGGGGAGTGGAGCATCCCTGAAATCGCAGACCTGCTGCAGGCCGGTGTCTCCGAGCGCGGCGCGGTCTACGGACCGATGGCGCAAGTCGTGCACGACAGTCTCCAACATTTGTCCGACGAGGATATCCGCGCGATGGCCGTCTACTTGAAGAGCTTGCCGGAACGCAGTGGCGCGCCACCTGCGCCGCCCACGCAGCAAGTCACGGAAGAGAAAAACCGCCTGTTCCCACTCGGCCAGAAAATCTATGAAGCGCAGTGTGCGGTCTGCCATCGTGCCGATGGGCACGGCATGCCGCCTCACTTCCCGCCGCTCGCGAACAACCCGTCGATCGAGATGGACTCGGCGGTCAACCCGATCCGCATGGTGCTGAACGGCGGCTATGCGCCCGGTACTGCCAAGAACCCCACGCCCTACGGCATGCCGCCGTTCGCGCAGACCTTGTCCGACGAAGAGATCGCCGCGGTGGTCACCTATATTCGCACGGCCTGGAGCAATCACGGCACGCCGGTGACAGCCAGGGACGCCAACGCGTTGCGCTCGGCACTCCTTTACTGAGAGACATCATGAGCATCGAAGAGCCAGGTTTGCACACCAGCGAGGACGACGAAGTCGACGTGATCGTCGCAGCGGGGCCGCGGGGTGCGATTGCCGTGGCCGGTGTAGCAACGGCCATCGTGATCGGCCTGTGGTTCTTGTTCTACTTCTTGGTGTTCCTGCCGCGCGGCGTGCTCAGATGACCGGACGAGACGATTCATGAGCCAAGCTCCCCACTCTCACGAAAGCGCTGACGTCGCGGCTCGCGTCGAACGGCGCTGGGCGATCGTCGTGATTGGCCTCATGTGCCTGTTGATCGCGATGGTGATCTTCACCGGCCTGCACTGGGCCATGATGCCGCCGTCGCGCGTCGAGACGGTCGACCCACTCTCGCTGCATATCAGCGGCGAATTCGTCGAGAGCAATCTGGGGACGGCGACCGAGTCCGATGGTTCGGTGACCGTGCGGATCGTCGCTCAGCAGTATTCCTTCACGCCACAGTGCATCCTCGTTCCGGCCAATACGCCGGTGACATTTCGCGCCACGAGCGCCGATGTCGTCCATGGTTTCCTGATCACTCACACCAATATCAACTCGATGCTCGAGCCCGGGGACATCTCGACGTTCCGGACGACCTTCGAACAACCTGACGATCACCTGATGCCCTGTCACGAGTTCTGTGGGGTCGGCCATGAAGGCATGTGGGCCCACGTCAAGGTGATCGACCACGATGCCTATACCCGCATGGCGGCCAACACGCGGAGGCTCAGCTGTGTTCAATAAACGACTGGTTCTCGCGCATTTCTGGGTCGCGTTTGCGGCGTTCGGACTGGCGCTGCTACTCGGCGAGTGGCAGATGTTCATCCGTAGCCCGCTGCATCCCTGGCTGCACGATCCCGAGCTTTACTATCGATCGGTCACGGCGCATGGATCGGCGATGGGGTATGTCTTTCCGACACTCGTCGCGATGGGCTTCGGTTATGCCGTGGTAGAGCTGGCACTCAAACGGCCACTGGTTGGCCGCAAGTGGGCATGGACCGGTTTCTGGCTCGTGGTGCTGGGTACCGTGACGGCGATGGTGCCGGTGGCGCTCGGCCTGGCCTCGGTGCTGTACACGTTTTATCCACCGATGATCGGCAGCGTCTTCTATTACCTCGGGATCGTGTTGGTGGTGGTGGGTTCATGGGTCTGGGTGGGCTTGATGGGGGTGAACCTGCACGTGTGGAAGCGTGACAATCCAGGTCAGCCCGTGCCCCTTGCGATGTTTGCCAGCGTCGCGGGCGCTTACCTGTGGGGCTGGACAGCGGTGGGTGCGGCCATCGAAATCATCTTCCAGATATTGCCTGTCGCGCTGGGTTTGAAATCGACCATCGATGCGGGGCTCGCGCGTGTGTTCTTTTCGTGGACGCTTCACGCGATCGTCTATTTCTGGCTGATGCCCGCCTACATCGCCTACTACACCATCATGCCGCGTGCGATTGGTGGGCGGCTCTACAGCGACTCGATGGCGCGTATCTCTTTCATTCTGTTCCTCGTCGTCTCGATGCCGATCGGGATTCACCACTTGTTTGCTGATCCGCAGGTCGGTTCGGGCTTCAAATTCATGCAGTCGGTGTTCACGGCCTTTGTGGCCGTACCCACGCTGCTAACGGTCTTTACGATCTGCGCTTCCGCCGAGATCGCCGCGCGTCTTCGTGGAGGCAAGGGGGCGTTCGGCTGGGTCAAAGCCCTGCCGTGGCAGAACCCGATGATGCTCGCGCTCGCGTTTTCATTTGTGATGCTCGGCTTCGGCGGGGCGGGCGGCCTTATCAACATGAGCTACCAGCTCGATTCGACCATTCACAACACGCAATGGATCACCGGCCACTTTCATCTGATCTTCGCCGGGGCGATCGTGATCATGTATTTCGCGATCGCCTATGATCTGTGGCCGCAATTGACCGGACGTGCCGTCACGCGCGTGCAGATGATTCGCTGGCAACTGTGGCTGTGGTTCGTCGGCATGATCGTTCTCACTTTTCCGTGGCATTACGTCGGTATTCTCGGCATGCCGAGACGCATGGCCTATTTCGACTACACCGACCCGGAGATCGCCGCGCAGGCCGTCTTCGTCATGATCTCGGTGGTGGGCGGCGCGATGCTGGTGGTATCGGCGGTGCTGTTTTTCATCATCCTGATCGGCGCCCACCGCGGCCCGCGCATCGTGGTCGAGGAGTATCGCTTCAGTAAGGCCGTGCATCAGTCTGCCACCGTGCCTGTCGCGCTCAATGGCTTTGCGCTGTGGCTGACGCTGATGATCTGCCTGACGCTCGTCAACTACGGGTATCCGATCGCGCAATTGATGTCGCTGCCGCAGACGTCGGTGCCCGCTGTGTATATCGGAGGCTCCCGATGAGCAGCGAACGCTTGTTCTCGTTGAGAAATCCGTGGTTCACGACGAGTGTTGCCGCGATCGTCGGCATTGCTATTTTCTCGGCCGTCGTGGGGTTCATCTGGCTGCCTTCTGCGCAGAGCGACGCGCCATTCCAAGGGATCTGGAATGCCATCTGTAGTGCAGCCGGTGTGCCGCAATCCTGGCTGCCTGGATCGACGCCGGTCGTCTCGTCGACGCAGACTAGTACTGTGAGGTTGACCGCAGGCCTGCTCGCCGACCCCGGTCCGATTTCGATCGGGCGGGGGGCGACACTCGCCTTACGCTGCACCATGTGTCATGGTGAGCGCGGTGTGAGCAATGCCAATACACCGAACCTTGCGGGGCAATACCCTGTGGTCGTCTACAAGGAGCTCATCGATTTCCAGACGGGGGCGCGGACGAATGCCGTCATGACCCCGATGGCGAAGAACCTTAGCGACCAGGATATGCGCGACCTCGCAGCGTATTACGCTTATCTGCCGAAGATAGTGCCTGTCCGGTCGTCGGATGGCGCACAGGCGCCTGAGATCGTGCTGACAGGCGCACCTATGCGCAATATCGCGCCATGCGCGTCTTGCCACGGCGGAATTGACAACAAGATCGGCAGCCCGTGGTTAAACGGGCTGCCTGCTGCTTACATCAAGGCGCAGTTGCTGGCATTCGAGTCCGGCGTGCGTCACAACGATATCAGCGGGCAAATGCGCAATGTCGCGCGGCAAATGACGCCGGAAGAGATCGACGCGGCGGCGCAGTATTACGCGGCGGCGGGCACGCACTAGCGCATTCTCTTCGGTCTTCAATTCAA
>JAMFSK010000077.1 GCA_026225235.1 Burkholderiales bacterium
CGAGGCGGCATTCGCGAGGGGTAGGCGCGATCGGTTCAATAGGGCAGCGGCTGAGACGATTCGAGCCGCCAAGCTTACCTGACATCGGCTGCGCGGCGGGCAACACCCCCACGCCACTCACGGTCGGGCGTTGATCTCGCAGGCTCCGATCCGGCACTAAGGGATGTAAGCCCGCGACGATTGGGGGACAGCTTGGGGACAATTCGCTCCACGCCGGACGATCCCGATGACCATCGAGGACCCATCGCGCGGATGAGGGCCGTGTAGGCCATCCCATCCAATCCAATACGTGGGGCAACTCCTGAGAGCCGCAAACAACGGGCCTGGACGGCGGTTTTCAAACTGTGCCGCCAATCTATCCACACGTAGGCTCTACATGCCGTGCCGGGACGCCGCATCGGCGCGCCTAGGCCGCGACCGCCCAGAGCGCAAGCTTTTTGTAGGCAAAACGGCACCGACACGCGCCGGGACCGATCGTGGCGAGCCTTATCCAGCATGGCTTTTAGGCCGAAAGCCCGGCGTGGCCTCCGCGTGGCTCGACCAATTGTCGCGCGCTTGGGCACGCGCCTCAAAACACAGCACGCTAACGTAATTCTTGCCGGGCCAAGGGCTTACCGCACTTTTAGCGAAGTTCTTCACAAAGTTATCCACAGCGGCTGGGGATATTCACACCGGGGCGGCTCAGGGCAGTTGCGCCTTGTTTGGCCCCGACCCGCACGCTACAGTACCGGGCCGTCGTGATTCTCGTGGTCCCCCACCCTCTGTTTCACTCGCGATTGAAATTTTGACAAAACAACGATTGGGCGGCGCCGAACTGTTCCTGAGCCGGGCCTGGCAGAAGCGCGGCTGGCTCGCGTGGGGGCTATGGCCGTTTTCGCTCGTGTTTGGCGCGGTGGCGGCGGCACGTCGCGCCAGCTTTCAGGGCGGCCTGCGCAAGATCGAGCGCGTCGGCGTTCCGGTCGTGGTAGTCGGCAACGTGACGGTGGGCGGCACCGGCAAGACGCCGACGGTCATCGCACTCGCCCGCGCCCTGAGGGAAGCGGGTTTTCACCCGGGCGTCGTCTCGCGCGGTTATGGCGTGAAGGTCGGCGAACCGCGCGAAGTCCTCCCGACTTCCACCGCAACCGAAGTCGGTGACGAGCCCCTGCTGATCGCGCGCCGCAGCGGCGCGCCGGTGGTGATCCACCCCGACCGGGTGGCGGCGGCACGTGCATTGCGTCAAATGCACCCGGAGGTCGACGCGATCATCAGCGACGACGGCCTGCAGCACTATCGACTGGGTCGCGATGCCGAGATTGTGGTGTTCGATCATCGGCTCGGCGGCAATGGCTTCCTGTTGCCGGCGGGCCCCTTGCGCGAACTGTTGTCGCGGCGGCGCGACGCCACCCTGGTGAATAACCCGTATGATCGCGCGTTGCCCCCGTGGCCGAACACATTCAGCCTGAGCCTGCAGCCCGGCGAAGCCTGGCACGTCGCCAACCCGGCCCTGCGTCGCCCGCTTGCTCAGTTCACGCGCCAGCGTGTGCTGGCCGCTGCGGGCATCGGTGCACCGGAGCGCTTCTTTGCGACCTTGCGGGCGCAGGGCATCGTGCCGGCCACTCGCGCTTTGCCCGATCATTATCAATTCGAAACGAACCCGTTCGGCGACGATGACGCCGAAGCGGTCCTGATTACAGAAAAGGATGCGGTAAAATGCACCGCCTGGCGCGATGACCGGCTCTGGGCAGTCCCGGTCGAGGCAGTGCTGGACCCGCGCCTGATTGCGCTTGTTGTGGAGAAACTTCGTGGACGCACGCCTGCTTGAAATCCTAGTCTGCCCGCTTTGCAAAGGGCCGCTGACGCATGACCGCGCGGCTCAGGAACTGATCTGCAGTGTCGACAAACTCGCCTATCCGATTCGCGACGGGATCCCCGTGATGCTGGTCAGCGAGGCGCGGCAAACTGTCGAAGGCACACTCGTCGATCCCGGTCCTGCCGGCGACCAATGAGCCGCGTACTGAGCGGCAACCCTGTTTCACTGTCCGGGTCTGCATCCGGCCTGGTGCCGTTCATCGCGGTCATTCCCGCGCGTCTCGCATCGACGCGTCTGCCGAACAAGCCACTCGCCGACATCGGCGGCCAGCCGATGGTCGTGCGGGTTGCCGAGCGTGCGCGTGCCGCGGGCGCGAAGCAGGTGCTCGTCGCCACCGATTCGCAGCAGGTCTACGAGGCGGTGCGTGAAGCGGGTTTTGAAGCGCTGCTCACGCGCGCCGACCATCCTACCGGCACGGATCGCCTCGCCGAAGTCGTCGAACATTTCGACTGGCCCGATGACCAGATCGTCGTCAACGTCCAGGGCGACGAACCGCTGATCGATCCCGCGCTCGTCGAAGGCGTTGCCGCGCATCTCGCCGCGCTGCCCGATTGCGCGATCGCGACGGCCGCTCATCCGATCGTCGACCCCGCTGAAATCTTCAATCCGAATATCGTCAAAGTCGTGCCCGATGCACGCGGCATTGCGCTGTATTTTTCGCGCGCGCCGATTCCTTGGGCACGCGATGCCTACCAGTCGAGCTGGCCCGATGTCGCGGCAATGCCCGCGCCGCCGGCACCGGCCGCGGTCTATCGGCATATCGGCCTCTATGCGTATCGCGCGGGTTTCCTGCGTCGCTTTCCAGGCCTGAGTCAGGCGCCGATCGAGCAGGCCGAGGCGCTCGAACAATTGCGGGCGCTCTGGCATGGTGAGCGCATCGGCGTGCTGCTGACCGCGCACGCACCCGCGCCCGGCGTGGATACGCCGGGCGATCTCGAACGCGTTCGCGCCCTTGTGGCTGCGGGCGCCTGATAAAAATTTCGTATTCTTATTGGGAGACACACCATGCGTTTGATCTTGTTGGGCGCCCCCGGCGCGGGCAAGGGCACCCAGGCCACCTTCATCAAGGAGCACTACAACATCCCCCAGATCTCGACCGGCGATATGCTTCGCGCGGCCGTGAAGGCGGGCTCCCCGCTGGGCGTGAAGGCCAAGAACTTCATGGATGCTGGCGAACTCGTGCCGGATGAACTGATCATCAATCTGGTCAAGGAACGGCTCACCGAGCCGGACTGCGTCAACGGCTATCTGTTCGACGGTTTTCCGCGCACGATTCCGCAAGCTGAGTCGATGAAGCTGGCCGGCGTGGCGATCGACTACGTGATCGAGATCGACGTCCCTTTTGACGAAATCATTGTGCGCATGAGCGGACGCCGCGTGCATTTGGCATCGGGCCGTACCTATCACATCAAGTTCAATCCGCCGAAGGTCGAAGGCAAGGACGACGTGACGGGCGAACCGCTCGTGCAGCGCGACGACGACAAGGAAGAAACCGTACGCAAACGGCTTGACGTCTATGTCGCGCAAACGCGTCCGTTGGTCGATTACTACGCGAACTGGGCCCAGCATGCCGATCAGGCCTCACCGGTGAAGGCGCCGCTCTGCCGCAAGATCTCGGGCACGGGCGCGGTCGAAGAGATTCGCCAGCGGGTACTCGAAGCGTTGAAGTAAGTCAGTTGAAGTCCCTACGCGCCTAGCCGGAGACCTTGCGGATGCAGATCAGCAACAATGTGTTCATCGTTACCGGCGGCGCGTCGGGTCTGGGCGCTGGAACCGCGCGGCTGCTTGCGCGTCAGGGCGGGCGAGTGGTTATCGCCGATCTGAATGAGGCTGCGGGACAGGCGCTAGCCGACGAGATCGGCGGCCTGTTCATTCGCACCGACGTGAGTCGCGAAAGCGATGCGATCGCGGCAGTCGGCG
>JAMFSK010000078.1 GCA_026225235.1 Burkholderiales bacterium
GCGTGCCGCGCATGAAGCTGATATAGAGCCGTGCGGCCCAGCGTAGCGGTGCCTTTCGCACAAGCTGCATGGCGAGCGCAAGATGGCCGAACACAAGGCTGCCTGCCGCGCCGAGAAGCGTCAGCTCGACGGTGAGGAGCCAGCCATCGACCAGCGTGGGCAGGCTATGAAGGACTTGTGCGTCGAACCACATAAAGGCGATGTCCCGCTCAGAGTTCGTCGAGTTCTTCCGCGGCGGACAATTCGAGTGCGCCGGGAATATCGTTACCGGGAATGCCGGTACAACACGCCGACACGATGAACAGCATATCCGTGACCACGCGACACGCGATGAAATCTCCCGCGCGGGTGACATTGGGCAACGGTTCGATGCGGCCGTCCTGGTGCAGCTTGACGTTGGCGAAGAGATGGATCGGATCGGGCACTTTGGGTGGGGTCAGACCGGATGCGTCGATCAACGCAGTCACCGATTCGACACATCCGGTCTGCCCCACGTAGCCCTGCTTGTTCAGAAAGACCGTGGTCGAAGCCGGCAACAGCAGATCGTGTTTGCCGCTCGTATCCTTGCCCAGCACCATCAACGCACGGCGACGATTGCTGACTATGCGCATGCCGGCCTGGAGCACATACGAATTGCTGAAGACGCGCGTGTGATGAACCGACATGAACACATCCGGATTCGTGCGGCTGAAGCCGAACAGCGACGCAACCGCACCGGCAGCCTTGGCCTCGATGCGCAGGATCTGGCCCGCCTTAACGTCGATGGCACGACTTTCGCCGGCGGGCACGGCGACCTTCGTGGGCGGCAGGGGGAGCCGGGTGGAGGGTTCTTTCAAAAGCAGCATGATGAATTCCGTTCAGGCGCCGATGACCGCGGAGTGCACCGCAGGCTGGATGGAAACGGCGATATCGGTGACCCGAAGACCATTGCCCGGGATGATGTCTTGCGGACAGGACGACACAGCGCATACGAGATCCTCCAGCACTTCGAAGGTGATGTGGTCGCCTGCCTTGCTGGTCGGATCGGTGACCTGCATGCGGCAGTCGGCCGTCACAGGTCCGTTCTGGAACAGGTTGAACGGTTCCGGGACATCGAACGGAGACAGGCCGTAAAGCGCCAACCCCATGTGCATGTTGTCGAGGCAGTTGCGGTGCCCGATCACGTTGAAGTCGACCGTGAAGCGGGTGTCGTCGCAGGCGGGCACATTGGCATCATGGACGCCGACCGTGTCTTCGAGCACGCGCAGCAGCGGGCGGTCGAGGGACGAATATAGCGCGTCGCCGACCGCAAAAAACAGCGTGTGCAATTGGCGGCGCGTGTGGGTGGGGGAGAGCTTTTCTTGATGATTCGATGCGACGACCGCAACGAAATCGGCAGCCTGCTGGCCGGCGACATCGACGATCGTCAAAAACTGGCCCGCCTTCATTTCGAAGGTCCGGCCGTGTCCCGCTTTGACAATGAGGGTTTCCGACTGGGTCATGGCGTTTCGCTCACTGCGCCGGGATGAAGTCGGCCGACGGTGTATCGAAACTCACGCCCAGATGCTCTTTCTGCAGACGCGCCAGTTCCCCGGATTGCTTCATTGCGATGATTTCATCGCTGATGGCCTTGTTCAGACGCGTGTCGTCCGGACGTGTCGCCCATGCGATCCATTGCGAAGGGCCGAGTTCACCGGTCGTCTTCAGCTTGCCGGGGGTTTGCTTGATTACACCCGCGAGTACGGTGAGATCGTCAAAGACGAAGTCGGCGCGATGCGTCATGAGCGCCGCCACTGTCTGGTCGACGCTATCGACGCTCAGCAAGGTGATCGGTGCAAGGCCCTTTGACTTCAGCGTTTCATTGAACTGCTTGAGGATCTGCTCGGGTGCGCTGGCGCTCTTGACGGCGCCCGTTAGGCCGGCGAGCGACTCGAGCGTGGCTTTCGCGGGGATCTTGGTGAAGTCGCTTCGAACCAGGGCGCCATTCACCGTCTTGCTGGTGGGCACCGTGTAGGCAATACGCTTCGCGCGTTCGGCTGTCACGTTCAGGGCCGAGCCCTCGATGTCGAAGGAGTGCGCCAGCAGGCCGGGGATGATGCCGCTGAAGGCCATGCGCTGGTAGTCGATCTTGACGCCCAGGTGCTTTGCAACGGCGGCCATGATCGCGGGATCGTAGCCGACGATGTTGTTGTTCGCGTCTGTGTATTCATAGGGCGCGAAGGTCGGGTCAATCGCGACGACCATCGTGCCGCGACCCTTGATGTCGTCGAGCGTATCGGCGCGAACGGCAATCGAATGGATCAGGGTCGCGAGGGGAAGCAGCGAGGCCAGGGTGAAGTAGGTGATGCGGCGCTTGACCATCTATGAAGACTCCTGAGGAACGTGGATGACGCGATCCTATTTGCATGATCCGTACCAATGCAGGCCTTGAAACATCTGTTTCAGATATTTTTTATAGAAATCTATGTTTCTAAAAGGGTTTCAAGAAACCCGTGTTTCACGTCAGGCGCGGGGCGTGCCTATAATGCGGCGTGCGATCGGCCGCTTTCGCGCACAGGGCGCGGGCATAAGAAGGCTGATGCACAGTGCGGGTGCCTCTCCTGCACCAATGCATGATGTCGCGAACCCCACTTCTTCCTTGAGTTTCCATGCCAGCAGCCCACCCGAAACGGGACAAGCGCCGCCCCGCCTCGATTGAAAGCCGTATCGCCGAGCGCTATGACGAACTGTCGGAGATCGACCAGCGGCTTGCCGATGTGATCCTCAGCGCTCCGGGCCAGCTCGCCATGCAGACGGCCACCGAGCTCGCGGCCAGTGCGCAGGTGTCGAAGGCGACCGCGACGCGGTTTTTTCAGAAGCTCGGGTATGCGTCTTATGACGATGCACGCGCCATCGCGCGCGCCGCGCAGGTGGACGGTTCGCCCTTATATCTGCAGGAACGTGGGCGCGCAAACACGAGCACGAAACTCGATGAGGTGATCCAGGCGCATCTGGAACACGAGGTGGCGAATCTCGCGAACACGTATCGCTCGCTCGATACGCAGGTGTTGACGGAGGTGGTGGACAGCATCGCGAACGCGAAGCGGGTCGTGATAATCGGCTACCGGCACAGCCACACCATCGCGTTAATGATTCGTCGCGAACTGATCCAGATTCGGCCGGACGTTGTGGTATTGCCTGCGCCGGGCGATACGCTGGCTGAATACATCGGCGATCTCGGCGCGGACGATATGGTGATTAACATCGGTTTTCGCAGACGGGTTCCGGAAGTCGGGCTCACTGCGCTGGCGCTTTCGGAGGCAGGAGTCCCGTCGCTGTATCTCTCCGACGTGATTGCGGGTAAACCGGCACGGCTGGCGCGCTGGGTGATCCGTTGTCATACCGATGGTCTGATGTTGTTCGACAGCGTGGTCGGCGTCTCTGCGCTCGTCAATCTGATCTGCTCGCTGGTCGCTGAGCGTTTGCATGAACGCGGCAATAGTCATTTGCAGCGAGTCGAAATCATGCATCAAAAGTTGCGTGAACTGGATTGACCTGATTAGCGTTCTTTGCGCGTCCGCTCAATCCGGCTTTACGTTGCCATGCGCCCCGACATCAAATAGAGTATTCGCTCAAAATAGGTTAAAGATAGGGTGACGCCAGCCGTTATCTGAAGGAGAGGCATGACCAGATCCTTCGCCGCTGCATAATCCGGTTTGAGTTTAACCAGGCCGATGAAGTGAGGCACAGATAGACACGCAGCGCAAAGGTCAGGCCCGGAGGTTCGCGCCTGGTATCTGAAACGTCATCAAGCACTACCGTCGCACGATCAAACGCACTGGCCCGGCTGCCATGTGGGGCCTGAGGTCTGTCTGCCCGCATTTCTGCCGAGCGGCATCGAGTAGATGTACACGATTGTTAAAGGACAGATGAAATGCGCTGCGGCCACCCCTTCCTTTGGCGGCGACCGGTCCTACCCGTCTGGGAACGTGCGAATCCGACACATCCGGTCTTCGCTGTCTTTTCAGACGTCGTTCGGTTTGCATTTGTCTTCGCGTGCTGTCTCTTGCTGACAGGGCCGGTCGCGGCCGGTGAGCCCGTACTGCGTGTGCTGGCGTGGCCCGGTTACGCGGATCCCGATGTCGTTAAAGCGTTCGAGACGCTCTACCACGTCAAGGTCGAGGTCACGCTCGTCGATTCCGACGAGGCGCTATGGAACAAAATGCACTACGGCAAGGTCCCGCCTTTCGACGTGCTCGCGGCGAACACGGTCGAGATTCAGCGCTACACGCACGAGAACATGCTTGCGCCGCTCGACCTCGCGCTATTACCCAACACGCGTTTGCAATTGCCGCGCTTTCAGGCGAGATCGTCGATCAAGGGTTTGACCCAAGGTGACAAGGTCTACGCCATCCCGTTCACGTATTCGTCGATGGGGCTGATTTACGACCGCAAGCAAGTTGCCGTGGCGCCGCGCTCCATGAGTGAACTGTGGAATCCGCGCTATCGCGGCAAAGTTCTCGACTTCAACAGTGCACAGCATAATTTTTCTTTCGTCGCGCTCGCATTGGGTTATCCCCATCCATTTGATCTCGATGCCATGCAGATGCGTACCATTGCGCACAAGCTCGTCGATATGCGCCGAAATCTGCTGACGTACTACAACCTTCCCGAGGAAGCGACTGCGTTCTTTATTCAGCATAAAGTCGCCCTCCTGTTCGGCAACTATGGGACGCAGCAGGTCGCCTTGTTGCGGCGAGCGGGCGCCGACGTCGGTTATGTGATTCCGGACGAAGGCGCGCTGGCCTGGCTCGATTGCTGGGCGATGACGAGTTCGGCGACTCGTCGTCCGCTTGCGCAGGCCTGGATCAACTACATGCTCGAACCGTCCGTGAGCGCGCTGTTGCCGGAGCGGCAGGGTTTGGCAAACACATTGACGGCACCGATGGAAGGCAGCGACCAGACTCATTTGGTCTGGATCGAGCGCGTCGAAGACATCGACAAGCGCGAAGCCCTCTGGAATCGGATTGTGTCGGGCGACAGACCGGAGCGTTTCTGATGATGCGTCCGGGCCTGATGTTCAAACTATCGGTGCTGCTTGCCTGTATCGGCGTGCTGGCCTCCGGCACGACCGGCTACTACGCCTATCGCGCAAACCGAACGATGCTTGTGCGTGAGGCTGAGCAGAGTCTGCTGACGTCGACTGAATTGCTGGGCCAACGGTTTTCGGTTGCCTCGGACGATATCGCAGCGGACGCGCAAGTGCTTGCCTCCTTGCCTTCTGCTGCCGTCGTGGCGCAAGCGGATGTGGGGTCTGGGCTCAACGCCCGGAGAGACCGGCTCGCTCTGGTTTTTTCGAGCTTCATGGCGCATCACCCGGAGTACTTGCAGATCCGTCTGATCGCGAGGCAACACTATGGTCTCGAGCTGATTCGTTTCGACCGCACCGAGAATGGCGCGATCCGAGTCGGTGAAAGCGGCTTGCAGGAAAAAGGGCAGTTTCCCTATGTGTTCGACACGCTGGCACTGAAGCCGGGCCAGATTTCCATCTCGCCGATCACGATCAATCACGAGCACGGTGTGCATTCCGCCGAGGGCCGACCGACACTTCGTCTTGGGACACCCGTTGCCAACGAGAACGGCATGGTGGTCGGTGCGGTGGTGATCGACGTCGACCTGGTGGGATTGCTCGAAAGACTGCAGGCGGATCTGCCTCCTGACTTCCAGGTCTATCTGGCCAATGAATGGGGCGACTTTCTGGTTCATCCTGATCCAACGCAGACCTTTGGCTTTGACAAGGGGCGGCGCATCCTGATGCAAGACAGTTTTCCGGCCACCCATGCCTTGTTCGAACAAGAGCAAGCGCAACCGCAGGTTTTGCTGAACGGGCTCACGCAGCCGCGGCAGGCGGCGGGCCAGGTCCTGACCTTCGTACGCCGGCCGTTCGGACAATCGGAAGGCGATCGGTTTATCGTGCTGGGTCTGTCCCGACCTCTTGACCGGGTGCTGATGGGTGCGGACCTGCTGGGTAGCAGCATAATCCGCATGGTGTTTTTCTCCAGCCTGTTGGCGCTGATCCTCGCGATCCTGTTTGCACGTGCACTGACCCAGCCGCTCCAGATGCTGGCGAATGCCGCGCTTCATTTCTTCGCCGACCATACGATGGAAGCTTTGCCGCTCGATCGCACCGATGAGATCGGCGTCCTCGCTCGTTGCTTCGACCGCATGCGATGGGAAATCAAGTCACAGATCGACGGACTTCATCACAAGCAGCATGAACTGACCCACTTGGCCAGTCATGACGTGTTGACCGGTTTGCCGAACCGGATGCTGTTCATGGAGAAGCTTGAAGCAGCGATCGAGCGGGCGGGGGCAAGTGGCGAGCCGCTTGCGGTGTTATTCGTCGACCTTGACCGCTTCAAGCAGATCAACGACCAGTTTGGTCACTCGGTGGGCGACGACGTTCTCATCGCCGTGGCGCGGTGTCTGCGGCATGTGCTGTGCAACGGCGAGGTATTGGCGCGGCTGGGGGGCGACGAATTCATCGTGCTGGTCGATGGGCCGGGCGCGACAGAAGTCGCACCCGACATTGCTTCCAGAATCGTCAGCACGCTGGATGGTGAGCTGTGGATCAACGAGCAGGCGATGACTGTCGGCGCGAGTATCGGCATCAGCGAATTTCCGGTGAACGGCACCACGGCGGAAGAACTGTTGCTGCACGCCGATGCCGCGATGTACGCCGCCAAGTCAGACGGGCACTATTCCTGGCTGCGTTATCAGGATCTGCCCGAAGAGCAAAAACTCATGCCAGTGCCGCTGGCGGTCGAGAAAGCAAATCAGACCCTCGAGACCGTAGAGGGGAAGGCGGATTCGTTGTTGTGAGGCGAGGGCGTATCTGCAGAGGGGTCGGTGCGGCTCGCCTCAGTCAGGCGGTTCTAAGTGCGATCGCTTCTGAAGGCGGCGGCGAATGTTTCCGGCTTCCGACGCGCGATTTGTGAAGCTGGCTACCGGGTTTGTGTTAGTAAGGTAGGGTGATGTTCAATCGATGTCGCTAGGCGGCATGGCGGGGCGTCGAGCACCGCAGATCTAGCGGCGGCGTTCGTTGACTTCGCTGGGACGTCGAAGCCATTGTGCAAAGAGCACTCCTCCACCGTGACCATATTGAAAGTTGGCCTCGCCACGCTCGAAGAGTACAAGGCCAGGACAATGGCGATCGCACGGGGCGAATACGTTCCGGACCGGGACGAGCCAAAAATCTGGTTCCAGTCGTTAGAGGCGCTGTCCCGCTTTCTCTCAACCCTCAAACCGCCGCCGTTGCCTCGATCTCGATCTTCAACCCAAAGTGGAGCGGTCCCGTGGGTACGATCGCGCGGGCGGGTTTTGCTTCGCCGGCCCAGCGTGCGTAGATCTCGTTGAATCTCGGCCAGTTGCCGATGTCGTCGAGATACACGCGCACTTGCACGAGATTCGCCACGGTGCAGTTCGCGGCCGCAAGGGCTTGCGCGACGTTCGTCAGCACCTGTTCGGCCTGCGCTTCGAACGAGGCGCCCACGAGCTTCTCGCCCTGTGCTGTGATCGGCAACTGACCCGAGATAAAAGCGAAGCCGTTCGCGACTACAACGTGACTGTAATGGCCCCCAGGCGACGGCAGTCCAGATGTCGAGGGGTAGGTTAAGGTGTCACCCGTTTTACCAACCATAAAAGCGACTCCATACGGTTACCTCGCCCTCAGCAGACAGGGCGTGATACTCAGGAAATTGCGCAGCGGTCGCGCAGGCGTGAATAGGCAGAATTCGGAGCTTCGTGCCGATCGGCAAGCGGGCTTCGATATCCGTGGGTGAGGCTGCGTCGGATCCCGAGGTTTGCACGACGCTAAGAATGCCATGCTCCTGGTTCGCGCCTGTCATCACAAAGTCCGGCAGCGGTGTGCCATCGAGCGAGCAGGGCAGGCCATAGCCAAAGTCCGTCTCCTGGTTCGATGTGCCCCGATCGCGGCTCATGGCCATCCAGCCGGCATCGACGATGGCCCAACCCTTCTCGGGTTGATGTCCGATCACGGTGGTCAGCACGCTGAGGGCAATGTCGTTAAGCGCGCACACACCGACGTTGTGCATCACGAGGTCAAAGAATACATAAACGCCCGCGCGGACTTCCGTGACGCCTTCAAGTGTTCTGGCCGAGAGTGCGGTGGGTGTCGAGCCCACGCTCACCACCTTGCAAGGCACGCCGGCGCCACGCAGACGTTCGGCAGCACGAACGCAGCCGGCGCGTTCCTGCTCCGCGCAGGCGGCCAGGCTCACCGGCGTGTTCAGCGCATAGCTCGCGCCCGCATGGGTCATGACACCGCCGACCCGCGCACCGTTGTCTTGAAGGACGCGGCCGACTTCGATCAGTGCATCGTGTTCAGGGGCGAGGCCGGAGCGATGGCCATCTGTGTCGACTTCGATGTAGACCTCGAACGTTTCACCGTGCTGCTGCCCGAACTCGGCCACGGCTTTCGCCGTGACAGCGTTGTCGACCAGCAGCTTCAGGTCGCATCCCTTCCTGCGAAGGGCCAGGGCCCGGGCCAACTTGCCTGGCGCGATGCCAACTGCGTAGAGGATATCGGTTACGCCAGCAGCAAAAAATGCTTCAGCTTCCTTCAACGTCGAGACGGTGATGCCCTGAGCGCCGGCCTCGATCTGGGCCTGAACGACATCGATGGATTTGGAGGTTTTGACGTGGGGCCGGAACCTTACGCCGAGTGCATTCATGCGTTCCTGCATCCGCGCAATGTTGTTTTCCATGCGAGGCCGATCGAGCAACGCGGCGGGGGTATCGAGGGTGTCGAGTGTCATGAACAGGGTGCGATAGGAGTGCCTGGAGCGGGTGTCGCACGCAGAGAAGCATGTATAATTTCGGCCTCCCCAAGCGATGAATCTGTGGCGAGTTTGCGAGGGTCGATGGAAGCGCAGCACGTATCTTGCAGCAGAAATGGGTTGCACCGGCGCTTCAAATCGTAGATAGTGTAGCCCGCTGAGTTCCCGGCACCTTGAAACACCGCTGAGAACGTTGTCAGGCAAAGGTCTCGAAGTTTTTGCAGTTCCGTACGAGAGCACAGGAAACCAGCCGTTTTCGGTGTCGCTGGCCTCATGCAGAATCGCTCGCAAAGCCCTGTTGAATAAGGCTCTGGCGAAAAAAAGCTTTTCAAGAAGTACCGAGCCAGATATACTTCTCGCTTCTGTTGCTGCAGCGACCAGCTGCAACAAAGGGGTCAGGAAGCGCAGTAATGACTGATCTCGAAAAGATTATGTCCCCTTCGTCTAGAGGCCTAGGACATCACCCTTTCACGGTGAGTACAGGGGTTCGAATCCCCTAGGGGACGCCAGATTTCGGCGTCATCGAATGTGTTGCGATGCTAGCCAGTCTTGTTGACGTTTAGACGTCGCGCAGGATGCAGTTCAAGAAGTTGGAGTGGTAGTTCAGTTGGTTAGAATACCGGCCTGTCACGCCGGGGGTCGCGGGTTCGAGTCCCGTCCACTCCGCCAATACTGTTTTGTAGCGAGGTTCTGCGGCAAGTTTTGTTCAGCCCCAAACCGCCAGTCTCAAATTCCATCGAGGCTTTAGCAAAAAAGAACCGGCCCTGAGCCGGTTTTTTTGCGTCTGCGCCATCTTCGATACCGGTTATAGACCCAGCCGTAGGCGAAACCGCAGCTTCGGAATGCGATCGACCAGCAAGACGAAGATCAGCAACACACCGACCACCCCCACTTGCCACACGCTGCTCACATTGACGAACTGTAGCCCTGCCTGCAGGGTCACGAGCAGCAACACTGCCGCGAGTACACCGCCCACGCCCCCGGTGCCGCCGAAGATTCCAATACCACCGAGTAGCACGGCCGTCAACGATTCGAGTTCGAGGTTCTGACCGATGTTAGGCCGTCCGCTGCCAAGCCATGCGAGCGAGACCAGCGCGGCAATGCCGGCGAGCAGGCCACTGGCGCAATACGCGAGCAGCCGGATCCGTTCAACGCGAATACCGACCAGGTGCGCCGCGCGGTCGTTAAAACCGGTCGCGTAGATCCAGCGCCCCCACGAAGTCTGGCCCAATAGCACTGCGACGATAACGAACGCGGGAATCACGCTGGTGAGGAAGCTGTATGGAATGCCCGCTAGCGACTCACGACCCCATGGGATCAGCCACGCCGGCACACCGGCCTGCACGGTGCCGTCCGTCAGAGAGAGTGCGAGCCCCGAATACACATAGAAGGTGCCGAGTGTGACAATCAGCGGCAGCAACCTGAGACGCGTCACGAGCCAGCCGTTCACGCCGCCGAGCACGAGTCCGATCGCGGGACAGACGACTGGGATTAACGCGGGCGGCAACCCAGCCTTGGCGAGCAGCATTGTCAGTACGCAGGCGAGCGATACGATGCCGCCGACGGAAAGGTCGATCCCTGCGCTGCCGCACAACACCACCATGGCCTGTCCAAGCGAGACGAGCGCGAGCAGGGTCGAGAACTGGAGCACGCTCGTGACCATCGCGGGCTTGACGATACCCGGCGCGGCAATGACCAGTCCCAGCGCGACCACGACCCAAAGCGAGGCCAGCACCGCGACCTTGTTGATCGCTGTGTGTGTAGGGCGGGCACTCATCGAGTTCTCCAAGACGGCGCACGGCGCGTCAACGTGAATCCACCGAGCCGCCCCTCTGCCGCGATCACAATGAGCAACAGGGCGCCGGTAACGACGGTCTGCCAGAGCGATGGCACGCCGATCAGTAGCAAACCGTTTTGCAAAATGCGGATCAACAGCACGCCCAGCACGGTGCCGAGCAGGCTCGCACGGCCGCCGAGTACGCTGGTTCCGCCAAGTACCACCGCGGCAATCGCGTCGAGCGCGAGCGTGCCGCCGATTGACATCTCGACGTTGCGATAGGTTGAAACATAGAACGTCGCCGCAAGACCGCAAAGTAGTCCGCTGGCGACAAATGCGATAAAGCGCGTGCGCCTGACCGCGACACCCGACAAGCGCGCTTTCTCCTCGGCATTGCCGATCGCTAGCAGATGCGTCCCGAACGGTGTGTGGCGGAGGTACACATAAGCAATGAGATAAGCCACGCCAATCAGCAGAAACACCAGCGGAACGCCGAGCACATGCACGCTGAGCGCATTGGTCAGGCTCGAGGGCAGACCCGACAACCAGTCGCCCCCCAGCGCCGCAAAAATGGCAGTCCGGTAGACGCCAAGCAAGCCGAGCGTGCCGACGATGGCCGGGATGCGCCCGAGTACCACGACGCTCGCGGTGACGATCCCGATCACGGCGCCACACGCAGGTCCGGCCAAGGCGGCCGCGACCGGGCCCGCGCCGTGCATCAACAATTGGCCGACGACGATCGCCGACAGACCCATTACCATGCCGACAGAAATGTCGATGCCGCCCATTGCCATCAACAGTGTCATGCCAAGCCCGATCAGCAGGAGCTCGACGCTGTTGCGCAACACCACCACGAGATTGTCGACGGTAGCGAAGTAGGGCGACGTGGCCGCGAACACACCTGCCGCGAGTACACAGGCCGCGATCAGCAGCCATTCGCGGGAGCCCACCGCGCGCCGTGCACTGGCCCGATGAGGAGGCGACGTCGTCGACATGGTCATGTGCCTAGAAGTTGTACTTGTCGACGTTCTCAGCCGTGAAGACTGCCGGTGGCCCAAGCAGCAGCACGCCCGTCTTGCTGTCGAATATGACAGGTGCGTTGAGGGTCGGCACGGTGTTGCTCGTGGCAAACGGCTTGCCGTCGACGAGCTGTTTGCCGGCCCAGACCGTCAGGTAGCCCAGCGCGCTCGGATCCCACAACACAGTAAAGCCGAGTGCGCCGCTCTTAAGATAATTACGCGCGGTGTTCGGGCTGCAGTATCCGGCACCGATGACTTTGTGAATCTTGCCAGCGGTTTCGATCGCCTGTGCGACGCCCGGACACGTCACCGACGCCACCGCGATCAGCCCCTTCATATCGGGGTGCGCGGTCATCAGGTCGGCTGAGATTTGTGCGGCACGTTGCGCCGTGCCCCCCGCATATTCCGGCTTGAGCAGCTTGAGCGCCGGATATTTGGCCGCCGCGCGTTTCTGCATGAAGCCAATCCATGCATTGAGGTTCGATGCGGTCGGCTCGCCTGAAACGATGCCGATCGTCGCGTTGGGTCCGACGCGCTTGACGAGTTCATCGACCATCGTCGCGCCCAGCGCCTCATCGCTTGCCTGCGCGACATAAACGGGTCGGCCGGAGTCAGGCGCATCGCTGTCGCTCGTAAAGAGTTTCACGTGCTGCTTCTCGGCATCCTTGACCAGCGGCGCGATGCTCGAGGCATCGAGCACGCTGACCGACACGGCCGAGACGCCCTGGTTGATCAGGTTCTGAACGATCTGCAACTGATCGACCGGGTTCGAATCGACCGGACCGGAATAGATGAATTCGACTCCGAGATCCGCCGCGGCCTTCTTGCCGCCGGCCTCCATCGCATTGAAATACGGAATCCCGACGATCTGCGGGACGAAGGCGATCTTGATCTTGCCGTCTGCGAGCGCAGCGCTCGACAGGCCGGACAGCAATGTCATCGCAACTGCCAACTGGGTGAACAGGGTAAGCCGGCGCATGAAAGTTTTCCTTTTCGCTGGAGTGATGCAACACGACACGAGAGACAGGACGCAAAGCACAAATCAGAAGGCACAAAGCAGAAAACAAAGAATCGGAAGCACAGGATCCGGAACGCGCCGGCTGCTTACTGAATCGCCTGTTCCAGTGCGCGCACGTCGGGGTGTGCGCCGGTGATCAGCGAGACGACTTCTTCGGCATGCGTGTCGACGCGCCGCCGTTCAGCGATCTTGCGTCCACGGCGGAACACGACGATGCGATCGGCGACTTCCATGACGTCGGCGATGTTGTGACTGATCAGAACGACCGCGCAGCCGCGTGCCGCAAGCTGGCGCACGAGTTTCAGGACCTTGCGCGTTTCGGCGACGGCCAGCGCCGCGGTCGGCTCGTCCATGATCACGAGTTGCGCATCGAGGTTCAGCGCACGGCAGATCGCGACGGCCTGGCGCTGTCCGCCGGACAGGCTGCCGACCGGCGCCTCAGGGTCGGGAATATGCGCATCGAGCGAGTCGAGCAGCGTCTTGACCCGGCGCCGCATTTCGCCGCGACGAAGCAAGGGGATACCCGCGACTGAGCGAACCAGCTCACGGCCGAGAAACACGTTCTCGGCGACGCTGAGGTTCTCCGACAAGGCGAGTTCCTGAAAGATCGTCGCGATGCCGACATTCGCTGCATCCTGAGGCGAATCGAACACGACGGGCTGGCCGTCGATGCGCAGCTCACCCTCACTCGCCGGATGGGCGCCCGAAAGAATCTTGATAAAGGTCGATTTGCCGGCACCGTTGTCGCCGAGCAGGGCAAGCACTTCGCCGCGCCGGATCTCGAGATCGACGCCGGCCAGCGCGGTCAGCGCACCGAAGCGCTTGGCGATATTCGTCGCGACGAGGAACGGTTCCGACACGGTTAGCTCCTGAGCTTCGATACGGCATTGAAGAGTTGCTCGACACGCGACGGATCGACCGGGTTCCACCACACGCCGTCGTGTTTGAGCCACTGACCGACGATCGCACCATCGGCGACCGCGAACAGGCTTGGCACCTGGTTGGGATTCAGCCCCGAGCCGACGATCACCGGCAAGGTCGTGCCCGAACGGACTTCCTCGACTTCACGCGGCGAGGTCGGCGAGCCGGTACGGGTACCGCTTGCGATCAGCACATCGGCATCGAACCACTCGGCATCGGTCGCTTGTTCAGGAATGCTGCGATCAGCGGTGATCGCATGCGCGCCGAACTTCACGTGCACATCCGCGAAAATGCGCACATCGGTCGCACCGATCGCCGAGCGATAACGCATCGCTTCCGGCGCGGGGCCGTTAAGAAAGCCTTCGTTCGCGACATAGGCGTTGACCCACTGATTAGCTCGCACCCATCGCGCGCCGACTGCCTTTGCAACGGCGAGCGCGGGGATCACGCCATTGGCGACGCAGGTGATGCCGATGGGCGTATCGACCGCTGCGCGGATTTCAAGGCAGGCTGCGGTCAACGCGGCCACTGTCTCAGGGCCGATGTTCTCGGGACGTCGGAACGGCATGTCGCTCGCGTTCTCGACGATGATCCCGTCGATGCCGCCGCCCGCAAGCGCGCGCGCATCGGCAACCGCGGCCGCATAGATGTCGCGCATGGAGCCACCCGTATACCGGGGTGCGCCGGGCAGCGCCTGCAAATGGACGACGCCGATGATCGGCTTGCGAACCCCGAACAATTCTTCGAGGGCGTTGCGCTTCGGGGGCAGCACTTGAGGTGCAGTCATGACAGTTCTCGTTTTGCGTTAGAGCAAAGGACTCGCGACTCAGGCCGCGATGTCGGACAGTTCATCCCGGGTGGGGTACGACGATTGGGTGCCGAGCCGGCTGCAACTGATCGTCGCGGCGGCTACAGCGGTCTTGAGCGCCTGCTCGGGTTCGAGCCCGCGCAGCCGCTCGGCGACAAACCAGCCGGCCAGGCAATCGCCCGCGCCCGTGGTATCGACGACTGCCGATGCGGCGGCCACGGCGATGTGACACTGACTACTGGCGGTATGAAGAACGGCGCCGTCCGCGCCCCGTGTCTCGACGACGCTGCGCACACCCATCGCGAGCAGGCGATCGACCGCGGCCGCGCCGATCCGGCTTATCGCGCGCGCATTGCAGAACACGGTGGCTGCGCCGGAGAGGACGCGACGCAACGATTCCAGTCCGGCCGGAAAGGTCGTGGGCTCGAGATCGAGTGACCACGCGATGCCCCGAGCACGACACAGATCGAACAGGTATTCCGCTGCCGCGATGTCGTAGACAGCGGTGTGCACCCAGTTGACCGATTGCAACGACATCGCCGCGATCTGTTGGCGACGCGGATACATCGACACGCCCGGATACATCAGCAGCCGCTTCTCACCATGCGGTTCGATCAAGGTCACGACGCGTGCGGTCGAGCCCGGATAAGGGCTTGAGAGCACCTCGATGCCCGTTGCGACGAGCTCGTCGACCAGTCGCTCGCCTGCGAGGTCGTCGCCGATTGCGATCACCAGTCTCGTCAAGGCACCTGCGAGCCCACAGGCGACCGCGGCGTTCGCGGCGACGCCGCCGGGCGCTTCGATCGCGGCATCGACATTGACCTTTTCATCAGGCGCGGGGATATGGCTGCACGTCATCGTCAGGTCGTAGCTGACGTCGCCGACAAAGAGCGCGATGGGGGCGTTTGCCGCTTCGTTCACAGATTTGTTCATCACCGCACCAGGTCGACACGAAAGCGATAACGATCGGCGCGATAGTGGACGATCGCGTATTCGATGGGGGCTCCGTCAGCGGTATGCGAACGACGCCGCGCGACCAGCAGCGGCGCGCCGGCCGCGATAGCGAGATGTTCGGCGAGGCGACGCGTGGCCTTCGCGGCTTCGATGAATTCATGGCCGCCGACGATCTTCGCGTTGCGATGCTTTTCCAGCCACGCATAGAGCGAGCTGCTGTCGAGGTCCTTGGCCTGCGGCGGCGCGCTCGCATCGAGCACGGCAGGCGAGAGCCAGGATTCGGACATGGCCATCGGCTCGCCATCAGCCTTGAGTAAGCGAATGATCCGGAAAGCAGGCGCCCCGATCTCGATATCGAATGCCTCGGCCACTTCCTGCGAAGCCGGTGCGTAATCCGCCTCGTGCGTGGCATAGGCGGGCTCTAAGCCGCGACGGCGCATGTCTTCTGAGAAGCTCGCCAGCAGATTGAGCGGTTGTTCGACCCTCGGGCTCATGACGATCGAACCCTTGCCCGAGCGCCGGCGAATGAGCCCTTCGTGCTCGAGCCGGTCGAGCGAGGCGCGTGCCGTCGTGCGGCTCACGCCGAAGCGCTCGTTGAGCCGGGCTTCAGACGGCAGCGCGTCGCCCGGCCTGAATTCGCCGCCGGCTATCGCCACGCGCAGCCGGTCGGCGATCTGGACCCAGAGCGGTAGCGGCCCATCTGCGAGGTTGTCGGTATCCCATGTCATGTGTCGTATCGTACGAACGTCATGACATTTGAGCAACGTATCAAAAATAAAATAGGGAAAGTACCGAGACCGAGACCGAGATGTGCGTTTGTGGCGCGCGGAGCTCACAGCACGGTAAAGGCGTCCCAAAGCAGGGTGCAGCCGGCTGAAACAAAAAGGGCTGAGCCCCGTGCAATAAGGAACTCAGCCCTTAACTTCCTCGCCCGTTTTCCTGTCCAGCCTACTGGGAGCAGATCAAGCGGGGGTTTTTGCTTTCAATCGAGCCGTGTTAAGTCACACATATCTCGCGGTCGCCGGGACTAGCGTGCCGGGGCGAGACGTCGCCCGAGCTCGCGCGGCCACGCTAGGCCTGCTTGCCGAACAAGCCGCCGAGTGCGCTCAATACGCTGGTCGAATCGACCGTGCCGCCTTGCGGTACTTCGCCGTTCGGGGTGGCCTTGTCGACGAGATGAGGCAGAACCTGGCTCAATACGGTCGAGATCTGGTCAGGCGAGACGCCGGCTTTCTGGGCAATCGAGTTGATCGCGCCATCGCCGAGCACGCTTTGCACTTGGTCCGGCGAGACAGGCTGGTTCGCGCCATTGCCGACCCACGACGAGACGACGCCACCGAGACCATTCTGCTCGAATTGCTGGACCAGGCCAGTCACGCCGCCCGGTTGCTGGTTCACATATTCAAGCGCGGCCGCCAGAATCGAGTGAGACGTGCCGGGTTCTTCGCCTGCGCCTGAAGAACCGAGCATGGATGTTACGGAATCGAGCAAGCCCATGATGCCTCCACTAGGAGAGTGAGGTGGATCGGTATCGATCCACAGCGATTCACTTCGTTTTCGACGCGGCGGCCGATGCTGCGCTGGCCGCGCTTGCCGCACTTGCAGCCGCCTTCTTCGAGGCCTTCTTGGACTTCTTGCCGGCCGGCGTCGAAGCCATGCTCATTGCCATCGCGCTCGATGCCGGTTGCGCAGCCGCCGGAGCCGGTGCGGGCGCCGGAGCGGCCACCTGGGTGGCAGCCGGTGCCGCCTTGCTCTTCACGTTGGCACCGGGCGTCTTGGTGGCCGCCGCAGCGGCCTTGCTGCCAGTCGGCGGCGCCGCCGAACCATTGACCGTCAGACCTTGCGATTCGAGGCTGACAACGGTTTTATCACCGATGCCTTTGACACGGTTTGCAAAGTCGTCGGCGTCCTTGAAGGGACCATTTTTTGTACGCTCATCGACGATGGCCTTGGACTTGACGGGCCCAATGCCCTTGAGTGCATCGAGCTCGGCTTGCGAGGCTGAATTGACCTCGAGCGCGGACACACTTGCCGCAATCAACAACCAGCCCATCAGGACGAGTAGCAGCTTTTTAATCATTGTTTGCTCCGTGTTCAGGTTGTGTACGGACACTGAGATTCGAACAGCTGCCGGATAAGAATAGGACAATTCACGCGATAGTCGAGCGCGTGCGGCCCGGCCCACGGCTTTTAGAAACGCACAGACAAGCGACCGAGCGTAAAGCATCGCCTGATAAAAGACACATGATGCGACACCAGTGTGCCACGCGCATATTTTGTCCGTGTGACTAAGCGATTAAAAAGCGGCGTTACAAATCGGGCCGCAAAGCAGCGATCCAGTATCCATTGGCCTTGTGTATCACCGAGCGAGGAGAGCGGTCCAGGAGCACCCATAGAGTGGAGTACGAAGCGCGCTAACTGTTGCGGGCCGCCCGTGCCTGCCTGCCCGTGGGAACACTGGGCCGGCTGATGCGCAGCCAATAAACCAGCAACGCAGCCGCTGCGATCACGAGGCTCGCCATATTGGCAAGCCAGAATCCACGTGCGCCCGTGAGCCCCTCAGGCAGATTGCCCGGCACATTAAAGCCCGCGATATAACCTCCCCCGAGTCCAACGCCCCAGAGCGCCACTGCATAAATCAGTGTGGGCACCACGGTGATTTTATAGGCGCGCAGAACGAAACCTGTCGAACACTGAATTGAATCAAACAGATGATAGAACGCGACAATGGTCACGAGCGGCAACGCCGCGGCGACAACCTGCGGGTTCGGCGTATAGGCCGAAATGATCTGATGGCGAAAGCACAACACCAGCGTCATCCAGATCACGGCCATGCAACCGGCCAGCAGGATGCCGTGTAGCGCGAGCGTGCGAGCCTCGTCGCGGCGTTGCGCGCCGAGCGCCTGCGAGACCAGGGTCGAAGTAGCGATGCCGATCGATAGCGGCGTCATGTAAAGCACAGCGCCGAGATTCGCCGTGATCTGATGGCCTGCGAGGATCGTCGTGCCGAAGTGGGTGATGAAGACGGCCATGAAGGTATAGCTCGTCACTTCGATCAGATAGGAGAGCCCCATCGGCAGACCGAGCTTGAGCAAGGCGGCCTGACGCTGCCACTGTGGCCAGCAGAACTTCGAAAACACGCCGAGGTGCCGGTAGGCCGGATGGCGCGCCATAAAGACGACACCCACGATTGCGGAGCCATAGTTGATCAAGGTCGTGGCAAGCGCGCTGCCGGCGCTGCCAAGGGGCGCCAGACCGAGGCCGCCGAAAATGAACCAGATATTGAGCGGGACCTTGAGCGCGAGATCCACGATCTGCAACCCCATGACCATGCGCGGTCGCGAGATCGCCGTCGATAGCGAATTGAAGACGCGGAACACGAGCCCGGCAGGCATGCCGATCGCGAGGATCTGCAGATAGGCCGAGGTGCGTGCGGCGAGTGCGGGCGGTGCGTCGGCCAGCGCAAGCAGTGGTTTCGGAAAGCCGAGCACGACGATACCGACGACGGCCAGCGCGACGGAAAGCCAGAGCGCCTGACGCACTTCATTGCCGATCTCGTCGTGCCGGTTCGCGCCGAACAGATGGCCGGCAATCGGCATCAGGGCGATGAGGATACCGGTCAGCGTCATATAGACGGAGATATAGATCGACGCGCCGAGTCCAAGCGAAGCGAGATCGAGCGAGGAATAGCGGCCCACCATCGCCGTATCGAGCACGCCGAACGCGATGATCGCGAGCTGTCCGATCAGGACGGGCCAGGCAAGGGCGGCGATGCGTTTGACGTGTTCGAACATGAAGAAAGGGGCGCAGCCATGAACGGCCGCGTCACCGAGATAGGGTCGCCCGTCTAGCGCGACGGTTTGCGCCTGCCTGTCGGCGTAACAGGGCGCGTGGGCCGCTCGACGCGGACATAGAGTCGGAACCGTTCGTCACGGTCGGCGGGGCGACGGCCTTCCCAGACGAGTTTCCAGGTATAGGCGCTCAACGAAGCGGGCGGGTTGTAATCCTGTGTGTCCTGACGCAGCAGGACATCGCAATCCGCATCGTCGAATGAGAAATGCATATTGCCAAAGTAGGCGAACGACGCAAGCTGTGCATCGCCAAGACGAACCGGCGTGATGCATGTGTAATCGGACGGCAGCCGAGTGGCGATCTGAGTCGCCACATCGCGATAGGTCCGGCTGAAGTTCACAAGAGGGAGCCACAGCGTCATCAGCAGCACCCACATCAGCGTGGTACCGGCACTCGACAATACGACGCTGCGCCAGAGCACCTTCGGATGGCGCGACAGACGCCAGCGCACCAGGGCGATCCAGCAACCTGTGACGATCAAGGCCGCGACCAGCGAGAGCACATTGAATTCAGGCTTGAAACCCGGCACAAGACGGCTCAGGTTGCGTGCGATCGGTGCGGGCTGCCCGGTTTGCGAAGCGATCCAGACGACCCACACAAAACCGCCGAGGATCGTGAAGCTCAACACGGCGAACCAGTCGAATGCATTGATCGCTTCACGCTTGAGGGTCGGCAGGCCGAAGCTCGCCATGACGGCGAGCGGCGGCAGCAACAACAGGAACAGCAGATTGGTTTCGTGCTGCTGGAGCAGAATCAGCAGCAGCATCGGCACCACCAGCGAAAGTGGAATGGCGATATGCGGCGCGCGACGCAGGTCAGGCCAGCTGACCCACGTCCAGATCGCGAGCGGCCACGCGGGCCAGGTGAAAAGCGGCAGGTTCTTGGCCGCATAGAAGAGCGCGCCCTTGGGCGAGCCGCGGAAATTCGCGAAGTTGCTCGAGACCCAATCGCGCAGGAAAGACGCAGCATCGTCCGGGTAGGCGAGATGCGCGGCCAACGGCCAGCTCACGCTGATCACCAGGCCCAGCGGAATCGCGACGAGCAGCAGCTTGCGCGTGTCGAGCTCGCGAATCACCAGCGTCACCGCAATCAGGGCCACGAACAGGCCGAGCAGCAGGGGCGGGTTCGCGCAGAGCAGGAAGATCCCGAGCGCGCTGCCGGTCCAGCAGGCGCCTTGCCAGGGTTTGTCGAGTGCGCGCACGAGGCCGTAAAGAAACATCGCCGCGCAGGCGAGCTGGGCAATCTGGGGCGTCGATTCATGGCCGCGTTCGGCCAGCCCGAACGAGGCCAGCAAGATCAGCAGTGCGCCGTCGGCGAGAGTCCGCCCATAGTCGCGCGGCGAAGGCTCACCGCCGAATGCGTATTTGAAAGGCTGCACTTCGGGGCGACGACCGAGCAGATAGGTGCCGTACCAGACAAAGGCACAGGTGCCGGAGAACATCAGTCCCGTCAGCACATGGGCGGCATCATTGGGGGCGAGCCACGGGCCGAGTGTGCGGATAAAGATGGCGCCGAGCCAGAACGGCATCGGTCCGGTGGCCGTGATGACCTTGCCGACGAGATTGGGCAGCAGCCAGTCGTGCCAGCCGCCATTGGCCATCGTCCACATTACGCCGAACGCGGCGGCATCCTCGTTCTTCCAGGGATCGCGGCCGAACAGGCCCGATGCCGCATAGACGATGCAGATCGCGAACAGCAGCCAGCGTGGCAGTGCGCTGGTTGCGGAAGCAGTAAGACGGACGGTGGTTCGCATGCGTTGGGTCGGCTCGGGTGTGCGTGTCGGCACCGAAAAGAATCCGGCATTTTAGCCGGGCTGGCGATTTATAACGCTATGTCGTCGCTTGGGGGCGACACGGATTGTTCTCAAACCGGCGGCGATCAGAAACCGCTTGCGTCGTCGCACGCGGGCGCGCCGTTGCCCGACGTCGTGCGGCGGGGGCGCCCCGCTCACCAATATGCGTCACCGGCACGCACGGACAGGGCAAATCCTCACTCCTCGAGCGAAGTCGGCTTGTTATAATTCTTTCAAATCAGACGAAAGAATGTTAACTCGGCAAACTCGTCTCCCAACCCGTCCCCCAACCCGGAATCAGCGGAAACCATGATGCAGAAGTCGGATCGCGTGCGTGCGCTCGTCAAGGCCCTCGATGACCAGGGCGTCATCCATCTTCGCGAGGCCGTATCGCTGCTTGGCGTGTCGGAGATGACGGTGCGCCGCGACGTGGCGGCCAACCCCGATCTGTTCACCTATCTTGGCGGGCATATCGTCAACGCGGCCAAGCTGCCCGCGAGCAGCGCTTATGTGCTCGAAACCGAGGAAGAGCATTTTGCGCAGGCCAAGGCACAGGCCTGCGTCTGCGCAGCGCGCCTGATCGCAGCGAACGATACCGTATTTGTCGATTGCGGCACGACTCTCGCGACCATTGGCCGCTATATTCCGCGCGAACTCAATGTCACGGTGATCTGCTATTCGCTGAATGTCGCCGAGTCGGTACGACGCATGGACAATATCCGCTTGATCCTGCTGGGCGGGATTTATGTGCCGTCATCCGATTCGTTCACGGGGAACGAGAGTCTCGAGGCGTTGCGCCACATCGGGATCAACAAGGCCTTGATCTCGGCCGGCGGTGTCGATGCGACACGCGGGGTGAGTTGCTGGAATTTTCACGAAGTGCCGATCAAACAGGCTGCCATGGCCAGTGCAGTCGAACGTCATCTGGTGGTGGATTCCAGCAAGTTCGGGCAGGTCAGGGCTGTGCGTTTCGCGCAGATCGGCGACTTTGATTCGGTGATCTCGGAAGCGGGTCAGAAGCTGCGCGGCGCCCATTAGGCGCCGCGGGGTAGTGGTGGTCGTTGTATCACCCTTTTGGGTGTTGCTTCTCCGGTCCAGTCCGGTCCGCTCGTCGGTCTAGCGCCGCCGCGCAAACGCGAACAGCGTGCCGGCGACCAAGATGAAGACCCCGACGATGACCTTTTGCAGCGTACTCGGCACGCCGACCAGGATCAGCACTTGATTGATCAGCGTCACGAGCATCACGCCGAGCAGTGTGCCCCAGACCGTCCCCGTTCCCCCTGTGATGCGTGCACCGCCAAGGATCACCGCGGCGATCACGTCGAGCTCCGTGCCGACGAGGTCGAACGGATTCGCGAGCCGGTTGTTCGAGACGTGGAGAATCCCGGCGACACCGGCGAGCAGCCCGGCATATCCGAAGATGAACAGGTGGATCGCACGCAGGTTGTAGCCCAGCCGTTCGGCGATCATAAGGCTGCCGCCCATCGCATAGACGCCGCGACCCATCATGGTCCGCTTGAGCAGCCACCACGTCAGTCCCGCGCCGATCACCAGCGCGACGACCGAAGCGGGCAGCACCGCACGCAGGCCATCGACGGTCTGATAGTGGAGCAGGGCGATACGCCCGAAGTGGTCCATGCTGTGCGGGATGTTCATGAAGAACTGGGTGCCCACGAAGGTCAGCAGGATCCCGCGATACAAGTATTGCGTGCCAATCGTCACGATCAGCGAGGGCGCGCGCAAGCGATGCACGATCGCCCCATTGATCATGCCGAAGATCGTGCCGCCGATCGCACCGAGTACGAGGATCAGGGCAAAGGGCATATCGGGCCACCAGGCGAACACTGCCTTGGTGATCGAATACATCACAAGCGCGGCGATCGCCGTGAACGAGACGTCGATGCCGCCCGAGGCCAGCACGACGAGTGCGCCGCAGGCAAAGAGCCCCGTGGTGGTCGCGCTGTGCAACAGGTCGAACAGGGTCGCCAGCTGAAAAAAGCGCGGGTTGATCAGCCCGACGCCAATGCAGGTGAGCAGCAGCAGGGCGAGCGTGAAGAGTTCGGGATTCCGGGTCAGACGGTCCCGCACGCGCGGGCCGGGCCGGGCCGGCGTCAGCGCGACGGGATGCGGAGTGGTCGCAGTGGGGTTCATGCTGCCTCAGACAGAAGTGCGTGGTACAGGTCAGCCTCGGCGAGATGCCGGGCATCGAATTGGTCGGCGAGCCGGCCCTTCTTCATCATCAGGATACGGTCGCAGTTTTGCAGCAGCTCGGGCAGGTCATCGCTGATCAGCAGGATGCCGATGCCCTTTTGCGAGAGCTGTTGCATGATCTTGTAGATGGTGTCCTTCGAGCCGACATCGACGCCGACAGTCGGGCCGTGCAGGATCAGGATGGCCGGATCGATTGTCAGCCAGCGGCCGATCAGCACGCGCTGCTGATTGCCGCCGGAGAGCGACTGAACCGGCTTTTCGATATCGGGTGTCGCGATCTGCAGATCCTGAACGATCTGCTCGGCAAGCGCACGCGCTTTGGCGCGGTTAACCTGGCCGGCGCGGCCGCGCAGTTTGCCGATCACGGCCGTGATCACGTTGTCGCGAATCGGTTTGTCGAGAAAGAGGCCTTCGTTCAGGCGGTCTTCCGGCACATAGCCGATGCGGTGCGCGATCGCCTCGGACGGCGAGCGCAGCCGGATCGTCGTGCCGTTGAGCCGGACCTGCCCGGTGCGCGCCGGCACGACACCGGCAAGCGCGCGCGCAAGTTCATTGCGGCCGGAATCGAGCAAGCCCGTGATGCCGAGAATCTCGCCGCTGCGCAAGGTAAAGCTCACATCCTTGAAGAGTTCGTCGCGGCCAAAACCTTCCACTTCGAAAATCACATTGCCTGAAGGCTCGGTGTCGCGATACCGCTCGTTCGACAACTGGCGGCCGGTCATGAGCTCGCTGATCTGCGCCTTGGTGTACTGCTCGATCGGCCCTTGCGACATCTTTTGGCCATCGCGCAGGATGATCACCTGGCCGCCAATCGCGTAGCATTCGTCGAGCTTGTGGCTGACGAACAGCACGGTCACGCCTTTTGCGCGCAGACCGTTCAACACGCGAATGAGGTTGTCGACTTCCTTCTGGGTGAGCGAGGCCGTCGGTTCGTCCATGATGACGAACTGGGCTTCGCTGGCGATGCCGCGCGCAATCGCCACGAGCTGGCGCGTCGCAAGCGGCAACTCCTCGATCAGGGTCGCCTGGAAGTTGGCATCGGAGGGCAGGCCGACTTCGTGCAGGGCACGTTCGGCGGTAAGCGCGAGCGCCGTGCGATCGAAGGTCCGCGCGAGTTTGCCGTCGTGCTGGGCGAGCTCGGAAGTCAAGCCGATATTCTCGGCCACATTCATATTGGGCAGCAGGGAGAGGTCCTGGTAGACCGTTTCGATCCCGGCTGACAGTGCCTGCAATGCCGTGAGCTGGTCGTAGCGTTTGCCGTCGACGACCAGATGGCCTTCATCGGGCGGTTGCGCGCCTGCGATGATCTTGATCAAGGTGCTCTTGCCGCAGCCGTTCTCGCCAAGCAGGTGATAGATCTGCCCGCGTTCGAACTGCAGGCTCACGCCACGTAGCGCATGCACGCCGGTGAAGCGCTTGTGCACGCCAACGACTTCGAGAAACAGCTTCCCATCCGCAACAGGTGTCATGACAGTCTTTACCCAATCAATCTTTACCGCGGTTTCACCCTGTAGTGGATGCGCCGCCAGCAGGCGGCGCATCGTAATCTACAACAGGCGCTACTTCACACGCTGTGTTTCAGCTGTCGTTCAGAACGGGTATTGCTTGTAGTTCGTCTTGTCGACATCGACCCAGCCCTGGCCGCGCACGATGATGCCCTTGCCCGGACCCTTCGTGACGGTGACCTTGGTATAGCCGGGCAGACCCAGGTCCATGCCATTGGTCACGGTCTTGCCGTCGATCAGCATCTTCGCGACCTTGTTCATCGCGAGACCGGCGAGCTTCGGATCCCAGAAGGCGATGCCGTTGATCGCACCCGACTCGAGGAACTTGCCGGCTTCAGTCGGCAGGCCCGTGCCATAGACGCAGATCTTGCCTTGCATGCCGGCTTCTTCGACCGCACGGCCGATACCGATCACGTCGAGCGACGAGGAACCCTGGAAGCCCTTCAGGTCGGGATGCTTGCGCAGCACTTCCTTGGCGACTTCATAGGCGCGTTCGCCGTCGTTGTTGGTTTCAAGCTTCGGCTCGACGAGGTCCATCTTCGGGTACTTCTTCTTCGCGTTGTCGATCCCGCCATCGGCCCACTGCACCTGCGAGCGGCTGCCGAGCGAGCCGACCAGCACAGCCCACTTGCCGTCCTGGTGCATACAGCCCGCCAGACTTTCGTTGAGCGATGCGCCGTAAGCGGAGTTATCGAACGCTTCGATATCGACGTCGGTGTTCTTCTCGTTGTCGGCTTCGTGCGTGACGACCTTGATACCGCGATCCATCGCCTTCTTGAGCGCGGGCTCGAGGGTCGGCGGATCGAACGGCACGACGGCCAGCGCCGTGACCTTCTTGGCGATCAGATCTTCAATGATCTTCAGTTGCTGTGCGGCATCGGCTCGACCCGGGCCCGTCTGGTAAGCGTTGATGCCGGGGTTGTCCTTGGCGAATTCCTTGACGCCTTCGTCCATCCGGTTGAACCAGTTGATCCCCGTGACCTTGACGACGGTCACGATGGTGGTGTCGGTGGCGGCCTGGGCGAGCGCGATGGCGCCGAGGGCAAGCGTGGTGCCGACGAGGGCGGCGGTCAGGCGGGTGAGTTTCATTACATGTCTCCTGGTCTTTGTGAGTATCCCCCGGGGTGATTCACGCGGAGTCCGGGGGGAGCCTGGTTTCCGCAAACACATCGATGCCGCTGCGCGGCGCAGGCCAAGGGCCCTAGCTGCGCGGTGGTGCAAGCGGCGGTTTAGGTGCGCGCTTGCCCAGACGCAGGGGCATGCGCAGGTTGCCGGCAAACGCGAGCGAGGCCAGCAGCAGGAAGCCCCATGCGCAGTCGCCGAAGAACTGCGAGACGCCGATCAGGTTGAACAGGCTCGAGAGCAGTTGCAGGACCGTCGCCGAAAACAGCACACACAGCACGCGTCCATAACCGCCCGCCGGGTTCACGCCGCCCATGACGGCGATCAGGATCGCGATGAGCAGATATGAGTTGCCGTAGTCCCACTTGGCACTGAGCGTGTGCGAGGTCGAGATCAAGCCGGCCAGCGAAGCCATCAGCCCGCACAGCACATAGGTGCCGATCAGCATGCGCGCTTGCGGAATGCCGGCGTAGACCGCCGCCTTCGGGTTGGTGCCCATCAGATAGAGCTTGAGACCGAAGGGGCGCTGACGCAGGATCCAGCCGAGCAACAGCAGGGCGGCGACAAAGATTAGGAACGAAATCGGCACCTGGAAGAAGTTGCCGTTGCCGATGTCCGAGAGCGGGTCAACATAGTCAACGTGCACCGAAGCGCCATTGCTGAGCACCACCGCAATACCGGTGAAGACCAGCTGCGTGCCGAGCGTGCACAGAATCGGCGTGAGCCGCAGGTAAGCGATGATGAGGCCGTTGACGAGACCGCCGAGCAGCCCCATGACCAGCGTGATCACGACGAAGGCCGCGGTGTAGAGCGCCGGCGAGTTGTCGCCGCTGATGTAGTGCGGGACGATCAGCGCGGCGACCATGCCTGACAGGTTCGCGAGGCCTACACCCGACAGGTCGATCCCGCCGTTGCCGGAGATCATCGACAGCATGATGCCGAGCGCGAGCAGGCCGACTTCGGGCAACTGGCTCGCCATCGACTGGACGTTGTCGATGCCGCCGTAGGCGCCATGCGAGAGCACCATCGCGACGACGATGATGAGAATGTTCACGGCAACCAGGAAATTCAGTTGCCGGTCCTTGAATAGTGTCGAGGCTTGCAGGGCTTTCATAATGCCGTTGACGCTCCCGTTGCTAAGTGACGAGCCTGTGCGGAGGATGCGATGCAGGTGCGCATGAGGGTGGCCTTGAGGGCGTTCACGCGGCGACCGACAGCACGGCGCCGATTTCAGCGAGCGTCGGCATCGAGGGCGCCGTTCCGGCACGTGTGACCGACAAGCTGGCGAGTGCACAACCGAAACGCACCGCTTGCAGCGGGTCGTCGCCGTTGGCGAGGGCAGCCGCGAGACCGCCGGTAAAACCGTCGCCTGCACCGGCCGTTTCGACGACTGCGCCGCACTGGAAGGCGGGAATGAGTTCGGAGTGCTGCGCCGAATGAAACAGCGCACCGCTCTCGCCAAGCGTGATGATGGCTGCACCGACGCCCTTCGCTAGCAGGACCTCGGCCGCACGTCGTGCATCGTCGACCGAGTTGACTTCAATGCCGGTCAGCGCGCCTGCTTCGGTTTCGTTCGGGGTGATGTAGTCGCACAGTGGATACACATCATCATCAACAGGTTCGGCAGGCGCCGGATTGAAGACGGTGATCACACCATGTTTGCGCGCGAGTTCGAGGCCGCGACGCGCGACAGCGAGTGGCTGTTCGAGCTGCGTGACGAACACGGCTGACGCCGCGATGTCTGCTTCCACCGCGTCGATATCCGCCGGGACCATCGTGCCGGCCGCACCGGGCACCACGATGATGGCGTTGCGGCCGTCTCGTTCGTCGACAAAAATCTGCGCCGCGCCCGTCGAATGGTCGTCGAGCATCGTGAC
>JAMFSK010000011.1 GCA_026225235.1 Burkholderiales bacterium
TACGTGACCTCTCGGGTCTGCACCTTGGCGAGGCCGGCGTCGACGAACTCCTTTCGCAGGGAGGGGGAACTCATGATTTGCCGCAGGACGATGCTCAATAGATCCGGATCGGGCTGCGCGTTGGAATCTATTTCCACGGTCGTCGCGTTGCCGTCCGGCGAATGCTCGACACGCACGAACAGCTTGAAGCATCCGTAGGCGCCGCCGACAACAGTCAGTTCAAGGCCATAGTCTGCCTTCATCATCGCGCGCAATCTTTCGAATGCATCACGATCGAACCTGTCAGGGGGTCGCAGAGAGATAAACGAGACGACGTTCGTCCAGTCATCCGGTACCAGACTGTCGCGCCGGGCGACGGCATCGAGCACAGCGGTAAGTAGACCTGCGTCGGATGGAGGCATCGGTCACCTGTCGGGTAAGAGTCCCGCGTGATGAACGAAGTCTAGGCGGGCAGAAGGCGCTTGGGAAGCGGTGCTGCCTGCCGGCAGAAGGCGGAAGACCCTAACTGCCAGCAGGAGAAGAGAGCGCCGAAGACGGCGACACCCGTCTCTTCGTATCAACTCCTGACATAGTCGGGCCGCAAGCTCTAGCTTTTTGAGCGCTTGTGCGGGCAGTGAAGGAAAGTTACGATTCCCGCGATTTAGGTCGCTGCCCCGTGGGATTGCAGGGCGTTGTGGAGAGATATCTGACCTTGCCGAATACCTAAAATGAACACAATTTTCGAATTCGGTCCGTTTGAGCTCGTGCTCGGTCAAAATCTGCTGCTAAAGAACGGCGAAAAGTGCCCGGTCAACGGGCGCGCTTACGACGTTCTGGTCGCCCTGGTGGAACGCGCCGGGCAACTCGTGACGAACCGCGAACTCATTGCGCGCGCGTGGCCCACTGTAGTCGTAGAAGAAGCAAACCTGCGCATCCAGGTTGCCAGTCTCCGTCGGGTGTTGGGCGATTCCGCTGCAGACCCTAGCTACATTCTCAACGTGCCGGGCCGCGGCTATCGACTGATCGCCAAGGTGTCATCCCGCGACACTGATGCATGGGTTCCCAAACTACGTCCCAAGGATCCAGAACCATGGACCGGCTCACCCAAGGTGGAGTTGCCGCTTCTGTTAAATGAACTGGTCGGCCGAGACAAAGCCATCGATACGTTGGCAGACCAATTTCTCAGACAACGCTTTGTGACAATCGTGGGAGCGGGCGGCATCGGGAAGACCACGCTTGCAGTGGCGACTGCCTGGCGGATTGCCGAGCGCTACCCGGACGGTGTGTTTTTTGTCAGCTTTGCGTCTCTGCGCAGCTCCGATCTCGTGATCGGCTGCGTGGCATCCGCCCTGCACATCGAAGCGACGACCTCGGCGACGATCGATCGCATTCTGCAGTTCCTGCGCGGCAAAAACGTTTTGCTGCTCTTCGACAATTGCGAGCATGTGATCGATGAGGCGGCCATGCTCGCCGAAGCGCTCTTGAAAGGCGTCTCGAGCGTACACATCCTTGCAACTAGCCGCGAGCCCCTACGTGCAGAAGGCGAGCGGCTGCGCAGGCTGACTCCGCTTGAGTTTCCCGAGCTTACCCAGTCGACACTCACCGTCGAGGATGCTGCATCGTTTTCCGCGATTCAGCTATTCGTTGATCGAGCGGCGGCGTCGCTGGACACGTTTCAGCTTTCAGACGGAAATTCATCGGCGGTTGCCGACATTTGCCGTCGACTGGACGGCATTCCCTTGGCTCTCGAATTAGCCGCCGCGCGTATCAATCAGTTCTCTGTCGAGACGCTGTTGCAAAGACTCAAGCAGCGTATGGAGGAGCTCCCCCAGGGCCGTCGAACAGCACCGCCAAGACATCAGACGCTCAGGGCAACGCTCGACTGGAGCTTTGGCATTTTGTTGCCATTAGAACAAACGGTCCTGATTTGTCTGGCCATCTTTAACGCGTCCTTTACGTTGGAAATGGCGCTCTTTGTTTTACTTGAAAAGGGCTTGCAAGCAAACGTCGTCGAAGGCGTAATCGAGAGTCTGGTTGCCAAGTCCCTGGTCTTCAACGAAATCAACCTGAATCGGACCTACTACCGAATCCTGCAGACAACTCGAACTTATCTCCAGGAGAAGCTTCAAGTCGACGCCGAATTTCCGACGCTTGCCCGTCGTCATGCGACATTTTTTTGTGAGGATCTAGCCAAAAATCGGACATCAGAAACCGAGACCACCCTTTCGGTTCGATGGGGTAATTACAGTCGATGGATCGACGATATTCGCTTCGCACTTGCGTGGGCATTTTCCTCTGCGGGTGATCGCAGTATCGGGGCGTCTTTGGCGGTATCTTCGGCGCCCGTCTGGCTGGAGCTCTCACTGGTCAACGAATACGAGCACCACATCAGCGCCGCCCTTGGAGCATTTGCGAGCAACGCGTCGAGCGACGTGAGACCCGAAATGGAGTTGAATACGAAGGCAGGACTGATTTTATTCAACCTCGTTGGGCCGGGACCACGATTTGTTCTGGCATTGCATCGAGCGCTCATTCTCGCGGAAAAGATTGGAGACATCCGATGCCAGTTGACGGCCTTATGGGGCCTATGGGGAGAGCGTCATTGCGCAGCTGAATATGAGGATATGCGTGCGCTGGCTATGAGGTTCGATAAGGCTGCGGCTCAGTCCGACGACAAGCACGCAGCCGCAATGAGCGACCGGCTGATGGCGCTTGCGTTGTGCCGGCAGGGAAAATTGATGCTTGCGCGCCAGCAAGGCGAGCGATCTTTGTCTCGGTCGAATGCGTCGATCGATTCGGCCCTCGATTCACATTTCTACTACAGCCACCTGTCAGCTTCGTCGGCCAATCTCGCATGTACCTTGTGGCTTCAAGGGGAGTTCGTGCAGGCAATGGCGCTGCTCGCCGACGCTTGCGATCGCGCATTGGCAGCAAATGACTCCGTCACCCTTTGCTACGTCCTTTCCCACGTGGCTTGCCCCATGGTTTTGTGGGCAGGAGATCACACTCTAGCCGGACGGTACATTGGGCTCCTTTCGGAGCATTCGAAAAAGAACGGATTCTCGTATTTCCTTGCCTGGGCTAAATGCTATTCCTACGTGCTGACAAAGAAAGACGAACTTGCCGCGGGAAATTCGGTGGAGAGTCTGAGTGCCGAATATCGGCGATGGTCGCAAGAGAACCGCGGTTTGTTGTTCCCACTGCAAATTCAACTTCTCGCGACCATCGACGCAGAGTTCGTCGATGCGGCGGCCATTGAGCGAGCCTCAGGCCACGACCCCGATTGGGCTGCCGCAGAGATCTTGCGGGTTGCCGCCGAGCGCCTAATGGACAACGGCGCTTACGATACATTGACGGTGGAAGATCTGCTTGATCGTTCGGCGAAAATCGCTCGCCAGCAGGGCTGTAAAGCATGGGAATTGAGAGCCGCAATCAGCCGGGCACGCTTGTGGTCCAGTTCGGGGCGAGAGGAGCAAGTGGCCCCGATGTTGGCTTCGGTTCGAGATTCCTTCGAGCCCGGGCAACGCAGCGTCGACCTTGCTATCGCAGATTCCCTGCTGGGTAGCTCGCCATCGCGCGGACGCCGATCGCCGAGCGACCGATAGTCCATCGCACGACCGGCGCCGATCAGGGGCCCATCCCGCATACCAATCGCACTCCCTGCGATATCCAGTCACGTCACGCGTGCTCAGGCAGGTGGGGGCCTTTGGCGCTACGCTGACTCACAATCCCTTTACGGGAATTTACAGCCTTTGACTGGAGCGCGACTCTGAGATCCGCCATCCTGATCACAACTTTTCTACGGATCAAAAAAGAGCGAATGCGGACCCCGCAGTTCGCACCGATAAAACCGGGAAGCGACGCGAGCACCGGAAGATGGGTGGTTGGGATTCTCTGCGATGTCATCGACTAAAAGCATTCTCGGGGAACGAGTAAACCATGCCGAAGCTTTTCTCTCCACTCGATGCTGGCGAGTTAGCGCTGTCTCACAGGCTGGTCCTTCCCGGGCTTGTGCAGCTGCACGAGATGGGAAACGCTTCGCTGCGAATACCGAAGTTTGACTATGCAAGGAGGGCGACGCCGCAAGGCTTGATCATTAGTGAACCTTGCTATGTGTCCTTGACAGGTTCTGCCGATGCTCCCCATTCATGTGGTGCACATCCAGAGTGGCTTCGTGAATGGCGGCGTGCCACCGATGCTGTGCACTCCAACGGCGGACTGATCGTCGCCCAGCTCTGCCATGTGGGTCGACTTGCCCACTCTTCAATAACGGGTCGGCGTCCCGTTGGCCCGTCGACCCGGTCAGCGCGCTGTACGGTCCGATCCTTTCACGGAAGATGGGTGGAAGCCGAGGTACCTCAGGCACTGGATCAAGACGGGATCGACTCGGTCATTGCCGAGTACCAAAGTACGGCGATACGGGCCGTTTCGGCAGGCTTTGACGGCGTCGAATTGAATAGTGCCGACGGCTACCTGCCAAACCAGTTCCTAGATGATGTCGTCAACGACCGCGTGGATCGATACGGTGGCACGATTCGGAATCGCACCATCTTCATTTCGGAGGTCGTTCACGCACTGGTTCAAGTATGCGGGGCCGGAAGAGTCGGCGTGAGATTGTCCCCATACAGCGAATATAACGACGCTCAGGACAGCGCCCCGCTCGCCTTATACGCTGCCGTCCTTCAAGAGCTTTGCGATCAGGAAGTGGCATATGTGCATTTGGTTCGATCAGACCGACGCGGCAAAATTTTAGGCCACAACCCCTTTGACGATCCGCTCGCCGAACGGACTTTTCGGGCAGCGTTCTCGGGCGCCATTCTTGTCTCCGGGGAATTCACCAAAGATCTGGCGATTGCATCGGTGGAGAGCCGCTGGGCCGATGCGATCGGCTTCGGCACGTCATGGATCGATGATCCGGATTTTGTTCGACGGCTGCTTGACGAATAGCCCGTGCAATAGTTTGACCACACAAGAGGGTCGGCGTGTTTCGAACACAGACTGCAAATGGCGTCGTGGCGCCAAATTCTTGAAGCAAGCGCACCCCTCGCCCTGGCTTTCGCCATGTCAAGGGTGGCGCATGCCGCTGGCCAAGGTGCTGAAGTACCAACACATGACAAACCCGTTAAAGGAGTTAGCGCAATGAACACAGTCCGGACGAAAGACGGTATCGATATTTTCTACAAAGATTGGGGTAGCGGCCAGCCGATCGTCTTCTCCCATGGATGGCCACTGAGTGCGGATGATTGGGACGCGCAGATGATGTTCTTTCTGGACCACGGCTTTCGGGTGATCGCACATGATCGCAGAGGCCATGGTCGCTCGACGCAAACCGCCGATGGGCACGACATGGATCACTACGCCGACGATCTCGCTACGTTGACAGCCCATCTCGATCTCAAGAACGCCGTTCACGTTGGGCATTCCACTGGCGGTGGAGAAGTCGTACGCTATCTGGCGCGTCATGGAGAGAGCCGAGTCTCCAAAGCCGTGCTGATCGCCGCAGTGCCGCCGCTCATGGTCAAGACAGAAGCCAACCCTGGCGGCTTGCCCAAAGAAGTCTTCGACGGCTTCCAGGAGCAAGTGGCGAACAACCGCGCGCAGTTTTACCGCGACGTCCCTGCGGGCCCTTTCTATGGCTTCAATCGCGCGGGTGCGAAGGCGTCTGAAGGCATTATTCAAAACTGGTGGCGCCAGGGAATGCAAGGAGGCGCCAAGGCCCATTACGACGGCGTGGTTGCCTTTTCGCAAACCGATTTCACCGAAGACCTGAAGAAAATCACGGTGCCGACATTGGTGATGCACGGGGACGACGATCAGATTGTGCCGTACGCCGACTCTGGGCCACTCAGCGCCGCTTTATTGCAGAACGGCACATTGAAAACCTACAAAGGATTTCCGCACGGCATGCCCACCACGGAATCCAAGACCATCAACGCCGACCTCCTGGCGTTCATCCAGTCGTGATTGCCTGAATGCGGTTGCCTGCGTAATACCCGATCTTCGACATCCTCCAGGCTGGAGATCCCACGATGCCGTGCCGACGCGACGAAATCGCAGAGTGGGCTGGTGTCAAAGGCCAGGGGAATCCGACGCGCCGCGGTGCAGGCAACCGATCACGCGTGATGGGCAATCGATTGCAAATCGGTGCGACGAACAACGCGTCCATTCAGAGCCTGGCGCAAGGCATCGTCTGCACCGGATGTCGCGCCATGAGTTCTGAAGGACTGACATGATGACTGAGGCGAACAATCTGAAAACCCAGTCGCTCGATGGTATCGCAGTCGATTCTGCGACACCCGAAAGCGCCCTCGAGATTAGGCGCGAGACCCTTCATCTCGCGCAGCTCTCAGTCCATCTTCTGGACACCCTCTTGGCGCTCGTTGAGCACGAAGAAGGGGTGGCCATTCTGCTACGGGCCTTGAAGGCGGGTTCAACGGTAGGACCGTGTCACACATTCTCCGATAGCCGCAAGCGCGTAGGTCAGTTGCTGGAATCCCTCCATACGGGTTCGAAGTCGGCACAAGCGGAAACTCGAACTGTCGTGCCGCTCATCGGCCGCCTCCCTGATCGGAGACGCATGGTGGGCGCCGCGAGGGTCAAGTCGTCATTGACTGACCGGCAGGTTATCGCACTCAGCAATCGAGAGTGCAGCACACTGACGTTGATGAGTCAGGGGATGTCAAACAAACAAATCGCGCGCTGTCTGCACATCGCTCCTGAGACAGTCAAATCGCACGCGAAGCATCTGTTTGTGAAGCTCGACGTCAGAAGCCGCACTGAAGCAGTTGCTTGTGCAACGCGGTTGGGTTTGATCTAGTGTGACTGGCGGCTCGAAGAGTTCAGCAAGTCGATGAAGTGGTTCTGCTCGACGGATAAAGCACAAAGCCAATCGAGGTTGTCGTCCGAATGGATCGGCGACCGCGAAGGGGGCGACGATTTCGACGTACGGCATCTCACGGCCGGTTTTCGGAGGTCCGCTACCAAGACACGCATCTACCTTCGCCGAGGCACAGTGAATGCGTCCGGGTCAAACAGATCCGACAACCGAAGAGCGCACTATCGCTCCGTTGGCTGGATAACCGGTGGTGCCGTGGAGCTATGGATATGCTGGATGAAGACCCGAAGCGCCTGCCGCAGCAATTCCCTGCTGAGGGGATCATTGGCAATGGCAACCGGATCGGTCTGCTTGCCCAGCAATTGAAGGGTGACGCACGCTTCGTCGATGAGCGTCGCGCTCATCGTTTCCAAGACCAGCTTCAACGCGGCTTGGGCAGCACATGCTCGAGGCGAGGTGTTGAAAAGAGCGACTGGCTTCCCGGGAAAATCCTGGCTTCCTACCAACCAATCCAACATGTTCTTGAAGGACCCAGGGATTCCGCGGGCATATTCCGGACAAGAAATCAGCAGGCCATCAGCCTGACCCACTCGAGTACGCAAATCGACAATGCTGTCTGGAAGGCTCGCTTCGAGGTCCGGATTAAAGTGAGGTAATTCGCCAATCTCATCGTAGTGTTCGACTACAACGCCTGGTGGCGACAACAAGGCAGCCGCAAAGAGTGTGTGCGTATTCGAAGATGTAGCACGCAGGCTGCCCGACAGGGAAAGAAGACGAAGCATCATGATTGAACTATAACCGATCGGCTGCCTAGTCTCCCATCCCTGGCAGTGTCCGTCCCTCTTCTATCTCTCGTCGGCGTGACTAACCTAGGTCAGTCCGACCATCAGTCAGCAGCACGACTTAGCACGTAGACGCACACCTATTTGCGCTAATTTCGCGCCTTCGAATCCAGCAAGCCATGCCCTATTCCAGCCATTTCCGTTTCCCTACATTGCGCCTCTCGACGCAGGTCTTCCGTTGACTGGCTTGCACCGTCCGGGCGCCAACCGGGCGGCCGAACGAGATAACCGAGTGCCGCCCACGGCGTCTTGGCTGACAACACGTCACGGCCAAGCTCAATCCATTGCTGAAACTCAAGCACAAGCGGATTACGCGTGCGGACGGGCGCGACGAGCCCATAGCGGCAAGGATTGTCGTCCTGCTCCCGAGTATAGGTGCCAAACAGACGATCGAAGATGATCAACACGCCACCGTAGTTCGCATCGAGGTATTCCAGATTCGATGCATGGTGAACGCGATGCGCGGAAGGTGTATTCAGCACGTACTCAAGCCAGCCGAGCCTCGGAATCCAGGTCGCGTGGATCCAGAACTGATACAGCAGGTTGATCGAAAACGCGGCAAGCACCACCTTCGGCTGGACACCCAACCAGACCAGTGGTGTAAAGAACATCGCCGCACCGGCGAGCTTGCCCGTCCAGCCCAGACGATAGGCTGACGATAGTGTGAGTTGGTTCGGCGAATGGTGGACCGAGTGCGTGGCCCAGAAGAAACGCATGCGATGAGCCGAGCGGTGATACCAGTAATAGCAAAGCTCCTGCCCCAGAAACAGCAGCAAGACCGCTAGTCCACTATGGATTGTGACGATGAAGAGCCGGTGGTCCCATGCGAAGGCGAACAGCGGCGCAGCGAGCGAGAACGGTATCAACGACAGAAGTTTGCGGCCGAACAAGTCGACCAGCGACAGGCCCACCTCGCCCCAATCGAACTCGCCCGGGCGTTTGCGACTCAAGACCCAAGCTTCCACGAGGGAAGCGATCAGGACGAGCGCCGCCACGTAAAGCGTCAACCTGCCGAGGGTGAACATTAGCGCACCACCACAACCGCGCGCGACGGCGCAGCCCAATACCCGCCGTAGCTGTTATGCCAGACGACGGTGGTCACGGGTGGCGCCGCGACATAAATCGGCCGTGCGACGACCACGGGCGGGGGCACGACTACTGGTGCGGAAACCACGATGCTGACCGGTGGAACCGGATACGGCGCAGCTACGGCATATGCGGGCGCCACCGCGTAGGCTGGGACCATGCCGTAGGGCGTCGCCACATAGCCCGGTGCGACCGCGTAGGCCGGCGCCACCGCCCCGAGGGGTATAGCAACCACCGGTGCTGGAATGGAGACGCCGACGGCCACGCCTGCAAATGCGCAGTCGACAGTCGACGCGAGCGCCACGAAAACGGCCGGCACAACAATGGATCGGAATTTCACGGGATGTCCTTCGATTCGAGCAGATCACCGTCGGCGACGGCATGGGCTGGAATGTAGAAGGAAGCGCGGATTCAAGCTGTTCAAAAACTATGTCAACAGGTTTCGCCGCGGGAGCACGGATCGAAAAACTCGCCGGACTGCAGGATGAATCCTGAGGCGGGTGCGGGTGCTGTGACATTTCTTGACACTTCTTGCTTACAGACTTCGCGGGCACCTGAATTTACAGTTCGCCGTATTGAACGGACGACGGCATGGTCCCACCACCGCACAGCAGGCCCCGCCTACGTTCATCGAACCACAACAGCCTGTTGTGCCAGAACCTGCCGTGCGCGAGACCCGCATCATGACCCACACTCTTTCCAAAAACCGACTCCCCGCAAGACTCGTCCTTTCAGCCACCCTTGCAATGCTGGTCTTCGGCAGCACCACTGCCTCGGCGTATCACGCCGGATCCGGCACCGCGTACACCTCGCACGGCACCTACAACGGGGCGCGTTATGGCTCCTGCAGCGGCGGCAGCTGTTCCCATGCGGGCGCCGTAGCGGGGCCCTACGGCGGTGTCGCGACGAGCACCGGTACGACCACCCGGACTGCGCCCGGCCAGTTCCAGTCTTCGGGTAGCGTGACGGGTGCATACGGACAGACGTACAACCATGCGGGCAACACAAGCTGCGCTGGAAACTCCTGCTCCCACGCGGGCACCGTGACAGGTCCCAACGGGCAGACCGCATCGACCTCCGGCAGCGTCACTCGGACTGCACCGGGCCAGGTGTCTTCCACGGGGACGGTAACGGGATCAAACGGACAGACCTATAACCATTCGGGCTCGACGAATTGCGCCGGAGACTCGTGCAGCCATTCAGGAATCGTCACCGGACCCGATGGGCAAACGGTCGCTCACAGCGGCACGGCCACCCGCGTCGCGCCGGGCGAAGTCGTGACGACGAGCAGCGTGACCGGCGTGCACGGTGGCACGGTCACAAGCGGAGGCACCGTTGTCGTAGCAGGCGCAGGAGTTGTCGTACCGCCCCCGGTCTATGTGCCACCGCCCGTCTATGTCCGGCCGACCGTCTACGTGCCGCCGCCCGTCGTTGTCGTCTCTCATCCGACGGCCTACGTGGCCGTCTCGCCGCCCGTTTATGCGCCAGTCCCAGTTGTCTATGCCCCTCAGCCGCGCGTGTGGATTCCCGCTCATTGGATCGGTAACGTCTGGGTTCCCGCGCACTGGAGGTGATCGTGGCAGCGCCGGTCGATCACATTCGTAGAAGATCGGCAGCAGCTCGGCGACTGAAGTAACAATGCCGATACGATTAGAAACGAAGCGCCGGCCACTGAATTTCTCAGGTGACCGGCGTTTTTGCGCAGTGGTATCAGGCGAGAGGCAAGTGCAAGGTGCACACGAGGCCGCCGCCCTCACCGAGAGACAGTTCGAGACTGCCCCCATGCTGGCGAGCGATACGGTCTGCAATGGCAAGGCCGAGTCCCGTACCGGCCTTCTGATCGCTATTCGAGCCGCGTCGGAAGGGTTGTTTCATCTGGCTCAGCACCGCCTCAGCCACACCCGGCCCCCTGTCTTCCACGGATAAAACCGCAAACCCCGCTTCAGCCCGTGTTCGCACAGCAAGACCCACTCGTCCGTACGCCACCGCGTTTTGCATGAGATTCATCACCACACGTTGGATACCGATAGGACGATAGGCAATCAAAGGCAGAGACTCGAGCACTAGCTCGAACGGGTGCCCGAGACCGGCGTAGTCTCCAGCCAATTGTTCGACGAGGCCGTTGAGGTCGCCCAACACGGGTGCCTCGCTTCCCGAGCCCCGCGCAAAGTCGATGAATTGCTGGACGATCACATCGATCTCGCCAACAAACCGCTCGGCGCTCTCGGTGGGCGCGTCGAATGCCTCTGGCGCCGAGATGGCCATACGCAGTTTGGTGAGCGGCGTGCGAATGTCGTGTGAGATGCCGGCCAGCATTTCCGCACGCGTGCTCTCCATTTCGACGAGGGCCGCCATCATCCTGTTGAACGCCTCGGCGACAGTCGCGAGTTCAAGCGGTCCCTCCACAGGAACCGCATCGGGCCAGTCACCCTTCTCGATTCTCGCCGCAGCGCGCGCGAGTCGGCGCAGCGGCCCCTCAGTACGCCGGTGAATCAGATAGGCGCCAAAGATCGGAAAAGCCGTGACGCTGAACAACAGGTACACCATGCTCCAAGGCACAAAGTGCTCGATCGCCGGTGAGACCGGCAGATTGATCCAGTAGTCTTTCGAGTCGACGTTTAACTGGACCCAGACCCGATGCGCGTGCTGCCCTTCCCATCGCAACTCCACACCCGGCGGCAAATCGCGGGCCAGTCGGCGAAAAAATCGACGCAGCAGATAAATGTTCGGAAACGTCGCTGGAACCTGAGAGAGCGGCACCGCGGCATCGGGCAAACCGTTCATCTCCGCGAGTTCTTTTTGGCGCTCAGCGGGAGGAAGCTTCGCGAGCAATCGATTCACGAGCTTGATTTCAGAGGCGACCAACGAGGCCGCATCGTCGATGCGTGGCCGCTGAATAAAGATCATGAAGATCGCCAGTGCGCAGACCTGACTGGCAAGGACCAGTCCGATCAAGAGCACGATATTTCGTCCGAGCAGGGTGCGGGGCCAGATACGCATCAGGATTCGAAGTCAGCGACCAGCATGTAGCCGAGGCCCCACACTGTCCGGATATGCCGCGGTGCGGAGGCATCAGTCTCAATGACCTGCCGCAGACGAAGGATCTGGACATCCACGCTACGCGCGTTGGCTTCGTACTGCCGCCCTCGCGCACGCTCAAGCAGATGCCCTCGGCTAATGGCACGGTTGGGCGTCGCGGCAAGTGCGCACAACAAGCCCATTTCCGCTGCACTCAATTCGACGAGCACGTCATCCTGATAGAGCTCCCGCCGTCCGAGATCCAGGCGAAATGCGCCAAAGCGGAGCGAGCCGGCATCACCATCGGCGAGCAGTTCGCCGCGTACGTTTTGTTGCCGGAGCGCGAAGTCCTGGCGCCGTAAAATCGCGCGGATGCGTGCGACCAGCTCACTGGGCAGGAAGGGTTTGGCGAGGTAATCGTCGGCGCCCGTTTCGAGGCCCACTACGCGGTCGATCGGATCGCCTCGCGCTGTGAGCATCAGAATGGGGAGCGTGTGACCCTGGTGCCTGAGCCTGCGGCATACGGACAGCCCGTCTTCACCGGGCATCATGACGTCGAGGATCAGCAGGTCGTAGGGTTGACGCTCGAGAAAAACATCGAGCTGCACGGTGTCTTTGACTGTACGGACTTCAAAGCCGTGTCCGGCCAGGAATCGCTGCAGCATATTGCGGATCTCGGCCTCGTCGTCGAGCACGATAAGACGAGGAGGCCGAGTGTCGCTTGGCACTGTCTTAGGTGTCGACATGATTCGAGCCCCTGGATACGTGGGATGCGTCAGACGCCCCAGGTAAAGGAGGCGTCACTGCTTGTGCTGCGCGACGTACTGCTCTATCTGGTCAAGCGTAACGTATCCCGCGTGCGCGCTGTCGATTTCGTCAAAATGCGCTGCCACACGGGGCATTCCTGCCTGCGCTTCGCTCTTGGTCAGCTTGCCGTCGTGATCGACATCGGCCGATGCAAAGCGCGCTTCCAACTTTTGCTGCATGCCCGTCTGCGCAGAGGCGGCCGAGGCGATAAGCAAAGAAATCAAAAGTAGGCCGATACGTTTCATCCGATTCTCCTAAAAGTTGCGCTGCTCAATCAGCGAAGCGTCAGTTTAGGAGAGGCACACGCGGGGCCCTGTAACAGTTGATGTCACCGTATGTCATTTTGGAAGAAGACGCACCTTTCCGCGCAGACGCCCTACTGCTTGCCTTGAACCGTCGGTAACAAATGAGGCACGGAATAAATCATCAAACGATGCTATTATAGGCACTCCAACCTTCCGGAGCTTTCCATGCGTACAACCATCGCGCTCGATGACGAATTGATCGCCAAGGCTCAAACCTATACCGGTTTGGAGGAAAAATCGGCGCTCGTGCGCGAAGCGCTCAAAGCCTTGATCCAACGTGAAGCAGCGAAGCGTCTCGCGAACTTAGGCGGTAGTCAGCCCGGTATAAAAGGGGGGCCGCGTCGCCGGCAAGACGTCGAATGATTCTTGTCGATACCTCAGTCTGGATTGACCACCTTAACGCCTCCGATCCATTGCTGGTTAGTCTGCTTGCGGATGAGCGTGTTCTGGCTCATTCATTTGTGATTGGAGAAATTTCGTTAGGCAGCCTGCGTAATCGCGAAGCCGTGATCGGTGCTCTGCTCGATCTGCCGCGTGCCCCGATTGCAACACCGGAAGAGACGTTGTATCTAATCGAACGGGAGAGGTTATTCAATCGTGGAATCGGATATGTTGACGTATCCTTGCTGGCGTCTGCGCGTCTGCGCCCGGGCGTCACTCTCTGGACTCGCGACAAACGATTGAGAGAAGTTGCCGACGATCTCGACCTGGCCGCAGCGCTCGAGCACTAACCGAATATCTGACACGAAGCTTTACCTGCGTCTCGAATAACCTCGGTGGGCCCGGATGGCGAACTATCTGGATGGCGAACTATCTGTTTCGTTTGGCCAAGTCTCGAAGCTCGAGCGGTGCCATGTCGTAGGTTCGACGGAAAGCCCTCGTGAAGTCCGACGCGCTTTTAAAACCTAGTCCATACGCAATCTCCGACACCTTCATCTGCGGAAAGCGTGCAAGGTCCTCGCAAGCTCGACGTAGCCGAGCTTGCCGAAGCCAGCGTACGTCTCGTTGACAAGATGCCTGCAAACTTTTTGTACGCCGGTCTGATTCCGGCGATCTTGGCCGATGCACGAATCATCCATTGCCGGCGCAATCCAGTGGATACCTGCTTGTCTTGCTACAGCAAGCAGTTCGCGGGCGACCAGCCATTCGCTTACGATCAGGCGGAACTCGGGCAGTTCTATCGAGCCTATGAAGAATTGATGGCGCACTGGCGTGAGGTATTGCCTGCTGACCGGATGATCGAAGTCGACTACGAAGTGGTCGTGGATGATCTCTAAGGCGAAGCGCGGCGTCTGATCGATTTCCTCGGGCTTGCATGGGACGACGCGTGTCTGAGCTTCCATCAAAACCGTCGGGTCGTTCGCACCGCAAGCGTGAACCAGGTGCGCCAGCCGATCTACACCGCGTCTAAAGGGCGCTGGCGCAAGCATGCTGATTATCTTGGCCCGCTTCTGGCAAGCCTGGGACTGCAGCCGTGAGCGCTCGCGCCATTGGACGAGCCGCGATATGCATGTCATTGCTCGCCACGCTAACGGGTTGCGCTGAGATGGACCGGAATGCGAATGCCAATTCGCTGGGCGAGCGTGCGGGACTGCACCGCGAAATCATTGTCACCGAAAGCTTTGCGCTGACCGCCTTCACGCGTGTGTCTCGGCCCGATGCACCTCTTCACGTCTACATCGAAGGCGATGGACAGGCTTGGTTGTCGCTGACTGAGCCCTCGCTCGACCCGACACCGCATATGGCTGTGGGACTCGCACTGGCGGCTCAGGACCCCGCGCCGAACGTCGTGTATTTGAGTCGTCCGTGTCAGTTCACACCAATGGCAATGAACCCACAGTGCGGCATTCCATGGTGGACCAGCAAGCGGTATGCGCCAGCGGTCGTTCAGTCAATGGATGAGGCGGTGGACAAGTTGGTAGCGCGCACGCCTGGGCAACGGATCGATTTGATCGGCTACTCAGGCGGCGGCGCAGTCGCGGTGTTGATTGCGGCGCACCGCAAAGATGTGGAATCAATCCGAACCGTCGTTGGCAATCTCGACACGGAGTTCGTCAATCGTCTGCATGACGTGTCTCCTATGCCTCAGTCGGAAAACCCGATCGACTACGCGAGCCAGGTTGCAACGATTCCGCAGGTACACTTTAGTGGCGCCGACGATGAGGTTGTGCCCCCTTCGGTTGCTCAACGTTTCGTCGCGACTGTGGGCACAGGATGCGCGCGTGCTGTGACTGTCCCGGGTCTCGCACACGCCAGCGATTGGCCCAGCCATTGGGTGAGCCTCTTGGCCAGCGCGCTGCCGTGTGCGGCCACCGGCCGAGCGCAATAGCCTAAAAGGCCTCTCCCCAAGACCGATGATTTGCAAACAATCTCAGATGGCAACAAGCATCGTATGATTGCCAAGGTCTAGTTCGGCCTTCAGATGCTGTTCGTGCGGGCGGTGCTCACACACAAGGAGTACGACAAATGGAAGCCCTGACCTTCTTCCCAACCGACCTTGAGGAACTGGCAGAACATTTCGGAGCCTTCACTGCGAAGGTGCCCCTGCGTCCGATCACTACCGAGCCCGAGTACGCGAATGCCGTCCGCGCGCTGAATGCGTTGTTGGATTCGCCTGACTCAAGCGAAGGGGGTCCGCTCGCAGGCCTCCTCGTAGCACTGGGCAAATTCATCGGAGACTATGAAGACGCGAATCATCATTGGGACGAATTGCCCCCTAATGTCATGCTGCGCGAACTGACGGCGATGAACGGTGTTACGCAGGCTCAACTTCCGGAGGTCGGCAGCCAGGGCGTCGTCTCCGAAGTTCTCCGCGGTAAGCGCGAGCTGATTCGAAAGCATATCGAGGCCGTTTCCAAGCGCTTTCACGTCAGCCCGGCCATTTTCTTTCCCAACGTCTGACTCCCAACGTTAAGAGTCAAGCTCAGCCACAGTGCAACTTGGAGAGGCCTTGCTTTGGCGCAATGCTCCTGGCGCGGGCGCCGCGCCGATTTCGGACGAATGCGCATGCGCGGCGCCAACTGGACGCCATAGAGCTCCGTCACCGAGATCTTCTCCGTCAAGTTTATGTCCCGAAAGTTGCTCCCCGTCACTCAGACGGACAATACGCGTGCCGTGAGCGACCGGATAAACGATTACTCCACCGAAAAGTTGACGCAAAGAGTCGCGGCTGCGCGGCCTATCCGGCAATCAGCTGGCCGTATCCCCGGTGACCGGAAGCGACGATTCTTCACTTCCCTCCGAGTCCTGAGACTCGCCTGGAGATCGTCAGACGTTTTTCTACCAGCCGACCTATTCTTTCGGACTGGGCCCCCGCTCAAGATAGGTCGACAACGCGATATACGTCCGCGTGCCCTTGAATCCTTCGATCTCGTGGATGCGTTCCAGCAGATGTTCAAGCGACTGGGTATCTTTGGTCCTGACCTTTAGAAGCATCGCGCTTTCGCCGGTAACCGTATGCACTTCCTCAATCTCAGGCAGCTTCATCAGTGGCAGCAGATGCCGTGTGACGGCCCAGCTCGACGTATCGACATGAACGAAGGCGAGCAGCGGCCTGCCCACCTTCGCGCCGTCGAGCGAGGCGACGGTTCCCTTGATCACGCCAAGCTGCTTGAGCCGCTTAACGCGTTCGTGAACGGCCGGAGCGGACAAATGCAGCAGCCCGCCGAGTTCGACATAGGTGCGGGTGGCGTCCTCGGCAAGCAAGGCTAATAGTGTTCGGTCTTTGTCGTCGAGTGCGACCGGTTCGACGGGTTTCTTCCGAACACTATTCGTATTTGAGCGCGTCGCTTTGGTGACCATGGCGTGGTGAATAGAATGAGCCCGAAAGCCTCATTTTACCGAACGTTATCAAGCGAGCGTTATCGCCATGAACCCACCGTTTGACACCAAAGTCGCACTGATCGTCGCGCAGGATCTCGAGGTCTGGCAGAAATTGAATGTGGCAGCGTTTCTAGCGACGGGCGTCACCGCAGCAGCCCCTGACGCGCTAGGCGAGCTGTATCGGGACATGCTCGGGCGCACTCACGGGCGGCTATTGGGGCAACCGATCATGATTCATAGCGCAGATGCGGCAGGGCTGCTGCGCGCGTACCAAAAGACGATTGATCGGGAGCTCGAGCATTGCGTCTATGTGCGCGCGATGTTCTCGACGGGTCACGATGAAGCGAATCGCGAAGCCTTTGCGCGCGAACCCGTCGAAGCACCCGACCTCGTCGGGCTGGCGTTGCGCGGACCCAAGAACAGCGTAGACAAGGCAATCAAGGGATTGATGCTGCACCCTTGAGCGAAAGCTTAGCGCCGCCGCTCCGCTCCGGTCGCATCGTAGTGCTCGCGCTTGTCTTCATACATCGCGAGATCGGCACGGCGCAGCGTTTCTTCGAGTCGCTCCTTGCCATCGCATGTCGCGCGCCCCATCGAGAAACTGAGCTTGTTTCCCGTGTAGAACTGGTTGTTCAACTCGATCAGGGAGCGGATGTTCTCGATCATCTGGTCGCCACCACGTTCATCGACACCCGGCAGGAGCACGGCAAACTCGTCACCGCCGATACGGGCCGCGTGATACGGCTTGTCCACCGCCTTGATCAGCACCTCGCCAGCGCGCCTCAACATTTCGTCGCCGGCCGCGTGACCCAACTGATCGTTAACCTTTTTTAGGTCATTGACGTCCACCATGATCACCGTCACGGGGAACGGTCCCTTGCGCTGCAGGCGGTTCACTTCATCCGCATAGAACGAACGGTTCTTGAGCTTGGTCAGCACATCGTGCTTGCCAAGGAACTCAAGGTAAGCCTCGGCCTTCTTGCGCGCCGTGATGTCCGTGAGCGCCAGCAGTACGAGGTCCCAGTGCTTCTCATGCCCCGGAAACACCGAGAATTGCAGGTGGATATTGAGTAGGTCGCCATCGAGCGCGTAGTTCACGACTTCACGCTGATGAAACAGCTTGCCCTCCCACAGATCCATCAATTGCTCGCGAAAATGCTGACGCATATCGTCACGAAAAACGTCGGACAGATTTCCGAGCAACACCGCCTTGCTCTCTGCCTTGAACATATTGACCGTGTATTGATTCACGTCGAGCACCTGAATCTCAACCATGCAGCGCTCGACAAATTCCGGATGCACGTCGGTGAAGGTACGCAGATCAGTGATGCCCCGTTCGCGTAATTCGGTGAGTAAATCTTTGACCGCCCGGAAATTTTCGACCCACAGCGACACCGGCGAATGCTCGAACACGCCGCGCGCATATTCCTCGCTCAGACTCGCGCGACGCCGTGCGTCTTCCAGCTCGGTGATGTCGTCGACGGCGACCAGCACCCGATCCCAGCGCGCTTCATGGCCGGGCAAGATCACGGCCTTGAGCAGGATATCGATGCGGCGCCCATCAAGCGCATAGTTCACGCTCTTGCTCTGAAAGGTCGTCTTGCCTTCCCACATTTGGACAAGTTCGTCGACGTGTGCTTCGAGCATGTCGTCGCGCAGCACATGGTCGAGCCGCGAGACGAGTTCATCGAAGGAAGCCGCCCCGTATAGCGAGAGCGTGCGCTGATTAACCTTGAGCACGCGAATGCACGCGGAACACGCCGCCACACGACGCGTGTCTTCCGTGAGCCACGTGCGCAGATCGCTCACGCCCTCGCCACGCCATTTTTCGAACAACGCGCGAAGTTCGCTGTAATCCTCGAGCCACAGCGAAGTCGGTGTGACGTCGAAGAAATCGATCAACGCGACGCCCATCGTGTCCATATTGCCTACGCTGTTGCTGTCACCTGGCTGCATGTGCTCTCTCGTCGAATTCATTCTACGAATGCTAAATTTTTTTTATAAGGGGTGATACGGGTGTTCGATCGTGTTTCGGCCGACGCAAAGAGGACTGTGCAGTCATGTCGACGTCGCTCACTCATTGGGACGCTTCAGAACGCCTCAGGACGCTTCAGGACGTTTCGATCATCTCGTTGAGCGCTGCCAGCGGCCCATGGAAGGGCAAGGGCGGAATGCCTGCGGCGATTCGATGCAACGCCGCGCGCAGGGCATCGGTGCCCGCGGACAGGGCCACATCCGCAGTCGCGGCCGCAGAGATGTTGTGCGGCGTATCGTGACGCGTCGTCGCGAGCTGCCGCGCACGGATGCGCCAGGCGAGTGCGAGCGCGTCTGCGAGCAGGCCAACTTGGCCGAGGCCGAGCGTCGCCGAGGCAGTCGCCATCCGGCATGCTGCGTCGGAGGCTTGCGCCGCGCTGACCGAGTCGACCTTGAGCGGATGACGCTCGCTGAGCGCAGCCATCGAGGCATCCGCCGTCGCCAGAAAATCTTCATATGCTCCGGCGGCGACCACCAAAGGACCGATATAGCGGGTGCGGTCGACCTCGAGTGCGTCGCCCGTCATGCCGCGCGAGACCCGTGAATCGAGTTCGGCTCGGGCGGCCTCGCGCTCCCACAGGGTCTCGGGGGAATCGGCGGGCATCGGCGGCATCCCCACGCACAGCCCGTAGTCGCGCAACAAGTCCGCATGCTCAACCGGTTGATTGGGCGTAGCGAGTGCCTGGACTGAGGACTCGCGCCACAGCAGCGCCACCGCACTACGCACCAGCGGAGGCGGTGCGGCCGCGGCGCCTCCGGCCTGATCGGCCAGCAGCATGTTGAAGCCCGCCAATAGGCGACGGTCGTCAGCGAGACGCAAGCCGTTCTCGCGCAGCATATGAAGGCATGCATGGGCAAGACGCCACATATCGAGCGGTTCACTGCCAGTTAGCGCGGATGCGCACCATTCAAGCTCGATTAACGCCGATTCGCGCGTGCGATCGTCGGCGCCGCCGCGCAAGGCGCCGAGCAAGGCGGTCTCATAGCGGGCGCGCACAGCACGCAAATCGTCGACCGTGACTTTGGAGAAGCGCGCCGGGGGCACCGTGCGGCCCGCGAGCGCGAACTCGTCATAGGCCACGCGCACGCCATCGCCCTGCGCGGCAATTCGCAGCGCACGGTAGCGTTCAAAGAGGAGCGGCGAACGGGCAAGCGCCGGCAGGTTGCGCATCGTGACCGCGTAGATGAGGTCAGTGAGCGCGCCGACATAGAGGGGAGACTGGATATGGGCAATCGGCCCACACGCGTCGAGGGCCTCAGCGTACAGCACAGCGGGCAACCAGCCAGCCGTGCGCAAGGCAGTGACGGCGCGGTGAATCCCACTAAACGGATCGGCCCCCGAGCGAAACCCCGCGCGGGCGTCAGCCAGCGCGTGTTCCGCATCGAGCAACGCGCCACCGAGCGGATTGAAGCCTATCTCAGCCCTGATCGATTGAGGATCTATCCGCATGAGAAGCAAGCCGTCCGTCGGGAGGCGGTGAGTTTAGATTTGCACCATTTCAAAATCTTCCTTGCGCGCACCGCATTCGGGGCAAGTCCAGTTGACCGGTACATCTTCCCAACGTGTTCCAGGCGCAATGCCTTCTTCCGGGAGGCCGGCTTCTTCGTCGTAGATCCAGCCGCAGATCAGGCACATCCAGCTTTTGTGTTCCATTCCTGTTATCGCGTCCAAGAGTGCGCGCCGTCTTGTCGGGTAGCCGGCGCTGATCGCACGAAGCGTCGCGGCCGCGAGGCTCGCTCGCGCGAAGCCGCACGCCCGCACCGCATGGCATTATTGTCGGGTCGCCAATGGCGATCCGTTACAATGTGAAGTCTTGATGTTACCGTGTTGCCGAAGGGCTGCCTAGCGCGTAGCCTGCGGCAGAATGGCCTCTTATTGAATCGAAATACACACTCCATGGCCAGCGACTCCCCGCCGATCGTTCTTTGTTTCGGCGTGTCCGATCCCACTTCTGCATCCGGCATCCAGGCTGACTTGTTGACGCTTGCCAGCATGGGTTGTCACGGCGTGACCGTGCTCACAGGCTATTCAGTGCGCGACTCCGCCGGTGTCGACGAGGTCACCGCGCTCGACCCTGACGCTGTCGCGAGCCAGGCTCGCATGCTGCTCGAAGACATGCCCATCGCCGCGTTCAAGATCGGCGCGACCCTGCGCGCGGAGATCGCGAGCGCGATCGCCGAGGTGGTCGCCGATTACGACGACGTGCCGCTGATCCTTGCCCCCGATTTCACGATGGACGACGAGCATGTGCTCGCGGCCGACGAACTGCGTGAATCGATCGCTGAATTGCTCGCCCCGCAGACCACCTTGCTGGTCGCCGACAGCGCGACCCTTCTCCAGCTCGCCCAGCCCGATGCGGACGCCGATGTGCCGTCGCTCGAAGACGCGATCGGCCACCTGCTCACGCATGGCTGTGAGTATGTGCTCGCGACGGATACATCGACACACCAGATGATCAACACGCTTTATGGTGAGGATGGTCAGATCCGCCAGGACGCGTGGGAGCGCAGCCCGCACCGTGTGCTGGGTGTGAACGACACCTTGTCGTCAGCCATCTGTGCTTTGCTCGCCAACGGGGTGGAAGCGCCCGAGGCCGTGCGTGAAGCGCAGGAATACCTTTTTCAGGCAAGCAAGAATGCGTTCCGCCCTGGCATGGGTGGCTACGTGCCCGATCGCTTCTTCTGGGCAAAAACGGACGAAGACGACGACGCCAAGGATGAAGACGGCGAGAGCGACGACGAGCCCGAGATCCGTGCGGCGGAGCGGGATATCGGCAGCGGCGACGCCCTGCATTGAGCCGCCAGACGCGCCGGGTGCAAGGCCCGGCACGTCTATTGCGTCGCAACAAGAAACGCTTCCAATGAACGGTGCAGGTACTTAATTTGCTGCTCGGCGTCTTCCTACACCCGGAGGACTCCGATGAAATTGTTCCGCACTTTCGCCCATTCGACATTCGCAGTCTGCATCCCCGCCCTCGTCGCAGCACCCGCGTTTGCCGACCCGGTCAAGCAGGACGGGCAATGGCGCGGATCGCTCGACGCGGGCTTTAGCGCCGCAAGCGGCAACACCACCTCCACCAGTCTCAATCTCGGTGCGACGGCCAACTGGGCCACGTCGACAGACAAATTTACCTCCAACCTGCTGGGCCTTTACGGTACCTCGACCGACGACAGCGGCAACAGGACCACATCTGACGATCTCGTGCGAGGCAACGCCGAGTTCGATCACGACATGACCCCGAAGATTTATTCGATGTATACGCTCGACGCCGAGCGCAACGAACTTCAGGACTTGAACTTCCGCGCGGCGGCGGCCGTGGCGCTCGGCTATCACTTCGTTAAAACGGACAAGCAAACGTTTAACGTCTTCAGCGGCATCTCGTATAACTACGAGATCTACAAGACCACGACACGTCAGTATCCGGAATTGCTGCTGGGTGAAGAATACGATCAGGCGGTGAACGACACCCTGTCGCTCACGGAACGTCTCGCGGTCTATCCGAACCTGGGTTATATCGGCAATGTGCGGACCCAGCTCGATCTCGGGTTGGTCGTCAAACTCACCGAGCGGCTCAACCTCAAACTCACCTATCAGGATCGATACAACAGCCAGCCGGTCGAGGAAGTTAAGAAACACGACAGCTTGTTCGTCACGTCGATTGCCTATACGTTTGGGCCGAAGTAAAGAGCATTTTTTGGCGGCACTTACTAAACATTGGCAAGCTTGCGTGCATCGGCCAGCGTCAGGGGGCGGCGCATGGCCTCGGCTAGACGAGCAGTGGCGGCTTCCCGGTCGCAGGCAATCACTGCTGCGACATGGCCATCTTCGATTTGATAGGCAATAAACGCCTGCTCGTCGAGCGAACCATCGATGACGATCTCGGCTTCACCGTTCGAGTGACCGAGATAGTCGAAGCGTTTGCCGAAATGGTAGGTCCAGAAATAGGGAACGCCGACGTATGGGTCGGAGATACCCACCATGTGGTGCGCGGCGGCACGGGCATGTTGCTGGGCGACGCGCCAATGTTCGATGCGCGTCGGCTTGCCTGTGCGCGGCAGGGGGAATTGCGCAACGTCGCCGGCCGCGTAGAGACCCGGGCCCGCGCACATTGAGGCGTCGACGGGTATGCCTCCGTCGTCGGCCAGCGCGATGCCCTGCAAAAAGGACGTTGCCGGCCTGACGCCCGTGCCTACGATCACCAGGTCGGCATCGATGGCGTCACCTTTGTCGAGCACGACGCGTCGGATGGCAATATCGCCCTCGAGCGCCTTCGCTTGGGCCTTCATGCGCAGTTTCACGCCGTTCTGCTCGTGCAAACGCATGAACATCTCGCCGATCGTCTTGCCAAAGATCTTTGCGAACGGAACGTCTTCAGGTGAAACCACCGTGACATCCACTTCCTGCTTGCGCAGGCAAGATGCAACTTCAAGACCGATAAAGCTGCTGCCGAGTATCACCGCCTTTGCGCCCTTCTCGACCGATGCGAGGACGTCGCGCGCGTCGTTGCGGCTGCGAAGCATGTAGACGTTATCGAGATCGGCGCCCGGGACATTGAGGGGTTTTGGCGCCCCGCCTGTGCAAATGAGCGCCGCGTCATAGACGATGCAGTCGCCTTCGTCCGTTTCGACTTCTCGTTTGACTGCGTTCAGGCGAAGCACTTCGGCTTCGATTCGCTCGATTTTTTGGTTCTCGTAGAAATCCACGGGCAAGACGGGTGGAACGTCATCAGGGTCCATGTCGCCAGCGACGACGAATTTGCTTAACGATGTGCGGTCGTAAGCGATGCCGGGTTCGGCACCGATCAGCACGATGCGCTCGTCATAGCCACTTTCACGCAGGGCTGCGCAGGCAGCAGCGCCCGCTGCACCGGCGCCGACGATCACTATCGTTTGAGTTCGTGCCGATTGCGCAGAGGGTTGGGCCTGGGCTTGGTCGCTTGCAGGTGCAAATGTCGGTGTCGGTGTCGGTGTCGGCGCAGATGCTTGTGCCGGTGCAGAAGTCGGTGCCGGTGCCGCCACAGGCGAGACGAACACATTGCCACCCTCGACGGACACCGGATAGCGTTTGAGGCCTTCGAGCGCTGGAGGCTCGACCAGCCGTCCATCGGCGATCTCAAACGTGGCCTTATGCCAGGGGCAGACGATGCGGCCATTGCAGAGGCCACCCTCCTCCAACGGCGCACCCGCGTGCGGGCAGTCGGCCGCATACGCGTGGACATGGTCGCCGTCGCGCACCAGCAGCACGGGCACATCCGATACCTTGACGCGCGTCGCCCGATCCACAGGCAGGTCTTCGAGTCTGGCTACGCTTTGCATCGCGGTTCGCATGCTTGATCTCCGTGGGTCAACTTCCAGCATCGAGCAAACGGTGGACCTGAGCGCAGCCGCACAAAGTGACAGACAACAAAAAACCCGCTTTCGCGGGTTTCTTGTTTCCAACGACCGTTGCCGGGCGTCGAAGCTTGCAGTGGCGCAAGCGAGTTGCCTCGCTTCCCGGCCACTAATTGGCTTACGCCAATTACATGTCCATGCCCATGCCGCCCATGCCACCAGGCATACCACCACCAGCAGGACCTTCGTCCTTCGGCAGTTCGGCAACAGCGCAGTCCGTCGTCAGCAGCAGGCCAGCGACCGAAGCTGCGTTTTGCAGCGCCGTGCGCGTTACCTTCGTCGGGTCGACCACACCAGCGGCCACCAGGTCGACGTACTCACCCGTCGACGCGTTGTAGCCGAAGTTGCCTTCGCCGGCGATAACCGCAGCCACCACGACGCTGGCTTCTTCACCACCGTTCGTGACGATCTGACGCAGCGGCTCTTCCATCGCGCGCAGCACGATCTTGATACCTGCGTCTTGATCGGCGTTCAGGCCCTTGACCTTCGCGACTGCAGCGCGAGCACGGATCAGTGCCACACCGCCGCCAGGAACAATGCCTTCTTCCACTGCTGCGCGCGTTGCGTGCAGAGCGTCTTCGACACGTGCCTTCTTTTCCTTCATTTCCATTTCGGTCGCAGCACCAACCTTGATCACTGCAACGCCGCCGGCCAGCTTGGCCACGCGTTCTTGCAGCTTTTCACGGTCGTAGTCCGACGTGGCTTCTTCGATCTGCGTACGGACTTGCTTGACGCGCGCTTGAATGTTCGCGCTGTCGCCCTTGCCGTCGATGATCGTCGTGTTTTCCTTGCCCACTTCGATACGGACAGCTTGGCCGAGTTCAGCCAGCGTTGCCTTTTCGAGCGTCAGGCCGGTTTCTTCAGCGATGACTTGACCACCGGTCAGGATCGCGATGTCTTCCAGCATGGCCTTGCGACGGTCGCCGAAGCCCGGAGCCTTGACAGCCGTGGTCTTCAGGATGCCGCGGATGTTGTTGACCACCAGCGTTGCCAGTGCTTCGCCTTCGACGTCTTCTGCGATGATCAGCAGCGGACGGCCAGCCTTGGCGACTTGTTCCAGGATCGGGAGCAGATCACGGATGTTCGAAATCTTCTTGTCGTGCAGCAGCACGAACGGCGATTCCAGAACCGAGACTTGCTTGTCCGGGTTGTTGATGAAGTACGGCGACAGGTAGCCGCGGTCGAATTGCATGCCTTCGACGACGTCGAGTTCGTCGGCGAGCGACTTGCCGTCTTCCACCGTGATCACGCCTTCCTTGCCGACCTTGTCCATCGCTTCAGCGATACGATCGCCGATCGACGAGTCGCTGTTGGCCGAGATCGAGCCAACTTGCGCGATTTCCTTGGTCGTCGTGCAGGGCTTGCTGATGGACTTCAATTCTTCAACAGCAGCGGCGACAGCCTTGTCGATACCGCGCTTCAGGTCCATCGGGTTCATGCCCGATGCAACGTACTTCATGCCTTCGCGAACGATCGACTGGGCCAGAACGGTCGCCGTCGTCGTGCCGTCACCGGCGTTGTCGCTGGTACGCGAGGCCACTTCCTTGACCATTTGCGCGCCCATATTCTGGAGCTTGTCCTTCAGCTCAATTTCCTTCGCTACCGACACACCATCCTTGGTGACGGTCGGGCCGCCGAAGCTGCGTTCCAGCACGACGTTACGACCCTTCGGGCCCAGCGTAACCTTCACTGCGTTGGCGAGAATGTTCACGCCTTCCACCATCTTCGCGCGAGCGATGTCGCCGAACACGACGTCTTTAGCTGCCATTTGTGGCTCCTTGAATCTCTTGAAATCGGGGATGAAGCGAGCGCTCGCTTACTGCAGCACTCATTGATAGAGTGCTGCGCGCAAGCGAACCCGCTTACTTGACCAGTACGGCCATGATGTCTTCTTCGCGCATCACCAGCAGTTCGTTGCCATCGACCTTGACGGTCTGGCCAGCGTACTTGCCGAACAGGATGCGGTCGCCGACTTTGACGTCGAGCGCGATTTGTGCGCCCTTGTCGTCGCGCTTGCCGGGGCCGACAGCCAGGATTTCGCCCTGGTCCGGCTTTTCAGCAGCCGCTTCCGGGATAACGATGCCCGAGGCGGTCTTCGTTTCTTGGTCCACGCGCTTGACGATGACACGATCGTGCAACGGACGAAGGTTCATACACACTCCTCTTTGAGTTCAGACTGACGACGCTTGATTGGGCAAACCGGCCGAA
>JAMFSK010000079.1 GCA_026225235.1 Burkholderiales bacterium
CCGGGCGGCAGCCGGGCCGGATGCCGCCGCCTACGTCGCGAAGGGACTCAAGGACGGCTCGCTTGAAATGTCATGCGTGGACCCCGACGCACCGGAAAACTTCCCGAGGAACCTGTTTGTCTGGCGCTCGAACCTGCTCGGCTCGTCGGGCAAAGGACACGAGTATTTCCTTAAGCATTTGCTCGGCGCCGAGCACGGCGTGCAGGGAAAAGACCTGGGAGCCACCGCCGGCATCTTGCCCAAAGAAGTGAAATGGCACGATCAAGCGCCGCAGGGCAAGCTTGACCTGGTCGTGACACTCGATTTCAGAATGTCGACCACGTGCCTCTATTCGGACATCGTTCTGCCGACTGCGACCTGGTACGAAAAGGACGACATGAACACGTCCGACATGCATCCGTTCATTCATCCGCTGTCGGCCGCCGTCGATCCTGCGTGGCAGTCCAAGAGCGATTGGGAAATCTACAAGGGCATCGCGCAGAAATTCTCTGAATTGACAGTGGGTCATCTGGGCATAGAACACGATGTGGTGCTCTCGCCGCTTCAGCATGACAGCCCCGGGGAAATCGCACAAACCGATGGGGTCGCCGACTGGGGCCACAACGAATGCGAGCCCATTCCAGGCAAGACCATGGCGAGCGTCGTGACCGTCGAGCGGGATTATCCCAATACCTATCGAAAATTCACGTCGGTCGGGCCGCTGCTTGATTCACTCGGCAACGGCGGCAAGGGCATCACATGGCAAACCGGCGAAGAAATCGATCAACTTCGCGCACTGAATTATGCCGTCACTGATGAAGGCGTGTCGCACGGACGCCCCCAGATTCTTTCGGCAATCAATGCCGCCGAGGTGATTCTGTCGCTTGCTCCTGAAACGAACGGCGCGGTCGCGGTCAAGGCCTGGCAGGCTCTCTCAGCACTCACCGGTATCGACCACACCCATCTCGCACGCGCACGCGAAGACGAGAAAATCCGCTTTCGCGATATTCAGGCGCAGCCGCGCAAAATCATTTCGTCGCCGACGTGGAGCGGGATCGAATCCGAGCATGTCTCATACAGCGCAAGCTATACGAACGTGCATGAACTGATTCCATGGCGCACCCTTTCGGGACGTCAACAGCTTTATCAGGATCACGCGTGGATGCGCGATTTTGGCGAGTCGCTGTGCGTCTACAAACCGCCTATCGATACACGCAGCACGGTGGGGATGGAGGGTAGTCGCTCGAATGGGAATCTCGAGATTGCACTGAATTTCTTGACTCCTCATCAAAAATGGGGAATTCATAGCACCTACACCGACAATCTGTTGATGCTGACGCTCTCACGCGGTGGCCCGATTGTCTGGATCTCCGAGATCGATGCCAGAAAAATTGGCGTGGTCGATAACGACTGGATCGAAGCCTTCAATTTGAACGGTGCCCTGACGGCCCGCGCAGTTGTGAGTCAGCGTATTCCCGTGGGCGCCGTCATGATGTATCACGCGCAGGAAAAGATCATCAACACGCCGGGCTCCGAAGTCACCGGCGTACGCGGGATCCACAATTCGGTCACACGCGTGATGCTAAAACCGACGCACATGATCGGCGGTTACGCGCAGCAGGCCTACGGCTTCAA
>JAMFSK010000080.1 GCA_026225235.1 Burkholderiales bacterium
CTACGGACGCAGCATAATCTCGCGAGTTTCCGCACAAACTAGGCGCCCGAGGCACTGGCAGATCATCACCTTCAGACATGTGTTGAATGGCCGTTCTTGAGAACGGCCATTGTCTCTTGCGGGTCGGTTCGTGTCAGTTGCCCACGAGGCGTATCCTTACAATCGTCGCGTCCCCCGCAGTGGTTGACAACAAGGCCCATTCCGGCCTGAGAAACCGGCTGCGCTAGACTCACATTAAAAGGGCGGCACACTTGAAAGTAACGTTCGAAAGCACGATGCATAGCGACGCAGAAACGCTGGTTCGGATGCGCATTCAAGCAATGAGGGAAAGCCTTGAGCGCATCGGTCGCTTCGACCCGCAACGAGCACGGGACCGATTCCTATCATCGTTCGAACCAAGTGAGTGCAAGTTCATCTTGATCGACGGGGTATCCGTCGGCTTTGTGGTGGTGCGGCTCGTCGAGAGCCAGCTGTTGTTAGACCATCTGTACGTTGTACCGGAGCATCAGAAAAAGGGAATCGGTTCAGCTGTACTCGGTTCGGTCCTGAAAGACTCTGACGCACGGTCACTAGCGGTCAAACTAGGGGCGCTTCGTGATAGCGACTCCAATCGGTTTTATCAGCGCCACGGATTCGTGAAAACTGCGGAAACAGAATGGGATATCTACTATGTCCGCGCGCCCATGCCACGGCAGCCGCAGGATCATTGCTGAACGTTTGGTATGGACAGGGACGAAGTACCGCAGGGTAGGGCAGCGACAGACGATGTTCGCTTTGTATTTGCTTTTCGCTCTCATTCCTTGAGTCTAATATTTGAGTTTCAGCTTCACGCTTAGAGAACAGATACCTTTTTACTGAAGTTGGAAATCGGGAGCGGAGCCATTTCCATGCAGCCTTATAACGAGCTTACAGGCAATGCAGAACGTCAAATCATGGAATTACGCCAGCGGGCGCGCGGTGACCCCCGACGTAGGACGATATATTACAACTGGGCAAATGACGTGCTCGCGAGATGGATGAAATCGGCAAGCTCATACGCCAACACGGAGGACGATCTTCGCAATTTAAAGGACTTGGTTGACAGATTCCCTTGAGTCCATTTAACGACACGACTGGCTGGCGACTATGCATTCACCCATATCGCAGGGACAAGTGAAGACAAAGAGAATTATCCGTAGGGCGGGCGAATGGGACGTTTGGGCTCTCACGCAAATCCGTAATGATGCGCACGCAAAGAAGGTGGCGCACGGCGACTATGTGTGGGGCAAGGAAGGAGATGGATTTTCCGAGAGATGGGTACGAAACAATGTTTCTCAAAAAGAAGTGTATGTCGTCGAGCAAGACGGCATGTCTGTCGGAACGTTTTCGCTCGATTTGGACGATGACAGACACTGGGGCTCTCAAGAGCCAATCGCCGGTTATGTCCATGGCCTTTGTGTGAGAAAAGGTTTTAACGGATACGGACTTGGCGGCTTCATGATTGATTGGTGTGCCGACAAGGTGAACGCCCTGAACCGGCGTTTTGTTCGACTTGATTGCGACGGGGGGAACGCGAAGCTATGCGCTTACTACGAGTCGCTTGGCTTTGTTCGGGTAGGCCTCAAGCCCATACCAGATTCCGGCGAATATATCGCGTCACTGTACGAAAAATTGGCCCTCTAGCTTTCGACTAGACGACAATGAAAATTGAAGTCACCGACGCAGCGTTTGAACTGGATGAGGCTTCGCCGCATAAGCCCATAGACAGAGCAAGGAGGCCAACGAAAAATATGGAACCGACTGCAATCGTATTGCATGGACCTACCAGCGCAGGGAAAAGCAGCTTGGCTAGGGCGCTTCAGGATAGTTCGAAAATTCCGGTCTTCCACATATCGCTGGATGCATTCGTCGAAATGTCGCGCAGACGTGACATGCGTTCGGATGAAGAACTGAATCAAGCGCTGAGGCTTCATCACCTTAACTTGCAGTCCACCCTAACGCGGGTGGCAGCGAGTCACTTCGAGATAGTTCTGGATCTTGTGCTTCGGGATACAGCCACCTTGGACGAGTGTATTTCTGCGCTTGCGCCTCGCCGGATCTATGTTGTCGGCGTTTCGTGCCCACTGGATGTTTTGGAAGCGCGCGAACGCGGCAGTCCAGACCGTGGCGAAGGAATGGCACGGGCGCAATTTGGGCACGCGGCTTACTCAAGACCCTACTCGATGCGCCTGGACACATCGACCTGCACCCCCGAAGAAGGCGCTCGTCGCATCCGCTCGTTTATCGACGCCTAGATTGAATGACCGCTCTCGAGATCAGCGAAGGGCGCTTCGGCGTCGCGTGCCGCCGATCTCGGACTGGCGAGAGTCGGCCAGTAGGTGATGTTCGACATAGGCACATAGCCCGTTGACAATCGGCAGCATCACTTGGGTCTCGCCTCGTGCGCCGTAAGATGTGACGCGCATCGGATCATCTTTTCACCGCAGTCAGGTCAAAAAAGGAGCCTTTCGCATGACGAACACCATGCCCGAACAACTCGACACCCTCGTCCGCGAAGTGATGGAGGAATGGCAGGTTCCCGGCCTGGCGCTGGCGATCACGCGCGACGGCGAGGAAGATTGGGTCAAGGCTTATGGATTGCGCGATGTGGAGGCTGGCCTACCCGTCACGGGAGATACTCAGTTCATCCTTTGCTCGGTCACCAAGTCCTTCACGGCACTGGGTCTGGCGATGCTGGTCGACGAGGGGCGGTTAGATTGGAACCGGCCGGTGCGCGACTATCTGCCTGAGTTTCGCCTGCATGACGCGGTCGCGACGGAGCGCGTCACTATCATCGATCTGCTTTCTCACCACACCGGATTGCCGCGTCACGACTGGATCTGGATGCCGGCCGACATTTCGCGCGCTGAGATGCTCGCAGCGCTGCGCTATCTCGAGCCGAGCAAAGACATTCGCACCACCTATCAATATTGCAATCTCGGTTATGTAGCGGCTGGGATGGTCGCCGAGCGGATCTCTGGTCAGACATGGGAGGATTTCACGCTGGAACGGATCATGAAGCCGCTCGGAATGGTCAATATCGGATTTTCTGACATTGACCTGGAGCGCGCTCCCGACAGCGCGCGTCCCTATATCGTGCATGATCAAGAGAAGGCCGGTGAATTCGTGCGCCGACGTGCGCGACTTTGGCCAGTCGCCGATACGCCAGCCGGTGGTATCAATGTTGCCGCGTCTGACATGGCGCGATACATGCGCCTATATCTCAATGATGGGAAGGTCAATGGCGCACGGCTCGTCTCCTCAGCGCGGCTGAAGGCGCTCTACAAGCCGCGCGTCTATACCGGAAAGTCGCACTTTGCCGAAATCGGCGAGAGCCATTACGGGCTTGGCCTCGCGACCCATCACTATCGCGGCGAGCGGGTCGTCAGCCATTCCGGCGGCTGGATCGGCTGGGGCACGCTGATGTCGCTTGTGCCCGAGCGGCGCTTCGGCGTCACGGTGCTCATCAACAGCAACTGCGCTCCGGTTACCGAAATCGTAAGGAACGCAATCCTCGACCATCTAATAGGTAAGGATGCGATTCCGTGGTTTGATCGTTTCCGCGAGTCGCGGCGCGCCTATGTGGCGCAACGCCCGACCGATGTCGCAGCAAAATGCGCGTCGCGGCGGACCGATGCGCCGAGCCGACCTTTGGGCGAATACGTCGGGGACTATGTCGATCCCGCCTACGGCCGCATGACGGTCGAAGCGGCGGGTGACGCGCTCGCGTTTCGCTATCGCGGCATGTCGGGCGCGTTAATTCATCGTCACTACGACGCGTTCGAGCTCGACGAGCAACCGGAAACGCTGTGGCCGAACGGCCTTACCGTGACGTTCCTCTATGACCGCGAGGGGCGGATCGATCGCCTCTTGGCCCCACTCGAGCCCAATGTCGCGGATATTGTGTTTCACCGCAGCGCCTCGGGCGAGGCACTCGACGCAGTGTTTCGCCAAACCTGTGTCGGCACTTACCGCGGAGGCGCGACTGTGCACGTGGTCGCGATCGACGCTGACGGCGAACTCACGCTCTCACCGACCGGCCAGCCGACCTATCGTCTCGATCCTTATCGTGA
>JAMFSK010000081.1 GCA_026225235.1 Burkholderiales bacterium
CCAGTTGAGATCGGTCTTGTCGATGGCGCGCGGCACGATCTGGCGTACTGCGATGGCATTCTGGATCTGCTGCAGCACGAAAGTCGGGAACACCGACAATATCTGCAAGGTTACGCCGTCATGATATTCGTCAAAACCCTGCAGCAGCGACGGGTCCGCCAGTTTGTACTGGCTTTCCGAACGAAGCTGCTGCTTGGCGTATTCGGCGTCCTTCTGCGCGGAGGTGTCGATCGCCGAATAGCTGACGTGATGGCCGCCGCTCTCGTCGACGATGATCGCGCCCTTTTGCGACAGCCTGTTGAGCTCGAAGGTGGTGAAAAACAGATGCAGGATACTGGCGTGGTAGGAGTCCTTGACGTTCTCCATGTAGAGTTTCCAGTTATTCGGCAGCACCTGCGTGACGCGTCCCAGCACCACCGGCTTGCGTCCGCCGAGCACACGCTCGATCCGCGATGAAATCTCGTCACCGAGATACTCCTCGATCGGCGGCACCTCTTCGGAAAACGATCCGAAGATGAGGCCGTGCAGGATCGCGATCCGCAGCTTGCGAGGCCCGTGGTCCTCCATGCGAAAGCTGTCGGGCATGCCGCCCTTGCCCCTGACGCCATCCTTGAACGCGATGCCCTTGAGATTGCCCTGCCGGTCGTAGGTCCAGGCGTGGTAGACACAGCTGAAGTCCTTTTTGCCCTTGCCGTGGCTGTCGAGGCAGATCAGCGCGCCACGATGCGCGCATCGATTCTCGAAGGCATAGATCTCGCCATCATTGTCGCGGGTGACCACGACAGGCGTATCGCCGATCCTGGTGGTGCGGAAGTCGCCAGGTTCGGGCAGTTCCACTTCGAGCGCCAGGTAATGCCACGACGGCCCCTGAAAGATGCGCTCCTGCTCCTGGCGGTAGGTCTCCGCGGTCTGGAACACCCAATACGGCACCCGGGTCAGGGTTTCCGCAGGCCGTGCTTCGTGCGTTTCGTGCAACATCTCTGAGGGTCCTGGTCTGATTGTCCTGTCAGGCATCGGCCGATGCCCCATTTTTGGTTTGTTTTTATTTGACAGGCCCAACGACAAATGTTCGGATATCGAACGTTGTCTCTATACCGAACAAATTGGACGTCCTCTAAATCACTGTCAAGGCCGCCTTATGATTGCAAGGGTTGCATCCAGCGAACGATCGAACGAGGGCATGGGCGGTCTGGCCAAGGGCCTTGCCATCATCGAGGCGCTGGCCGCCCATGGCGTGCTGAGCGTCTCCGACGCCGCACGAACCACCGACATCAGCCGCGCCGCGGCCCGGCGTTGCCTGATCACGCTGACCGAACTCGGCTATGTCGAGCAGGCGGGACGCGAGTTTCACCCACTGCCGCGGCTGCGGCGGTTGGGCGGCGCCACGACGAAACGTGACCAGATGGCCCGGCTTGCCGATCCGCTATTGAAACACGCGCGCGACCAACTGGCTGAATCGGTATCGCTCGCTGTGCTCGACGACGACAAATCGTTGTTCATCGCGCGCGCGGAAGCCCAGCATATCCTGTCGACCGGCGTTCGCGTCGGCGCCACCCTGCCGGTGTATTGTTCGGCGACCGGACGCGTCCTGCTCAGTCAATTCGCGGACACCGAGATCGGCCAACGCATCGGCCGCAAGCCGCTGCCGGCGAGGACGCCGCACACCATCACCAAACTGACGCCGCTACTGGCTGAGATCCAGGCGGTGCGCAAGCGCGGCTACGCGATCAGCGACGAAGAACTGGAGTTGGGCATGCGCGCGCTCGCGGTGCCCGTGATCGGCGACGGCAGCCAAATCGTCGCCGCGATCAGCGTCAGCGCCGCCTCCGCCCGCGTTCGCGCCGCCGATCTGCGCAACCAGTTTCTTCCGGTGCTTCAGACCTGCGCCCGGACGCTGAGCGAGGCGATGCGCAGCATTCATGCTGTGGAGTAGACAAAAAAAAGCCCCGGACAATGCCGGGGCTTGAAGTTCGCTGGAGAGAATTTTCAATCAATACCGTGCGACCACCGGACCCCCGAAGTGATAGTTCAGGCGCGCGGTGACGAGGTCGACGTCCTGGTGGATGCTGTCGACGCGCGTGAGCGCACCTCCTGCAACCGCAGTAAAGGGGTTATCGCTTTCGAACATGAAGAAGTGGTCATACTCGACCGCGAGCGACCAGTTCGGCGTGAAGCCGTATTCGAGACCTACGCCGGCCGAATAGCCAACACGGGTTTCGCTGGCCGTATCGAACGCGATCCCCGTAGCCGGGATTATTCTTACTGCGTCACGATTTTTCTGCGCGTGCGTGATGCTGCGACGGCGCCGCAACAAGGGCATCGTATGCTCGTTTTGCTGAGGGCGCGGCTCAGCCGCACGCGCATGGTTGCGATCGAGTTCGGGACGTGGCGTTCAGGCCGCAAGGGCGGATCCTCTGGATCGATAATTGTCGGGTAACGGAGGAACCTGGACTGGCGCGGCGGAACGAGGTCCTGAGGGGGGAATCGCCGCCTGCTCGGCGATGAGGAAGCCGTAGGCCGCGATGCACAGGGTCGCGTGATGGTGGAAGCCGCGCCACCCGCGCCCTTCGTAGTGCCCAAGCCCGACCTCCTGCTTGAGTTCCTGATAGTCGCGCTCGATGCGCCAGCGCAGCTTGGCCAGATCGACGAACTGCGTGAAGCTGATGTTCTCCGGCAGCGTGGACAGCCAGTATCTGGTTGGCTGTGCTTCGTCGTCCGGCCATTCGATCAACAGCCACTCAGGCGACAGCTTCTCGGGGATCAGTTTGTTGTACCCGACGCGGACACGCACACGCGCGAAGCGCGAGGATAGTTGGCCGGCCGAGCCTTCCCGCCACGTCACCGTGCGCCAAGCCTGCCTTGGTAGACCGAATGCCACTTTTTTGGCCGAGACCAGTTCGGGCTCGTCGCGGCGGCCGGTGTTGTTCATCGGCTTGTCCATCCGCCGTGGACCGCTGCCAGGTGCCCACATCAAGATGGTCGGCACGATACCGACTACGTAAGGCACGCCC
>JAMFSK010000082.1 GCA_026225235.1 Burkholderiales bacterium
CACGTCGTCGTCGGCCGCGGCCGGTGACCTCGCCACGGGCCATGCCGCACCGTCAGACAGCCCGGTCATCGAGCCGCATGCTGGTGACATCCGGCCCGAGCCTGCACTTGCCGCGACGCCAGCACGTGCGCCGGCTCGCCCCGTCGAACGTCGTCCTGCCCCGATGCCCGCATCGAGCGGGAACGACAACGACTGGGAAACGTTCTGACGTAAGGACAAGGCTCGCATCATCCCGTCCGCCCGCCGGCTAGCCGGCACGGACGGACCCAGCCAGCACTGCGAGCCAGGAGAGCATTATGGAAGCGCGCCAGTCACGACGTACTATTGAAACCGTGGAATCGGAGATGCCCGAGCACGAGCGCGACTTCGTTTTCACGAATGCCGACTTCGCGCGAATCCGGGCACTGATTTATCAGGTAGCCGGCATCTCCCTGTCGGATCACAAGCGCGACATGGTCTACAGTCGGCTGGCGCGACGTCTGCGCGCGCGCTCTATGACCGTGTTCGGCGAGTACCTCGACTATCTCGAGCGCAGCCGCGACGAATCCGAGTGGGAGGCGTTCACCAATGCGCTGACCACCAACCTGACCTCGTTTTTCCGCGAAGCTCACCACTTCCCGATCCTCGCCGACTTCGTCGCGCACCGCAAAGGGCCGCTGTCCATCTGGTGCTGTGCCGCCTCGACAGGCGAAGAACCGTATTCCATTGCGATGACCCTCCAGGAAGCGCTCGGTGCCAATGCCCGCAACGCCTCCATCCTCGCCACCGATATCGACACGCAGGTGCTGGCTAAGGCCGACGCGGGCGTCTATTCCATCGAGCAGGGCAAGAACCTGTCGGCCGAGCGGCTGCGCCGCTTCTTTCTCAAAGGCACCGGCGCACACGCTGGCCAGATGAAAGTGCGGCCCGAACTGCGCCAGATGCTCAAGTTCGGACGGCAGAACCTTCACGAAGACCGCTGGGCCGTGCAAGGCCCGTTCGACGTGATCTTCTGCCGCAACGTGATGATCTATTTCGACAAGCCCACTCAGGGGCGTGTCCTTGAGCACTTCGTTTCGCTGATGAAGCCCGACGCCTTGCTGTTCGCGGGCCACTCCGAGAATTTTACGTACGTATCGCGGTCGTTCCGCCTGCGCGGCCAGACCGTCTACGAACTTGCCAATGGCGCCGCCACCCGCGGTGCCGCGCAAAGCGCACCGGCCCAGACGGAAGCCGTGCGAGAGGAGGCGTCATGAGCGGACTTCCCGTAGCCAGCAATCGCTACTACGACAACAACTTCCAGCGCCCCGGCGTCAAGCTGTTGCCCAATGAGTTCTTCGTGACGCGCGAAGACATGGTTCTCGCGACCGTGCTTGGTTCGTGCGTCGCCGCCTGCATTCAGGACCCCGTCGCCGGCATTGGCGGCATGAATCACTTCATGCTCCCCGACGACGGCGCCGACCCCTCGCGCGCAACCTCCGACTCGATGCGCTACGGCGCCTACGCGATGGAAGTGCTCCTCAACGAGCTCATCAAGGGCGGGGCCCGCCGCGAACGCCTCGAAGCCAAAGTCTTTGGCGGCGCAGCCGTGCTCGCCGCGATGACCACCCTCAATATCGGTGACCGGAATTCCGAATTCGTGCGGCGTTACCTCGCCCTCGAAAAAGTCCGCATCACCGCCGAAGACCTGCAGGGCCAGCATCCGCGCAAAGTCTGCTTCATGCCCGCGACCGGTCAGGTCATGGTCAAGAAACTGCGCGCCGCCCACGAAACACAGGTTAGCGAACTCGAACACCGCCTCGCGCGCGAAATGCGCGACCGCCGCGCCGAACGCAGCCGCGAACGCGTCGAACTCTTTGCCCGGCCAGCCATGCCGGCGCATCCCGATGCCAACCGGCCCGACAACGGCCGGCCGCGCGTCGAACTCTTCAGCCGGCCCGCCGGTATCACCGCCAGTCGTAACGAAACACTTGGCTCGTCCACGCACGGCAAGACCATGGAGGAAGCGTGAACGCCCAAAGCAAAATCAAAGTGCTGTGCGTCGATGACTCGGCGCTCGTGCGCAGCCTGATGAGCGAGATCATCAGCAGCCAGCCCGACATGATGGTCTGCGCCACCGCGCCCGACCCGCTCGTCGCGCGCGACCTCATCAAGCAGCACAACCCCGACGTGCTCACGCTCGACGTCGAAATGCCGCGCATGGACGGACTCGATTTCCTCGAGAAACTCATGCGCCTGCGTCCGATGCCCGTACTCATGGTGTCATCGCTGACCGAACGCGGCTCCGAAATCACTCTGCGTGCGCTCGAGCTCGGCGCCGTCGATTTCGTGACCAAGCCGCGGCTCGGCATCCGTGACGGCATGCTCGAGTACACCCAGTTGATCGCCGACAAGATCCGAGCCGCTTCGCGTGCCCGCGTACGCCAGGCACATGCTCACGGCGTCGCGCCCGCACCGGCTGCGGCTGCGCCCATGGTGCGCAACCCGCTGATCTCGACCGAAAAACTCATTATCATCGGCGCTTCGACCGGCGGCACCGAAGCCATCCGCGAAGTCCTGGTGCCTTTGCCGCCCGATGCACCGGGCGTGCTGATCACCCAACACATGCCCGCCGGCTTCACCCGGTCATTCGCCCAGCGCCTCAACGGCTTATGCCGGATCACCGTGAAAGAAGCCGAGCACGGCGAACGCGTCCTGCCAGGCCATGCCTACATCGCCCCCGGCGACCGGCACCTGTCGCTCGGACGCAGTGGCGCCAACTACGTCGCCCTGCTCGACGACGGTCCCCCCGTGAACCGCCATCGACCCTCCGTCGACGTGCTGTTCCGGTCCGCCGCCGTGCATGCGGGCAAGAATGCAATCGGCGTCATCCTGACCGGCATGGGCAAAGATGGCGCCGCCGGCATGGTCGAAATGCATCAGGCCGGCGCGCATACCTTCGCGCAGGACGAAGCAAGCTGCATCGTCTTCGGCATGCCGCGCGAAGCCATCGCGGCAGGTGGGGCGGACGAAGTCGTGCCGCTAAACGAAATGTGCGGGCGCGTGATGACACGCCTCGCTGGAATGGGCGAGCGAGCACATCGCGTATAAGCGAGAAGCTCCGTCAACGGAAAAAACGGGAGTTGAGATGGTTGACAAAAACATGAAGATCCTGGTGGTCGACGACTTTCCGACGATGCGTCGGATCGTTCGAAACCTCCTCAAAGAGTTGGGTTTTTCCAACGTCGACGAAGCCGAAGACGGCGCTGCCGGCCTCGCCAAACTCAAGGCCGGTGGCTTCGAGTTCGTCGTGTCCGACTGGAACATGCCCAATATGGACGGCCTTGCCATGCTCAAGGAAATCCGCGCCGATGCGTCCCTGGCGAGCCTTCCTGTGCTGATGGTCACCGCCGAAGCCAAGAAGGAAAACATCATCGCCGCCGCTCAGGCCGGCGCAAACGGTTATGTGGTGAAACCCTTCACTGCCGCCACTCTCGACGAGAAACTGCAGAAGATTCTCGACAAGATGGCTAAGGAAGGGACGTGAGGCCACCATGGACAAGACCGCCGCAATTGAATCTGGAGTAGCCGAAGAACAGGACGGCCACGAAAAACTCGTCAGCCGGATTGGCCAACTGACCCGCATGCTGCGCGACAGCATGCGCGAGCTCGGCCTCGACAAACAAGTCGAACGTGCCGCCGAAGCCATTCCGGATGCACGCGACCGCCTCAAGTACGTCGCCAGCATGACCGAACAGGCAGCCGAACGCGCCCTAAACGCGATCGAAGTCGCCAAGCCCATGCAGGAACGCATGCGCGCCGACGCCCTCTCGCTCGATGAACGCTGGCAGACCTGGTACGACGCCTCCTTGCCCCTCGAGGAAGCCCGTAGCCTCGTCGTCGACACCCGCGCCTTTATCGGCCAGGTGCCCGCCACCGCCCAGGCCACCAGCAGCCAGCTCATGGAGATCATGCTCGCGCAGGACTTCCAGGATCTGACCGGCCAGGTCATCAAGAAGATCATGGAAGTGGTCTACAACATCGAGCAGCAATTGCTCGCCGTACTGCTCGAGAACATTTCTCCCGAGCGCCGCGCCGAGTTGATTGCGGTCGTATCCGGCGTCGGCATTGTCGCCGGCGACAGCTTGATGAACGGCCCGCAAATCAATACCGAAGGCCGCAGTGACGTCGTGACCGACCAGGGCCAGGTAGACGATCTGCTGACCAGCCTGGGCTTTTAAAAGAAGAAACCGCGGCAGCGCCGCGGCCCCCACTCCCTCTGCTGGCTGGGCGGTGGGGGGGCGCCTATATCGCGTGCATTGGGCATAGAAGGCGACAACCTTGGTAGCGCAGAATGCATCGCCGGCCGATGCCCCGCTGAGCGCTTACTGACCCACCAAACGCCGGTTGGCCCCAACCCACCGCCCACAAGCGTTTTCCCGTGCCTGAAGCGCCGTTCTTACCGGTTCTTCCGATCGCACGATATACGCCATTTTCCGCCTCCTGCTCGCCCGATCATGGGTTGACCCGATTCGTAATAATCCTTCCCACTGACGTTACCTTTCCTGAACGTCCAGTTGGAGAAGGCAGTGGCAGAAGATAGCGACCTCGAGAAGACAGAACCCGCCTCTACGCGGCGCCTTGAAAAGGCCCGCGAAGAAGGCCAGGTTGCGCGTTCGCGTGAACTGTCGACCTTCGCCCTGCTCGTGACCGGCTTCGGCATGACCTACGCCAATGCCGGCGCACTCACCGCCCATATGCGCATCATGTTGCGCGACTCCTTCACCTTCGACCGCGCACTCGCCTTCCAGTCAGCCCTGATGCTGCCCAAGGCCGGCGCCGCCGCCCGCGAAGGCGCCCTCGCCGTCGCCCCCATCATTGGCGCCCTCTACCTGGCTGCCTTGCTGTCGCCCATGGCCCTCGGCGGCTGGCTGCTGACCACCACGACCCTCGTGCCCAACTTTGCCAGGCTGAACCCCATCGCCGGCATCGGCAAACTGTTTTCGACCAACACCATCGTCCAGCTCCTCATGTCGATGGCCAAGTGCCTGATCGTCGGGAGCGTCGCCTACTGGGCCGTCATTCGTAGCGAAGGCGAAGTCCTCCAGCTGTTCTCCGAGCCCCTGCACGCCGCCATGGCCCAGGGCGCCAGCCTTGTCGGCAGCACCATCGCCGTGATCATTGGCGCCTTCCTGATCCTCGTGTTCGCCGACGTGCCCTGGCAGCTCTACAGCCACGCCAAGAAGCTGCGCATGACCAAGGAAGAGGTCAAGCGTGAGTTCAAGGAAAGCGAAGGCGACCCGCATATCAAAGGGAAGATCCGTGCCCAGCAACGCGCGATCGCCCGTCGCCGCATGATGGCCAACATCCCGACCGCCGACGTCATCGTGACCAACCCGACGCACTTCGCCGTCGCCCTCCAGTACTCAGACGACTCGATGCGCGCCCCGCGTGTGGTCGCCAAGGGCATGGACCTCGTCGCCGCGCGCATCCGCGAAATCGGCGCCGAACATCACATTCCCACGCTCGAAGCCCCGCCGCTCGCACGGGCCCTGTTCTATCACGTCGATCTGAACAAAGAGATTCCCGGCGCCCTGTATGGTGCCGTCGCTGAAGTGCTCGCCTGGGTGTTCCAGCTGCGCCGCTGGACCGCTGAAGGCGGCCTCGGCTCCGTGCGCCCGATGGCGCCGACCGACCTCGAAGTCCCTGCCGGACTCGACACACAAGGGAGCGTTGCATGACCCCCGGCAGCACGATGTTCAAAATGCCGGCCGCCATGAGCGGCGCGAATACCAAGGCCCTCGCGGGTCCGGTACTGATCGTCATGATCCTCGGCATGATGATTCTGCCGTTGCCGGCGTTCATGCTCGACTTGCTGTTCACCTTCAACATCGCCCTGTCGATCATGGTGCTGCTCGTCAGCATGTACACCATGAAGCCGCTCGACTTCGCCGCGTTCCCGAGTGTGCTGCTGTTTTCAACCCTGCTGCGTCTGTCGCTGAACGTCGCCTCGACCCGCATCGTGCTGCTCGAAGGCCACACAGGCCCCGACGCCGCCGGCAAGGTGATTGAATCGTTCGGCCACTTCCTGGTCGGCGGCAACTTCGCCGTCGGTATCGTCGTGTTCGTGATTCTGATGGTCATCAACTTCATGGTGATCACCAAGGGCGCGGGCCGGATCGCCGAAGTGTCCGCGCGTTTCACCCTCGACGCGATGCCCGGCAAGCAGATGGCAATCGACGCCGACCTGAACGCCGGCATGATCAACGAAGATCAGGCCCGCAAGCGCCGCACCGAAGTCGCACAGGAAGCCGAGTTCTACGGCTCGATGGACGGTGCGAGCAAGTTCGTGCGCGGCGATGCGATCGCCGGCCTGCTGATCATGGTGATCAATATCGTCGGCGGCCTGATCGTCGGCATGGTCCAGCACGGCATGGACTTCGCCTCCGCAGGCAAGAACTACACGCTGCTCACCATCGGTGACGGCCTGGTCGCGCAGATCCCCTCGCTTGTCATCTCAACCGCGGCCGGCGTGATCGTCTCCCGTGTGGGCACCGACGAAGACATCGGTACCCAGATGGTCGAGCAGTTGTTCTCGAATCCGCGCGTGTTGACCATCACGGGCGGCATCCTCGCGATCATGGGTCTGATCCCGGGCATGCCCCACTTCGCTTTCCTGCTGCTCGGCGG
>JAMFSK010000083.1 GCA_026225235.1 Burkholderiales bacterium
CGCCGGTGGAGGCCCGCGCCGATTGTCTCGATCGCGCCGCCGATCTGCTCGAAGCAAGCATGCCGTCGCTGATGGGGCTGATCGTGCGCGAAGCCGGCAAGTCGCTCGCCAACGCGATCAGCGAAGTTCGTGAAGCGGTCGATTTCCTGCGTTACTACGCAGCACAAATCCGCACCGAATTCTCCAACGATACCCATCGACCTCTGGGTCCAATCGTCTGCATCAGCCCATGGAATTTCCCGTTGGCCATCTTCATGGGCCAGGTCGCAGCCGCCCTTGCCGCGGGCAACCCGGTGCTCGCCAAACCGGCTGAGCAAACCCCGCTGATCGCGGCGCAGGCCGTGCGTATCCTGCGCGAAGCGGGTGTGCCGCATGGCGCGGTGCAACTGGTGCCCGGCGATGGCGCAAAAGTCGGTGCGGTGCTGGTGGCCGATGCGCGAACGCGCGGTGTGATGTTCACCGGCTCGACTGAAGTCGCGCGCCTGATCGCAAAATCTCTTGCCGAACGGCTCGACGCCGATGGCAAGCCGATTCCGCTGATCGCGGAAACCGGCGGTCAGAACGCCATGATTGTCGACTCGTCGGCGCTGGCCGAACAGGTCGTCTTCGATGTGCTCCAGTCGGCCTTCGATTCGGCCGGTCAACGCTGCTCGGCGCTTCGCGTGCTCTGCGTGCAGGAAGATGTGGCCGACCGGCTGCTGACGATGCTCAAGGGTGCGATGGATGAACTCGCGATCGGCAACCCCGATCGTCTGTCGACCGATGTGGGCCCCGTCATCGATGGCGAAGCGAAGCGCGGTATCGAAGCTCATATCGAGGCCATGCGCGCGAAGGGTCACGCGGTTCATCAACTGCCGCTTGGCGAGGCTGCGCGCCCTGGCACCTTTGTGCCGCCGACTCTGATCGAACTCGACTCACTCGACGAACTCAAGCGCGAAGTCTTCGGACCGGTGCTACATGTGCTGCGTTTCAAGCGCAGCGGCATCAACGCCTTGCTCGACAGCATCAAGGCCACGGGTTATGGCCTGACGCTCGGCATCCATACGCGCATCGACGAGACCATCGCAAACGTGATCGACCGCGCGCATGTCGGCAACATCTATGTGAACCGCAACGTGATCGGTGCGGTGGTCGGCGTTCAGCCGTTTGGGGGCGAAGGGCTCTCGGGCACCGGCCCCAAGGCGGGCGGCCCGCTCTACCTGGCACGTCTGCTGTCGATGCGTCCTGCGGGCTTGCCTGTCTCGCTGGGCGCCGCCTTGGCGCGCGAGCATGGAGCGGCCGGGCCGAAGACGAACCCGACAACGAATTCCGCATCAAGCCCGGGCCATGGTCTGAGCGTCGCCGAGCAGTCGATAACCGCGCTGCGCAGTTATCGTAATTGGCTTGAAGCCCAGCACGACACACGCAATGTCGCGCGCTGCGACCGCTATTTGCAGGAGCCGCTCGCGGGTGCGACAGCGACCCTCGCGGGGCCGACCGGCGAACGCAATACCTACTCGCTGCGGCCGCGCGGCACGGTTCTGTGCGTGGCCTCAACGCTCGGTGGCGCGCGCGCGCAGCTGGTCGCCGTGCTGGCGACCGGCAACCGTGCGCTGGTCACGCCGGGCATCGCAGGCCAGCTGCTGGCAGCGCTGCCTGCCGCCCTCAAGGACTTCGTCGAAGTCCAGAAGGACGAGCAGAGCACCATTTATGACGCGGTATTGTTCGAGGGCGACAGCGATGAACTCCACGCACTGATCCGCCATGTCGCGGCGCGCCCCGGCCCGATCATCACGGTCCAGGGTGTCGCGGCCGGTGCGCTCGACAGTGGCCAGGATGACTACGCGCTCGAGCGTCTGCTCAACGAGCGCTCGGTCAGCGTGAACACGGCGGCGGCGGGCGGCAACGCAAGTTTGATGACGATCGGCTGAAGGCAGATGTACCCCGGGGCACTTGGCCCGAAGACGATGGTTTCAACAAGGGCCGGCCCATGCATCGAGGCCGTCCCGTTTCAACACACCAGGGAACAGGAAGGAGCAGCGAATGAAACTTACGATGAAACACAGCATGGTGGC
>JAMFSK010000084.1 GCA_026225235.1 Burkholderiales bacterium
CGACCCAACGCAGACAGTCGATGCGCTTTGCGGATTGTCGGATCAGAGCACAGAAGCCGTCGTTTGGATGGCCAGAATATAAGGCTGTTTGCAGCCAGCCGGAGCGTGGCGGCTGATAGTGATTTACGTTCGTCTACTTCGGCTACACCTGTCGTAGTGATATGAAAAGCCCGTGAATTCGCTCACACAGGGCTTGCACAAGCAATTTGACTTTCGCCTGGTCAATGAGGCTCACCGTCTCAAACTCAATCTGCGTCCCCGTCTCTTCGGTGTATCCCCGCGTCGTTGCTGGCCCAGTCGGTTGGCCACATATGTAGTGCTGTGACCATACTTCGCCGTCCCTCATACTCGTGAACCGATATGAGCTGCATGCAAAGTTCGCCAGCGACGGACCGAGTGAGCCACGCTCGCCCCAAACCAGTTCATGAAGAGGCAAGTCAACACCGGAGTTGGATGGAACGCACGGATAGTGACCGGTCAATGCCCGCTCGGCGTGAGAGAGCGTGTCGCCTCGGTCCGGCGTCAAGCGCATACCCCTACCGGTGTCACGAAGCACGCCTCTCGAATCGCCAATATCGAGCGCTATTCGGGTTTCAGGCGTGTGGCTGAATTCCACAACACTAAGTGCAAGAAGTTCCGCGCACACATCGTCCCCAGAGAGCTGACGAGAGACCCGGATGATTTCATCTCGCTGCAATTGTATTTCCATTTAAACGCGGACACTCGCGTTGTTATGCTCGACGTTTGCGAAAGCCATGTCAAGCGTTTGTCGCTGGTGAGATTCATGCCAACGCACGACTGATTCCGGTCCAGGAAAGATCATTGAGGTTCTCGAGGTGAACGGCTCGAATTGGCCCAGAGTGTGTCAAAACGGATTATGAAACGCTAAAATTGTTCATCCGATAGCGACGGAGGATGAGCAAGATGAAGCGGCTCGTTCAAGGCGACAATCGTACACAAAGCTTTCTCCTCCCCGAAGCGCTTGATGACTACGTGACAGACACGAATCCCGTGCGCGTTGTCGATGTTTTCGTGGATGAACTGAACCTTCGAGATTTGGGATTCGAGGGTGTTGAACCTGCGCTCACGGGCCGAGCCTCGTACCATCCCGAGGTGATGCTCAAGATATATATCTACGGCTACCTGAACCGTATTCAGTCGAGCCGTTGCCTTGAACGCGAGTCCCAGTGAAACGTTGAACTGTGGCTCACGGGGCGCCTGGCACCGGACTTCAAGACCATTGCGCGCTTCCACAAGGACAACGGCAAAGCGATCCGCAGCGTCTGCCGTCAGTTCGTCATGCTTTGCCAGCGCCTTGACCTCTTCTCCGAAGCGTTCGTCGCAATCGATGGCAGCAAGTTCAAGGCGGCAAACCATCGCGACCGCAACTTCACGAATGCCAAGCTCGAACGACGCTTGCACGACATCGAGTCAAGTATCGCTCGTTATCTTGATGCGATGGACACAGCGGATCGCCAGGAGCCGACCATCGCGAAGGCTAGAACAGAACGACTGCAAGACAAGATCGTGGCCTTGAAGGAACAGATGCGAAGCCTCAAAGAGATTGAGGTGCAACTGAACGCGGCACCCGACAAGCAGGCTTCGCTGACCGACCCGGACGCGCGTTCGATGAAGACGCGTGGGACCGGCGTTGTTGGCTACAACGTCCAGACGGCTGTTGATACGAAGCACCATTTGATCGTCGCGCACGAGGTAACTAACAACGGCCTTGACCGTGATCAGTTGACGTCAATGGCCAAGCTTGCCCGAACAGAAATGGGGGTGGACAAGCTCACCGCAGTTGCGGATCGCGGCTACTACAAGAGCGAAGAGATACTTGCATGCCATGAGGCTGGTATCACCGTATTTGTGCCGAAGACGGTGACATCAAGCGCCACAGCTCACGGGCGTTTCGGCCGGGATGACTTCATTTGCAACCCTGAAACGAACGAATATCGTCGCCCTGCCGGTGAGCGGCTCATCTGACGATGCTGGACCGTAGAGCGTGCTCCGAAGCTCGGCAAGTATTGGAGTTCGAATTGCCAACAGTGCTCGTTAAAAGAGAAGTGCACGCCGGGCACGGAGCGTCGTATGACGCGCTGGGAGCACGAGGGCATTGTCGAGGAAATGCAGGCGCGACTTGATCACGCTCCTGAGATGATGCGAACCCGACGGCAGACAGTCGAGCATCCGTTTGGCACGATCAAGGCATGGATGGGTGCTACTCATTTCCTCACCCGGACCATTGAGCGAGTGAGTACCGAGATGAGCTTGCACGTGCTGGCGTACAACATGAAACGAATAATCAAGTTACTCGGCTCAGAAACGCTTATGACGGCGATGCGGGCGTGACACCCATAGGGAGTCGTTGAGCCTTTGCGATATTCGTTCCGCTTGCTGCAATCGAAAAGCTGCAACCGCCGATAAGAACTGATTTCGTTATTCCTGCATCCGCGCGTTTTGACACACTCTGGGCCGGACTCAGAAGTCCCATAAAAGACCGAGTGCGAGGGACTCCTGTCACCTGGTTTGCTCCAAAACGGTCGCTCATGCGCCAAAAATTCCCGCCTCTCTCAGCATTTCGATCAGACCTTCTGGATAGACTGTCTCGGTGGTCGAGCGCAGTTCGTCCAGGCTCCACCATCGGTGATCCGCCATTACTTCGCGCTCTTGCGCGGTCCAGCCGTCACATGAAATGAATTCCGTATTTGCGTGTGCGACGAAGTATTGCTCGACGGCGAGAACCCACTCGCCGTCCGGTAGCTGTAGCCGCACCTCACGCCGTCCGACCGGCCCAGCTATCTGTGCCGCGTGAATGCCCGTTTCTTCACGAAGCTCTCGCATTGCGGCTTCCGCGAACGTCTCTACGTCCTCGACACCTCCGCCGGGAGTCGCCCAGTGAACTTTGCCGGCGAGTGCGCCAGTCTTGTGAACGAATCGGAATAGCAACACGCGCCGCTGTGGCGTGATGATCAATAGTCTGGCTGACGGACGTTTGCGCATGGCGGTCGGGCGACCAATCTAGTTCGTGCGCCATCTGGACACCCCGACCCCATCGAATGTTGCCTCTGCCTTTGCGCCATCAGCATCCATGCGACCTCTTAGCGAGGCGTCCGCGGCTTAGTTTAATTCTACGATTGTCACCGATCTCCCAGACGCTGCCGATAGCTCGCTCCTCGCCGCACTCACCTTCCAGCAAGCCCAACAAATTCGCGTCACTCATCCGGCAAGTCTAATTGTTCGGCTTCGCGGAAGCGGGCACGTGACCGAATTCGTTGGCAAGTCCTTGATTTTTGAGGGCGCGCAGTTCAACTGATTCCGTTCCTGTGCACCCCGCTGGGTCTCCCTCATTTTTTTCTCGGCTTGCATTCCGGCTTGTAGCGCACTATTCTGCGCTTATTCTTAATTGATATAAGCTTATATCAATATGTAATAAAGACATTGAAGGACGTGTTTTGCCATGATTTTTCGCCAGTTCTTCGACCTTTCGTCGAGCACCTTTACCTACCTGATCGCCTCGCGCGCGGGTGGGGAGGCGATCATCATCGATCCAGTCAAGGAGCAACTCGCTCAGTACCTTCTCGCGATCGAGCAGCTCGAGTTGCGGCTGGTTCATGCGATCGACACCCATACGCACGCGGACCATGTCACGGCGTTGGGCGACTTGCGCGACGCCACGCACTGTGTGACGGTCATGGGCGAGTTTTCGAAGGCGCAATGCGTCTCGCGGCAGATTCGGGAAGACGAACTCGTCGGCGCGGACGGCATCGAGTTGCGCGCGCTCTACACGCCTGGGCATACCAACGAGTCGTTTAGTTTTGTGCTCGACCCCGCGGCGCCGACAGCGGTTTTCACCGGGGATGTGCTGCTGATTCGCGGCAGCGGGCGCACGGATTTCCAGGGCGGCGATGCACATCGCTCGTGGGATTCGATCGTCAACAAACTCTTCAAATTGCCGGACGCCACGACGCTCTATCCGGCCCACGACTACAAGGGATGGAATGCCTCCAGCATCGGCGAGGAGAAGCGTTTCAATCCCCGTCTCGCGGGCAAGACCGAGGCGCAATACGTCGAGATCATGAACGGTCTGCATCTTCCCAACCCGAAGATGATGGACATCGCGATTCCCGCCAATCTCGCGTGCGGCCAGCCTGTCGCGCCAGCCACCCATCAGGGGTAGAGCGCGTCATGATTGCCTCGCATCCGGTTACCCAGGGGATCGCCGCCGCGCTTTGCGGTGCCTTTGTCAGTTTCTCGCTGGGCCTTGTTGGCGGCGGTGGCTCGATCCTCGCCGTGCCGTTGATCCTGTATGTCGTGGGCCTCGGCAACCCCCACATCGCGATCGGCACGGCTGCGCTGGCTGTCGCGGCAAGCGCGTACATCAACATGATTCCGCATGCGCGGGCGGGTCACGTCCGTTGGGGACCGGCGTTTGCCTTCGCCGCGAGCGGGGTGTTGGGCGCAGCGCTGGGTTCGACGATCGGCAAGCTCGTCGACGGGCAAAAGCTGATCACCTATTTTGCGTTCCTGATGTGTTTTATGGCCTTCCTGATGCTGCGGCCGCGACCGAAGGCAGCCGCACAAGTGGCCGCGTATCCGACGCCCTATCCGCGACTGTGCAGCACGGGGCTAGGCGCAGGCAGCCTATCGGGTTTCTTCGGAATCGGTGGCGGGTTTCTTGTCGTTCCCGGACTGATGTTTGCCGGCCGGATGCAGATCGTCGATGCGATCGGCACCTCTCTGTTCGCGGTCGGATCGTTCGGGCTGACGACGGCGGTCAACTACTCGATCTCGGGCCAGGTCGACTGGCCTATCGCCGCGGAGTTTATCGGGGGCGGCATCGTCGGCGGTTGGCTCGGCGCTTGCGCGGCCTGTCGTCTTGCCCGCAAGCGAGGCGCTCTGAATCTCGTGTTTTCCGCCATGATTCTTTCGGTGGCGGCCTACATGCTCTATCACTCGTGGCAAGCGCGATAAGCGGTTTGTCAGCGTCCCGAAGCTAGAGGCTCAACGTCTCGTGCGCCTTCACGATCTCGCCCGCGACAATCTCGATCTGCTCGCGCTTGAGCATCGCCTTCGAGCGCAGTAACTGATACGCCTCCTCTTCAGACACGCCACGGGTATCCATGACGATCTGCTTGGCCTGCTGAATCACCCTGACCTTGGCCTGTTTTTGCTCGAGCCGATCGATATACCGTTCGCGTGTGCGCGACACCTTGAACTGAGTCAGCGCGACCGCGATCGCGGTAAGCAGCCCGAACGAGCGCACCGGCGAGGGGATGGTGGTGAAGGCATTGAGTTGCAGCACCGCTTCGATCGTGATTGGGTTCTCGTAGGTCACGACCGGAATCACGGGCGGCGAGTTCGCGCAACCGAGCCACGGAAACGCCATCGACAGGGTCTCGGGGCGCACCGCCATCACGACCAGTCCCGTGTTGGGGGGCAGGCAGTCGAGGCCCGGCCAGAACACTTCGACCTCGCATCCGATACGCCGCAACTGGGCGAGCAACTCTTCGCCATCCTGATCTTGGGGATGAATCACCACGACCTTGAGCGAGCGCAGGTCGCGCAGGATCGACGGCGTCGCGGCGCTTTGGCTCATCGTTCGACTCCCGCATGCAGGAGATCGGGGCGACTCACGGAGGTCCACGTAGGCGTGGAGTGGGAGACCACGTAGGGGTCAGCCTTGACGCGCTCGGGCGCGCGTCCGATCACTTCAAAACGGCCGTGTGAATCGACGCGGCCGATCAGGGGATGCAGATAGGTATGGTTGTTGTGCTCGTCGATGCGTACACGCCCTTGCGGCGCATCGAACTCGAGTCCGGGCAGCACACGCAGCAACAGCGTCGGATCGCCTGAGCCGACCCGACGGATGGCATCGGCGAGCAGATGCATCTGGAAATAGGCCGCTTCCCAGCACATATTGGTGGTCTGGTCCTCACCAAAACTCGCCTGGTAACGCGCGACCGCGCCGCGATTCGCGGGGGTGTCGACGCTCTGGAAGTAAGCGGCCGACGTGATATGGCCTTCAGCGACGTCGTGGCCCATGATCGCGATCTCGGCTTCGCTCGTCATATGGCTAGCGATCGGCATCTTGTAGGGATCGAGGCCGACGTGCGCGAATGCGCGATACAGCAGCGGGATACCTTCACCGACCACCGTGGAGAAGATGAAATCCGGCCTGCGCTCCTTGATTCGCTTTGCGGCGTCAAGATAGTTTTCCCAGCGCGCATCGAGGGGCAGATACGTCTCGTCGACCTTCTCGCCGCCGCGCTCGAGAATCAGATCGCTCATGACGCGATTCGATTCGTAAGGGCAGACATAGTCGGAGCCGATCATGCTGACACGCGAGCCATAGTGCGTCAGCATGAACCCCGCAAGCGGCAGCGTGTTCTGGTTGGGTGCCGCCCCGGTGTAGATCACGTTACGGCTATATTCAAAGCCCTCATAGGGCGTTGCATAGAAGAGCAGGGCGTTGTGCCGCTCGACGATCGGGATCACGGCCTTGCGCGTGCTTGACATATAACAGCCGACGATCAGCCGCACGCGGTTTTCGAGAATCAGTTGCTCTGCGAGTTCAGCATAACGGCGCGGCTGGCACTGCGGATCGAGACAGACCGGTTCGACTTCGCGGCCGAGCACGCCGCCCGCGCGATTGATCTCCTCGATGGCGAGCAGGGTCGCTTGCAACTGCGTGGTCTCGGCGGCCGATGTCACGCCGGAGCGCGAGTAGAGCACGCCGATCCTGATCGGGTCCGGCGTACTGCCGGCGTCTGCGCGGTTCATCGTGTCGATATTTACCCATGAAACCCACGGAAATGTGTGCGTACGGAGCACACTTGGTGCAGTGGCGCACTGATCGCGTGCGCCGGAATTTTTCCGACGAATGCGTTACCGGCACGCGTCCTGCCCGAAAACTGCCTTATTCATGATGCCGTTCGCGTCGCGAAAATTGCAAGCGGTCAATATGCAGCGGGCCTGGCGGGATATTGCACCAAAAACCGAAGCCGCGAGCCGTCGCGCCGAACTGTACTCTTCTCTTTAACTTGGCACAGCCATTGCTTAGATAGGCATGCTGACCTGCCGTGCACCACGGAGACCATCAGCACCCATTTCGCTGCTCAAGACAAAGACGTCTCGGGTGGCACCGGCCAAAAAAGCCCGAAACCAGCGTTGTCTGGTTTCGGGCTTTTTTATTTCGCTTTTCTTATTCATGTCGGAGTCAAGCAATGAAAAGGCGTACCTTTTTGTCGGCAGTCGGTTCGGGGCTGGTGACCGCTGCGGGCACGACACTGCCCAAGGCTGCATTCGCCGCAAGCGGCGGAGAGCCGATCAAGCTGGGTCTGTTGTTCTCTCAGTCGGGCACGATGGCCAACAACGAATCGTTGCTCAAAGACACCGCGCTGATGACGATCGACCAGATCAATGCGAAGGGCGGTGTGCTCGGACGCCAGGTGGAAGGCGTGGTCGTCGATCCGGCTTCAGACTGGCCCATGTATGCCCAGCTCTCGAAGCAGTTGATCCTGCGCGACAAATGCGCGGCCCTGTTCGGCTGCTGGACGTCGGTGTCGCGCAAGTCCGTGCTGCCCGTCGTCGAGGCGCAGGACAGCTTGTTGTTCTATCCGCTTCACTTTGAAGGCGAAGAGCAGTCGAAGAATGTGGTCTACCTGAACTCGCCGCCGAGCAGTTCGGTGTTGCCCGCCATCGACTACCTGATGGGCGAACAGGGTGGCGAGGCGAAGCGGTTCTACATGATCGGCAGCGACTATGTCTGGCCGCGCACGATCAACAAGATGCTCAAGGGTTACTTCAAGACCAAGGGCATCCCCGACTCCGCGTTGCGCGAGCGTTACGTGCCGTTCGGACAATCGAATTTCCAGACCATCGTGCGCGATATCAAGGACTTCGCTGCGCAACCGGGCGGTCAGGCGATCGTCGTGATGACAGTGGTGGGCGATTCGATTCCCGCGATGTTCAAGGAAGCCATCAATCAGGGCATCCGCGCAACGGATATTCCGATCCTCGGGCTCGACGTCGTCGACAGCGATCTTGAAGGTCTCGACACGAAGCCGCTGGTCGGCCATCTGAGCTGCTGGTGCTACTTCCAGAACGTCGACACGCCGGAGAACAAGCAGTTCAAGAGCGACTGGAAGAACTACGTCACGGCCCACAGCCTCAAGCACCGGCCGGACATGGTGATCGATCCGATGGTCTCGACGTATCTCGGGATCAACCTCTGGGCAAAGGCCGCAACGAAGGCAAACTCGACCAGTGCGGATGCAGTGCGCACGGCGCTTGCGGGTCAGTCGATGGTCGATCCGGCCGGCTATACGGTGAAGATGGACGAGTCGAGTCAGTACCTGTGGCGTGGCGACATGATCGGCTCGATCAATGCGAACCAGGGTTTCGACATCCTCTGGAAGTCGAAGGATATCGTCAAACCGATTCCTTTCAGCCCGTATATCGGCAAGGCGTAAGGCAATGAAGAAGGGCAGGCGGTTTCTTCTGGCGTTGATGTGCATGGTGTTGGTGAGCACGGGTGCCCATGCTGCAACCGATCGCGGGGCGCTGCTGACGGCGTTTTGCGCGACCGATGGGAGCAAGGTCAGCGCGCTCGGACATTTTGTCGAGGCGGGTGTGTCGGACGACCCGCAAGAGCGGGCCTGGGCACGCCAGATCGTCGATGCCCTTCACAACGGCGCACTGGTCTGTAGCGCAAGTGGACAGGCGTCGCTGCAAGGTACGCCGCCGCTCGACGCCGCTACGCTGAAACCGTCTGCCAGCAGCAATGCCGCCGACCTGCCTTACGTGCCGAGCATCGTCATGATGCGCAAGCTCGCGGTGGCGTCGGCGGAAATCGACCTGTTCTCGGCACAACAGGATGTGCGCGCGAACGCTGCGCATCAGATCGACAAGTTCTTTACGTTGCTCGATCCGGCGATCGTTAGCCGAGCAATCAAACATGAGCACGACCCCGACATTGCTTCGGTGCTGACAGTGGCGATGGCCAAACGCGGCCTCAGCAGCGCCGACCGGGCCGACCGGCTCGCGGCAATCAAGGCGGTGGCCGAGGTGCCCAGCGAAACGGCGCGCACCGCGCTCGCCAATTTTGTCGCACAGGACTCGGTGCGTTCCGATCCTGAAGTGATGGCTGCGGTTCAAGGGGCGATCCGCGATATCGATACCGCGCTGTCGTTCGGCAAGGCGCTGTCGATCGTCTTCAGCGGCCTGAGTTACGCGGGGGTCCTCCTGCTGACGGCACTCGGCCTGTCGATCGTGTTCGGACTGATGGGCGTGATCAACCTCGCGCATGGTGAGTTCATCATGATTGGCGCCTACTCGACCTATCTGGTCGAACGCTTTATGCAGACCTATCTGCCGGGATGGTTCGACACCTACATCTTTGTCGCGATTCCGGTGGCATTCGTGATTTGTGCGATCTCCGGCATGCTGCTCGAGTTCTTTGTGATCCGCTTTCTCTATCGCAGGCCGCTCGAAACCCTGCTGGCGACCTGGGCGGTCAGCATCGCCCTGATCAAGCTGGTGCAGGTGCTGTTCGGCTCGCAGAACGTCGAGTTCGTCACGCCAGCGTTCCTGAATGGCGGGATGCAGGTGTCGGCGGGCTTCTTCGTGACGTACAACCGCGTCTTCGCCATCGTGCTCGCCATGCTGATTTTTGCGGCGACCTTCGCTGTCGTGCGCCTGACGAAGCTGGGCCTATTGATGCGCGCCACGACCCAGTTGCGCGACATTGCACGATGCCTCGGCGTGCCCGCCGAGCGAGTGGACCGCCTTGCCTTTGGCCTCGGCGCCGGTCTGGCGGGTCTTGCCGGTGTTGTGCTCACGCAAATCGCCAGTGTCAATCCATCGATGGGCACGGGTTTCGTCGTCGACTCATTTATGGTCGTCGTGCTCGGCGGCGCCGGCAGCCTGCTCGGTACGGTCGTCTCTTCACTCGCCCTTGGCGAGATCAACCAGTTCATTGAACCGTTCTACGGCGCCGTGGCCGCGAAAGTGGTGGTGCTGCTCCTGATCGTGCTGATCATCCAGAAGCGTCCGCAAGGACTCTTCGCCCTGAAGACCCGCGCATGACGATATCCACCGAAGCCGTGATCCGCCGGAACTGGACTTTGTCCGCCTTCGCCTCGAAATGGATGGAACTGGGCATCGTGCCGCTGCTGGTGCTGGTGGCGCTCTATCTGCCGCTGTCGTACTTTGCGATTCCCGACACCAATGTGCTGCATCTGTCGCTGTTCGGCATCAACCTGATCGGGCAGATCATGTGTTTTGCCCTGCTGGCGCTCGCACTCGATCTGGTGTGGGGGTATGCGGGCATCCTGAGCCTGGGGCACGGCGTGTTCTTCGGCATCGGGGGCTACCTGATGGCGATCTATTTGCTCAACGGCGCCTACACCGAAACGCATGTGTTGCCTGACTTCATCCAGTATATGGGCACGGGCGGTTTCCCAGCTGTCTGGAAGATCTTTTCGCGGCTTGATGTGACGGTGTTGATCACGATCGTATTCGCGGCTGCGGTTGCCGGCGCATTCGGTTTTGTCACCTTTCGTTCGCGGATCAATGGCGTCTACCTGTCGATCATTACGCAGGCCCTGACGTATGCGTTGATGCTGCTGTTGTTCATCAACGACGTCGGACTCGGCGGTAACAACGGCATGACCGGTTTTACTAGTATCGCCGGGCACCGGATCGCGGACGTCTCGACTCAGATCGGGCTGGCCGTGTGTTCGTGCCTGCTGCTCGTGCTTGCTTACATCGGCGTTCGCTATCTCGCGCACTCAAGCTTTGGCCGGGCCTTGATCGCCGTTCGCGACGACGAGGCGCGCATGCGCTTTCTGGGTTATCGCACCCATACGCTGAAGCTCATCGCCTGGTGCCTGTCGGCGGTGATCGCGGCGCTGGCCGGCATGCTGTATGTGCCACAGGTGGGCATCGTGAACCCGACCATCGTCTCGCCCCAGTTGTCGGTCGAGATCGCCGTGTGGGTGGCGATCGGAGGGCGCGGCACACTGATCGGGGCGATCGCGGGCGCGATCCTCGTCAATGGCCTCAAATTCTGGCTCAGTGCGCAATGGCCGGCGGTCTGGCCATTCATCCTGGCAGGTGTGACGCTGGTAATCGTGGTGGCCTTCGGCAATGGCGTGTGGGGCACCCTGAAGGCTGCCGGCGAGGAGTCGAAGCGATGAGTGCCGGGACTTCCAGCACAGCGATTTATATCAGCGGACTGCACGTGCGCTTCTCGGGTTTTGCCGCGCTCACCAATCTGTCGATGGAGCTTCGGTACGGTGAGATCCGCGCGATCATCGGCCCGAACGGCGCGGGCAAGACGACCTTGATGGACGTCATCACGGGCAAGACCCGTCCCGCGAGCGGCGAGGTCTTTCTCGACAAAGTCACGAACCTTGCCGCGCTCGATGAAACCTCGATCGCCCGGCTCGGCATTGGCCGCAAGTTTCAGAAACCCAGCATCTTCGAAGCCCTGCTGGTCCGCGAAAATCTAGAACTCGCGATCCGAAAGGGGCGCGGCTATGCGGACATGATTCGTTCGCATGTGAAGGCCGAGCAGAACCAGCGCATCGACGAAGTCCTGGCCACAATCGGCCTCGAGGCCGAAGGCAGCCGCCTCGCGGGCACGCTGTCGCACGGTCAGAAGCAGTGGCTCGAAATCGGCATGTTGCTGGTGGCCGATCCGCACGTGATCCTGCTCGACGAACCGGTCGCGGGCATGACAGACCATGAAACGGCCCGCACGGCCGAACTGATTGCGGGGCTCAAGTCGCCCGAGCGTGCGGTGGTGGTGATCGAACACGATATGGATTTTGTCGGCGAGATCGCCGATCTCGTCAGCGTCCTTCACGAAGGACAGTTACTGGGCGAGGGATCGATGGAACAGGTCCGTAGCGATCCGCGTGTGATTCAGGTTTACCTCGGACGATAAGTATGCTGAAAATCGCCGGTATCAATCAGTTCTATGGCAGCAGCCATACCTTGCGCGATGTCTCGCTCGAAGTCGCCCAAGGTGCGTGCACGGTGGTGCTGGGGCGCAATGGCGTGGGCAAGACCACGCTGCTCAAGTGTCTCGTCGGGTTATTGCCGGTCAAGGGCGGCGGTATCGCGCTCGCGGGGCGCGACATCACGCGCACCCCGTGCCACAAGCGCGTCGATGCGGGTCTGGGATATGTGCCGCAGGGGCGTGAGATTTTCCCGCTGCTGACGGTCGAGGAAAATCTGCAGATCGGTGCCTACGCGGGCGAACGCAACCAGACGGCCGAGGGCAAGCAATTCTCGTTCGACGACGTCTTTCACACGTTTCCCGTGCTCAAGACAATGCGCCGCCGCATCGCCGGCAACTTGTCGGGGGGACAGCAGCAGCAACTCGCAATCGGCCGGGCACTGCTGACCAACCCGAAGCTCCTGATTCTCGACGAACCCACCGAAGGCATCCAGCCTTCGATCGTCATGGAGATCGAAGCCGTGCTCCGCTCGCTCAAAGGCACGCTCTCGATTCTGCTCGTCGAGCAGTTTTTCGATTTTGCTCAGGCCGTGGCGGACGACTACGTGGTGCTGGTGCGAGGCCAGGTTGTCTCGGCCGGCAAGAGTGACCAAATGGAAGCGAACAATGTTCGCTCGCTGATTTCAGTGTGATGCACGCGCTTGCGCCAGCCTGTCCGGCGCGAGGCGTGGCATCGAATTCGACAACTCATCATTCAAGGATCTCAGATGAACTGGCTTGAACAATCGATCATGTACGCGCGCGGAGTCGCGCGCGGCCGGGTCGGCGAGACGCATGAACTCACCGAAGCGCGCCAGGGCAAATTCCACTACACGATGGGCCCGTACTCCGATCCGGTGCTTCACATTGCCCCGGGTGACCGCGTGATCGTCGACACGCGCGACGCGTTCGAGGGCAAGATCAAGACCGAGCAGGACCTGCCGAGCCAGAAGCTGACCGTCCCCTTTCTGAATCCGCAGAACGGCCCGATCATGATCGAAGGCGCGGAGAAGGGCGATGTGGTCGCGGTCTATATCGAGTCGATGAAACCACGTGGCGACAATCCGCGCGGCACTTGCTGCCTGATTCCGCGCTTCGGTGCGCTGACCGGCACCGACTACACGGCAACGCTCAATGATCCGCTGCCGGAAATCACCCGGAAGATCGACGTCGACGAAGAAGGGGTGTACTGGAGCAAGCGCGTGACGCTGCCGTACAAGCCGCATATCGGCACGCTGAGCCTGTCGCCCGAGATCGATTCGATCAACTCGCTGACTCCCGACAACCATGGCGGCAATATGGACGTGCCCGACATGGGGCCCGGCAGCATCACCTATCTGCCGGTGCGTTCACCCGGTGCCCGGCTGTTTATCGGCGACGCGCACGCCTGCCAGGGCGATGGTGAAGTATGCGGCACGGCCGTCGAATACGCGAGCCAGACCACCATCCATGTCGACCTGATCAAGGGCTGGCATATCGACTGGCCACGGCTCGAGACGGATGCGCTGCTGATGTGCATCGGTAGCGCACGGCCGCTGGAAGATGCCACCCGCATCGCTTATAACCAGCTCGTGTTGTGGCTCGAAAAGGAATACGGCTTCGACCGCTGGGATGCGTACATGATGCTGAGCCAATGCGGCCAGGTCCGGCTGGGCAACTTCGTCGATCCGAAGTATTCGGTGGGCGCCGCGATCAGCAAGAAGTATCTTGCTCCGGCACCCTGAGGAGACTCCGCCATGGATTTGCAACTCAAGGGGTTGAAGGCGATCGTCACCGGCGCGACCAAGGGCATTGGCCTGGCGATTGCGCGCACGCTGGCGGCCGAAGGCGCCGATGTGGCGATCTGTGCGCGCGACGCCGACGCTGCCGCTACTACGTCGGCGGCACTGATCGAAGCCGGCTCGGTCAGAGCGATCGGTGGGTCGATCGATGTCGCGGACGGTCCGGCCTTGCAAGCGTGGGTTCGGGACGTGGCCGCACAGTGGGGTGGACTCGATATCGTTGTCGCCAATGTCAGCGCGCTGGCGATCGGCAATGACATCGAGTCGTGGCGCAAGGAGTTCGAAACTGATCTGCTCGGGACGGTCAATCTCGTCGATGCCGCGATGCCCTTCCTCGAGAAAAGCAAGGCCGCATCGATCGTCGCAATCTCGAGCGTATCGGGTCGCGAGATCGATTTTGCGGCGGGACCCTACGGCACGATCAAGGCGGCGCTGATCCACTACGTGCAGGGGCTCGCCTACCAGCTCGCGCCCAAGGGGATTCGCGCGAATACCGTTTCGCCGGGGAACGTCTATTTCGCGGGCGGTGTCTGGGACTGGATCGAGCACAACAACCCGACGCTGTATGCCGAGGCGCTGGCTTTAAATCCGACGGGCCGTATGGCGCAGCCGCAGGAAATTGCGAACGCCGTCGCATTCGTAGCGAGTCCTGCAGCGAGTTTTATGAGCGGGAGTAATGTGGTGGTCGACGGTGCGCTGACACGCGGCGTGCAGTTTTAACGCAGGGCGCGGCATGCGATCAGTGGATCGCAGCCGCGCTTTGGCCATTGAGGCGCCGCGTAGCCATCGGACGCTTCCTGCGGGGTCTCCTGCACAACGGGCAGGTCGGCGAATGCGTCAGGCGGCCGAAGCCTGAACAGGCACCGTGAGCGGACCCGACGGTTCGATCACCCGGCGAAAGCATTTGATCGCATGGTCGACATCCTGTTCGGTCGTAAATCGTCCGAGGCTGATTCGAACCGTCCGTCCGGCCACATTTTCATCGAGCCCGATCGCACTCAAGACATGAGAAGGCGTGCCGGCCGCCGAGTTGCATGCGGAGGTCGAAGAAACGGCAAGATCGTCGGCAAGCATGAAGGGGAAGAAGTCCGGGCGGTCGACCGTCACGCTAAGCGTATGCGGAATGCGAAGGCCCTCCCGTGCGTTTTGCCGAACCCCTTTGAACGAAAGGACGCCGCGGAGAAAACGCTCGCTGAGTGCCGTGATGCGATGGGTGTCGGAGGACATCTGCTCGGCGGCGATTGCACAGGCGGTTCCCATCCCCACAATCTGGTGTGTTGCCAGGGTGCCTGAGCGCAGCCCCTGTTCATGTCCGCCGCCGTGCATTTGTGCACAGAGGCGCGAACGCGCTGCGCGGCTCACATAGAGCGCGCCGATGCCCTTGGGTCCATAGACCTTATGCGCCGACATCGACATGAGATCGATCCCGAGCGCGACCACGTCGATTGGTACTTTGCCCAGTGCCTGGGCCGCATCCACATGCAACAAGGCGCCGAGCGCATGCACGCTCTCGGCCATGCTGCCGATATCCGTCAGCGTGCCCAGTTCATTGTTCACGAGCATCAGCGACACCATGCCGGTATTCGGACGCAGAGCGGCAGCCACGGCGGCGGGCGTAATGGCGCCCTCGCGGGTGGGCGCGATGTACGTGATGAACACACCCTTCGACTCCAGGCGGGCTGCCGTGTCGAGGATCGCTTTGTGTTCGATGGCGCTGGTCACCAGATGGAACGGTGCGGCGGCCGCCTCGGCGAACCCTTTGAGCGCGAGATTGTTGGATTCGGTGGCGCCCGAGGTCCAGATGATTTCGTCAGGCATGGCGCCGATCAAGGCCGCGACCTGGCTGCGTGCCTGTTCGACTTTATCCCGCGCTCGGGCGCCGGCCGCGTGAGAACTCGATGCGGGGTTCCCAAAGATTCCGTCGATCCCCAGGCACTCGCTCATCGCGGTGATGACGCGCGCATCGGCGGGCGTCGTGGCTGCATAGTCAAAGTAGGGCAATTCAATGCTCATTGTCAAATTCGAAAACCAAACGTCAGACCGAAATTGTAGAGAGCAAGGTGTAGAAATTTGTCTCGAAAAAGGGTCGCGTCTGACATCGTTTAGGAAAATGCTTCCCCTGCAATGAACATTGGCAAAATTTGTTTCTCTTTAGATTGGGGAACCCTCGGCGTGGGCGTAGGCAAGTGCCTGAGCCAATGCTCCTGTTACCCAGCCGGGGCCTCGCGTTTCAGCGGCTAAGCGGAGAACCCCAGACCCGCATGCGAAGGATGGAGACGGAACAGAGAAATAGCCTGAGTCAGTTCACGGCCCTGGTCCTCGAGCGACTTGGAGGCGGCGGCAGCCTGCTCGACGAGCGCGGCGTTTTGCTGGGTCACCTCGTCCATGTTGGTAATGGCCTGGTTGACTTGCTCGATGCCGCGACTCTGCTCGGTGGAGGCGGCCGCAATTTCACCCATGATGTCGGTCACGCGCGCGACGGCCTGCGTGACTTCTCCCATGGTCTTGCCCGCTTCGTTTGCAAACGACGAGCCGTCCCGGATTTTTTGCCCCGAGGCCGAAATCAGGTCCTTGATTTCCTTCGCGGCACTCGACGATCGCTGCGCGAGGTTGCGCACTTCGGCTGCAACGACCGCAAAGCCGCGACCTTCCTCGCCCGCTCGTGCCGCTTCGACTGCGGCATTGAGCGCAAGAATATTGGTCTGGAAAGCGATGCCTTCGATGATGCTTGTGATGTCGGCGATCTTTGCGGAACTCTGACTGATGTCGCCCATGGTTTGCACCATCCTGTCTACGACGGCGTTCCCCTTGCGCGCGATTTCCGACGCGTTGACCGACAGTGCGCTGGCCTGGAGCGCGTTTTCGGCGTTCTGTTTCACGGTGCTCGTCAGCTCTTCCATGCTGGACGCGGTTTCCTGCAGCGATGACGCCTGCTGTTCCGTACGGGATGAGAGGTCGACGTTACCTGAGGCAATCTCGTTCGAGCCGGTTGCAATGCTTTCCGCGGACAGGCGGACCTTGCCGACGAGCGTGACCAGGCTGCGCTGCATTTCCGCCATCGACGCGAGTACGCTTCCCGTATGGGCGTGGTGAGCTTCGTTGATGTTTTCAAGGTTGCCTTGCGCGACGCGCTGTGTGATCTCGCTAAGTTCGTCGGGCTCCGCCCCCAGGGCGCGCGCGAGACCACGCGTGATCAGGAAACCCGCGACAATTGCTGCGATCAGGGCCGCCAGCGAGACGGCGCTGAGAATCATCCATTGCCTTGCATAGTGCCGAGTGGATTCTTCGACGAGCCTGTCGGAGCGCGCTTGCGCATACTCTGAATACGCATTTGTTGCCTGGATCAAGGCCGCCAGCAATGGCCGGCAATCGTTGTCGATTTTTTGCACGGCCTCGTCGCGCTTGTTGGCCACCGCGAGATCGACGATGGCCTGGGCGACCGGGCCGTAGGAGGTTTCGATCTGCGCGATGTTGCCCACTAGGCGGCGTCCTTCGTCGCTGGCATCGGGGGAGGTAAGCACCATTTGAGTCAGTTGATGCAGCCCGGTCTCGACATCGAGCTGCGCCTGGGCCTCCGCGGCTTTCTCCATCGCGAAATCGGATGGCGTCGTGACGAGTGCCATATTGCGCGCGGCAATGGCCCGCCGGTCGACGGCGGTCCGGACCTTTTCGGCGATGTGGGCGCGTGCGTTAATCCCGGATACGAATCCAGCGAAACGCTGGTTTGAATCACTCAGGGCCGTTAAGGAGAGGCCCGAAACGATCAGAACGATCGCGGCCAGCATGCCGAAGCTCGTCGACAGCTGAGCCTTGATGGATATTTTTCTTGTTGTCACAGATTTTTCTTCCGGTTGACTTTCGAAAACAGGCGAGTGCACATGAGTGGAAGGCGACGAAGGTCTGCTCGAATTCAACAGGACACACAACACGCGCCACCATGTGCAACTACGTCAATTCCATTTCGAAGTTGAGAAGGATGGCAAAATAATTTTTTTGTCCATGCTCTGCATACCGCAGCGGCAATAAGCTGACAAATTACGTTCTGCTAGTGTGTTCTTTGCACTCGCAACGATTAAACGATTCGTGATGCCTAGCCGAAAATCGGCTCGTGCTCCAGGTCAACGCTCAATCCCACGTTCCCCGTGCACTCGCCAGCGGAGCGCCCTCGACCGGAGGCTTGTCCGCCACCTGCGCGAACCAGTCGGCCAGAAAATCAATCAATGCGCTGACCTTGGCCGAGAGATTCATCCTTTCCCCATACACGGCATAGACATCCGCGCTCGGCAGCGACCAGTCGGGGAGCACCATCTGTAACGCCCCTGAGCGCAGATGCGCCTGCACATCCCACTCAGATCGCATCAGCACGCCGTGACCCGCGAGCGCCCAGATCAGCGCGGTCTCGCCGTCATTGCTGCTCAGCGAGCCACGAACCTTGACGGTTTCCTGTTTGCGCCCGCGAGACAGATGCCAGGTGCCATACGCGGCGTCGTTTTCGCGCAGCACGATGCATTGGTGGCTTTGCAGATCGCGTGGGGTCGCCGGCACACCGGCTTTTTCAAGGTATTCGGGCGAGGCGCACAGAAAACGCCTGTTTGCCGCGATCTTGCGCGCGACCATCCGCGAGTCGGGTAGTTGCCCAAACCAGATCCCGACGTCGTAGGCCTGGTCGGCGAGGTTGATCGAACGGTCGGTCAGCGTCAACTGCACGTCGACTTCCGCATAGCGTCGCGCGAACGCGGAAACGGCCGGCGCAATATGACGCCGCCCGAAACCGAAGGTGGCGTTGACCCGCAGCAATCCTTTCGGAATGGCTCGGCTGCTCGACACCATCCGGTCGAGCTCCTCGAGTTCGACCAGCAGCCGGGTGCCGTTCGACAAATAGAGCTCGCCCTCCTGTGTCACGCTGAGCCGGCGCGTGGTGCGATTGAGCAGGCGCACACCGAGCCGCGTTTCCATTCGCGCGAGGCGCACGCTGATGGCGGGCGGGGTGACGCCGAGCTCGCGCGCGAGCGCCGACAGGCTGCCCTGCTTGACGAGTTGCACAAAGAACGCGAGGTCGGAGATCGAATCCATTTGTTACTTGCGTTTAAGAATAGATTTAATGAGACTGCATTATATTCTTTAGCCATCTGGATAGACTGTGTTGGTCGCAAGGCTGCGTGAATTGCCCGCAGCGGCAGGCATAACAAGACTATTCGGAGGGGATGTGCCGCAGACGTTGTACGAAAAGCTGGTTGAATCCCACACTGTGGCTCGGCTCGATGCAGAACACGTCCTGTTGTATACGGACCTGCACATCATGAACGAATACACCAGCCCGCAGGCGTTTAACGGCTTGGTGGAACGCGGGGTGCCGGTGCGGCGCCCGGCTCAGCAAATGAGTGTCGTCGACCACGTGATCCCGACGCGTCCCGATCCGGTCGGCAAACGCGTGATCGTGGTCGAAGCTGCGGCGCGTCAGGCGAGCAACTTCACGCGCAACTGCGAACGCTATGGCATCCAGTTGTTCGACGTCAATGATCCGCTTCAGGGTATCGAACACGTTGTAGCGCCCGAGGCGGGCCTGATCCGTCCGGGGATGGTCGTGCTGTGCGGCGACAGCCATACCACGACCTACGGCGCCTTCGGCGCGCTGGGTTTCGGTATCGGCACCTCGGAAATCGAACACGTTCTCGCGACACAGACCCTGTCATACCGCGTCGCACAGACCATGCGGATTCGCATCGACGGGCTCCTGCCCGCCGGCACCACCGCGAAGGACCTCGTGCTGTGCCTGATCTCGCGGATCAGCGCGCAGGGTGCGCGTGGCTTCGCAGTGGAATACACCGGCGAGGCGATTGGCTCGCTGAGCATCGAAGCGCGCATGACGCTCTGTAATATGACAGTCGAGGCGGGCGCTCGTGCGGTGCTGATCGCGCCGGACGACAAGACATTCGCCTACCTGCGCGAGCATCTCGGCAATCTCGACGCAGCGCAGATGGAAACGGCCATCGCGGGCTGGCGTGATCTGCACTCGGACGCCGATGCGCATTTCGATGAAGAATTGAGTTTCTCGGCGGCCGAAGTCGCACCCTTTGTCACGTGGGGCACGAGCCCCGACCAGGCCATTCCGGTCGATGGCAACATTCCCGGCCCGAGCGACGGCGCCGATCGGACGATCAGCTCGGCGACGTCCCGTGCGCTCGACTATATCGGCCTCGCTGCGGGCTCGCGAATTGAAGGCACGCCGATCGACCGCGTGTTTATCGGCTCATGCACCAACGGCCGCATTGAAGACCTGCGCGCCGCCGCTGCAGTCGTTCACGAAGGTATGCATGTCGCGCCGTCGGTCCGCGCGATGATTGTGCCGGGCTCGGGCGCGGTGCGCGCGCAGGCCGAAAAAGAAGGGTTGTCGGAGATCTTTATCAAGGCCGGCTTCGAATGGCGCCAGCCGGGCTGCTCGATGTGCCTCGCGATGAACGACGACGTACTGCGTCCGGGTGAACGATGCGCGTCGACCACCAACCGCAATTTCGAAGGACGTCAGGGGCGCGACAGCCGTACGCATCTGATGAGCCCGGCGATGGCCGCGGCTGCCGCGATTGCGGGCTGTATCACCGATATTCGCAAATGGGAGCGCGCTGATGCCTGATTTCACCCGAGTCGAAGGGGTGGCCGCGCCGCTGCCGATCGCCAACCTCGATACCGACCAGATCATGCCGAAGCAATTCCTGCTCGGCACCGACAAGTCGGGGCTCGCAGCGGGGGTGTTGTATAACCTGCGCTTCGCACCCGACGGCAGCACGCGCGAAGATTTCGTGCTTAACACGAAAGCGTACGCGGGAGCCAGTATCCTGGTCGGCGGCGCAAACTTTGGCTGCGGCTCGAGCCGCGAACATGCGGTCTGGGGCCTTCAGCAATTTGGTGTTGCTGCCATAATTGCACCAAGCTACGGCGAAATTTTTTATTACAACGCGGCCAATAACCGGCTGCTGACGATCGTGCTGTCGCCCGCGCAAATCGAGGAGATGACCGCGGAGATCTCGAATCCGGCGTCGAACGTGCTGACGATCGACGTCGAAAACCAGGTGGTGCGAACGGCCTCGGGCCGTTCTTATGCGTTCCAGATGGAACCGCGTCATCGCAAGATGTATCTGGACGGACTCGACGTCCTCGGCGCATCGTTGCAGATGCTGCCCGAGATCGAGACGTTCGAACGCGCACACTGGACCCGCAACCCATGGACTCGGGTGCTGCCGCTGCCGCACCCCGAGCGCGCCTGAAGGCGTGCCGGACCGGTCCCCCCACAATACATGGAGAGAAAGTAATGAAACCCCTGATCGGAATTATGCTCGGCGATGTCACTGGCATCGGCCCTGAACTCGTCGTCAAGCTGCTCTCGACACCCGAAGCGCGCCAGAAGGCCGACGTCGTGATCATTGGTGACGCGCGTGTGCTTGAGCTCGGCATGAAAGACGCCGGCGTGCGCATTCCCTACGTCAAGATCGACAAGATCGGCGATGCCGTTCACAGCGCTGAAGCCGTGCCGCTGATCGACCTCAACAACATCGACCCTGCGCTCTACGAACGCGGCCAACTCAACGCCGAATCGGGCCGCCTGACAGGCGAAACGCTGAAGGTCATGACCGACCTCGCGCTCGACGGCCAGCTCGACGGCATCTGCTTTGCGCCGCTGAATAAAGCGGCCCTGCATCGCGGCGGCTGGAACTATCACGACGAACACCAGATGTTTGCCGCGTGGACGAAGCACGTCGGCTACTTCGGTGAAGTCAACATCATTCCGCAGTTCGCGACCTTCCGCGTGACCTCGCACGTTGCGCTGCGCAAGGCTGTCGACATGGTCAAGCCGGACCGCATCGAAGGTGCGCTGGTGCTGGCTCACGAAACGATGCGCGCGTTCGGCAAGACCTCGCCGCGTATCGGCGTGGCTGCGCTCAACCCGCACGGCGGCGAGAACGGCCTGTTCGGCGACGAAGAAATCACCATCATTCGCCCGACGCTCGAGGCACTGCGTGCCAAGGGCCTCACGAGCGAAGGCCCGTTCCCGTCGGACACCGTGTTCATCAAGGCACGCCGCGGTGACTTCGACGCGGTCGTGATCATGTATCACGACCAGGGCCAGATCGCGACGAAGCTGCTGGGTTTCTCGTCGGGCGTGACGCTGACCGGTGGTCTGAAGACGGTCTATGCCACCCCCGCACACGGCGTCGCTTACGACATCGTCGGTCAGGGCACGGCGGACGTTGGTGCGATGAGCGCCGCGTTCACGGTTGCCGTCGACAACGCGAAGGCTCGCAAGACCGCGCGCGAAGCGGTGGCAAGCTAAGCATTACTGCATCGCTCAGGTAGAGCGTCGCGCGCGTCGACTGGGGGATATCCCGCCGGAGACACGGGAAGCGCGCGGCGTGTTTTTGAAATGGAATCACGCATTGCCAACGAGGTCAGCACATGTTTGAGAATTTCACCAAGACAACGATCAAGACCAGCGGCGCCGAGATTGTGACGGTCAAGGGTGGCGAAGGCCCGCCGCTGCTGTTGATGCACGGCAACCCGTTCAACCACTTGTCGTGGCACAAGATTGCACCGCGTCTTGCCGAAGAGTTCACGGTCGTGTGTACCGACCTGCGTGGCTATGGCGACAGCTCGAAGCCGCCCGGCGGTGGCGACCACTCTGACTACTCGTTCCGCGCCATGGCGCAGGATCAGGTCGAGGTGATGGAAGCGCTCGGTTACGACCAGTTCTATGCGGCAGGCCACGACCGCGGCGCGCGCGTGCTGCATCGCATGTGCCTCGACCATGGCGACAAGGTGCTCAAGGCCGGCTTCATGGACATGCTGCCGCAACACCACCTGCTCAACAACGTGACGCGCCAGTGGGGCAAGTTCTCGTGGCACTGGTTCTTCATGATCCAGGCCTACCCGACGCCGGAAAAGATGATGGGCGCCGACCCCGAGTTCTTCATCATGCGCAAGCTGTCGAAGACCGACCAGGGCACGAAGTTCTTCGGCCCGGAAGCGCTCGCCGACTACATCCGCTGCATCAAGAACCCGGAAGTGATCCACGCGATGTGCGAGGACTACCGTGCGACCTTCGGCATCGACCTCGACATGGATACCGCCGACTTCGAAGCGGGTCGCCGCGTCGAAAATCCGTCGCTCATCCTGTGGGGCGCGAAGGGCGGCGTGGGCCGTAACCATGACGCAGCCGAAGTCTGGAGCCATTACGCCAACAACATCGTCAAGACGGCAACCGTGCCTTCAGGCCACTACCTGCAGGAAGAATGCCCTGACGAAACGTACGACGTGCTGCGGAACTTCTTCCTGTAGTACGGCCGGCGGCCGACGTATCGCGTACGGGGCCGGACGGCCCCGGCGCGGTGCGACGCCGCACAAGAAGACAACTGGAGGAAGACATGTCGCAATCGCCCCCTCAGCGAGGCAGGGCGAGGCTCACCTTCGTGCTGCTTTGCATCATGGCGTTCATCATGTACGTCGACCGGACCAATATGTCCGTCGCGGCGCCTGTGTTGGGCAAGGAACTGGGCTTCACCAATACGCACCTAGGGCTGATCTTCTCGGCCTTTGCGCTTGCGTATAGCGTTTTCATGATTCCGGGCGGGTGGCACAGCGACCGCATCGGCTCGCGCAAGGGCATGCTGCTCTATGGCGTGATCTGGTCGGTTGCCACGATCGCCACCGGCCTCATTGGCAGTTTTGTAGCACTCGTTGTCGCGCGCTTCGCGGTGGGTCTCGGCGAGGCGCCGATCTATCCGACCGCGGCCCGCATGATTGCCCGCGTGATTCCCGAGGAGCGCCGCGGCACCGCGCTCGGCACGATGCATGCAACCGGGCGTGTCGCCAATGCGCTCGCGCCGCTGATCGTGACGGCGTTGATCATCGCGTTCTCCTGGCGTCTGACCTTCATCATCCTCGGTGCTGTCACGCTGGTTTACATGTTCATCATGTATGCAAGCCTCAGTGAAGCGAAGCGCCATTCGGAACCTGTGCCGACCGTGCCGGCTCGTCGCCCGGTCGACTGGCCCGACATGCTGCGCCGGGTCTGGCCCGCTATGGCCGCCTGCTTCTGCCACGGCTGGGTGCTCTGGTTCTTCCTGAACTGGATTCCGTCGTTTTTCTCGCAACGCTACGGTCTCAAGCTCGAACACAACGCCATCTTCTCGGCGCTCGTCCTGCTCGGTGGGTCGCTTGGCACGGCAGCGGGCGGCGTGCTGACCGACTGGCGTTTCAAGCAGACGGGAAATCGATTGCGCGCCCGTCGTGAAATCATCATCTTCGGTTTCCTCGCTTCGATCCTGGGTCTGATCCCGCTGCTGATCACGCACGACATCATCATCAGCGCAGTGAGCCTCGGCTTCGCGTTCTTTTGTTCCGAACTGGCGGACTCGCCTTTGTGGGTGGTCGGTACCGAAGTGTCAATCGAACACTCGGCGACCTCGAGCGCCTGCACCTTCACGGGCATGGCGATCGCCGGCGCGGTCTCGCCGGTCGTCGTCGGCGCGCTGCTCGACTTTTCGCATGGCAACTGGGCCGTCGCGTTCGGCGCTTCGATTGTCGTGCTGTTGCTGGGACCCCTGTTCACGATGCGCATCCGTCTGGACGACGGCGGCGAGACCCCTCTGCCCGCGGCTGATGCACCGCATTCCGTAGCACATGCCGCATCACGATAAATAGAAAGAAGCCCGCATGGGCGAAGAGTAGAAGAGCACATTCCACAAACAGGAGACTGCAGAAATGAAGAAGATGATTGTCACCGGCGTTGGCCTCGGCGTTCTTGCTACGGCGGCTCACGCACAAAGCAGCGTGACGCTGTATGGCTTGCTGGATGCAGGTGTCAGCTATGTGAACCATGCCGCCAATGCAACGGGCGGTTCGTCGAGCAAGGTCAAGCTTGACGACGGCGTGATCCAGGGCAATCGCTGGGGCATGAGGGGGACGGAGGATCTCGGTGGTGGTCTCAGCGCGATCTTCACCCTTGAAGGCGGCCTGAGCGTGGCCAATGGTGCGTCGGCGCAGAATGGCACCTTGTTCGGCCGGCAAGCGTACGTTGGTCTGTCGAAATCGGGCGTCGGTTCGTTTACGTTCGGCCGACAGTATTCGTTCTCGACGGACTACGTGTCGAAGTACGCGGCGGGGGGTCTTACGATTGGTAACTACGCGTTCCGCATGAACGACGTCGACCAATTGACCTCGAGCCGGATCAATAATGCGGTGAAATTCGCGAGCGCGAATTTCTCGGGCCTGACGTTTGGCGCCTTGTATGGCTTCTCGAACTCGACCGAGTTCAGCGGCAATCCGAACACGACGGACGCTGGGGTGACCACACTGGGTTCGTCGCGCACGATCAGCTTCGGTGCGAACTACGACGGTGGCCCGTTCGGTATCGGCGCAGCTTACACGGACATTAGCTACCCGGGCGCCTCGACGCCAGCGTTCCCGATCACGATCGCCAACGTCAACACCTTCGGCAACAAGGACCTGCGCACCATCGGCGTCGGCGCTCGTTATTCGTTCGGCCCCGCCATGGTGTTCGGCAACTGGACCAATACGCGCTTCGAAGGGCTGACTGGCCAGGACTCGCATTTCAACAACTATGAAATCGACGGCAAGTATTCGTTCACGCCGGCTATGTTCGCCGCGCTGGCCTATACGTATTCCGACCTGACCGGCACCGCGACGGGCAAGTGGAATCAGTTCAGTTCGATCCTCGACTACGCGCTGTCCAAGCGTACCGATGTCTATGCGCTCGCGATCTACCAGAAAGCGTCGGGTAGCAACAACGGTGTGCCGGTACAGGCTGAAATCGGCTCGAGCTCGAGTTTCTTCGGCGACTCGGGTTCGGGTTCGACGAATCAGGTGGCGTTGCGTTTAGGGATGCGTACGCGTTTCTGACACGTTTCTGACACACCTGAGAAGTTGTTAGGTAGTTGAAAAGACAAAGTCCGCTGATGCGGACTTTGTCTTTGGTTGCTATGGGGCACGTAGTTCGGGACTCGGGGCCTGGGTCCATGCAGACCATCTGATTGACGGCGCACGGGGGCGTCGAACCATGAAAATACAGAACCTGAAGATCGGGATACGACTCGGGCTGGGGTTTGGGCTGGTGGTGTGCTTGCTGATTGCGGTGGCCGCGATTGCGGTCAGCCGGCTAGAGCAAGACCGCAAGCTGACGGAGGAACTCATCAACGACCGATACGTGAAAATGTCGTTGAGCAATGAGATCCGCAATGACGCAAACCGCGAGGTTCGCAACCTGCGCAATATGCTCCTCGTGAGCAGCCCCGAAGATGTCGCTCGATACCAGAAGCGCATCCTTGAAACGTCCAAGGCCACTGACCGGACGTTCGCGAAGCTCGGCGCGATGCTCTACACGCGCGAAAGCCAGGATGCGTTCGCAACGATGCAGCAGGCGCGGTCCAAATATAACGCGGCCGTGCTGCGGACCTTCGCCATTGCAAACTCGGGCGGTCTCGAGGAGGCGAAAGCCGCGTTGTTCAAGGACGTGGTGCCTGTGCAGGACGCCTACTTTGCCGCGATCGACCAGACGGTCGAACGGGAAACCTCGCGGATGACGGCGACGGGCGCCGACGCGATCGCTGAAGCCCATGCGGCGACCGGGCGCGTGATCTTGCTAGCCGCGATCGCGACCGTGTTGGCGATTGCAGCAGCCATCTACATCACGCGTTCGATCGTGCTGCCCATCAACGAGGCAATCGGACTGGCTGAAACCGTGGCAGGCGGCGATCTCACGCGATCGATCAATGTCAGCAGCGAAGACGAAACCGGTCGCCTGCTCGCAGCGCTCAAGCTGATGACCGAGAATCTCCGGAAAATCGTGGGTGAAGTGCGCGACGGTGCCCACCACATTGCGACTGCCTCCGGCCAGATTGCCGCGGGCAATGTCGAGTTGTCGGGACGCACCGAGGAGCAGGCCGCATCGCTCGAACAGACCGCGGCCTCGATGGACGAGCTGACCTCCACTTCCAGACACAATGCGGAGAACGCACTCCAGGCGAACCAGCTCGCCGTATCAGCATCGGAAGTGGCCATCCGCGGCGGAGAAGCGATGTCCGACGTGGTCGAAACGATGAACTCCATTCATCTCTCGTCGCGCAAGATTGTCGATGTCATCGGGTTGATCGACGGTATCGCATTTCAGACCAATATCCTCGCGCTCAATGCGGCGGTTGAAGCTGCGCGCGCGGGAGAACAGGGACGCGGATTCGCAGTGGTGGCGACCGAAGTTCGCACCCTGGCCCAGCGCTCGGCAACCGCGGCCAAGGAGATCAAGAGCTTGATCGACGCTTCCGTGATACAGGTCGGACAGGGGGCGTCCCGCGTGAGCGATGCCGGTGCGACGATGAATGACGTGGTCGGCAGTGTCCGACGCGTCGCATCGATCATCAACGAAATCGCCAGTGCGAGTCAGGAACAAATGCTCGGCATCGAGCAGATCAATCGCGCGGTCGGACAGATGGATGAGGTGACTCAACAGAACGCCGCCCTCGTCGAAGAAGCGGCAGCTGCCGCCCAGTCGCTCAAGGAGCAGGCCGGACGGCTTACGCAGCAAGTGGCGGTGTTCAAGGTCGCATAGGCAGTGGGGCGGACCTCTCTTGAACGTGGCTTTACACCTTCACGACAGACGCCTCATAAATCTCGTCGATGCACTTCGCCAGCGTCGCGTCGAATTCATCTTCGCTCATCTGTTTCTTGAGCTCGTTGATCAGCGCACGGGAGAAGCTGGCGATCATGCCGTGATTGGACGCGAGCCGTTGGCAGGCATCGGTTCGCGTGTAACCGCCGGAAAGCGCGACTACCCGTGCGACGCGCGGGTGCTCGATCAGCGGACGATAGAAGTCCGCGACATCAGGGATGGTCAGCTTGAGCATCACGCTGCTGCCGTCCGGCAGGGCGTCGAGACCCTTGGTGAGTTCCGCGAGGAGGGTCGCTTCTGCCCCTGCCTTGTCCGGACTCTTGATCGAAATCTCGGGTTCCAGTATCGGCATGAGGCCGTGTGCCGCGATCTGTGCGCCCAGTGCGAATTGTTGCTTCGCGATGGCCGCGATACCTTCTTTTGAATTCAGGTTGATGACCGAGCGCATCTTGGTGCCGAAGATGCCGAGCTTCACAGCACGTTCGAGCAATGCGTCAAGGCCCGCGATCGGCTTCATCAGTTGCACGCCGTCGGCTTCGGTTTCCAATCCCTTATCGACTTTCAGGAAAGGGACCACACCGCGCTCTTCCCACAGGAAGGTCGGCACCGGTTTGCCCTGTGCCTGTCCGTCCATGGTCGCTTCAAACAGGATGGCCCCGATGATCTTCTCCCCGGTAAAGGAGGGGGCCGTGATGATGCGCACGCGCATCTCGTGGATCAGCTTGAACATCTCGGCGTCACCGCTGTAGGCGCTCTCCGGGATACCGTACAGCCGTAAGGCGCCGGGGGTCGACCCACCGCTCTGGTCCAGGGCTGCAAAAAATCCCGGTTTTTCAGTAATTTGCGCCAGCATCGTATCGTTTGCCACAAACGTCTCCATCTTTCAACAGTCGAACGCCAGACCCCAGTACCTCGGGTCCGGACCCATTGCCATCCATGCATTAAGTGTAACGGCATTCGCATAAATGTCGGACACCGGGAAGCGCACACAGCAGGTACCGGGCCGAACGCGAGCGTTCGATGCCGTTTTTGTCGAGCAGAATGGTGGGCGGAGCGGGGTGTTGCGGACGATTTGCGGATGGCGCCCGTGGGGGATCGTATGCCTGTCGGGTATGACCTATTTGGCGAAATGCGGCCTTTGCTCAATGACGCCGAACCAGCCCATCCCCTCGTAGCTTTCGTAACCCGGCGTCAATGCATAGCCGACGAGGGCCCCTTCAGCCGTGCGGTAAGTGCCTGTCTCCGCGCTATCCTTTCGCAACGCATAGTGCTTCGTATCCCGGGGTGTTTGTCCGGCGTCTGCGATCACGCGTCCGGTGGCGTCGACAATCATGCAACGGGTGCGCGTTCGTTCCTCGTTGGTCAAACGCACGCTATCCAGCACCGCCGCCGCCTGCTTCGCCCAGTCGAAAAAGACGGCCAGCACGCCCGTGACCGCGCCGTTGCTTGCACCGCCCTGCCGGATCGCCGTGGCGTACGTCGCTGTCTGCGCGCCGTCGAGTTCCATGACGGCATCCACATTGGCGGCGACATATTCGTCGCCAGAGCGCGTGCGCAGAGCGGCGTCGAACCATTCGCGACCTGCGGCGCTCACGGCTTCCGCCACCGGATACTTCGAGGGCCGCCCATTGGCCACGACGTGTCCTTCGAGATCGATCACCCATATGTCGAGATAGACGGTATAGCTATCGAGTATCACCGACATTCGTTTTGACGCGTGAGCTGCCGCCTCGGGACCCTTTATTACGCCGTCGACGATTGCGGCATCGGTGGCCCACCAGCGCACATCGCACGACCGTTCGTAAAGATTTCGGTCTATCACGTCGATCATGTTCAGCGCCAGATCGGTGAGACGCTGGCCTTGCTGCCGTTCGAGCTCCGTCACCATGGTTTCGCTGATCGTCGCGAGTTCAGCGCCGAGTTCGCCAGTGAGTTGCCCAATCCGTCGGGAAACATCCTTCACCTGATTGGCCACGACAGCAAAGCCCCGACCGGCTTCCCCGGCGCGCGCGGCCTCGATGAGTGCATTGATCGCGAGATAGGTCGCTTCGCGGTTGATCAGATCGATTTCGGCGATTTTGTCCCGGGAAATCCTGCGAACGGCCGACGTCAAACCAGCTATGACCGTTTCTTTCGATGATGGCCCGTGCTTTGTGGGTAATGCGGACATGGCTTGTTCGCTCCGTTTGTGTATTTTTTTAGCCAACAAAGATTGACTACCGATCTCGTAGTTCGTTAATGGCATTATCGGCGCATTTCGTGAGCGCTTGAGTATCAAGTGTAAATTCATTGTGTGACAGGGAGAATCACGCAGTTGCAGCGCTAAATCATATTGATCGTCGTCTTCGCCTGAACAAAGCCTGATTTATTCTCCCTATATTATTTATATATATTTGCCGCATGATTTTACCGGCGAGAAAGCAACGGGGAATTTTCATAATCGGGATAGCTCATTTTCACGTGTTGTACCCACCCGCCATTCGCAAACTGAATCGTCGTTGTCACTCTCAGTCACCAAAGCGTTTCCTGCCGAGAGCTTTTCCCCCATGAGTGCTATGGTCATACTGTTGTCGAGCTTGGGGCGCGGCGCCGTGTTTTCGTGGGTGTTTGCCATATACCGCCTGAGCACGACCCATTAGGGCTTGCAACTGCCATGCTGACACGACAGGCAATTAATTCAGGCGAGTACCTCGAACATTTCGAGTCGCTGCCGAACCTCTGGACGCAGGAACGAATCGATCGTTCGCTTGCCGAGACCCTGAAGAGGCGGCCTGCGGACGCGCTCGATGTCTGGGTCTTCGCCTATGGCTCCCTGATGTGGAATCCGATGGTGGAGTTCGACAGACGCGAGGTCGCCACGCTGCATGAATGGCATCGCAGTTTCTGCCTTCGCTTGATCATCGGTCGGGGCAGCGAGGAGCATCCTGGACGGATGTTGGCGCTCGAGCCCGGTGGATGCACGCAGGGGGTGGCATTGCGGCTGCCACAGGCAAAGCTGGATGAGGAACTGCGAGTCATGTGGGTTCGCGAGATGGTGCTGGGCTCCTACCAGCCCACCTGGGCACCCGTGACGCTCAACGATGGCACGCAGACGCATGCCATCGCTTTCGTGGCAGACCCCAGCCTGGACCAGTTCGAAGCGGACTCTCGTGTGGCGACCGTCGCCCCTATCGTGTCCCTGGCCTCGGGCATGCTCGGGACTAACGCGGAATATCTGTTCAAGCTGCACGCCGCGCTGGATGAGTTTGGGCTGCGCGACGACTATATTGAACAGCTCATAGGCGCGCTCGTGCCGATCGCTCAGCCAGTCCCTCCCGACGTTCCCGGCACAGCCGGCTGACGCTCGCACGCGTCGCAATCGCAGGCAACGGGTTGTGATTGCAGCTCTTTGACTTGCTGCTCCTGCGTTGTAATTTCCCCTACGAGCAATTCGGCATCAAGATCGGCTGACGGCGTGCCGTAAACGAGACTGAGCGCGCTGGGTTCTCGCGTAGAGCGGTCGCGCGGCGAATGTGACACACCCCCCGCCTCAACGTCGTCCTCAAATGGGAATCCCTTGGACATGTCGACTCGATCCGCCAATCATCTGAATAATCTGGCAGACCTAAATTCAATCGCCCGCTCGGGCGACCTTGTTCTCTACATCACGCTGCTGGTTTCTCTTGCGGCTGCGCTGGCCATCGGCGACTACTTCGGAGACCTCCCGTTAGCCCTGATCGGCAGCGGCATGGTCTTTGTGTTCGGTAGCGCGGCCTTTTTCGCGGCGCGTGGTTCCGTGCTTGCTCGCATTGTGCTCACGACCTGCAACGTGGCAGCGGTCGCTTTGCATATTCAGCTTGGCCGCGGAACCTCCGAGTTTCATTTCGGTGTCTTCGTGCTCCTGGGGCTGCTTTTGGTGTATCGGGATTGGCGCATGATTGTTCTTGCCGCCGGGTTGTTTGCCGTCCATCACGTGGCGTTCGATCGGCTGCAGGCACTCAATCTCGGTTTTTACTGCACGACCGAAGCCAACTTGTTGAGAACGCTAATGCATGCGGTCTATGTTGTCGTGCAGACCTCCATTGAGATTTATCTGGCGGTGCGCTTGCACGAGGCCGCCGTCGAAGGATCGGAACTGGCGGCACTCGTCAGAAATATCGATCGCGGTGGTTCACTCTGTCTGGATGCCGCTTCGTTGGAGGTTAGTGCTCCGATTGCCATTGCCCTCAAGGCGGCGATCGGAAAAATGGGTGTCGCGATGAGCGAGGTGAAGATTGCGGCCGAGTCCATCGAGAGTGCTTCCGCGGAAATCGCACTAGGCAATATCCATCTTAGCGAGAGGACTGAAGAACAGGCGACGAGCTTGCAGCAGACGTCCATGTCGATGAACGAGCTGACAGGGTCTGTCAAAAACACCGCGCAGACCGCAGAAGAAGCGACTGAACTGGCCCAATCGGCTTCCACTGCAGCCCGTGAGGGCGGCGAAGCCGTGGGCCGGGTGGTCGCAACCATGAACGCCATCTCCCTAGCCTCTGACCGTATCGCCGATATCAGCGCTGTGATTGACAGCATCGCGTTTCAAACCAACATCCTCGCGTTGAACGCGGCAGTCGAAGCCGCGCGTGCTGGGGAGCATGGTCGAGGCTTCGCGGTGGTGGCGACTGAAGTGCGAACGCTTGCACAGCGCTCGGCAGGTGCGGCAAAACAAATCAAAGGCTTGTTGGGAGACAGCGCGGATACGGTCGACGTCGGCCTGAAAATGGCCGAGGAAGCGGGCGGCAGTATGGACAATATTGTCAATCAGGCCCGCCAGGTCAGCGAGTTGATCGGCGTCATATCGAGCGCAACGGGACATCAGACGGCGGGCATCACTCAGGTAGGCGCCGCAGTCTCTCAACTCGACTCAGTCACTCAACACAATGCCGCCCTGGTCGAAGAAAGCGCTGCGGCCACGCAAAGTCTGAAAGGCCAGGCCATCCGACTCAACGAGGTCGTGGATCGCTTCACGCTCGCACCGACGTGACACGTTTCTAAAACCAAGCGGATCCTAAGGCGCCGCTACGCCACGACGCAATCGCGGCCCGCGTTCTTGGCCCGATAGAGTGCGGAATCCGCCTGGGCCAGGAGTTCGGACGGCGAGGTGACGCGCGGGCCGGTGAAGGTGGCGATGCCGAGCGACACGGTCACGTGACCAGCGGGCGTGAAAGGGGCGGCGATGCTTTGACGGGCCACGGCAATGCGTAATGTCTGTCCAAGTTGTACTGCCATCTGGGCGTCGCAGTCGGGTAGCACGACCACGAACTCTTCACCGCCGTATCGCGCAACGAAGTCGCCGCCGCGTCGCAGCGTCGAATTCAGGGTGTGGGCGACGGTGGTGAGGGTGTCGTCGCCGTGCAGGTGTCCGAGGGCATCGTTGAAGCGCTTGAAGAAGTCGATATCGATCATGAGGACCGACAGCGGACGCTTTGACGTGGTTGCATGGATCAACGCCTCCATGAAGTGTTCGTCGAAGTAGCGCCGGTTATAGAGCCCGGTCAATCCGTCGCGCGAGGCATGTTCGCTGAGCCGGGCATTGGCCGCGTGCAGTTCGCGATAAAGATGGCTGATCTCCCAGATCAACACCGCGAGCACCGTGCTCGAAGCAAGCACAGACGCCATACGCGCGACGTACCAGCCGATGCTGTAGCGCGAATTCGCGACCAGCGTGACGACAATGTCGCCCAACCCCGCCAGCAGCGCCACGCTAAGCCACAACTCAAGCACGGTGCGCAGTCGCGTGGTGACGACCAGACTGGTCAGCGCGATCACGCTGATCACGATGATGCCGTTTCCCGTCGGACTTCCCAACAGCCGCTTGTAAGACTGGCCGTTGACCAGGTCCGGCAGCCAACTCATGCCATGAATGGACAGATAGCAGACCAGCAGCGACAGCATCACAGGCGCAAAGAACAGCAGGGCGCCGAAGCGCGTTGCCGCCTGGGAGTCCATCAAAGGTACCGGGAATCGAAGCCGGACCAATAGGGCGACCAGGATCAGCACGGGCGAGCCGGCATGCCACATGGCCCAGATCCAGACCGCGCTTTGCGGGCCGGCGCCGAGCAGACCGGTCGGCGAGAAGACACCGGGGAAGACCAGCAACTGGACGACCACCGTTAGCGCGGTATAGGCGTAAGTGCCCGCCAGCGACGCGAGGAAAGCCTGGCGTGTGATGAGGAACTGCGTCCACAACAGATACGCTGTCAGACCCTCGGTCGCAAAGACCGCCATCGAGAACAATGGCAGGAAAGGCGTGATCGTCGGTGCGGGGACGCGTGCGACCGGCAACACCAGAATCACGGCGGCGACGATACAGGCAGCGACGACGCCTGCCGAGAGACGATGAAGGCGGCTAACCGCCAGACCCATGATGCTGCTCTTCATGCGACGTTTTATTGTAAGGTGACTGAAGGTGAGGGCATGCTCTCGTTGGCGCGGAGTTTATCGTAGCCCGAGGCGCGCGCGCTCTGCCTGATGACACAAAGTCAGACCGTTTCACGGATTAACGGCACATCGACGAGCTGTCTGAATCTTTTTGTGCGGCGGGTCCGCGAACCACACTCGCCGCCCGGTCTGCACCCGACGACCCTCAAATCATGGCCACCGGGGGATTACCCGATATGCCGCCAAATCGCTTGACACCTTGAATTTGATTTCATAAATTCGCGTCCATCGAGTCGTCATGTGTTTGTGGCAACTCCACGGCAACGATGCCGTGCTACATATGGAAGGCTATGCAGCCCCCGAACTTGCGTTCAACGCGCGTTCGGGGGCTTTTTGTTTTGGGAGATCAAATCGTGATGCTGCAGTACGACCCCGCAGAACGTGGCTTCGAAGGCCCCGTCGTTGCCTGCATTCAGATGGAGCCGCATGTCGGCGCGAAGCGCGATAACGTGGCGCGATCCATCGAGCTCGTCGAGAGCGCCGCAAAAAACGGTGCGTCGTTGGTGGTGTTGCCTGAGTTGTCCAACACGGGCTATGTCTTTGCAGACCGCGAGGAGGCGTTCTCGCTGGCAGAGGCACTGCCCGACGGGGAGGCCGCTCAGAATTTCGCCGAAGCCGCACAACGCCTTGGCATTCATATCGTCGCCGGTGTCGCCGAGCGAGCGGAGGAGCGGTTGTACAACTCGGCCCTTTTCACCGGCCCGTCGGGTCACATCGGCGTCTATCGCAAGCTGCATCTCTGGAACAACGAACATCGCTTCTTCGAGCCGGGCGATCATGGCATTCCGGTGTTCGATACCCCCTTGGGGCGCATCGCCATTGCGATCTGCTACGACGGGTGGTTTCCCGAGACTTATCGACTGGCAGCCCTGCAAGGGGCAGACATCGTCTGCGTACCGACGAACTGGGTGCCGATGCCTGCCCAACCCGATGATCGTCCCGCCATGGCATTGACGCTCACCATGGCGGCGGCACATAGCAACGGTATTGCGATCGCCTGTGCCAACCGGATCGGGACCGAGCGCGGTCAGCCGTTCATCGGCCAGAGCCTAATCGTGGGTGGCGACGGATGGCCCGTCGCGGGCCCGGCAAGCGGTGACCGCGAAGAAATCCTGTATGCCGCCATCGATCTAAAACGCACACGCGCCGAGCGCACGTTGAACGCCTTCAATCACCTGCTGCGCGATCGGCGTGCCGACGTGTACGACCCGATGCCGGGCACTGGCCGGTCTTCTTCATGAGATATCGACCGGCGCCCGCATGCTCCTCAAGACCCAACACGACTACTACCACCCCTACGAAGGACAACACTCCATGAGTCAGCTCAAGAAACAACTCCTCGTTCCTACCCTCGCGGCCATGGCGGTTGTTGGCGCCTGCACAAATGTGTTTGCCGCTGACCCCATCAAGATCGGTGTGGCAGTCGGATTGTCCGGCGCGAATAGCGTCGTGGCGCCTGCCGTGGTTCAGTCTTCGCAGCTTGCGGTCGACCAGATCAACGCCTCGGGGGGCATCCTGGGTCGACAGGTCCAACTCGAAATAACCGACGATGCGTCCGGCGCGGTCGGCGCGCAGAAGGCTTACGACACGCTGGTTTTTCAGAAGAACGTCGACGCCATTATTTCCATGGAAACCAGTGCCGCTCGGAACGCCGCGCTGCCCATCGTTGCGCGCGGCAAGAAGCCGTTTATCTATACGTCGTTCTATGAAGGCCGGTCGTGCAGCGCGTGGATGTACGTCAATGGCTGGGTGCCCGAGCAACAGGTTGCGCCCGTCGTCGACTACTTCGCTAAAAGCAAGGGCGCCAAGACCTTCTACCTGGTCGGCAACGACTATGCGTTCGGCCGGGGCATGCTCGAGTTCACGAAGAAGTATATCGAGCAGCATGGTGCTCAGGTGGTCGGCGAAGCGTACTTGCCGATCGACGGTACCGACTGGACGCCGATTCTGTCCAAGATCCGCTCGGTGCATCCAGATGCGCTGATCAGTGCGACGGCCGGCGGTGCGCCCAACGTAGCGCTCGCCAAACAGCTGAGCGGCTCGGGGATGACGTTGTTGTACGGCAATCTGGCGATCGACGAAGGGACAGCCAAGAGCATGGGTGACATTGCGACGGGTATCTATATGTCGGGTTCCTACCTGACGAGTATCGACACGCCGGGGAACAAGAAATTTCTCGCGGCAATGGACAAGCAGTTCGGAAAAGATCTGAAGACGCCGAACGAGCTGTCCGAGCCGCAATACGAGGCCTTCTTCTTGTATAAGGCCGCGGTCGAGAAAGCCGGGTCGACTGATCCGGAACAGGTTGTCAAGGCACTCGGTCAGGTGTCGTTCGATGGACCCCGCGGGCCGGTGGAAATGAACAAGAGCCGGCACACCCCTCTCGCGATGCGTCTGGGGCAGATTCAGGCAGGTGGCTCCGTTAAGATCCTGCAATCCTTTCCCGACGTGGATCCGGGCGCGCAGTGCCCGAATATCAAGTAGGCGCTGTCAGGCAACCCGCATCCGCCTGATCGACGGGCCTTGCCTGTGTGCAGGCGGATGTGACTGGAGACGACCATGGTTTTGGCACTCGATATTTTGACCACGGCCGCGGTGCTGTTCATCGTGACGGCCGGCTTGATGGTGATTTTCGGCGTCATGAAAATCGTCAATTTCGCCCACGGTGCGTTACTGACGATCGGTGCGTATTCGAGCTTCGTGGTCACCCAGCTCAAGCTCAACCCATGGATCAGCTTGCCGCTGGCCGTAGTGGTGGGCACCGTTGTCGGCATGCTGGTGGAACGGGTGATCGTGCGGCCTCTTTACAAACGCTCGCTCGATGCGATTCTCGCGACCTGGGGCCTGGGCATCGTTATCGGACAGCTTATCGTGATGGCTTTCGGTCGAGAGGTCCAGTTCGTGGCGACGCCGCTGAAGGGGTCGGTTTCCATCGCCGGGACGGACTATTCCGCTTACCGCCTCGTGTTGATTCCCGTTGCGCTTGGTCTCTGCGCGCTGATGGCCGCGCTGCTCACGGGCACGCGCTTCGGCGTCAAGACGCGTGCGGTTATCATGAATGAAGACCTGGCGCGAGGGCTTGGCATTCATTCGGGCCGTATCCGCTTCATCACCTTCAGTCTGGGTGCGGCCTTGGGCTCCCTGGCCGGCACGCTTATCACGCCGTTGTCGAGCGTCGATCCCGACATGGGACTTCCCTGGCTAGTGAGCGCCTTCATGCTGGTGATGGTGTCGGGTTACTCGATGCTCAGTCTCTTGCTCACTTGCCTCATCTTCGGCGCTTGCCAGGTTCTGGTCAGCACCTTTGTCAGCCCGGTACTCGGTGGCCTGACCATCGCCGTGCTGGCTGCGTTCACGCTGCGCATTCGTCCGAAGGGGTTCTCGCATGGCTAAAGTCAATGCGCCGCCCAATCAGGGTGGCAGCGATCGGGGGCAGGCCGCGGAGCGACTGGTGAACCGGCGAAAGGGGCCTCGACGCGGCTTGCTCGTGATCGGCGGGTTTGCCGTTTTGCTGCTGGCGGTGGGTCCGTTGCTGTTCGGCACCTATCTGCTGAATGTCCTCATCCAGGCGTTCTTCTTTTCGATCGTCGCTGTGACGGTCGATGTCCTCTGGGGCTACACGGGGTATCTGACGTTCGGGCAATCGGCCTTCTTCGGCATCGGAGCGTATGCGGCGGGTCTGGTCTTCACCCATGGCGGTTTCTCGACCGCTTACGTGGTGCTGGCGCTGGGCGCGGCCATCGGGGTGACGGCGGCGGTCGCGGGGTTGCTGGGTTGGCTGTCTTTCTACCGGGGCGCGTCGCCGTTCTTCGCCACCGTGATGTCGCTGGTGATGCCGATCGTACTGACTCAACTCCTCCTGTCCGGCGGCGAATGGACCGGCTCGAGTTCAGGGCTGACCGGCTATGAGACCTTCGATCTCTCTCTGCAGGCGTGGTATTGGATCGCCGGGGGCGCTTTGCTGGTCATCGCGGCACTGGCGTGGTGCTTCGTACGCAGCGACGGCGGCCGCGTGCTGGCGGCCATTCGCGACAATGAATCGCGCTGTTCGTACCTGGGGATCAACACCTCTCGGGTCAAGATCATCCTGCTGGTGGCGACCGCAATCGTCGCTGGCCTCGCCGGCTTCGGCTACGGCGCGTTTAGCGGCGTGGTTGCCCCCGAGCTGACGGGCTTTGTGCTCGGGACCCAGTTGATTATCTGGGTTGCGCTGGGTGGCCGCGGCACATTGTGGGGGCCGGTCGTCGGCGCGCTTCTGATCAACGTCGGGACCTCGTATTTGAGCAGCAGCATGCCATTTGCCTGGCAACTGATTCTGGGCGCCGCCTTTGTGACCGTGATCGTATTGCTGCCCCAGGGTCTGGTGCCGTTGCTTGTGAAGCCGTTCCGTCACCTGGCCGGCGAGCGCGCCGAATCCGAACTGGTCGAGCGGGCTGTCCGGGCCGAGCTTAGGCAAGCGCCCTCGGAACTTGCGCTGCAGATGACCGGGGTCGCCAAACAATTCGGCAGCCTCAAGGTCTTGCAGGGTATCGACCTGACGGCCAAGGCCGGCGAGCTCGTCGGTCTGATCGGACCGAACGGCGCCGGCAAGACAACGCTGATGCGGTGCATGAGCGACGGCGCAGAACGCTCCGCAGGGTCGGTCGTGCTGTGTGGTCACGATATCCGGCAACTGCCGCCAGACCGGTGCGTGCACTTCGGGCTGGGTCGGAAGTTCCAGAACGCCAACATCTTCGACACGCTGACCGTGGCCGAATGTCTGAGAATCGCGGGCACGATCATCGAACGTCCCTCGCTGTTCCAGAGCGCCCAAACCCTCGCCTTGCCCCCCTACGCACTTGAAGTGGTGCGGACTACCGGCCTTGACCAGAAACTGAGTGCGGTGGCAAAGGATCTTTCTCACGGCGAACAACAGGCGCTGGAACTGGCGATGGTCCTCGCGCTGGAACCACGGATCGTATTGCTCGACGAGCCCACGGCAGGCTTGACCAAAACCGAGCGCACACAAATCGGCAGCGTGCTGGCCTCGCTCGCTCACCGGTATCAGTTGTGCTGTCTGCTGGTGGAACATGACCTCGATTTTGTTGCCGAGATCGCCACCCGCATCGTGGTCCTGCATCAGGGCCGCATTGTGATGCAGGGCAACTTTGACGAGGTGGTCCATTCGGAGCTGGTCCGCACGATCTATGCGGGAACTGCGCAAGGCGCGGGGTCCGGCGGGAATGCAGCCCTTCAGGAGGTGTCATGAGCCAGATCGCGTTGGACCTGCAAGACGTGACCAGTGGCTATCAGGCGTCGGTGGTGCTGCGCAAGCTGTCGATGAGCGTCGCCGAGGGCGAGGCGGTCGCCTTGCTGGGCAAGAACGGAATGGGCAAGACCACCTTGCTCAAGACCGTCATGGGGTATCTGCCGAAGAAGACTGGTGCGATAAAGCTGCGTGGGCAGGATATTACCCGCCTGTCGCCCCACCGGATCGCCCGCGAAGGTGTCGCCTATGCCCCCCAGGAACATGCCTTGTTCCAGGACCTCAGCATCCGTGACAACCTGCGCCTGGGGCTCGTCAAAGTATCGGTATTCGATGAACGCTTTGCCGAGATCGAAGCGATTTTCCCGGTGTTCAAGAGGCGGCTGAAGCAATTCGCGGGCACCCTCTCCGGAGGCGAACAGAAGATGCTGCTAGTGGCTCGCGCGCTCATGATGCGGCCGTCGATCATCCTGCTCGACGAGATCACGGAAGGCTTGCAGCCATCTGTGATCGACCGCCTGGCCGAGGCCTTACTCGGCGAGCGTAGTCGCCGCGGCACGACCCTGCTGCTGATCGAGCAGAACGTGCCTTTTGCGCTGAAGGTGGCCGATCGGTATGCGTTGCTGAAGCAGGGCGAGATCATCGATCACGGTAACGCGAAGGACGGCGGCGCGGCCGCCTCGATTTTCGAACATCTTCGCCTCTGATACGGACGGGGATTCGAGTACGATCTTCATCGTGTCGTGCAGGAAACGACGAAGCAATACAAGGAGTAGAAAGAATGGGGACGAACACGCGACAGTCGGCCAACCCGGTATCGGCAGACACGGGATGGCGCATCGGCGTGCTGTACTCCCGCACCGGCGTGACTGCAGCGACAGAATCGGAACACTTTTTCGGCACCGTCCTTGCGATCGAGGAGGTCAATGCAGCGGGGGGTATCGACGGTCGACCGCTCGACCCGGTCGTCTACGATCCGAAGAGCGATCCCGACGAATATCGTCGCCTCGCCACGCGGATGCTGCAGGAAGACGACGTGACCGTTATTTTTGGCTGTTCGACATCGTCGAGCCGAAAGGCCGTGCTGCCGGTGATCGAGCGCAACAACGCGCTGCTGTGGTATTGCTCGATCTATGAAGGCTTCGAGTATTCGCCCAACGTCATTTACACGGGCGCGGTACCGAACCAGAACAGCATGCAATTGGCGGCTTATCTGCTCCGCAATCATGGCCGCCGCTTCTTCCTGGTCGGTGCCGACTATATCTATCCGCGAGAATCGAACCGGATCATGCGAGACATGGTCGAGCAGCATGGCGGCGAAATCGTGGAGGAACTGTATCTCCCCAGCGACGCTGATCCCTCGGCACTCGAAGAGGTGGTGCGGCAGATCAAGGCCGTCGAGCCCGACGTGGTGTTCTCCACCCTGATAGGCCGCGGTGCGCGTGCCTTTTATCAGTTGTACCGCGAGTATGGCATCGACCCTGCACGCATCCCGATCGCCAGCCTGACGATGACGGAAGGCGAAACGCGGATGATCGGTCCGGAACTATGCGGCAGCCACATCATTTCGGCGAGCTACGTCAACACGCTCAATCACGCGAGCAACCACCGTTTCCTGGAATCCTGGCGAGCACGATTTGGCGACCAACCGGCCAGCATGTGGTCGGAGATGGCCTACAACCAGGTCCACTTGTTTGCGCTCGCGTTGGCCCGCACGCGAAGTCTTGACACCGCCAAGCTGGTGGAGGCGGTCCACGAGGTCGAATTCGATTCGCCGGAAGGTCTGCTGAAGATCGATCCGGAAAACAACCACGCCATCCTCACGCCCCGTATTGCGGTTTGTCGACCGGACGGGGCGTTCGACATCGTCTGGGAGGGCCGTAGTCCGATCAAGCCTGATCCGTACCTGACATCGTACGGGTTCGCGGAATTCTGGCTCGATGGGGAACCGGCATGAGCACGGGTGCGCGCCGGCTGTTTGACGATCTGCGCACGCTGCGCGTGGTGGTGATCCATCCGCCCGGCGATGACCGCAGTGTTCTCGAGGAACAACTGCGCCGGATCGGCTGCCCTGTTCGCACCGTCTGGCCGTTTCCGTCGCAGTTACCCGTGGATGTCGATGCCATTTTGTTTCTCGTTGGCCCCGAGACACGAAGCGCGGGCAACTGGTGTGCGGCCGATACCGAGGCGACCCTGATTGCGTTGTCCGACTACGAGAATCCCACGGCGTTGAAAATGCTCGTAGATACCCAGGCGCATGGGGTGATCACGAAGCCGTATCGGTCCACGGGCATCCTCAGCACCCTGGTGCTCGCGCGCGCATCGTCTGGCTATCAGCAGCGACTGCACAACAAAGTCGGCAAGCTCGAGGAAGCGATCAAGGCGCGACGCCATATCGAGAAGGCGATTCGCATCCTCATTGAAGCGCACCGGCTCAGTGAGAGTGAGGCCTACGAGCACATTCGCTTACGCGCGACGAGCTTGCGGGTCACCATCAGCGAGATCGCCACGATGGTGATCGACGCGCATGAGGCGATGGACAAGCTGGGCCTTGGCAAGCGTTGAGCCGTCTTTTTTCGCTATTCGGATAAAAACTGCGGGAAGTGGATTGCACGATGAATAGCGTACGGCGAAGGTTAACGGCCGCCCGCCGTGGACCACGTGCTCACGGACAAAGCGGTCCGAGGCATCGATTTACATTCCTGCGGCCTCAAGCTTCATCCCCCACATTAAATTGACGTTCAGGAGAGTGCAGATGGGCCACACAAGTCTTCCCGGTGTCATGCATGTCGACCATGTTGCGCTGACGGTTCCTGATCTGGACGCCGCGATACGCTTTTATGGAGACGTGCTCGGTGCCGTCGAACTCTATCGCCTTGGGCCTTTCGATGCGCGTGAGCTTCCGACCATGCCGAACGGGACATGCTGGACGTTTGCCCACGTGAACGTGGCCGATGCCCGGTTGCAGATCGTGATGATGGCACTGGGCAAAAATCTGATGCTCGAGTTGTTCCGTTACGAACGTCCCACCGATGCCGTATCGACACCACGGCGCAATTGCGATGCAGGCGCCAGTCACATCGCGCTGAAGGTAGAGAACCTGGATATCGCGCTCGAATTCCTGCGTGAACGTGGCGTTAAGTTGATGGACGGTCCGATCGTCATCGATGCGGGACCGTGTGCGGGACTTCGCGTCAATTATTTCCTGGATCCGTTCGGCAATCAGCTGGAGCTGGTCGAATATGGTCATCTGCCGTTCATGGACGAAACGGCCGTGCCGCTCTACGCGCGCCCGGTCCGCGATTGAACCCCCATGAGCGCGTGGCCTTGCGCTCAGCCGGGGCATTGATGGAAAGCCATCAAAATTCGGCGTGATACCCGGCCGTCGATCCAGTACTGTGTGTGTCAACAAGCGGCTCTCGCCGCCGATCCAGAAATGCAGCAGCCCCCGGGCCAGCGCGCAGACAGGAGACACGCATGGTATCGACGCTCCCACCCGGCGATGCGCAACCCGGTTGGACCACGGGGACATTCGACAATCGCCTCGGCGGGCCATGGTATCAGCCTCGGATTCCGCGCGCGGTGCTCAAGGAGTTGATGAAGCGTAGCGACGGACCGGGTCTGCGCAATTTCGGCTTGTGGCTCGTCCTGCTGGTCGCATCGGGCGTCGTCGCTGGGCTCAGTTGGGGAAGCTGGTGGGCGGTGCCCGCATTCTTCGTGTACGGCACGATCTACTCGTCGAGCGACGCCCGCTGGCATGAGCTTGCGCACGGCACACCGTTCAAGACGCGCTGGCTCAACGACGCGTTCTATCATCTATCGTCGTTCATGACGATTCGCGAGGCTTACTGGTGGCGCTGGAGCCATGCGCGCCATCATACGCATACCTACTTCGTCGAGCGTGATCCGGAGATCCAGGTCACGCGCCCCACTCAATTGCTGCCGATATTTCTCGATTTCTTTGCGCTGATCGGGGGCACCGGGGAGGTGCTCAAGACGATCCGTCACGCGTTCGGCCGGGTCGACGCGGCAACTGAAGCCTTCCTGCCAGCGAGCGAGAAGCCGAAGATGATCGCGTCGTCGCGGATCTACCTTGCGGTCATCGCCGCAACGATTGTTCTGGCGTGTGTCTTCCGTAGCGTGCTGCCGTTGATGTTCGTCTGGACGCCACGTTTCTACGGGGGCTGGCTGCACCAGTTGCTGGGTCTTACGCAGCACGCCGGGCTCGGCGTCAACGTCAGGGACCATCGGCTCAATACGCGCACGGTCTACCTCAATCCGGTGTTCCGCTTCCTGTATCTGAACATGAACTACCACCTCGAGCATCACCTGTTGCCGATGGTGCCGTTTCATGCACTGCCGCGTTTGCACGAGGCCATTAGGGATCAGTTGCCGCCCGCGTATCCGGGTCTTTATGTGACCTACTGTGAGATGGCACCCGCGTTGTGGACGCAG
>JAMFSK010000012.1 GCA_026225235.1 Burkholderiales bacterium
AAGGACGTCGGAATCAAGAGTGCCAGCATTCACTATTATTTTCCGAGCAAGGGCGAACTGGGAGCGGCATTGGCCAGTCGCTACACGAAACACTACGCTGAATATTTCGACGGGCTACTTGAGCAAGGGCTCGATGCCCAAACCTGCATGGCGCGCTACACGGATGTCTTCGCTGATACGTTGCGCAATGAAAACCGCATGTGTCTCGCCGGGATATTATCGGCCGAGCGCAACGAACTTCCGGAGGAAGTCAGAACCGAGGTCGTCAAGTGGGGTGATATGAACGAGCGTTGGATCGCACGGGTGTTGGCAATGCGCAATTCCTCGAAACCCAAGGAGATCCCGGGTCGCGCACGCGCTATTTTCGCAGCGGTCTCCGGCGCGCAGTTGATTGCCCATAGCCGCGGCGATGTCTCGATCTACGAAGAGATCATCGCCGCATATCGAGCAAGCGGTTTAATTCCCTAATCATGCTTCGGCCAAAAGACGCCCGAGCGCAGCGCACCGAACGAGCCACCGAAGCCCACCCTCAAGCTTGAATGTCGCCTTTGCACCAGAAGCAGTCGTTCGAGTTTCGGCGAAAGAACCGGCGATCATTGTTCGGACGGCGCACGGGCCATAAAGCCTGCTAATCCGCTGCCGTGGGTAAATAGTCGGTTGCGCTCACCGGATGACGCATACGCGTGACGGCAAATTCGATAAAGGCACGCAATTTGGGCAGCGCCTGGCTGCGGCTTGGGTGATAGAGCGAGAGGCCGGGCACATCTTCGCCAAAAGCATCGAGTGCGGTCTCAAGCGCCCCACTATCCAGATAGGACATCACGAGCGAACGCGGCAGGCGGAACAATCCAACACCGCGGAGTGTCGCCCTGATGCATAAATCAACATCATTGATCACGAGGGGACCGGTGACCGCGATCGTGACAGGCCGCCCCTGAACGACAAACCGCCAGTGATCCCTACCACTCGCATCGGTCCGATGAAGGATACAGCGGAAGCGGTGCAGATCTTCGGGGTGCGCCGGCCGGCCCTGCGCCTTGAAGACGCTTGGCGTCCCCACCACGACAAACCGCTCGGCCGGCGTCAGACGAAGGGAGACCATATCCTTTTCGACGAAATCGCCGAGCCGTATGCCCGCGTCATAGCCTTCCGCGACGATATCGATCGGACGATCCTCGCCCGTGAGTTCGAGCTGGATCTGTGGGTGGGCCGCCAAAAAATCGGGTAGTAGGCGGTTGATCAGCAACGGCAGGGCCGGTCGCGGCGCGTTGATGCGTAGCTTTCCTCGCACATCATCGCCTAACCCACCCGCAGCGTCGATGCCGGCACTCAACATATCCGCGGCCGGCCGCGCATGGGCAAGAAGCCGTTCGCCTGCCTCCGTCAGGTTTACGCTTCTGGTCGTCCGCACAAAAAGCGGCGAGCCGATCCGGACCTCGAGGTTCCGAATCGCTTGGCTGACCGCGGAAGGCGTCACCCCGAGACGCGCGGCCGCGGCCCGAAATCCCCGCAACTCGGCAACGGCCAGAAACATGACCACGCCGTCCATGCGCGC
>JAMFSK010000013.1 GCA_026225235.1 Burkholderiales bacterium
GCTCGGCTTCGGGCTACCCGGTGGTCGTGTTTTTCTATGGCGGCAGTTGGCAGAACGGCCGTCGGCAAGACTATTTGTTTGTGGCCGAGGCACTTGCCTCACGCGGCTATATCGCAGTGGTCCCTGACTACCGGACCTGGCCCGAGGTCATCTTCCCGGGATTTATCGACGACGCGGCAACCGCCGTACGATGGACGCACGATCACACCGCCGAACTTGGCGGCGACCCGCATCGCTTCTTCCTGATGGGGCATTCGGCCGGGGCACAGATTGCCGTCCTGCTCGCGACCGATCCGCGCTATCTGGCGCAACAACAGATGTCGCGCGAGCAACTGGCCGGCGTAATCGGACTAGCCGGCCCGTATGACTTCCTGCCGCTGCAGGACGCGACCCTGGAAAAAATCTTTCCACCATCGACCCGTGAAGAAAGCCAGCCGATCCGCTTCGTCACGCGCGGTGAACCCCCGATGCTGCTGGCGGCCGGCACCGACGACACGATCGTCGACCCCGGGAACACCGTCCGAATGGCTAACGCGCTCACGGCCGCCGGCGATACGGTCGAAGTCCTCCACTACCCGGGCGCGGGGCACATCAAGGTCGTCGCCGCGCTAGCGGCGCCGCTGCGCAGCGGTCTTCCGGTGCTGGACGACGTCGCTGCCTTCATCGACGCGCACTGAACATCCAACGCCCCGCCGTCGTGGGTCAAAGTCCTCCGCCCGGGGTTCAGGACCGGTCTCCCATCGTCTATAATTGCGGTTTTTTCCGGAAAAGAAGACATGGAAGCCGAACGTCTGAATACACTCGAAGCGACCCTTGCCGACCTGCGCAAGCGCGCGGTCGAGCTTCGGGGGTATCTTTGACTACGATGTCAAGGAAGCGCGCCTGAACGAAGTCAACAAGGAGCTCGAAGACCCGAAGATCTGGGACGACTCCAAGCGCGCACAAACGCTCGGCAAAGAAAAGAAGTCACTCGAAGGGGTTGTCTTCGCGCTGCGTTCGCTCGATGAAGATTTGCGCGATGCGGGCGACCTGTTCGAACTCGCTCGCGATGAAGCCGACGAAGACACACTCGTCGCAGTCGAAGCAGATACCCATGAGATCGAGGCACGCGCCGCGGACATGGAATTCCGCCGGATGTTCAGCAACCCGGCCGATCCGAACAACGCCTTTATCGACATCCAGGCTGGCGCCGGCGGCACTGAGGCACAAGACTGGGCGTCGATGTTATTGCGCCAATACCTGCGCTACTGCGAACGCAAGGGTTTCAAGACCGAAATCCTCGAACAGTCAGATGGCGAAGTCGCCGGCATCAAGAGCGCGACGTTCAAGGTCGAAGGCGACTACGCCTATGGCTTTCTGCGAAGTGAAACGGGCGTTCACCGCCTCGTGCGCAAGTCGCCGTTCGACTCGTCGGGTGGCCGCCATACCTCGTTCTCCTCGGTGTTCGTCTACCCGGAAATCGACGATTCGATCGAAGTCGATATCAACCCGGCCGATCTGCGCATCGATACGTATCGTGCTTCGGGCGCGGGCGGCCAGCACATCAACAAGACCGATTCGGCCGTGCGTATCACCCACTTGCCGACCAATATCGTCGTGCAATGCCAGAACGACCGGTCACAACACCGTAACCGCGCCGAAGCCATGGCGATGCTCAAGTCGCGACTCTACGAAGCCGAAATGCGCAAGCGTCAGGCCGAACAGGATCGCCTCGAATCGACCAAGACCGACGTCGGTTGGGGTCACCAGATTCGCTCTTACGTGCTCGACCAGAGCCGTATCAAGGATTTGCGGACCAATGTCGAAATCAGCAATACGCGTTCAGTGCTCGATGGCGATCTCGACGAGTTCATCAGCGCGAGTCTCAAACAGGGCGTCTAGGCGGCCTCGCCGCGCTGGCATCCTTCAAAACGACCGGGGGTCGCACTCGACCCCCGACTGCGATATCCGACGTACCCGACTGCGACACCCGTCACCATGACCGACCAGACCCCCCCCCCGGCTAGCGAAGCGCCGCGCGACGACAACCAGATCATTGCCGAGCGCCGCGAGAAGCTGCAGGCGATCCGCGCGCAAGGCATCGCCTACCCGAACGATTTCCGCCCGACGCATCAGGCGGCCGCCCTTCAGGCGGACTACGCGAATACCGATAAGGAAGCGCTCGAAGCTGCGCCGCTCGTCGTCGCGGTCGCTGGCCGGATGATGCTCAAGCGCGTGATGGGAAAGGCCAGCTTCGCGACCGTCAAGGACGGCTCGGGACAAATCCAGTTCTTCATCACGCCGGCCGACGTTGGCGAAGCGACCTATGACGCGTTCAAAAAGTGGGACCTCGGCGATATCGTCGCGGCCCATGGCGTCTTGTTCCGCACCAACAAGGGCGAGCTGTCGGTTCGCTGCACGGAGCTGCGCCTGCTCTCTAAGGCGCTGCGCCCGCTGCCCGACAAATTTCATGGCCTGGCCGATCAGGAAACCCGCTACCGTCAGCGCTATGTCGACCTGATCGTGACGCCCGAAGCGCGCGACACGTTTATCGCGCGGACCAAGGCGGTGTCGTCGATCCGTCGCTTCATGGCCGACGCCGATTTCCTCGAAGTCGAAACGCCGATGCTGCACCCGATTCCGGGCGGCGCCGCGGCCAAGCCCTTCGTCACGCACCACAATGCACTCGACCGAGAGATGTACCTGCGCATCGCGCCGGAACTGTATTTGAAGCGGCTGGTGGTCGGCGGCTTCGAACGGGTATTCGAGATCAACCGCAATTTCCGTAACGAAGGGGTATCGCCGCGCCACAACCCTGAGTTCACGATGATGGAGTTCTACGCGGCCTATACGGACTACCGTTGGCTGATGGACTTCACCGAAAGCCTAATCCAGCAGGCCGCCAAGGATGCGCGGGGCGGTACGGCGATCACGTACCAGGGCCGAGAGCTCGACTTCGGCAAGCCCTTCCACCGCCTGACCATCTGCGAAGCGATCAAGAAGTACGCGCCCGACTACACCGATGCTCAGTTGGCGGATGTCGCCTTCCTCAAGACCGAGCTCAAGAAATTCGGCGTCAACACGAATGACGCCGCTTTCCTGAACGCCGGCGTTGGCGCGCTGCAACTCGCGCTATTCGAGGAGACGGCCGAGTCGCAACTCTGGGAGCCGACCTTCATCATCGACTACCCGATCGAAGTGTCACCGCTGGCGCGCGCCTCGGATACCCAACCGGACCTGACCGAGCGCTTCGAACTGTTTATCACTGGCCGCGAAATCGCCAACGGCTTTTCGGAACTCAACGATCCGGAAGACCAAGAAGCGCGTTTCCGCAAGCAGGTCGAACAGAAGGATGCGGGCGACGAGGAAGCGATGTTCTACGACGCCGACTACATCCGCGCGCTCGAATACGGCATGCCGCCGACGGGCGGTTGCGGAATTGGGATCGACCGTCTGGTGATGCTGCTGACGGACAGCGCGAGCATCCGCGACGTGATTCTTTTTCCGCACTTGCGAAAAGAAGATTGAACGAAAGCTAGACAGCCAAGCAAGAAAAGCGCCGCGACCTCCTCGCGGCGTTTTTCTTTTTATATTCATATTCTTAGATCAATGCGGGATTAAGCGTTTCCTACATGAAGATTTTTTGATGTTTACATGCAACTTGCAGGGTTTTCGCTATATGTGGCACTGCGGGACGTCCATATAATGGATTGCATGAAACTACACGAACAACGCTTCGGCTTTCTCGTGACGGATGTGGGCCGTCTGGTCGGCAAGCTTTTCGACCAGCGGGCCAAGCACGTGTTAAGCCTCACTTGCGCCCAGTGCCGCGTGCTCGCCTATCTGGCCCATAACGACGGCATCAATCAGGCCACGCTCGCCGACTTGCTCGACGTGACGCCAATCGCCATCGCGCGCCTGCTCGATCGGATGGCCGACGGCGGCTGGATCGAACGCTCCGATCATCCGACCGATCGCCGCGCGCATCAGCTGAGGCTGACGGCGAAGGCTTATGCGACGCTCGATGCAGCGCACCACGTCGGCGACGGTGTGCGTGATGAAGCACTCGCCGGCTTGTCCGAAGACGAAGTCGTGCAATTGATGCGTCTGCTGCGCAAGGTTCGTTCGAACCTCAGCGACCGTCTCGACGCCGCACTTGAAAGCGACGTGCTCGACACGCCGGTGCAGACCAAAGCCGCCTGAACGACGAGTCAGACGACTAGTTGAGCAACGTCAGATGAAGCCCTGTGTGGCTCGGCCTTCGCGGGTCGCCGGCCATGGGGCGTTTTCCCGGCAGCAAACAGGATTGTCCGATCCTGTCGCGTTATCCTCTTTTTGCGCCATTCCCCGCTGCGTGTTTCCGTGCTGAACCTTCGTGGATCCGGCTTGTGCATTGCTTCGCTTATTGCACCGCTGGTTGCACCGTCGATCGCCCCGCGTCCGCGCTGAGACAATCTCGCTGCAACGCTATCATTTACCCTACATCCCGTTACAAAAAGACTGCGCCGGGTCGCTGTCGGCTCGCCAAAATAGAGCCTGTCAACTCAGCCATAGAAGCCCGCAGGGGTCATACACGCCATGAATTCTCCGTCCAATTCCCCTACCGATCCGTCCAAGCAGGCAGGGCCGCCGCGCAACCGGCTGCATCCGCTCGTTGCGACCGCTGCTGGCGCACTCATTATTGCGAGCCTGGTGGCCGTAGCGGCCATCACGGGTGTTCTGCCCGGTGCGTCAAGCCGTCAGTCGAATGCCCCCGCCGTTGAGCAGACCGCGGCCAATACCGGCGATGCAAACGCTCCGGGCACCGCGCCTCAGCACGGCGACTCGGCCGCGCCTGCCACAGCTTCCACGCAGGCTCCCGTGCAGGAGACGGCACCCGCCGCCCCGGCTGCGCCGGCCCCGCCTCAGGCACAGGTTCAACAACCTGCGCCAGCCCAGGCACCGACGTCATCGGTGCCGCAACCACCGCAGAGCGCTCAACAGTTCAACCAATCGCAAGCGCCGGCTCCGGTGGCCCAGGCTCAACAGCCACGCCAGCAGCAGCCGAGTTATTGCGCGTCGTGCGGGACCGTCACCTCGATTGAGCAGGTCAAGGTTGAAGGTCATGGCACGGGGATCGGCGCAGTCGGTGGTGCGGCAGCAGGCGGGCTGGTCGGCAATCAGTTCGGTGCGGGCGGTGGACGCGCTGCGATGACGGTGCTCGGCGTGGTAGGCGGCGCCCTCGCCGGCAATGCGGTCGAGAAGCAAGTCCGTAGCACCATGGAATACCGCGTCAATGTCCAGACGGAAGATGGGCATGCGCACTACTTCACTTATCAGCAACCACCGCCGTTCCGCAATGGCGATCGTGTACGCATCAGGAACGGTGTGCTCGTCAGCGATTGATCGAGGTTAGGGCAGAGAGCCCTTCGTTGGCATGAATTGGCGGGATCGGAGGTCGCCGGCTGGTGACCGATGCTCCGTGCTCTATCGTCCGCGGTCGTGGTCCCTGGTCTGTAATCGGTGATCGCGGGTAAGCGACGCGGTCGCTGATCGCTGGTCCGATACGCGAAAGCAAGACAAGAAAAAGCGGTGTACGTCGTTAGACGAACACCGCTTTTTTTAATACTGTCCAAGGGCACCCGCTGCGAAGCGGACGGCCCCGTCGAGACCACCACTACATCGCCGGGCAACTTTGCCCTTCAATAATCCGCGTCCTCGATCCACGCCGCCTGAATCGCCTCGAGGATCTTCTCGCCCGAGCGATCATGCTCGTCGTCAAAGCCCGGCAGCTCCGTCACCCAGCGATGCAAGTCCGTGAAGCGCACATACTGAGGATCGATCTCCGGATGCGCATCCGTCAGCGCCATCGCAATGTCCTGCACGTCGGTCCATTTCATCGCAGCTCCTTCAATGGTTCTCTTTCGCGTGGTTGATCGTATAACGCGGAATCTCGACGACAAACTCGCCCGTGGCCGGCATCAGCGCCTGGCAAGACAGCCGTGACGTCGGTTCAAGGCCCCACGCTTTGTCGAGCAGATCTTCCTCGTCGTCGGTCGCATCGGCCAGTTCGCTAAAACCTTCGCGCACAATCACGTGACACGTGGTGCAAGCACACGATTTTTCGCATGCATGTTCGATCTCGATACCATTGGCGAGCAAAACATCGCACACGCTCTTGCCAGCCGGCGCTTCGATCACCGCGCCATCGGGGCAGAGTTCGCTATGGGGTAACACTACGAGTTGAGGCATATTCGAGTCAATCGGTTAAACGCATAGTTGGCGCAAAGCCAGGAGGGCGAAGTCGGGTCTCGGCGCGCGCTGTCGGCACTGATGCTCAGTGCCGGAAGCAGCGCTCAAACTCAGAGTTCGCTGAGCTTGCGTCCAGTCAGGACCTTGCGGATTCCCTTGTTCATCCGGCGCGCGGCGAATTCGTCAGTGGCCTGGGCAAGCGCCTCGATCCGTTGCTTGATCGTATCGGCATCGGCATCCGCCAAAGCGCGCACGGTTCGCAGGTCGTCCATGATTTTATCGATCTCTGCGCGCTCGGTCTCATCGAGCAGTTCGCCGTCGATCCCCAGTGCAGCGCCCGTCGCTTCCAGAATGCGGTCAGCTTCGACCTGCTCCTCGCGCAACGCACGCGCCTGCATATCGATCGCCGCGGACGCAAAACCCGCTTCGAGCATCTTCGCGACTTCGTCGTCGGCCAGGCCATATGAAGGCTTGACCACGATCGACGCTTCGACGCCCGAATGCATTTCGCGTGCCGACACCGACAACAAACCGTCCGCGTCGACCTGATACGTCACGCGAATGCGTGCAGCGCCCGCCACCATCGGCGGGATGCCACGCAGTTCAAAACGCGCAAGCGAGCGGCAGTCGCTCGCGAGTTCGCGTTCGCCCTGCAGGACATGGATCGCCATGGCCGTCTGGCCATCCTTGAAGGTCGTGAACTCTTGAGCACGCGCCACAGGGATCGTTGAGTTGCGCGGGATGATCTTTTCGACCAGGCCACCCATCGTCTCCACGCCCAGCGACAGTGGGATCACGTCGAGCAGCAGCCAGTCGTCGCCGTCGCCACCCTGACGGTTGCCTGCTAGCAGATCGGCCTGGATGGCGGCGCCCAGCGCAACCACCTGGTCCGGATCGATGTCGAGGTAAGGCGGACGACCGAACAACACCTCGACCTCGCGGCGCACATGACGCATGCGCGTTGCGCCGCCTACCAGCACCACGCCCTGAACTTCGTCGGCAGCCAGCTTCGCATCGCGCAATGCGCGGCGCGTCTGCGTGAGCGTGCGCTGGATCAGCAGCGTGGTGAGTTCCGAGAATTCTGCTTCGGTCACAGTCGTCTGCACCCGTTCGCCATTGGCGAGCGTGACATCGAGCGTGGCCTGGTCATCGGTGGACAGCTGTTCCTTCAGCACCCTGACATGATCGAGCAAGAGACGCACGTCTTCGGCACTCAGACCGCAGGCGCCCGTCTTCGCCAGAATATGGGTGTAGAGGGCCTGGTCGAAATCATCGCCGCCGAGCGCCGAATCGCCGCCCGTCGCGAGCACTTCGAAGACGCCACGCGTGAGGCGCAGGATCGAGACGTCGAACGTGCCGCCGCCCAGATCGAAGACCACATAGATCCCTTCGGCGCCGCTATCGAGCCCGTAGGCGATGGCAGCCGCAGTCGGCTCATTGAGGAGGCGCAGCACATTGAGACCGGCCAGTTTGGCCGCATCCTTCGTGGCCTGGCGTTGTGCTTCATCAAAATAAGCCGGAACCGTGATGACCGCACCAACCAGATCGTCGCCCAACGTATCTTCGGCGCGCTGACGCAGCGTCGCGAGAATTTCAGCCGAGACCTCGACCGGGCTCTTGACGCCGTCGACCGTCGAAATCTGCACCATGCCCGGCGCATCGACAAAATCATACGGCGCGTTCGCGGCGTGTTCGACTTCGCTCTTGCCGCGGCCCATAAAGCGCTTGACCGAGACAATCGTGTTTTTCGGGTCGCTCGCCGCGTCCGCCTTGGCTTCTGCACCGATCTTGCGGCCGCCCTTGGGCAGATACCGCACGACGGACGGCAGCAACAATGCGCCCGCTTCGTCAGGCAAGGCTTCGGCAATGCTGTTGCGCACCGCCGCTACGAGCGAGTTGGTGGTGCCGAGGTCAATGCCGACCGCCAGCCTGCGCTGGTGGGGGGCCGGGGCCATCCCCGGTTCTGAAATTTGCAGTAAAGCCATAGTAGGAGTCTAGTGATCGAGACGCTCGATCTGCGTATTCACGTCTTCCGACACGCGCTCGATGAACATCAGTTGCCGTACCGCTTCGGCGGCGCCCTGGTCGACATGACTGTCGAGCAACACGGCCAGCTTGTCGAAGCGCACCCGCGCGTCATCGCGCAACTCGCGGCCCAGCGATTCGAGCTCGGCGATATTACGCGCACCGGCCGCATCTTCGATGCGCTCGCGCCACTCCATTTGTTGCATCAGAAAAGCCGGCTCCATCGCCGTATTGTTTTCTGCCTGCACGTCGATGCCGCGCAAATGCAACAGATAGATTGCGCGCTTGAGCGGCTGGCGCAGCGTCTGGTACGCGTCGTTGGCCCGGCTCGCCCATTGCATGGCGACGCGCTTCTGCGCCTCACCCGCCGCCGCAAAGCGGTCGGGGTGCACCTGCGCCTGCACGGCGCGGTAGGCGTCGTCGAGCGTGGGCAGATCGACCGCAAAGCGCTGGGGCAACTGAAACAGGTCGAAATGGTCAGCAGGCAACATGATGAAGTTTTTCAAACGCCCAAACAAAAAGGCGGCAGCAGCCGCCTTCGCTGGCGTCCGCGCCTGGATCAGACGCGGAACGACTCACCGCAACCGCACTCGTCCTTGACGTTCGGGTTGTTGAACTTGAAACCTTCGTTCAACCCTTCGCGCGCAAAGTCGAGTTCAGTGCCGTCGATATAGGCAAGGCTTTTCGGGTCGACGATGACTTTCACGCCGAAGCTCTCGAACACTTCGTCATGTGTGTCGAGTTCGTCGACATATTCGAGCTTGTACGCCAGCCCGGAGCAACCTGTGGTGCGCACACCGAGCCGCAGCCCCACGCCCTTGCCACGCCGGGTGAGGAACTTCTGGACGTGCTTCGCAGCCTTTTCAGTCAGTGTGATCGACATAGTCAGAACCCGTTACCGGTCACGCTGCGTCGGCCTTCGCCGCAACGTTGTGACGTTCCTTGTAATCGGCCACAGCGGCCTTGATCGCGTCTTCAGCCAGGATCGAGCAATGGATCTTGACCGGCGGCAGCGCAAGTTCTTCGGCGATGTGCGTGTTCTTGATCGAGAGCGCTTCGTCGAGCGTCTTGCCCTTGACCCATTCGGTCACGAGCGAGCTCGAGGCGATCGCCGAACCGCAGCCATACGTCTTGAACTTTGCGTCTTCGATCACACCATCCGCACCGACGCGGATCTGCAGCTTCATCACGTCGCCGCAAGCGGGCGCGCCAACCATACCGGTGCCGACCGCGTCGTCGTCTTTCGCGAACGAACCGACGTTGCGGGGGTTTTCGTAGTGGTCGAGTACTTTATCGCTATATGCCATTTTGAGACTCCTGAATCGGGGTTATCGGTCAGATCGTTGCAGGGCCGCGCGCGGTTTAGTGCGCAGCCCACTGGATCGAACTGATATCGACCCCATCCTTGTACATTTCCCACAGCGGCGACAGATCGCGCAACTTCTGGATCTTGCCTTTCATCAAGTTGATCACGTACTCGACGTCTTGTTCCGTCGTGAAGCGACCCACCGTGAAACGAATCGAGCTGTGCGCGAGTTCATCGTTGCGGCCCAGGGCACGCAGCACGTAAGACGGTTCAAGCGACGCCGAGGTGCATGCCGAACCCGACGAGACCGCGACATCTTTCACCGCCATGATCAGCGACTCGCCTTCGACGAAGTTGAAGCTGATGTTCAGGTTGTGCGGCACACGTTGCTCCATGTCGCCGTTCACGTAGGTTTCTTCGATCTGCTCGAGGCCGGCCAGCAAACGATCGCGCAGCATGCGGATCCGTTCGTTCTCGGTGGCCATTTCCTCACGCGCGATGCGGAACGCTTCGCCCATTCCGACGATCTGGTGCGTCGCCAGCGTACCCGAACGCATACCGCGCTCATGACCGCCGCCGTGGATCTGCGCTTCGATACGAATCCGCGGCTTGCGGCGTACATACAGCGCGCCGATACCCTTCGGTCCGTAAGTCTTGTGTGCCGAGAAAGACATCAGGTCGACCTTGAGTTTTTCAAGATCAATCGTGACTTTACCGGTCGCCTGCGCGGCATCCACGTGGAAAATGATGCCCTTGGCGCGGGTGATCTCGCCGATCTTGGCGATGTCCTGCACCACGCCGATCTCGTTGTTGACCATCATGACCGACACCAGCACCGTATCCGCACGCAGCGCTGCCTCGAACTTCGCGAGGTCGAGCAAACCATCGTCCTTGACGTCAAGGTAGGTCACTTCAAACCCTTCGCGCTCGAGCTCACGCGTGGTATCGAGCACGGCCTTGTGCTCGGTCTTCACGGTGACGATGTGCTTGCCCTTGCCCTTATAGAAGTGCGCGGCGCCCTTGATTGCGAGGTTGTTCGATTCCGTCGCACCCGAGGTCCAGATGATTTCACGCGGATCGGCATTGACGAGCGCAGCGACGCTCTCGCGCGCTTCCTCGACCGCGCGCTCCGCATCCCAGCCGTAGCTGTGGCTACGCGAAGCCGGGTTGCCGAACTGCTCGCGCAGGTACGGGATCATCTTGTCGACGACGCGCGGATCGACGGGGGTCGTCGCGCTGTAGTCCATATAGATGGGCAAATGGGGCAGTTCTTTGTTCATCAAAATACTCCGAATCTTCGTTCGATCTGGCGTCGATTGTGGGGTAAAGCGGGGTGAAACGAATACAGCAACGACTCAGGACCGCGCCATGTTGAAAACAGAATTGGGGCCCAGCGGTACCGCGTGCGTCGTATTCACGGAGTCGGTCGTCCCGCTGCCACGCCGGTCGCGTATCACGGTCGCCTGACCTTCGCGCTGGCGTTGCTGGTCAACCAGATCCTTGAGCGACACGGAGTCGAGATACTCGACCATTTTCTGGTTCAGCGTCGACCAAAGCTCGTGCGTCATGCAATGACCGTGCAGGTCCTTGGTGCCGTCGCAGGTGCCCTTGCCGCCGCACTGCGTCGCGTCGATCGGCTCGTCCACCGCGATAATGATGTCGGCAACGGTCACCTCTTCAACGCGGCGCGCGAGGTTGTACCCACCGCCCGGACCGCGCACGCTCTCGACGATCTCATGCCGGCGCAGCTTGCCAAAAAGCTGCTCCAGGTACGACAGGGAAATCCGCTGGCGCTGGCTGATACCGGCGAGCGTGACAGGACCATGCTCCTGACGCAGTGCCAGATCGATCATCGCCGTGACGGCAAAACGGCCTTTCGTGGTGAGTCTCATGATGGTGGGCGACCCGTATTCTCGACAATTTTCATCAAGTATAAATACCCTAGGGATTTAGTCAACCTTATCGGCGGTAAGGTCTACTCGACTGAGCCGATTCTGCTCGGGGGAGCGCCGTTCAAAGGTCACCTCTGGGTATTCTCCACCGCCATCTTGCGCCATTACATGCCGCGCTGCAGTGTACGCAGCAAGCCGGAGCACGCTTGTTCGCAGGCGTCGAGCACCCGGTCGAAGCCGTCGCCGCCGCCGAAATACGGATCGGCCACCACGCGGTCTCCCGCGTCCGGGGCGTACTCCATTAGCAGATGAACCTTGCTTTGGAACTCCGGAGGGCATAGTCGGCGCAGTTCCCGCATATTGGCGTCGTCCATTCCTAGCACGAGGTCGAAAAGCTCGAAGTCTTCAGGCTCGATCTGGCGCGCCCGCAAGGGCTCCAGGTCGTAACCGCGGCGCGCGCCGTATTTTCGCGCACGCTCGTCGGGAGCCTCGCCAACGTGCCAGTCGCCCGTCCCGGCAGAGTCGATCTCAATATGGTCATTCAGGCCGGCTTCGGCCACTTTATGCAGCATGACCGCCTCGGCGGTCGGCGAACGGCAAATGTTGCCGAGACACACGAAAAGGATGCGGGGCATGGGCGTTCGATGGCGAAAGTCGGCAAGAAGACGACTATCGCATGTTGAAAAAAGAGCGATTTTACGACGTTGACGGCATTCCTACCGGCTGGGCGGTAGTGATCTGACGCGCTGTGCGTGAGTGAGTCCAGCTATTACCGTTCCTGATGGACCCCAACCCATCTTTGATCGGAAGTTTGACCGCGTGACCTCGCCCGTTGAACGCCCACAGAAAAATACAGTTACACGATCGATGCAATCGGCGAGCGAATCGGGTGTCCAATCGGGATGTGAAACCAGAAGGCGCACGGTTCGATCTCGGGACGCAACACAACGTCGGATCCCGCCGCGCGCGAACCTAGCATGAAGTCATTGATGAAGTTTTCGGCTCGCCCGGTATTGTTGGGCTTAGCCTGCGCCGCAGCCATCGGGCTCGGCGGATGTGTGGCCTACCCCTACGGTGGGCCGTATGCACCGGCCGGTGTGTATGCCGCGCCCTCAGCGGACGTCTATTACGGCGGTGGCTATGGGTTCTACGGCGGCGGCTATTACGGAGGTTCTCGCTACTACGGCGGCCGCTGCTGCTACGCAGGGCCTTGGTATGGCGGTCATGGCAATGGCGGCTGGCATGGCGGCCACAATGGCGGTGGCCATTGGTCAGACGGTGGACATGGCAGCCACGGCGGCGGCGGTGCCTCCGGCGGCGGCCATGGTGGTGGGGGCGGTGGAGGCGGAGGCGGTGGGCACTAAGCCGATCTGACGACCGCGGTTGCGGTCGTCACTCGATCCCTGAGGTTGTATGGACCGGCCCGTCCTGAGGCACCTCGCCCAGGCACAAAGCAGATCCGTCGGGGACGGCGGTTCCTGGTTTACGTCGATAGCCCGAGCGTGCCTCGGCTGCGGTCGATCATTTCGATCATCTGCCGCGATTTCGAATGCGTAATCATCGAGCTCTCGACCAGACCGCTGCGCATTAATTCGCAGAAGTGCTGTGTCTCATAGTTCAGGCCACCCCCGACAAACGGCTCGTCGAGCTCGACGTGGCGACCATCCACATAGGTGATCGTCGCGCGCTGCGGGTTCCACCAGGGCGCCTCAATTGTCACGTTCCCTTGCGGCCCGCAGATCAGTGCATCGCCGCGGCCGTGCAAGTCCAGACCGCAATACCACTGTGCGATGCCATGTTCGTGAGCGCTATTTACACTCGCGAACATATCGATGCCCCCAGCCACGCGTCCCAGGGTCTGAACTTCGTGTGACGCCCCGAGCCAGTCGACCGCCAGGAAAGCTTCATATATACCGATTCCCAACAGTCCCCCGCCTGCCCGCAAGGGATCGAATGCCGCATGATCCGCGGGAGTATTAGCGACCCCGGCGCCCGCTCTTACAAAATTCGCCTGTCCAATCGGGTCTGCGGCCAGATGGGTGCGCAAGCGCGTGTACAGCGGATAAAACGGCGGTTTCATCGCCTCCATGAACAACATGTTCGTTTCACGGCTGACCTCGAGCACGCCGTCCAACTCCGCGAGACTGATTGCGGCGGGCTTTTCGCAAAGCACCGCTTTCCCCTTGCGCAGTGCGGCGATGCTGTATGCCGCGTGCGACGTATGGGCCGTTGCGATATACACCGCGTCTACGTCGCTCTCGATCAGCGCTTCAAAGCTCTCGCACACCTGACCCCCGTGCTCGGCAGCGAAGGATTGCGCGGTTTCGGGCCGGCGCGACCACACGGAACTGAGCTCGACCCCTTCGAGGTGTTTCAGGCCCTGCGCAAATCGTCGCGAGATGTAACCCACCCCTATTACGCCCCATCGAATCACAGCGGCCTCCCCGCTTGATCAAATACGATAAAAAGGCCCAGCGGCTTGCGCCGCTGGGCCTTTTGCTTTGTCAGATTGTATCGGGGTTGGCGCGATGCACTCAAGCATCCGTATCCCACTCAGAACACGGTCAACGCCTGGACCGCAGACTAGTTCAGCAAACTGAGCTTGATCTTCTGACGAACTTCGAACAGAGCAGCGAGAGCCATCAAATGCGCTCGCTCTTCGTCGGCCTCACGTTCCGAGACACCACCGCTTGCGCAGGCGCCCATCAGAATCCCCAGACAAAATGCATAGTTGCCCGCGAATGCGGCAGGTGAACTGTCGGGGCCTTGAACTCGTTCGAGCGCTTCGTCGAGCACTCGTCGCACACGTATATCCATCTTGTATTCCTTCCTGCTCCGCCAGTCTGGGCCAAACATTTTGGCCAGCCGCGGCGCCATTCACCGCACGAATGCGCGGATTAGGTCGATCTGGTTTCCGGGTGCCACATAATACGCAATTCCGGCGGAATTATGACAACCGTGCACGAGGAATCCCTCTAAAACAGGGACTTAGCGGGGACAGAAGGCCGATTTACGCAAATCAGATTTCGATTTCGGGCACTTCTGGCGAACCCAGTGCCTCCCTAAAGTGGGCTCATCCGTCGGACGCGAGCCATTCAAGCAAGGGTCGCCCGACGCTCTGATTACCCATAGGAGCCGACCATGCTGAATAAAACGTCCCCCGCAAATCTCGCCGAAGCGTCGTTCGCCACGGAAGATGCCCAATATTTTGAATACAGCTCGTCCGCCAATCCGATCGGCGCGAAGCTGATCACACGGGTGCCCTTCCGCAATTTCTCGCCGGCTCTTTACGCCGATGGCCCGACACGTATTGTGCCGCTTGACCTGTCTGCCGAACTTGGCTGCCCGAGCCCGGCGACAGGCCCCGGCCTGAGCGCAAGTTTCTTGCGGATCAATGCCGATGAGCAACTGACGCTCGCTCCCAACGCGACGTCGCAGGTTTGCTATGTAATCAGTGGTGAGGGCGAGGTCACGCAGGGCGCCACCCGCTTTCCCTTTGCGAGCGGCGACTTCTTCACCCTGCCCGGTGGCCTTCCTGCCCTACTCTCGGTCAACGCGAGCGCAACCCTTTACTACGTCAACGACGCCCCGCTGCTGACCTACCTTGGTGTGACCGGTGTACACGCGCGTTTCGCAGCGACCTTGTATCCAGCTGCCCGGGCTCAGGCTGAACTGCGTCGCGTGTCGGAAGACGCCAACGCTGGCCGGCGTAGCCGGATCAGCATCCTTCTGGGGAACGTCGACTTTCCGCAGACGCGGACCGTCACCCACGTTTTGTGGGCGATGTTTGGTTTGGTGACGCCGAATTCCGTGCAGAAGCCCCACCGCCATCAATCGATCGCACTCGACTTCATCGCGGGCTGCCAGCCGGGTTGCTACACGCTCGTGGGCACCGAGCTTGATGAGAACGGCGATATCACGAACCCGACTCGGGTCGATTGGGAACCCGGGATGGCCTTTGTGACACCGCCCGGACACTGGCATGCGCATTTCAACGAATCGAGTGAAAACGCTTACGTGATCCCGATTCAGGATGCCGGTTTGCAGACCTACCTGCGCACGCTCGACATCCGCTTCGCTCATTAAGCAGCGGGATCGAGCGTCGGGCCGTCGTCCCAGTACGGCGGCTCGCTCACCACTTCAGCATAAAAGTCGACGAACGCGCGCACCTTGGACGAGACGATTTTCTTGGGAGGATAGACGGCCCAGATCGCCGGCTCGTCGCGGCCGGTGCGCGCTTCCCATTCCGGCAATACGCGAATCAGGCGGCCGTCGCGCAGAGCCGGACCCGCGAGCCAGGTCGGCAGCAACGCGACCCCGCAGCCCGCCAGCGCAAGTTCGAGAACCGCCTCGGAGTCGTCCGCGCGCAAGCGCCCTTTGAGTTCGACGATGGTTTGTTCTTGCGTGTCATGTGTTTTGCTTTGCCGGGTCAGAAGCCATTTGTCGTCGGGTAACAAGGACAGGCGTAGGGAGTCATGTCCGACAAGATCTTCGGGGGTGACGGGTTTGCCTTGTCGCTCAAAATATTCGGGGCTGCCGCAGACGATGCGCCGGTGCGACGCGAGGCGTTTGGCCATCAATTGTGAATCGGGGAGCACCCCAATGCGGATGGCAACGTCGATCCCGGCTTCGATGAGTTTGAGTGTCGCATCCGTGACGACGAGATCGAGATCGATGTCGGGATACTTCTGCATGAAGGATGCAAGATGGGGCACTACGTGGCGGTGCCCGAATGCGACCGGGACTGTGACGCGCAGCAGACCTTGAGGTCTTTGGTTCAACGATGACGTGAGTTCGCGAGCGTCTTCAAGTGCCTGAAGCGCTACGAGGGCATGCTCGCGAAACACGCGGCCACCCTCGGTCAACACCAAACCGCGGGTCGAACGATTGAATAGGGCGATGCCAAGATCCTTCTCAAGGTCGCTTATGTATCGCGAGACAGTCGAGGTCTTGATAGACATTTCGTCGGCTGTCCTGCTGAAGCTGCGCAGCTCGGCTGCGTGAACGAAGGCGCGTACTGCGGCGAAGTAGTCCATAGCTGTGTATTGAGGTGGCCGAGGGGGGGGCACTTCGTCGGCGTACGCTTGTGCCCGTATAGGGTATCCGATCGCGTCGCGTGCATGACGTATCCGAGTAGATACAATGAACCGTCTCGGCTCCAAAATCTGACGACAGGAAAACGAAGGCTTTGATGGCGTCCAACGAGAAGGAGTAGTCTTGAATAAAGCTGACATCTCGCGATTCGACCCGGTGGAATATCTCGACAGCGAGGAAAAAATCACCGCATACATTAGCGCAGCTCTTGACGAAGACGATCCTGATCTCCTGCTCGCGGCGATTGCGGACGTGGCCAAGGCCCGAGGCATGGCCAAAGTCGCTACTGATGCAGGGTTGGGACGCGAGAGCTTGTATAAGACCTTGACGCCCGGGTCGAAACCACGCTACGAAACTGTGGCGAAGCTGCTCAAAGCGTTAAACATTAAACTCGTGGCCACGTCGGATCGGCCGAAAATCGCGTGATTTCTGGCGCGATCACTACCGGAGGCCCTATGTCTGACATTCAGATTTTCGATCACGTTGACATGGGCGGCCACGGCACGCTGCACTTCGACCTGCTCGTAGACGGCAAGCGCCACAAAGTCCGCGTCAGCTACGAAGCACTCCAGGACCACTTCGGCGCTGAAGAAGACGTCATTAGTGTCATGGAGGCCTTCCGTAAAAACGCTGAGAAGATAGCGGAAGTCGCTGCCGCGAAAATACGAGACGGGGACACCGAACCGATGGTCGGTACGACCGATCTTTAAGATATTCACGTGCGCCGGTTATTTGTGCTGCCGAGTGCGGGCTTGTCACTTATCGAACTGCGTTTTTTGAAGCGGCATTGACGATCACTGCTTTTGGGCTTTACGATCTGATTGAAACGGAGATCGCCCATGCACCTACCTCGGCTGCTTTTTTATAGCGCTATTGCAATCGCATTTAACTCGGCCTTCGCAAATACCGCAGAGGACAATGTTCGGATTAGCGCTATGCCGGCAAACGATACATCGACCGCGCGCTTCTGCCCGGTCACCTTGCGTCAATCGTTGCCGAGACTTCCCGGCTCGCCCGACCCGGAAGCATTGGCTTATGCTGCAATAGCCATTGGGCAAACTGTTGGTGTGGCCATGGGAAGCCAGGCACCCGATCTCAACCGCTGCCCGCCCTGATTCGCAGGAGTCGTCAAGGGACGATGTTTTCGACCGTGTTTATCGTTCGAAAACCATGGCGACAGCGCGTTAACTTTACGCGCTGAAAGAAGAACTAAAGCACTGATATGACAAAGATTCGTCGCTAACGGAATGCACGAGCGAATTGTCGATTGGTGCCCGAGACCGGA
>JAMFSK010000085.1 GCA_026225235.1 Burkholderiales bacterium
CCTTCATCGTGGTGACGACGCCCAATATGATGACCGTGCCGGTTGGGTTGACGCAGGTGCAGGACGCGTATGGCGTGCGATATGCGTCGGACATGGCCGCTGCGTTGCTCGGTGGGATGCCGGTAGCGCTGGCTTACCTGGTTTTTCAGCGACGTGTGACACAAGGCTTTCTGGCGGCGACGGGACTTAAAGGTTGAGTGGTGGTCGTGGTACTTTCGGCGGGCGCGTGTCGGCGGACAGCGCCCGTTTTTTTCTATACGGCCTCCACTAGCGGTGCGCTCGGATTCGCATTGCTGTTATCCGAAGCGCGTGTGAGGGCGCTTTCATCGCCATGCACTCCCCACTCGAACATAGAACGCGTTTTGCTGCGGACCTCGAGCGATGTCGATACCCGTCGTCAAACCGAGCTTGCTTGCAATCAAAAAGCGGAAGCCTGTGCCGAATCGATATGCGAGCGGCGCGTCAGAAGAGAATGCAGTTCTCCGTATGCCTTTCCCACGCCGCTGAATCCGAGAATTGGCATCGAGGCGTGAAGTTCCACCGTGGTTCAACCTCGCCAGCGAGCTGTGCATATGCTGCACGTATAACGGAGAGTATTCTGAACGGACTGGAACGCGGACCTGCGAGCGCAGTTTGCGCATCGCTAGGGTACGGACCAAGTGGGCGCGGATTCGGGTCGAGCGACAGCACTGTACGGTGTCCCGGGAAAGCTCGGAGTAGACGTCAACAGGGATGGCTATCAGTTTACCTTCGCAATTGACAGGCGTGGCAGTGATGGTGTCGATCAGATGGTCGTTTTATGCTTTGATCTTATGATGGCGACTTTGCGCGCCCGGCGCGGCGGTAAGTTTCTTTCTCTGGTTCATGACAGCAGCATGTTCGCGGACGTTGATCCAAGGCAATATGGACTGGCATTGCAGTTGGCTCAGCGTGCGTCTGCGACGGAAGGTTTCCAGTACATCTGCTGTCTCAATGTCGGTGCTTTGCCTATAGGCCACCTTGGCGAATTCGACCTTGAGCCGCATATCGTGTTGCGCCTCTCCGACGATGGCGATGCTGGGCGCCTTCTGGGTAAGAGGCTCAAGCCCACGGAGCATTGAGTTTGACTGGATACTCGACAGTGTGCTCGGCATACTCGCACAAATGCGTCAAGCGCGAATCGCGGAGGACAATCTGCGAGGCCGTGCCCGATCTTTCGGCTGATTGGCACCACCGGGATGATCGAGTACGCGTTCGAAAAGGTAGCTCGTTCGCGCACTGAAGGCTGGTCCTATGAAGGGGATGCTTGGCGTACGGGTTTTACAGTAAAGTGCATCAGATTGTAACCACTGGATTGACAATCGAGTGGGAATGAAAGCATAATATTCTTTCCATTTTGGCCAATTAGAGTAGTAATATTGCTTTTATGGCCAAAAAAACCGCTCCCTTGCTACCTAGCACCGAGCTGCGCTTGCAGCAGTTCGGGGAGCGTTTGCGCTTGGGACGCCTGCGCCGGCGCCTGACCGGCAAGCAGGTCGCGGAACGGGCGGGAATGACGCCAGTCACATTGCGGAGTTTGGAGAAGGGCAGTTCCGGGGTCACGATAGGTGCCTATTTGGCCGTCATGCAGGTATTGGGCGCGGACAAAGACCTGGATCTCCTGCTGAAGGACGACCCCCTCGGCCGAAACCTGCAGGATGCAGCACTGCCAAGGCGCTCACGCGCTACAAAGCAAATTGCAGCCCCGGCGCCAAAGCGTCGAACCTCTACGTCTGCCCCTTCCGAAAAGACCGAGCACTCCGTCGCGAGCAATTGGACAGCAGATGACACGTTCGTCAGTGCAGACAGCCTAGCCTCTCTCATCAAGCTTCCCAAGCCGGACAAGAAGGGGCCAGCGCGATGAACAACGGGCTTATTGCCGTCTATGGAGATTGGGACGGCCTTGCCGAGCCTCTGAGGTTAGGCAGGCTTTACACGCATCCCGCTGCCGCCCAGGAAGTCTTCGAATACGAGTTCGATGATGAAGTGCTGAATCGGCCAGACATGGCCGGTCTCAAGCTCGACCCGCGGCTCGGTTGGTTCACGGGCCGACAGTATCCGCCACAGGGACAGGAGACGTTTGGTGCATTCAGTGACGCCAGCCCGGATCGATGGGGGCGCCTGTTAATGCGCCGGCGGCGGGAGCGGGCGCAGCGCGCCGGCCGGGTCGATCCCAGGGCGCGGCTTTATGAATCGGACTACCTGATGGGCGTTCATGACGCATATCGCGTCGGTGCGCTGCGCTTTCGGCGTGACGACGAAGGCCCGTTCCTGGATGATCAGCACGACATTGCAGCGCCTCCGTTTGTGCAATTGCGCGCGCTAGAGGCCGCAAGCCTGGCCCTCGAGCGCGATGAAGACAATACGGCGAGCGAAGCCGACGAATGGCTGCGCATGCTGATCGCACCTGGCGGTTCATTGGGGGGCGCACGTCCCAAGGCCAGCGTGGTCGATCCAACAGGACACCTTTGGATCGCCAAGTTTCCCAGTGTGCGGGACGACTATGACGTCGGAGCCTGGGAAATGGTGGTCTACACCTTGGCCAAGGCCTGCGGGCTTGACGTACCCGATGCGCTGGTCCGGCGGTTCGGCAGTGCTCACCACACCTTCCTGGTTAAGCGGTTCGATCGTACGTTGCAGGGCCGGCGGCGGCACTTTGCTTCCGCGATGAACCTGACCGGCCATCAGGATGGTGATGACGCCTCGACAGGCGCCAGCTACCTGGAGATCGCGCAGGTTTTGATGACCGACGGCGCGAGCACCGATGCTGATCTGCGAGAGCTGTGGTCGCGCATCATCTTTAATCTGCTCGTGTCCAATACCGATGACCATCTGCGCAACCACGGTTTCTTGCTGGAACCGGGACGGGGGTGGGCACTTTCTCCCGTATTCGATATGAACCCGGTACCCCGCGCCCACGGGCTGAAGCTCAATATCAGCGAGTCGGACAATGCGATGGATCTGGAGTTGGCACGGTCCGTTGCGCCTTACTTCAGAGTTTCCGGTGAGCGGGCTGAAGAAATTATTTCGAACCAGATTTATGTTGTTTCGCAGTGGCGGACGATCATCGATTCTCTCTCAATCTCCCACAGAGAACAGCAGCAGATGGAAGCTGCCTTTCGTCTTGCAGTACATGCATAAGTGACGACCAGCTCGCCTCTCGGGGTAGGGCCTCGTGGTCCAGTCCAGCCCAAATAAACACGTGCGAATCGAGCGGCAACTTCACCTCAATTTGCCCTCGAACAGATCGCTGATCTCATCCGAGCCCATCGTGCAAAATTCTGCCGGCACCTTCATTTGCCCCTTCATGAACCTGATGCGCCGTGGTGGCTTTGGGGTTCCTGCATCGATCCGGACCACCTTGACCAATGGCTTACCTAACTTCGCGATGACGAATGGTTCGCCGCCATTCGCCGTTTCCTCGATCAACCGCGAAAGATTGGTCTTAGCGTCATGCACGTTGTAAATCCGCATGCCTACACCCTTATAACTTTGCCTGACGCGCAATTTTACCGCTGCCGTGGCTGCCAGGGGCATACCCGAGATTGACCATGCAAGCCTGCAGAAACGCACTCTTCCGAGAAACAAGAAGGACCGCGACGAATCGCCGCAGCCCTTTGGCCTAATTGACTCTCGAACCGATCACGCCACCAGCAACCCCTTCTTTTCAATAAACGACACCACGTCCTGCAGGCCCTGTTTCGACTTCAGATTCGACAGGGCGAAGGGGCGCTCGCCGCGCATCTTCTTGGCGTCGGACGCCATGATCTCGAGTGACGCGCCGACCATCGGTGCCAGATCGGTTTTGTTGATCAGGAGCAGGTCGGACTTGGTGATGCCAGGGCCGCCCTTACGCGGGATTTTTTCGCCACCAGCGACGTCGATCACGTAAATGGTGAGGTCGGACAACTCGGGACTGAAGGTCGCGGCAAGGTTGTCGCCGCCGGATTCGATGAAGACGATGTCGGCGTCCGGAAAGCGGGTCAGCATCCGGTCGACGGCTTCGAGGTTGATCGAGGCATCTTCGCGGATTGCGGTGTGCGGGCAGCCGCCAGTCTCGACGCCCATGATGCGTTCGGCAGGCAACGCACCGGCGACGGTCAGCAGGCGCTGGTCTTCCTTAGTGTAAATGTCGTTGGTGATCACGACCAGGTCGTAGCGGTCACGCATGGCTTTGCACAGCATCTCGACGAGGGTGGTCTTGCCGGAGCCGACCGGTCCGCCGATGCCCACGCGCAGCGGCGGAAGTTTCTTGGTGCGGACGGGAGAGGGTGCGTTCATGGCGTACTCGGTTCGGTTTGGCGGTGTGGCGTGAAGAAGGAGACGGCGTCAGGAGCGGAATAGCCGCGAATACTGGGTTTCGTGCCGTGCGGAGAGGATGCCGAGCAGGGGCGCGAAAGTGGCGATGTCCTCCTCGCGGGTTGCAATCGCAGTGGCGACGGCGCGAGCGATGGGTTCGCGCTGGGCCACGAGGGCTCGCTGGCCGGCAAGCTGGCCCAGGGGCACGGCCTTCAATGCGGCGGCGACCTGGTTTTCGGCCCAGCCGAATGTGTAGGCGGTCAGGGTGCCTTCGAGCGAGGCGCCGTGGGCATGCGCCGCCAGGGCGAAGACGGTCGGCAGGCCGAGTGGGCGCATCGTGGCAAGGGCGGCGCGGCGCTCGGGGTCACCCCATTCGAGTGACTGGCACAACTGGGCGAGCGACCAGCCCATCTGTTCGGTTTCCTGACGCAGTTCAGCGGATTCACGGCTGGCGAGGAACTCGCGGTTGGCGGTGAGGAGCGCATCGGGAGCGGTCTCGTCGAAACGTTCCCAGCGTCGGAATTGTTGCGCAAGCATCGGCAATTCGCCATGCGCAAGAATGTGCTCGATACCGCTCGCGATCCAGGCGCTCGCGGTGGGGCCATCGACGATCAGGCCGGTTTCGACCGCGGCCTCGAGTCCCTGCGAATAGCTGAAGGCACCGATAGGCAGCGCCGGCGACGCGAGGTGCAATAGGCCGATCAGTTCGCCAGTCTGCATGGTGGTGCGTCAGTCGTGTGAGTGCTTGTGTCCATGACCATGCGAGTGGTCATCGGCGTGCTTGTGGCCGTGGTCATGGTCACAGTCCTGCGAGTGCTCGTGATTGTCGGCGTGCTTGTGACCGTGCGCATGATCATGGTCGTGAGAGTGGGCGTGACCGTCGGCGTGCTTGTGGGCATGCGCATGATCGTGGTCATGCGAGTGCTCGTGATCATCAGCGTGCTTGTGGGCATGATCATGGTTATGCGAATGCCCATGATCGTCGTCATGCTCGTGACCCGGTTCATGCCCGTGATGTTCGTCGAACACCTTCTGCGCAACGGCATAGTCCTCGGCGAATGTCTCGTCGTGGCCGTGCTTGTGCCCGCCGCCATACGCGCCGGTTTCCGGTGTGAACGGGTGCTGGATCTGTTCAACCTTCATACCCAGGCGTCGCAGCATGTCGGCGAGCACCGGGTCGTCTTCGATCTGAAGATAACCGTCGCCGATCTCGACTGGCGTATGACGGTTGCCAAGGTGATAAGCGGCCCGCGTCAACGCGCCGGCGCTCGACCCGGTCACGCGCAATACCGGCTGCGGCGCGGCAACGATGCGTACGAGGCCGCCATCTTCAGCTACGAGGATATCGCCCTCGCCCAGCACGGTCCCACGCGGCATCAGCAGGCCGATGTCCTCACCGCTGTCGAGCGTGGTGACGAGCCGACTTTTTCTCCGGTCGTCAAAGGCAAGCGTCAGCGTGGCCGCACGCGCAAGCAGCGGCTTGGCGAGCCGTGTGCCGGGAGGGATCAATCGGTTAAGCGTTCGCATCAGGTGCCTCGGTCTTGCAAGACGGCGGGTCGTGTTCGGCGCGCCTAGAACAAAAAGTACCGCTGGGCGAGCGGCAGTGACTTCGCCGGTTCGCAGGTCAGCAACTCGCCATCGGCCACGACCTGGTAGGTCTCGGGGTCGACCGTGATCTTCGGCTGCCAGCTGTTGTGAATCATCTGCGACTTGGTGATGTTGCGGCAGTTCTTCACGGCGACGGTGCGTTTGGCCAGGCCATAGCGATCGGCGATTCGCGCGTCGAAAGCCATCTGCGACACGAAGGTCAGCGAGGTGCGGCCAAGCGCGCCGCCCCGTGTCGCGAACATGTCACGGTAGTGCACCGGTTGCGGTGTCGGGATCGAGGCGTTCGGATCGCCCATCAGCGCCACGGCGATCATGCCGCCCTTGAGGATCATGGTCGGTTTTGCCCCAAAGAACGCCGGGTCCCAAAGCACGAGGTCGGCCCACTTGCCCGGTTCGATCGATCCGACTTCATGCGAGATGCCATGTGTGATCGCCGGATTGATCGTGTACTTCGAGACGTAGCGCTTCACGCGTGCATTGTCATGGCGAGCAGTGTCGCCCGACAGGCTGCCGCGTTGCACTTTCATCTTGTGCGCGGTCTGCCAGGTGCGCATCACGACTTCGCCCACGCGCCCCATGGCTTGCGAGTCGGAGGAGATCATCGAGAGCGCGCCGAGGTCGTGCAGGATGTCTTCGGCTGCAATGGTCTCGCGGCGGATCCGCGATTCGGCAAAGGCGATGTCTTCGGCGATCGACGGGTCAAGGTGGTGACACACCATCAGCATGTCGAGGTGTTCGTCGAGCGTGTTGACGGTATAGGGCCGGGTCGGGTTGGTCGACGAGGGCAGCACGTTCGATTCGCCGCACACCTTGATGATGTCGGGCGCATGACCCCCGCCCGCCCCTTCGGTGTGATACGTGTGGATGGTGCGGCCCTTGAACGCGGCGACGGTGGCCTCGACGAAGCCGGCTTCGTTGAGCGTGTCGGTGTGGATCGCGACCTGCGTATCGGTCTCTTCGGCCACCGACAGGCAGCAGTCGATTGCAGCCGGCGTCGTGCCCCAGTCTTCGTGGAGCTTGAGGCCGATCGCGCCGGCCGCGATCTGTTCGATGAGCGGTTGCGGTTGGCTCACATTGCCCTTGCCGAGCAAGCCGATGTTCATCGGCCAGCCGTCGATGGCCTGGAGCATGCGTTCAAGATGCCACGGGCCGGGTGTGACGGTCGTCGCATTGGTGCCGGTCGCGGGGCCGGTGCCGCCACCCAGCATGGTCGTGATGCCGGAGGCGAGCGCTTCGTCGATCTGCTGCGGACTGATGAAGTGGATGTGCGAATCGATGCCACCCGCCGTGACGATCTTGCCTTCGCCGGCGATCACTTCGGTCGCCGCGCCGATCGCAATCGTCACGCCCGGCTGGATGTCCGGGTTGCCGGCCTTGCCGATCGCGGCGATCCGGCCGTTCTTCAGGCCGATGTCGGCCTTGACGATGCCCCAGTGGTCGATGATCACCGCGTTGGTGATGACGGTGTCGACCACCTCGCTCGCGGTGCGCTGCGACTGGCCCATGCCGTCGCGGATCACCTTGCCGCCGCCGAATTTCACTTCTTCGCCGTAGGTCGTGTAGTCGCGCTCGATCTCGATGAACAACTCGGTGTCGGCAAGGCGCAGGCGGTCGCCGGTGGTCGGGCCGAACATTTCCGCATAGGCGCGGCGGCCGATCTTGAGAGCCATGGTCAGATGGTCCTTGAAAGGGTTGGCCGTCGCGCCGAATGCCGGTGCGACGGGTCCTGCATCGAATCAATCGAAAATGAACAAGCCGCAGGCGCGGTCCCGCGCGGTGGCGTCTCGTCGGGGGCAGCATCGCGCACGCCGACACGCGCCTGCGCGTTGCCGACGACAGGCGCCGGGGCGCCAACTAACTGGGCACCCGCACCTGGGCGTGACACTCAGAGCTTGCCCATCACTTTTGCATTAAACCCATAAACGATCCGGTCACCGGACAGCTCGACCAGTTCGACCGTGCGTTGCTGGCCCGGCTCGAAGCGCACCGCGGTACCCGAGGCGATGTTGAGCCGGAAACCGCGTGCCTGCTCACGATCGAACTCCAGCGCCGGGTTCACTTCGTAGAAATGGTAGTGCGAGCCAACCTGTACCGGTCGATCGCCTGTATTGGCCACCGTCACACTTGTGGTGGGCCGGCCTACATTGAGTTCGTGCTCGCCTTCGTCGGTAAGCAGTTCGCCGGGAATCATCTGGAGCTCCAGTGGTGGGCGCGCGTCGGGGCCGCGTGCAGCCTGCTTCGTTGTAGGCTAATTCGTTAAAGCCTGGCTGACAGGCTGCCGCATTGCATGCATCGTGGCGGTGCAGCGTGCTGCCTTCGCATCGTTGCTCACGAGTAGTCGCGGCGCGCAGCCGTCAGCGTCAGGGAATCGGGTGGTGCACGGTCACGAGCTTGGTGCCGTCCGGAAAGGTCGCCTCGACCTGGACGTCCGGGATCATCTCCGGGACGCCCTCCATCACGTCCGTGCGTTTGAGCAGGGTCGTACCGTAGTGCATGACTTCGGCGACCGTCATGCCGTCACGGGCGGCTTCCATGAGCGCTGCGCTGATCAGCGCGACCGCTTCCGGGTGGTTGAGCTTCAGGCCGCGGGCGCGGCGCCGCTCGGCGAGCAGCGAGGCCGTGAAGATCAGCAGCTTGTCTTTTTCGCGAGGCGTCAGGTTCATCGGAGGGGACCGCAACGCAAGAGTGAGAGAACGAGGATCGTATCACCGGCGGGCGAATTGAAGTTATTCGGCAACGCATGTTCTCCATCGTGCAGCGCGACATTTGCCCGTAGGTCGATCGTGTGACAACCGAGTTACAGCGGGCATCGAGGTCGGGTCGGGATCGGGCTGGGGGCAGGCCGAGATCGCGTCGAGCTCAGAGCAGGTCGGCCCCGGCCGAGTCCCGGTCCCAGCTCAGACTGATGCCGGACCCCACTGGCGCTCCCCGCGCCGCCTACTGCAGAAAACGCCGCAACTCTACCGATTCGGGCGCCGTGAAGAGCTTTTCAGGTGGCCCCGTCTCCCACACGCGCCCCTCGTGCATGAAGACGACCCGGTCGCTGATGCGGCGCGCGAAACGCATCTCGTGGGTCACCAGGATGAGGGTCATGCCGTCCGCGGCGAGCGCTTCGAGCGCGGCAAGCACCTCGCCGACCCACTCGGGGTCGAGCGCCGAGGTGACTTCGTCGCAGAGCAGCACGGTCGGGTCCATCGCGACGGCGCGCGCAATCGCGACACGCTGCTGCTGACCGCCCGACAACTGGTCGGGGTAGGCGTCGAACTTGTCACCGAGGCCGACGCGTTCGAGCACGAGTTCGGCCCGCGCATGGGCCTGGGCCGGATGGGTGCCGCGCACCACCTTCTGCGCGAGCATCACGTTCTGTCCCGCAGTCATGTGCGGAAACAGGTTGTATTGCTGGAACACCATGCCGACTTTAAGCCGCAAGGCGCGCAGGTCGGCGTGTCGTGCGTCGATTCGTTCGCCGTCGACATTGATCGAGCCGGCGTCGATGCTTTCCAGTCCGTTCAGCGTGCGCAGCAAGGTGCTTTTGCCCGAGCCGCTGCGTCCGATAATCGAGACGACTTCGCCGGCGCGCACCGACAGGTCGATACCCTTGAGGACGGCGTGGGTGCCAAAGTGTTTCTCGACGCCGAGAATGTCGATCAATGCCATGCGAGCTTCCTTTCCAGCCGGCGTGCGTACCACGACAGCGGGAAACAGAGGATGAAATAGATCAGCGCGACCAGGCCATAGACCAGAAACGGCCGGAAAGTCGCATTGGAGATCACGGTGCCGGCGCGGGTTAGTTCGGCAAAGCCGACGATCGAGGCAAGCGCCGTGTCCTTGATTGCCTGGACCGAAAATCCGACGGTCGGCGCGATCGCGATGCGCGCCGCCTGCGGGAGGATTACATGGCGAAGCTGTTCAAGAAAGCTCATGGCAAGACTCGACGACGCTTCCCATTGCCCCTTCGGGATGGCGTCGACACAACCGCGCCAGATCTCTGCCAGATAGGCACTGGTGAAGAGCGTCAAGCCGA
>JAMFSK010000086.1 GCA_026225235.1 Burkholderiales bacterium
ATAATTAGCGCGGTAATCCGTGGCATCCCCTTGAGCACGCTGTGTTTGCGAGGACCGTTACCGCCGTGAACGGACAATGCATCACAAGAACGTAGCGAAGCCGACCTCGGGTAAGTCCCGAGACGAACGCGGCGCAAGACCGGAGGACGGGTCGCACTTCGGCGCGGCCCCTGAAGTGACGCCCCATTGAAATCGTCGTCCGGCAAAAACGACCGACTCGGGCTGCCAACGTTAACCCTGAACCGGCAAAAACCGCCCCTCCCCAATCGACGCAAACCCTTTATGGACATGGGATTGACGAGATTTCGGCGAACCCCTGCCGAAGCCTGTTATGGCCGTTCGGCCCATGCTACAGTGCGCGACGCTTACTCGACGCGGGTCGCATTGACCGCCTGTGCTGGCTTCATGCCGGCGTTGCCGCGACGACTTTTTCGACACCGTGTGGCGCCTGGCCGCCGCGCGTTACGCCAAAGGGAACACTCATGGATGCATCGGACGGCAGCCGCCTCGCCCAGATTCTCTCCGCGCACAAGGACGAAGTCCTCAACGCCTGGTTCACACAGCATCTGGCCTTGGCCTCACGACGTGGGCTGACGAGCGAGACCGAGATACGCGAGCAATTTCGCAATTTCCTGGCGACCTTCATTAGCGCGCTCGACGACGCCGCGTCCCTCGACCCGCATCGCTCCGACTGGGACGCGCTACGCGCCTTTCTCGCGGATATCTCGGCGCAGCGCGCGCGGCAGGGCTTCTCGCCAGTTGAGACGGCGACCTTCGTGTTCTCGCTCAAGCAGCCGCTGTTCGGCCAGTTGCGCACCGTGCTCGCCGACGATCCGACCCAGCTCGCTGCGCTGACGTGGTCGATCAATCTGCTGCTCGACTCGTTCGGCCTCTTCACGATGGAAGTCTTCCAGAAGAGCCGCGAGCAGATCATCGCGCGCCAGCAGCAGGAACTGCTCGAACTGTCGACGCCGGTGGTTCAGCTGTGGGAAGGGATCCTCGCCCTGCCGCTGATCGGCACGCTCGACTCGTCGCGCACCCAGGTCGTGATGGAAAGCCTGCTGCAGAAAATCGTCGAGACCGGCGCCTCGATCGCCATCATCGACATCACCGGCGTGCCGACCGTCGACACACTGGTCGCCCAGCATCTGCTCAAGACTGTGGCCGCGGCTCGCCTGATGGGAGCCGACTGCATCATCAGCGGCATTCGCCCGCAAATCGCCCAGACCATCGTCCATCTCGGCGTCAACCTGACGAACGTGATCACCAAGTCGACGCTTGCCGATGCGTTCATCATTGCTCTGCAACGCACCGGCCGCTCGCTGCCCAACGCCGCGCCGGCCACGCCCGCCCCCCTGCTGCAGGATTACCGGTAAACCGACCCCATGGAGAGAATTCCGATTCTGCGGATGGGGCGGTTCCTGATCGTCACGATCCAGGTCGACATGCACGACCGGCTCGCCATGACGTTGCAGGAAGACCTCACTGATCGCATCGTGCGGGACAAAGCGCATGGCGTCCTGATCGACATCTCCTCACTAGACGTGGTCGATTCGTTTATCGGCCGCATGATCGGCAACACGGCGGCGATGGCGAGCGTACTCGACGCCCAGACCGTGGTGGTCGGCATGCAGCCGTCAGTCGCCATCACGCTGGTGGAGCTGGGGCTCACGCTCTCGGGCGTGCGCACGGCATTGAATGTCGAACGGGGCATGGCGCTCCTTCAGGCAGAGCGTTGAGATGCGCGCCTTGCGAGCCCCACGATGAATTCCTTTGACCGATATGCGCCATTCGAGACCGTCTCGCTGACCACCCACGGCCTTCGCTCAGACGAGGAAATCGTGCGACTGCGCCAGATGGTGCGCGAACACGCCGTCGCCCAAGGCTTCTCGCTGATTGAACAGACCAAGTTCGTGACCGCGGCGAGCGAACTCGCGCGCAACACGCTGCGCTACGGCGGTGGCGGCGACGCGCAGGTCGCGGTGATCCGCGACGGGGCCCGCAAGGGGATTCGACTGAGCTTCATCGACCATGGCCCGGGTATTGCTGATCTCGACCGGGCCATGCAGGATGGTTTCACGTCGGGGGGCGGCCTCGGGCTTGGCCTGGGCGGCGCCAAACGCCTGTGCGACGAGTTCAGCATCGAGTCGCAACCCGGCCAGGGTACGACTGTCATGATTACAAAATGGAAGCTGTTTTGAACAATGTACCGTCCGATCACACGGCTTTCGCGATTGCCGATGCGAGCGATATTGCGTTTGCACGCCGCGGCGCGGTCGAGGCGGCACGCAAAGTAGGGCTCGACGAGACGGACGCGGGCCGCGTCGCCCTGGTGGTCACGGAGGCTGCCACGAACATTCTCAAGCATGCGGGCCAGGGCGAGATTCTCGTGCGCGGGCTTTATGCAGCGAGCGCTGACCCGTACGGCGGCTACCCTGGCGCCTCGGGTGTGGCTGGCATCGAGCTCTTCGCGCTGGACAATGGGCCCGGCATCGGCGACCTTCAGGCGGCCTTCGCCGACGGGCATTCGTCGACGGGGACCCCGGGCAACGGGCTCGGCGCGATCCGGCGACTCTCCGATGAGTTATCGGTGTATTCGCAGCCGGACGCGGGCACGGCGATTCGCGCGTTTGTTCAGACAGGAGGCACCGGATCCTCGCCCCCTGCGGACGAGCGCTTGGGGCCCGTCGAGATCGGCGGGGTCGGAGTCTGTTATCCCGGTGAAACAATGTGCGGCGACGCGTGGGCTCTGGTGGCGGACGCCAAGGGTCTGAGCTTGCTGGTCGTCGATGGCCTCGGCCACGGCCCGGATGCACACCGTGCGGCGGCTGGTGCGATCGAAGTCCTGCATGCGTTGCCGGGTCGTGCTCCGGGCGAACTGCTCGAACGCATGCACGAGGCGTTGCGGCCGACGCGGGGTGCCGCGGCGGCGGTCGCCCGGATTGACCTCGGCGCGGCGCGCGTCATCTTCGCCGGCATTGGAAATATCAGCGCGTGCGTGATCGACGAGCGCGATGCGGGGTTCAGCGTCAGCGGACGCACGCGCGTGCCCGGCAGCACCCAATCGCGCCAGCTTGTCTCGCATAATGGCATCGTCGGCCACGCGATGCGCAAGACGCAGGAATTCGAAGCCAACTGGCCGAGCGGCGGCATGTTGGTGATGCATTCCGACGGCCTCGGGACACGCTGGGACATCGCCCGCTACCCGGGTCTGTCGCATCAGCGTGCTCCGTTGATTGCCGCCACGCTGTACCGCGATTTTTCACGACGACGCGACGACGCGACTGTCGTCGTGGTCAAAGCCACCCAAGCTTAAGGACGTCCCGATGCGGTTGCGGATCCTGTGCATGACGATCGATAACGAGCAGGGGGTGGTCGCCGCACGCCAGCGTTCGCGCGACATCGCGGGGCATCTCGGCTTCTCGGCGCTCGACCAGACCCGCATCGCCACCGCGGTCTCCGAAATTGCCCGCAACGCGTTCGAGTACGCGCGCAACGGCCGCGTGGACTTCGAAATCGAAGGCAATTCGCGGCCGCAATTACTGCTAGTCCGGATCTCCGACAAGGGCGACGGCATCGCCGATCTGCAGGCCCTGCTCGGCGGCCGTTACCACTCGACCACCGGTATGGGTATCGGCATCATCGGCAGTCAGCGGCTGATGGATCAGTGCTCGATCGACTCGAAACCCGGCGAAGGCACGGTCGTCACGCTCAAGAAGCTGCTTCCCGACACCGCACCGCTCGTCACGCCCGAGATACTCGGACAACTCGGCGAGCGACTCGCGGCAAACGGCCCGAGCCGCTCCTTTGATGAAGTCCAGCAACAGAACCGGGAACTGATGGCCGCGCTCGCCGACCTGCGCGACCGCCAGATCGAACTCACGCAGTTGACGCAGGAACTCGAGGACACCAATCGGGGCGTGGTCGCGCTCTACGCCGAACTCGACGAGCGTGCCGACCATCTGCGCCGTGCCGACGAGATGAAATCGCGCTTCCTCTCGAATATGAGCCACGAGTTTCGCACACCGCTCAGTTCGATCCGCGCGCTCTCGAACCTGCTGCTCGAGCATGTCGATGGTGACCTCGGCGCCGAGCAGGAGCGCCAGGTCACCTTTATCCGCAAGGCGGCCGAAGATCTTTCCGAAATCGTCAACGACCTGCTCGACCTTGCCAAGATTGAAGCTGGCAAGATCGAGATCCGGCCCGCGACATTCGAGATCGAGAACCTGTTCTCAGCCTTGCGCGGCATGTTGCGGCCCTTGCTGGTCGGCAATTCGGTCGACCTTGTATTCGATGACACGAGCATGCTGCCGCCCTTGCATACCGACGAGGCGAAAATCGCGCAGATCCTGCGCAACTTCGTCTCGAACGCGCTCAAATTCACGGAGCGCGGCGAGGTGCGCGTCGGTGCGCAGCTTGGCGCCGACGGCCGTCATGTCACGTTCTCCGTCTCCGACACGGGCATCGGCATTGCGCCGGATGACCAGCAACTGATCTTTGAGGAATTCGGCCAGGTTGAGCATCCAATGCAGCAGCATGTGAAGGGCACCGGCCTTGGCCTACCCCTGTGCAGCAAGCTGTGCATGCTGCTCGGTGGGCAGATCGGCTTGAGTAGCGAGCCCGGCAAAGGTTCGACCTTTTCGGCCACGGTGCCGCGCGAATATGCCGACGCGCGCCTGAGCGAATTCGATCCCGCCAGTCTCGATGCGCTTGATCCGGATCGGCTGACGGTGCTGATCGTCGAGGACGAACCGCAGGTCCGGCTCGTCTATGAAAGCTATCTGCGTAATACGCGCTATCAGCCGGTCTCGGTGGCCACGCTGCGCGACGCGGCACTCGTGCTCCAGCGCCTGACGCCCCAGGCCATCGTGCTCGATATCCTGCTCGCCGGCGAAGACAGCTGGCTGTGGCTCGCGCAGACCAAGGCGGCGCCGCGCACCCACGGCGTGCCACTGATCGTGGCGAGCGATATCGAGGACCCTCGCAAGGGCCACGCGCTGGGTGCCGATGCCTACTACGTCAAGCCGCTCTCGCGCGACATGCTGATCGCCGCGCTCGACCGGCTCGCGGCCCCTGAGGTCGTGCGCAGCGACGATCGCCCGCCTTCGCATGACGCACCCGCAGCCCGGTCCGATTCCGCGCGGCGTACGATCATGACCCTCGCCCCGGATACCGTTGCGCACGCCGGGCACGTCAGGCACACGGCCGAAGACCCTGGCTACGCGCAGACGGAAGTGCCGCGCCAAAGCAAGGGCGGCCACCGATGAGCACGCCTGCGCCCACCCTGATTCTCAACGTCGACGACAACGATGGCGCGCGATACGCGAAGTCACGCGTGCTGTCGCGTGCGGGCTTTGACGTGATCGAAGCGGCGACCGGCGGCGCGGCCCTGGCCAAGGTCCGCGAACGCTGCCCCGATCTCGTGCTGCTCGACGTCAAGCTGCCCGACATCAACGGGCTGGAAGTGTGCAGGCGCATCAAACTCGACCCGCAGACGGCAGGCACGCTCGTGCTGCAGACCTCGGCCGCCGCGGTCCACACGATCGACAAGGTGCGTGCGCTCGACGGTGGCGCCGACAGCTACCTGACCGAACCGATCGAACCGGCCGAGCTGATTGCCAATGTGCGAGCACTACTGCGCTTGCGTCATGCCGAAGTCGCCTTGCGCGAAAGCGAGGAGCGTTTCCGCCAGCTCGCCGAGAACATCGACGACGTATTCTGGATGCTCGATCCGGCGACCGACACGCTGCTGTATGTCAGCCCGGCCTATCGCACGCTCTGGGGGCGCGAGCCCGTCACGCCGACGCACGGCGAGGCCCACCGGAGCGTGGGCGTCCATCCTGACGATGCGGTGCGGGTCGCGCAGGCTTATGAGGTGCTGCGGCGCGAAGGGCATTACGAAGAGGAATATCAGGTCCTGCGGCCCGACGGCAGCGTGCGCTGGGTGCGCGAACGCGCCTTCCCAGTCGCCGATAGCGGTGGTCGCACCTACCGGCTGGCCGGGATCGCGACCGACATCACCGAGCGCAAGACTCATGAACTGATGCTGCGTGAGGCCGATCGTCGCAAGGACCAGTTTCTGGCGATGCTCGCGCACGAATTGCGCAACCCGCTCGCGCCGATCCGCCACGCGGTGGAAATCATGGACCCGCGCAAGTCTCTCTCGCCCGATGTGCTCGACGACGCACGCATGATCGTATCGCGCCAGGTCACACATCTGAGCCGCCTGGTCGACGACCTGCTCGATGTCTCGCGCATCACGCAGGGCAAGATCACGCTCAAGCGTGAATCGGTCGATCTCGCGACCGCCGTGTCTGCCGCGATTGAGACCGTGCGGCCGGCAATGGACAAGAAGCACCACACCTTGCGCGTCGAACTTCCGCCCACCCCGGCCATGCTGCTCGGCGACGCTGTCCGGATCGCGCAGGTGATCGGCAATCTGCTGTCAAACGCTTCGAAGTACACCCCCGACCACGGGACCATCGTCCTGTCGGCCGAGCTCGGCCCCGGTGAAATCGCGATTCATGTCCGCGACAACGGGATCGGTATCGAGGCAGACATGCTGCCGCATATCTTTGAATTGTTCGTACAGTCGGAAAACTCGCTCGAGCGCTCGGAAGGCGGTCTCGGCATCGGCTTGCCGATCGCCAAGACCTTGCTCGAACTTCATGGCGGCCGCATCGAAGCGCACTCCGCGGGCATCGGCCAGGGCAGCGAATTTATCGCCATCTGGCCGCAGAGCCTGATGCCCGCGAGCCATCTCGCAATTACTCTCCCAAAGGAAGCAGTCGTGGCTGACGCCGTTCAGACACGCCGGGTGCTGCTGGTCGACGACAGCGTCGACGCGGCCTCGGCCATGTCACTCTTGCTTGAAACACTGGGCCATGAAGTGCGCGTCGCGCACGACGGCTTTGCGGCACTCGACGCGGCGTCCGGCTTTGCTCCGGAAGTCGTGATCCTCGATATCGGTCTGCCCGGCATGGACGGCTTCCAGATCGCACGTGCGATGCGTGAACGCGAGGACACCGTCGGTGCCTTGCTGATCGCGCTGACGGGCTACGGGCAGGCGAGCGACCGCCTGCGCTCACACGAGGCCGGGTTCGATCACCATTTCGTCAAGCCCGTATCGTTCGATGACATCGAGCGCGTGATCATCGAGTCGTCGGGTCCTGACGTGCCACGCAATCTCACACCGCTACTGCACCGCGACGGCACGGCCGGCTAGGCCGGCCTGAGCCGCGCGACATAGGGCAGATGATCGGATAGCCAGGCCGTGCGGCGATCCGGTTCGATCAGGTCGACCGGTGTAAAACCGCGCACGAACATCTTGTCGAGCGCCAGGGTCGGTGAGAACGCCGGAAATGTCTTGCCGGGACGCCCGAGTGCGGTCGCGACTTCGACCAGCCCGAGCGCGCCGAACAAAGGCACCGAGTCGTTCTTCCAGTCATTGAAATCGCCCGCCAGCACCAGCGGGCCGGTCGGCGCATCGCGTTCGATCCAGTGAGCAATCCAGGTCATCTGACGCAGCCGGGCCGCCCGCGTAAGCGCGAGGTGGGCGCACAGCAGGTTGACGTCGCGCCCCTGGAACTTGACCCGTGCGACCAACAGGCCGCGCCGTTCGAAGCGATGAGCCGAGATGTCCCAGCGTCCGCCCAGATCGAGCGGGTGGGGCGAAAGGATGGCATTGCCGTGTCGCCACGAGGGCCGGAACACGTTTTGTCCGAGCGCCAGTTCGAGCCGCAGCGACTTCGCGATCTCGGTGGCCTGGCAATCCCACAGGTCGGCCGGTAGCGCCTCCATCGCCTCGCCGAAGCGGGCTTCGCTCGCAGCGAGCGGCACGCGGCGAGCCATGGCTTCCTGCAAGAAGTAGGCATCCGCGCCCACCGACCGGATCCACTCCCGCATGGCATTAAACGCCTGCATGCCGAGCGGCGTGCGCCCCTTGTGCAGGTTCCAGCTGACCGCGAGGAACTCGTCACGGCCGAACAGCGTCGGGTCTTCGGAATGTCGCATGCGCAGGCGGGTAAAGGGCTCCGGCTATTGGGACGGGCTGTCGTCAGGCACCGTGACATCGGGCGGACCTGGATCAGGCTCGAGATCGAGCGGCGGCGTAGCGGGCTGGGCGGCGACCGACTGATCGACAGCGGGTTGGACGCCAGGGTCGGCCGACGGCGACGCGGCAGCCCCGCTCACCCCGCTCACCCCGCTGGCCCCGTCCGGCCCAGCCGGCGCATCCGCACTGGCCTGCAGGCGATAGACCAGCACCGGGTCGCGCGCGACCACCTGCCAGTCCGTCCAGCCCGTCTTGCCGACCAGCAGCGCAGGATGGGTGGCATGCACGACGCGCGGCTGGGGCGGCAAGGTACACCCTTCATTGGTGTGCTGGGCCGCCGGGTCCTCCAGCATCTCGGTCGCGTCGATCAGGAAGCTCACGCCATGCTCGTCGCTCGACGACGGCGTCACGGCAATGCTGCGAGTTAGCACGATATGTGCCGCCGGCTTGTCCGCGCAGCCGACCTCATGCGTGGCCTCATGCTGGCGCGTCTCGGTCTGGGTTTGTTCAAGCGGGGTATCGGCCTTGAAGGTATCGACCGTCGCGCCGTTTTCGATTACCTCGAGCTGCCAGTGAATCAGCGGCGCCGATACCTGGGCGCGCGCAGGCAGCACGAGTACACATGACAAACCGGCAAGCAACGCGAGCCCGCGCAGCGTCGGCACGTTCATGAAGGCCTCCAGCGAGCAAATGACCTTGCATAGTAACGCGATAGCCTCGCCCCTCGCATGAGGCCGCGTAACGATTTGTTGCCTCAGGGGGGCGAAGCCCGGCGGAACGGCTGCGCGGCCGTGTCCGGTCCTTCAGACGATCAGGGCTTGCGTGGTCATATGCCCGCGCAACAGGGCGGCGAATGCGTCGGAGGTCAGCGGACGGGCGAGCAGGAAGCCCTGGACCTGGTCGCACAGCAGGCTGTTGAGTTTTTCGAGCTGGCTTGACGTCTCCACGCCCTCGGCAACCACATCCATATTCAGCGAATGCGCGAGCGCAATGATCGCTGAAACGATGGCGTAAGCTTCATCGCCGTGCTTGTCGAGACCGTCGGTAAAGAAGCGGTCAATTTTTAATTGCTTGACGCGGAACTGCTGGAGATACGCAAGGCTCGAGTAGCCGGTGCCGAAATCGTCGATGGCGATCTCGAACCCATGCGTATGGAACTCGCGAATGGTCGCCGCGGTTTTTTCGGCATCTTGCATCGCCACCGATTCGGTGATCTCGAACATGATCCGCTGCGGCGCGATGCCGGCGTCGTCGGCGATCGAACGCATGCGCGCGACCAGATCGCGTTGACGCAACTGATGCGGCGAAAGATTGATCGCGACCTTGGTCGGGGGCAGCCCGTCGCGGTCCCACTCGGCCAGTTGCCGGCAGGTCTCGGCGAGTACCCAATAGCCGATCTGCAGGATCTGGCCTGATCGTTCCGCTACCGGAATGAACTCGAGCGGGGCGACCGAGCCGA
>JAMFSK010000087.1 GCA_026225235.1 Burkholderiales bacterium
CAATCCACGTTCGTCCATGATCGCCTCCGGCTCGGCAACGAACGTTAAGCATGAGCCGGAAACAGGCCAGGTACGACATTTCTATTTGGGCCAAATACGACATTACAACTTGGGGCCTACATATCATTTGTCGCTAATCTATCTTATGTAAAATATATAAATTCTCACAGAAGAGCGGCAGCGACCACGCAGAGGTTCCGCATGAACTCGGTGGACGTCGAGTCGGTCCCGCGTTGCAAGCCTCACTCTATCGATATCGCGATCGGCACGAAGGACGCCCGACGGGTCAATGAGAATCCACTCGGAATGGAATTGTACGCGGTCGAGACCGACAACTGACTGTCTTCAGGGCGCGGCATCGCACAAGCCAATGCCCACTATTTGCGGTTTTACGCCCCATCTCTGCGCCACTCCACCGCGCGACGCACCGAGGCGGAGCGAGCACCCATTTCAACTGTACTTCCCGCCCTCTTTTAACGTCCCGTCAACGAATCGTAACAAACTCGCGCACCGATGGCGTTCCTTGGCTTTGCGCCGAATGACGCTGTCCTCACGGCATTCTTCTTGGCTTGGCACGTTTCTCGCGATTAGCGCGGTGTTGCATGGCCTGCATACCAAAACCCCAGCAAAGCACCGACCCCAATCAGCCGATCGGACAATAAGTTCGGCGTGACTCAAAGAAGTGCTCGGCAAAGCTGCGACATTCGAAACGGAAAGAAAGCAATGCATACCCCCAGGCAGACGCTCGACACCCCCTCCCCAGCCGCGACGTCGTCCGCGGCGCATACGCGCTGGATCCAACTGGGCCTCGGCCTGCTGTGCATGATGACGATTTCGAGCCCCCAATACGTCTGGACGCTGATGACCAAACCGCTGATGGCGAAGCTCGGGATCGCGTTGCCGGAAGTGCAGGTCACGTTCTCGGTGCTGATCGTGCTGCAGGCGTTTTTCTCGCCATTCCAGGGCGCGTTGATCGACCGCTTCGGGCCGCGTCTTCTGATCTCGATCGGCACTTTGCTCGCAGGTGTCAGCTGGGTGCTCGCTTCATATGCCAGCTCGACAACGACGCTGTACCTGACGTACGGCGGTCTGGGCGGCCTCGGGACGGGTATCGTTTATGTCGGCGTGGTCGGGCTGATGGTCCGCTGGTTTCCGGATCGCCGCGGCTTCGCGGCTGGTGTGGTGGCGGCGGGCTACGGCATGGGCGCGATCGTCACGACTTTTCCGATCTCGGCTTCACTCACTTCGCACGGTCTCGACGCAACGTTGTGGTTGTACGGGATCGTCTTCGCAGTGGTGGGTCTCATTGTGTCCCAAGGTCTGCGCGTGCCGCCCGCGACGCAAGGTACCCTGTCGAGTGCGATCCCGGCCCAAGTCGCCGGGGCGAAGCGCGACTTTCGTCCGTCGGAAATCCTCAAGATGCCTCTGTTCTGGTTGATGTTCGTGATGATGACAATGATGGCGACGTCGGGCCTGATGGTCACGTCGCAGATGGCGACGTTCGCGGCGGACTTCGGCGTCAGCAAGATGGTGGTGTTCGGTCTTGCCGCAATCCCTCTCGCGCTGACGATCGACCGCTTCACGAACGGCCTCACGCGTCCATTGTTCGGCTGGGTATCGGACCGTCTTGGGAGAGAAAACACTATGTGCTTCGCGTTCGCGCTCGAAGGCGTCGCCATGACGCTCTGGCTGCTCACGCGCGACAACGCGATGCTGTTTGTGCTGCTCTCGGGGCTCGTGTTCTTCGGCTGGGGCGAGATCTTCTCGCTGTTCCCGTCGACCTTGACCGATACGTTCGGCACGCGCTTCGCGACTGCGAACTATGGCTGGCTTTACATCTCGTTCGGGATCGGCTCGATTTTCGGCGGTCCGCTTGCGGCGCTGCTCCATCAACATACACGTAGCTGGGTGCCGGTGTTCGGCTGTGCGATCGCGCTGGACTTCGCAACGGCACTGCTTGCGATGTTCGTGTTGAAGCCAGCGCGCGCACGCTTTACCAGAACTGGGCGACTCGTAACGGCAGTGACGCCGACCTGATTAGTATCGACGGCAAAGCATACGTCGAACAACATAGCGGGAGTTTCTCCATGGCAGGACACCCTTCCGCCGGGGCATTGCTGGTGCTTGTCAACTGATCATCCCAACGTGTGTGTCGTGTCGAGCAGACGCCAACTTATGAGCCGGAACGGTTTCGTCAGCCGGGATAGTGGAAAGAACTGACTTTCCGGCAACCCTCTCCAAAGCAGTCAGTCGTCACGCGCTTGCTAGGTGAGATTCAACCCGCCATCCGAGAGCAGAATTTCCCCCGTCAGATAGTCTGAGGCGACGAGAAATGCAACAGCCTGAGCAATATCCTCTGGACTAGCGGCCCTACGCATGGGTGCCCGTTCCTTCCAAAGTTGCTGAGCTTGCGTCCAGTCCGCCGTTAAAGGTGTATCCACCAAACCAGGAGCGACAGCATTCACCCGAATATCCGGGGCAAGCGAAATAGCGAGCAAGCGGGTAACGTGGTTTAACGCCGCTTTCGTCGCCGCGTAAGGAATGGACGCCCCCTTTGGTCGAACGCCGGCATGTGAACTCACGTTGACGACACAACCGGCCTTCCCTCGTATGGCCGCTTCACGGAGTGCGGATTGCGCTTCGGTTACCAGGCGGAACGGCGCAATGACATTGACTTCATGCAGCTCGTGCCATACGTCCGGCGTCGCTGCTGCCAGATCTGCATGGGGGATTACGCGACTGATCCCCGCGTTATTGACCAGAACGTCGAGTCGGCCCCATACGGCAATCGCTTCCCGGATGAGTTTGACTCTGTCCGCGTCATCGGCCAAATCAGCTTGCACATAAACTGCCGATCCAAGTTCCTGGGCCAACGCATGACCTGCAGCGGCCGAACTGCGTGAATGCAGGACGATTGAGAATCCGTCCTTCGAGAGTCGCCGCGCGATGGCGGCACCGATACCAGAGGTCGAGCCGGTGACGAGAGCAACAGGGGACGTAGTTTTCAAGGAGACTGACATAAAGTGCGGCGTTTTTGGAGTTGCAGGGACCGTCCGCATGACCCTTTGACGAGATGACCTGTAAAGGCCAGTCGATGACGTGCACGATCTGGTGTTTGCACCCCGATTGTCAACCATCTCGGCTGCTGCGTCGAACGTCTCAAACTGGCCGCACAGACACCGATGCTGTCCAGGCCGCCGCTCAGACTTCGGTTTGTTCAGCCATCTCGGGCTTGAAACGCCTCGTCATATCAGGGCACGGTTCACCGTCGGACGTAAAGCGTAAGCGACATGGCGCTGCCTGCCGCAGCGCTCCAAGGCTTCCAGTCAAACGTGTCAAGCTGCCTGCTTTCCTGATTCCGCCACTGCTGCGCGGGCGAGGCGTTCAACCCAGTCCTGATGGTAGCGGTAAAGCCCACCAGGATGCTTGTGTCCGAGTACATCCAGGAACCAGGGACCTCGTTGCGTCTCTTCCGTCAGAACATGACAACGTTCGTCCGTCGGCGCGATGACCCAACCGTGGTAGGTGCTCGAACGGGTCTCGTCGCAGTCCACCGTCGTCGCCCACGCGAGCCGCCGGAAGGGTTCGAACTCAATCACGACAAGGCTCATCGGAAAGCCAACCGTCACCCGACTGTATTCGGTTCCAAGCGCCAGTTCGGACTCACCGGACAGGATCTTGACCTGATCCTCCGGCGGGAAGTAGCTCGACCAGTTCTCCGCGTCGACGAGTAACCTCCAAACAACTTCGGGCGGCGCTTTCACGTCGATGTCGTTGAGTGCGTAAATGGCCCACGTTTTCGGGTCAAACCGCTCGGGCCAGATTACATGGTCATACATAGCTTACTTCTCCTTCTTGAACAGGTCTTGGAAAATCAGGGGAGCCCAACTCGTGTCCCGCGCCTGCACAAGCTGACCACCTTCCGCGATCTTGCCGAGACTGACCGGTGCATAGCCGAGTTGCCGGACCAAGGTGGCGACCGTCGCGATCGCGCCTTCGTCATCGCCCGACAGAAAGATCACCCTACGCTCCCCGGCGGTGACCGGATCCTGCGCGAGCACACCTGCGGGTAAGTGATTAAATGCCTTCACGAGGTGTGCACCTGGCAGCGCCTTTGCCACGATCACCGAAGAAGGCAGATTGTCCAGGTCGGACAATGGCACGCCATAGGCGTTGGTGGCGTCGATGACGACCTTGCCCTGCCACGTCGGGGTGGCCTTTGCGACCTCGCGGTGCGACCAAAATGGGACTGCCAGGATGACCACGCCGGCCTTCAGTGCTTCTTGCAGCGTCAGGGGAACGACCTTGTCACCTAGGTCTCTGGCCATCGACGCAAGGGACTCTGGCCCGCGCGTGTTAGCGATGCCAACGGTGATGCCGCTTCGGGCGAATTGACGGGCTAAGGCAGTGCCGACACTGCCGCTGCCGATGATGGAATAAGTCATAGAAACTCCTAGGATGGACCGTCTTGAATCTTCAACCCGCCGAAGGAGCGACTGCTCTTCGCGGGCAATCTTGCTGCGAGAAAAGGAATGGTGACGACTCGCGATGAATCTGAGAAGACGGTATATTGAGATGCAAACTATCGCTAATGGAGATGGAATACCTACCAATGCTCGATGGCGTTTCTCTTGATCAGCTCCGAACCTTCATAGCCGCCGTGGACGAGGGCAGCTTTTCGGCTGCGGGCCGGAAGCTCAATCGGGTCCAGTCAGCGGTCAGCGGCTGGGTGGGCGGACTGGACGAGCAAATAGGGGTGGTTCTGTTCGACCGTTCGGGCCGATTCCCGAAGCTCACGCCAGAGGGTGTGTTATTGCTCGCCGACGCCCGCAATATCGTCGCAGGGGTAGACGCGCTGAAAGCTCGAGCCAGGCTTATGACTTCAGGTGTCGAGGCAGAGCTCTCGGTGGTGATCGATGTGTTCTTTCCGACCGCAGTGATTAGCGTTGTCGCGAAAGCGTTCGCAAAGCAGTTTCCATTGACACGGCTTCGAGTCTTCGTCGAGGGCTTGGGCGCGGCCTACCAACCCGTTCTGGATGGCCGGTGCAGCTTAGGCATACTGCCGCCGCTGCCACAGGCATTTCCGTCATTGGTGAGCGAGCGACTGGGCGAATTGCCGCTGGTCGCAGTCGCTTCAGTAGGTCATCCGCTCGCCCGCTTGGGTCATCGAATTCCGCGGCGTGAACTGGCGAAGCATATACAACTCGTGCTGACCGACCGATCCGATCTCACCGCCGGTCGGGACTTCGGAGTTGCGTCAACCCTGACCTGGCGTCTGGCGGATTTATCGACCAAGCATGCATTCCTAAAAGACTGCGTGGGATGGGGAGGAATGCCCTTGCACATGGTCGAGAAAGACATCGCCGCAGGCACGTTGGTCGTTCTGGATGTGGACGACATGCCGCTCACGGGCTGGATATTGACGATGTCCGTCTATCACCAACCATCAAAGCCGCCGGGACCAGCGGGGACATGGTTCGTCGACCACTTGAAGAGCGTGTGGCAGCAAGAATAGCAAATTGGTCGGAGTGAAATCAGCCGCAGCTCAATCGATGGCCGAGCAATTGAGCGCTCTGCGCGAGACGGTATCGCTCAAAGCGACCATTGCCCCTTCGTCGACATATATCAATTTACCGGTGCCGACGACACCGCTACGCCCGAAGTAGTCAACGATACAATAATATTTGTGAGAAGGCCAATAGCATCCCTTCGTATTTCAGACCATAAAACACGTAGATAAAGATAATGACCCGATTGCTCCCTGCCCTTCTACTTTCCGCTGCATTTGCATCCGGCTGCGCGAACGATCCTCGCCCAGCAGAACAACAACAATCTGAGTTGCATGCGGCCACGGCAATGCTGAGTGGCACTTACGACGTGGTGGACAGCCGCCAGAACTATCGTTATATCGCGGCCGTGGTCATTCGCAAAGCCAGCCACTCGGACCAGATCGACGTCCTTCTGCGGAGTCAGGTTTTCGGACCCGCCGTTCTGAATGGCAAAAAGTGCCAAGGGTGGATGACACCAGATCAGGCACATGCATCCATGATGTGCTGGTCCTCTACCGTAGGCATTAACTTCTACAAGCTTCATCAAGCGATAGGCGCTGATGAAACCATTAAAGACTACGCGCTTATCCCGAGGTTTGCACCCATGACGATTCCGGACGGCGACTACTTCCTAGAAACAACCGATAGTGGTAGCGGTCGGGTTCATTGGTATGTCCTGAGCCGGAATAGAGTGTCGTCGCAATAAGGGCTCGTTCATGCAGTCCGACTTTGAAAACTGCGATAGCGTGTAGCCAGAGCCGTCTTGACGTCGACGGCAGTCATGCAAGGTCGCACCGACCTTGCAGGGGGCACGCTCCAGATCGACACGAGCGGCCAGACGTATATCCACCCCTTCACGGTACGCGTATTTTCACGCCAATGGCTTCGTAGAAAGCGGCGCAGGCGGCCAGGACCTCAGCGTCGGCACCGACAACATCCATAGCTTGCAACCCTACTCGGAAATGTCGTTGGACAAAGCGTTCGGGAACGAACTGAATCCCGTGAACATGCAACTGCGATTGGGCTATGCGCATGAGGTGCCTGACGCGAACCGCGCCGTGACCGTGACGACGCAGGACGGCACGATATCCGGCTGAAATTCGGCTATCAATTCTGAAACTCGGCATGGCGGTGAAAGACGATCCTCGAGCAAGTGTTTGAGGGAAAGTCTATCTTCGTCGTGCCCTGTCCCATCCGGCTGGTCAACTCACTTGTTGACCAGATCCTTGAAGGCGTTCCCGGTAGGCACGCGGTGATTCAACATGATGCGCTCAAGGGCTGACACGGCATCGACCACGCCGCTCTCCGCGCGCATCGTTTCACCCAGTATCCGGGCACTGTTTCGCACCGAAGCCTCGGCGGCGAAGTCGAGGGCGGCGGCGAACGCCTTGGCCTTAGGTCGTCGCCCATCCACGGCGGCCGGGGAGACGCCGACAAAACGCAAGCGTTCGGCCCAGAAGAACTGATCGCCGGCAAACGGGATCACGATGGAGGGCACGCCCGCGCGTGCCGCAGAGTGCGAGGTACCGGAGCCGCCGTGATGGATAACCGCAGAAGTGCGCGGGAAGAGCCAATCGTGCGGCGTGTCGTCGACGACGGAGACGTTCTCCGGAAGGTCCTTCGGACCGATGCCGCTCCAGCCCGGATAGAACAGTGCGCGTCGGCCGGCCACCGCCTCAATCAGAACATCCAGCAGGCGCGCGTTGTCGAAGCCAGTCATGCTCCCGAAGCCGATATAAATTGGGGCTTCTCCGGCGGCAAGGAAGTTCGCCAGCGCCGGTGGCGGCGTCCAGGCAGGGCTCGGCACCAGCCACTGTCCGCAAAGGCGTGCGTTGGTCGGCCAGTCGGCAGGCGTGGGCAACAGTGCACGAGACACCGTACAACATCGGGTGATCCGCCCATACCACTTTGCGCAGCGGCAGTTTGAAGAGCGCACGGGCCACATTGGTCTTGTCGCGGAATGCTTTCCATAGCATGGCATTCACGAAGCCGTGGCTGGCCCGATTGAGCGGGCGCGGCAGCCATTTGGCCGGCAGAAATGGCGACGGGAACGCAGCGGTCGGCGTAATCGGGATCATGCCAGCGCCAATGCCCTTGGCACCCAGGTATTCAGCTGCGGAAAAGCCGGCAAACGCGGCCAATCCCGCTACAAGAATCACATCACAACCTTCCCCTACCTCGATGATGGTGCGCATCCTGGATTCAGCGTTCTCGTTGGCGATCTTTGCCAGCGCGCGTGCGGTGTCGTTGAAACGCCCACCCTGGGCGACTACTCTGGCTAGAGCATGGTCCGGATGGAGCGTGCCGCGAATATCGCCGGCTAACGCTGCAGTAGGCACGCCAAGCGCACGGGCGCTACCGAGCGTGGCCGCGTCGGCGAGCAGTCGCGCCTAGTGTCCGGCATCTATCAGCCCCCGGCACAGTGCGGCGAACGGACGTGTATCGCCCTCTGTGCCATACGTCGCGACGATGAACTTCATGAACCCCTTCTTGCTGGGTTTGTGGGATGGCTTGAATTGTCGACAGTCGGACGAACTACCAATGGGGTTCGGCAGACCCGAGGCTCGATGCCGGATGTCGCCAAGCTAGCGTTACGTCGTTCACTAAGATCGGCGATTTACAGCGTTTCGCCGGTCCCCATTCTGTCTGCTCGAGCGACGCCGAAAAGTCGCTGCTGCTTGTTGTCAGACCCTCCGCCACACTCGCCGTACGAGGCAGTTCAATCAAAGACTGTGCCGTTCGCGCAAGCGATAGTGTGGCCGTTGTTGCCCGATTTTCTGTGATTCGCCAGATAACAGATCGAACCACAGTCGCAGCCATCAGATAGCCTGTCGCCTGGTCGAGCGCTTGTACAGGAAGTGGCACCGGGCGGTCGGCTTGCCTCCATAACATCCCGCCGTGCGCGATTCCTGAGCTCATCTGCATGAGACTGTCGAAGCCGCGGCGGCGACTCCACGGACCGCTCCATCCGTACGCATCCAGTGACACATCGATGAGCCCTGGGTTGATTGCGCGGCGCGCGGCTTCGGTGTAGCCCAATTCATCGAGCGCACTGGGTCGATAACCATGAATCAGCACGTCGGCTTTCGACAATAATTGCTCGAATATCTCGCAGCCCTGGGGTGTTCTGAGGTCCAGTCGCGCACAGCGCTTGCCGAGCGTGACCTCGGCTACCAAGGCCGGCTCGTCCCATTCGGGCGGATCGATTCTTAAGACATCCGCTCCGTAGCCCGCTAGAAAGCGAGTCGCGACTGGCCCCGCTAAGACGCGAGTCAAATCGAGCACTTTCAGGCCTGCAAGCGGGCTTGGCACTTCAGGCTGCCACGCTGACGATTTAAACGCGGCGGTAACGGAAGACAATGCAATCAGCGGTTCAGACGCCACTGCCTTGCCTTGGGGATGGGCCTTCCATTCGTCGCAGGTTCGCATCGCCGCGGCACACCCTTGCTCCCCGACGATGGCAGTTTCAAGTTCTTCAGCTGACCAGCCTGCGACCGCTTCTGCCACGGCAGACCTGTCGTCGGCGCATTGCAGCACACGTAGCGCCGCTGCCTTGTGATGAGGCGCGTTGGTATGAAGTCTGATCCAGCCGTCGCGGGTCGGATAGTCTCCGGCGACGGTGTCCCATGCGGCGGGCAAGGTCCATCCAACCGGTTGGATGGACATGCCGAACCAAAGCGAAGCAAGTCTTCGGTCGACGACGACCTCGGGCGCGCGATCGGAGTGCACCTTGAACAATTGCCCTACCGCCGCGCCCGCTGCGGCGATTGCTCCAGCGGCGAAGTCACTAACGGAGAATGCAGAAGTGAGCTCGCCGGAGCCTTGGATGGTGATGCGCGCCGACGTATCGGCCGGGAGTTGAAGCGCCAACAGGGCGGCTTCCAGAAACTCAATCGATGAATCTGACATGCTGGCTCCAGAGGGGAAAGCCGTTCATCGCCGCAACGGTTCTCATCGAGTTGCGGCTTGATCAGATATCGAAAGACCGCACAACCCGTTTCGATGCCAGCATAAACTTGATAAAGTTGACGTCAATCTTGATTTGAATCGTCAATGTCAATACGGTGACTTCGATGATGTGGATTACAGCAGCAGAGGCACTTAGCATCTTGAGCGTTCGGCCGCAGACGCTTTATGCGAACGTTAGCAGGGGAAAAATCCGCGCCCGGCCGGACAAGACGGATAGTCGTCGTAGCCTCTACCATCGCGAGGATGTACTGCGGATGGCAAAGCGGACCAACGGTCGACGGAAAGTTGAGACAGTTGCCGCCCAGGCAATTGAATGGGGCGATCCCGTGCTGCCATCGGCTATATCGACAGTGGTCGACGGACGACTCTGGTATCGCGGTCAGGATGCTGTTGTGCTATCGCGAACGGCCTCGCTGGAAGACATCGCCGCCTTGCTCTGGGAGTGCCCGACAGTTCCTCGCCTTAGCTCGGCGACTGAGGTCAATCCAGCAGTTCATTGCGTCAGCGGATTCGGAGGCGGCTTGAGGTCCGGGTTGTTTGCGCTTGCGGAGCGAAGCGCAAACGACTTGCCGTCAATTGGCCGCGCACTGCCGGTACTCCGCGAAGAGGCGACAAGCGTGCTGGTCACGCTAAACGCGGCGATGCTCGGAACCGATGCGTCAAACGGTGACTGCACGTTGAGCGAACAGATCTCGAGGGTATGGGCACGGAGTGACGCGGAGGACGTTATTCGCCGCGCTCTTGTCCTGCTTGCGGATCATGAGCTGAATGCATCTACGTTTGCAGCACGGGTGACGATTTCAACTGGCGCTTCTCTGGCAGCGGGTATGCTCGCCGGGCTTGTTTCACTGACCGGCCCCCTACACGGCGGCGCCTCGCTGTCGCTGAATGCACTGATCAAATCGACAGAGCACCTTGGCATCGAGGCAGCCGTACGGCAATCGCTCGCGCAGGGACGGACGTTACCTGGGTTTGGCCATCCTCTTTATCCAGACGGCGACGTTCGAGCCGCCGCCCTGCTGGAGGTACTTCCATCGAACGAGGCTTACACGCAACTCATGGACTATGTTGAGCGCACTGTCGGTGAACGTCCTAACATCGACTTCGCTCTTGCCGTCATAGCCGCGACATTCGATTTGCCCGTCGAAGCACCGTTTATGCTATTCGCGCTGGGCCGCTGCGTTGGGTGGCTCGCACACGCATTGGAACAAATAGGAGCGCATCAGCTGATTCGTCCACGAGCACGCTATGTTGGCATCGTCCCGCAAGTTTCCTAGCCTTGTTTAGCAAGCCTGAGATCAAGCATCACTGTCGCGACATCTGCTCGAGCACGCGGCTTTCCTGGTTCAGGCGTCCTCACGCAACTTGAAGGCGCTGACAGCATGCACAAGTCGCGAAGCCTGTTCGCGCAGGCTCTGAGCAGCCGCTGCGGATTGCTCGACCAATGCGGAATTCTGCTGCGTCATCTCGTCGATCTCGCTTACCGAGTCATTGATGGTGACAAGGCCCGCGGATTGTTCGCCGGTCGCCACGCTGATCTGATCGACCAACGTCGTCACGTCACGCATGCGCTCGAGAAGCGTTCGCATCGTCTCGCCGGCGTCGGCCACCAGTCGGCTGCCCGATTCGACGCTTCCGACGCTTTCCGAGATCAGGGTCTTGATTTCCTTTGCCGCTTGTGCAGAGCGATTGGCCAGGCTGCGCACCTCGCTCGCGACAACCGCGAAGCCCCTTCCCTGCTCCCCGGCTCGCGCGGCCTCGACGGCCGCATTCAACGCAAGGATGTTGGTCTGAAAAGCGATGCTATCGATCACGCCGATGATATCGACCACCTTGCGCGAGCTTTGGGCGATGTGGCCCATGGTCTCGACAACACGATGTACCGCCTCTCCGCCCCGCTCCGCCACGCTGCTCGCCGCGTCTGCGAGACCGCTCGCCTGCTTTGCGTTGACCGCGCTCTGCCGGACGGTGGCGGTCAACTCTTCCATGGAGGCGCCAGTCTGCTGCAGGCTCGATGCCTGCGACTCGGTACGCCGCGACAAATCGAGGTTGCCGTTCGCGATCTCGCTTGAACCGAGTTCAATGCTCTCCGACGTCTCGCGCACCGTACCGACAAGCGTGACGAGATTGCCGTTCATGATCTTGAGCGCATGCAGCAATTGGCCCACTTCGTCTTTGCCATACACTTCGATGCGAGACGTCAGGTCCCCCAGGGCTACTGTTTCGGCGATCTTGACGGCACGTTCCAGTCCACCTGTTATTGATCGCGATATGAACAGGCTGACTGCGACGCCGCTGGTGAGTGCAGCTAAGGCGAGGCCTAGCGTGATGACAATCGCGCGGCGTGTCAGGTCAGACGTTTCCGACGTGGTTGACTGCATCGTGCTTTCGTAATGATCCACGAGACCGCGCGAAGCGGCCAGAAAGGACTCCTGGGGTGCCTTCAAGTCCTTCAGGAGATAGTTGCGCGCGACATCGGGTAGGTGTGCCTGTACAAGGGTCACGACTCTCGAGCGAAGTCGCACGTAGGTGCCGCTTGCTTCTTGCAATTGCGCGATCATGGTACGTTCCTGATCGGTGGAGGCAAGGCCAGACAGCTTCTCCATCGTTGCGCCCAGATCTCGCGTAGCACGACTCACCTCTGCAACGTACGCCTTAGCCGCGTTGTCGTCGCCCGCGGACAGCACCGCACTGCGCAGATTGTTGGCCTGCAGGTTAATGTCCCTGTCGATCTGATTTGCGAGCGCAATGTGTTTGTAATCGACATCGACGATGCGCCGTGCAGTCGTGCCCATCTGACGTACCTGGAACACGGCGAACAGTGCAATACAGACGAGTAGCACCAACACCAGTCCAAAGCCGACTGCTAATCGCTGGCCAATACGCAGACTAGCAAGACGTTTCATGGTCAATTTCCAAAGAGGCACGGATGGCTCGCGCGGAAATCGCACGACTGTGTAGTATTTCGTCACCTGCGGCAGAAAATTGAGACGGGTAAACCGCAATGGCTAAAGCGTGCCGAAGATAAACTATCGGTCGGCGATCAGCTATCCCAGCGATTGACAAATGCCAGCCCATTCAAACTAGGGCGCACCGACGTCAACACTGCTGGGCAGCGCTCCCGTCGCTAAGGTCGAGGTCGCACTTACGTGAAACTCATTTTCGCCGAGGCCTGCTTGAGAAGATCGATCAAATATAAGGTCGGCACCGGAAGCACCCGCCCTTCATGCACGCAGATGGCAAGGCGCACCGGCTTGAGCAGAGGATCCATAATCGGGACGTAGCGATATTTTTCGCTGCCACCGACGAGCGCGGGGCTCACAAGCGGTGCATTGACGAATGCAATCGCCAGACCGGTAGACGCGTCGGGCAAACGCACGTCCAGGGCGTTGCTCAAAACAGCCGCGTCGCTGCCGTCTATCGGAGACCGACTTGCCTCCCGCTCACTTACCCTCGTGTCTTTAGCCGACGATAGAGCGTGCGTTCGCTCATTCCGAGGTGTTGAGCGAGCGCGCTGCGTGTGCCGGAGAACTGCTCTGCGAACCGTACGAGTTCGTGATCTGTTTGTTTGCTTCGCGTCGAAAATGAGGGCGAAGTCGTGCTGCTCTTCAGATGCGCCGATTCCGTCACCACATCATCCGGCAGATGTTCGACCCGGACCACCCCATCGTCGGCCAGCAGACACGCGCGGTCGAGCACATTCCGCAGCTCCCGGATATTGCCAGGCCAAGAATACGTGTGAAGCCTCGCGAGCGCATCCGCTGCAATGCTGAACTTGCGGCCCTTCGTGCCTTGTGTGCCACCGATACGCTGCAGTATCGAGTCGACGAGCAGCGGGATATCGTCTAGACGCTCGCGCACCGCCGGCAGGTTAATTGGAAACGCACTGATGCGGTAGAAGAGATCCTGGCGAAAGCGGCTATCGTCAATCATGTCGCGCAACGGTCTGTGCGTCGCCGCCACGAGCCGAAAATCCGACCGTAACGTTTCGATGCCCCCGACCCGACGGAACGTACCAGATTCGATCAGCCGCAGCAGCTTGACCTGCATTGACATGGGCACATCGCCAATCTCATCCAGAAACAGTGTTCCGCCTTGCGCGGTTTCGACGAGACCCGGTTTGCGCGCGACCGCACCCGTGAACGCGCCTTTTTCATAGCCGAAGAGTTCGGTCTCGAACAGGGCCTCGGTGATGCCGGAGCACTCGACAACCACAAACGGGTGTTGCGCTCGCTCGCTTGCCTCATGGAGGGCACGAGCGAACAGCTCCTTCCCGGTTCCTGACTCTCCGAGAAGCAAGACAGGCAACATCGATGGCGCAACGCGATGCAACGCGGAGATCGCTGCGTTGAACGCCGTTGAACGGCCGACCAGTCCCTCTGCGCTCGGCTTGGCGGATGCGCCGCGTACCGTCGAGAGTCGCTCAACGTAAGCGATGACGTCCCGCTGCGCATTGAATATCGGCCGTAATTCGACATCAACGTGCTCAGGCCCGCGAGGCGTGTGATGAATGTGGAGCACGCGGTCAGGTCCGCGCAGTTCAAATGCACGTTTCATGGGGCAGTGCTCGCCCGCCTCGTCGCAAGGCACGTCGTAGTGATGCGACACCTGGTAGCACTTGCGTCCGACGTGAGGCTGGCTGGCTATGCCGAACTGACGTTGATAAGCGGTGTTGGCGGCAAGTATGCGGTACTCGGGATCGAGCACGATCATGGGTTGCGCGTCGTGCTCCAGATACGCCACGAGCGCGCTGACATCCGGCGCTTGGGGCAACTCAGCCGAGGCCGCAACAAGCGGTGTGATGGGTATGACCGGCCTTGAGGGTTTCAAGACGGTTGCTCCATGAGGAACGAGACGTCGATACTGCCACAACTGCCATCGGACTGCCAACCGACTGCCAGAAATGGCAGTCCGCTCTGCTGGCCAGCAGCCCGAGGGCGTTTCTGGACCTTCTAAGGTGGCAACAAATCTATATCAATCAAATATTTACGATTTATCGGTAAAGTGCCAATGCGATGGCACGCTTCTTGTAATAACCGGGCGACGCTGTCGTAAGGCACCCATTGACCGAGGAGAGCATGTTGAATACCCCTAGCCCCATGCAGATCGAGGGCTTCTTTGAGCCTGGCACCTCGACGATTAGCTACCTCTTGCTGGACGTCGGCACAGGTCGCTGCGCACTCATCGACAGCGTCCTCGACTATGATCCGAAGTCAGGCCGCACCTCCACGAAGACAGCTGACACGCTCGTGTCTCGCGTCGGCGAGCTTGGCGCGAAGGTCGAATGGATACTTGAAACCCATGTGCACGCCGACCATCTGTCCGCCGCACCGTACCTCAAGGAACGGCTTGGCGGACAGATCGCGATCGGTGCGCAGGTGACGCGCGTGCAGGACGTGTTCGGCAAGCTCTTCCACGCCGGCTCGAGCTTCGCTAAAGACGGCAGCCAGTTCGATCGTCTGGTCAACGATGGCGACACATTCCCCATCGGAGCGTTGCAGGCACGAGCCATTCACACCCCGGGCCATACGCCCGCCTGCATGACCTATATCGTCAGCGACGGCGCACAGACTGCCGCCTTCGTCGGTGACACCCTATTCATGCCCGACTACGGCACCGCGCGCTGCGACTTTCCCGGCGGCGATGCACGCACGCTTTATCGGTCTATCAACAAGGTGCTGAGCCTGCCGGCTGACACCAGGCTGTACTTGTGCCACGACTACCAACCCGGAGGCCGCCCGTTGCAGTTCGTCAGCACGGTCGCCGAGCAACGCGCACAGAACATCCATATCCGCGACGGTATCAGCGAGGAAGCCTTCGTCTCGATGCGCACCTCGCGCGACGCAACACTGAGCATGCCCGTGCTGATGCTGCCCTCGGTACAGGTCAACATGCGCGCCGGCCATCTGCCTGATCCGGAAGAAAACGGCGTGCCGTATCTCAAGATTCCCCTCAATGCAATCTAAGCCGATTCACCCGGTTTATGAAGTGAACTGGAGCACATGATGGACATCAGGAAACTGACGGTCGAACTGGCGGTATCGAAACAGATTGCGGCATCTGACTTGAGGGCGTTGGCACAAGCCGGCTTTCGCGCTGTCGTCTGCAATCGCCCCGACGGCGAAGGCGCCGACCAGCCCACCTTTAGCGAAATCGAGGCGGCGGCCCGGCAACACGGCATCGAGGCCCACTACCTGCCTATCGAGTCGGGCAAGGTCGGCGACTCAGGTGCAGCGAGGTTCGGCGAGCTGATGCGCGAGCTGCCAAAGCCGGTACTTGCCTATTGCCGCACCGGGATGCGGGCTGCAACGCTGTGGGCGTTGTCGGAAGCGCCTTTGCGTGCGTTGCCGGAGATCATCACAACTGCCGCCGCAGCGGGCTACGATCTGTCCGCGCTGACGCGGCGTATCGCCAACAGCGGCAAGGTGCCCGTCGACGTCGCCGTGGCCAGTCACGACATCGTGATCGTCGGCGCGGGTGCCGCCGGCGTGGCGACGGCCGCTAGCCTGCTCGCGCGCGACCGCCACCTCGACATCGCCATCATCGACCCGGCTGACATCCACTACTACCAGCCGGGTTGGACGATGGTCGGAGCCGGCGTGTTCAAACCTGAAGTCACCGCTCGCAAGATGGCCGCTCTGCTACCGCGCCAGGTGCATTGGATCAAGGCGGCCGTGGCGGCGTTCGAGCCGGAACAGAACGCAGTCATCCTCAAAGGATGCCGGATCGTGAACTACAAGCAGCTCATCGTGTGCCCGGGGCTCAAGCTGGACTGGCGTGCCATCGAAGGACTCGCCGACACGCTCGGCAAGAACGGCGTGACCTCCAACTACCGCTACGATCTCGCATCCTATACGTGGCAGCTCGTACAAGAGCTCAAAGGGGGGCGCGCGCTGTTCACGCAGCCGCCGATGCCGATCAAATGTGCCGGAGCGCCCCAGAAGGCGATGTATTTATCGTCGGACTACTGGCAGCGTTCAGGTCGGCTCGGGCGGATCGACGTCGAATTCTATAATCCCGGCGCTGCGTTGTTCGGTGTGACCGACTATGTGCCGGCCCTGATGGAATACGTCAAGCGCTACGACATCGCACTGAACTTCGGTTTCACCTTGAGCGCTATAGACGGCCCGGCCAAGATGGCGACCTTCATGCGCACACTCGTGGACGGCACGGTCGAAACCGTCACGCGCGCGTTCGACATGATCCACGTGGTGCCCCCACAGAAGGCACCGGATTTTGTCCGCGCCAGTACGCTGGTCGACAAGACCGGTTGGGTTGATGTCGACCCGGCGACTTTGCGTCACAAGACCTACCCGAATATCTTCGCGCTAGGGGACGTGACGAACACATCGAACGCAAAGACCGCCGCCGCAGCGCGTAAGCAGGCACCTGTCGTCGCGCACAACGTGCTTGCCGCTCTCGGGAAAGTTAGCGGTGTGGCGGCCTACGACGGCTACGGCTCGTGTCCGTTGACCGTCGAACGCGGCAAGATCGTGCTCGCGGAATTCCTCTATGGCGGGAAGGTCGCGCCGTGCATGCCGACCTGGCTGATCGACGGCAAGCGCCCGTCCCGACTCGCCTGGTTCTTAAAGAAGCGGATTCTGCCGCCGCTCTATTGGCACGGGATGCTCAGGGGACGCGAGTGGCTGGTGCAGCCTGAACTCATCGGCTAACGCAGCGCCCCTCACCCCATGGAGTACTCATGTTAACTTCGCTGATTCTCGGCGCCATCGTGGGCGCGGTCCTCGGCTTGACCGGCGCCGGTGGCGGCATCCTGGCCGTACCGGCGCTCGTCGTCGGCATGGGCTGGCCGATGCAGCAGGCGACGCCTGTCGCGCTGGTTGCGGTGGCCGGCAGCGCGGCAATCGGCGCCCTTGAAGCATTCCGGCAGCGACTCGTGCGCTACCGTGCCGCGCTTTTGATGGCGGTGGCGGGCGTGCCATTGACATCGCTTGGCGTGCTCCTTGCACACGCCTTACCCCAACGCGTGTTGTTGGCGCTGTTCGCCATGGTCATGCTGGTGGTGGCCGGACGGCTATTGTCACAGGCGCTGCGGCCGGGGCGTCCGGACCGCGCGGATTCACGGTTGTGTGTCGGCCGGATGAGCCCGGATACGGGCCGGTTGATGTGGTCGTGGACTACCGGGTTCACACTCGCGGCAACCGGCGCCGTGACCGGGCTGATGACAGGACTGCTCGGCGTGGGTGGCGGCTTCGTCATCGTACCCATTCTGCGCAAAGTGACCAACGTGTCGATGCATGGCATTGTCGCCACGTCGTTGATGGTGATCGCGCTGGTCGGCAGCGGCGGTGTCCTTGCAACCGTCCTGCACGGCACGCCGCTACCGCTTGAGTTGACGCTGTGGTTCAGCGCGACCACAGCAGCCGGCATGGTGGCCGGACGGCTGGCCTCGCACCGTCTCTCCGCTCAGCACGTGCAGGTGGGTTTCGGGGGGGCGTTGATTTGTGTGGCACTCGGCCTGATGACGAAAGCTGCATTGGGTGTGTGACCCTGGCGTTGTCCACGCCCCCCAGCGGCGAGGCGACGTCGCATCGGAAACCGAGGGAAGGTTTCACGTTTGACCCAAGCCTATGATGTAGCCTCACACATCACGTGGAAAAGACGACGCCATGGGAGTCGCTTGGCCGCACACGTTCCATATCAATTCAAGGACGCTGCCGTGGCCAATGTGCAACGCGACTCTGTCGCCCTCTATGCATCCGTCAACATTCGGGCGAGCATCCTCGCCGGTTTTCTCGCGATTCTTGTCAACACCGCTCTTCTGAGTACAGCCGATCACTTCCATGTGGTGACGGCGCGCGGCGGGCTCCTCACGCTCGCTTTGAAGCTGATGGGGCCGCCTGCTCCGCAGGTGGCGATGACAGAGTGGTTCAAGCAACTCTTCCACATCATGGTGGGGGTAGCGATGATAGTCGCCTACGCCATCACCCTGACCGGCTGGCGCTCGCCTGCTATCGCGAAGGGCCTTTCCAGCGCCGTCGTTGTATGGCTCCTGAATGCCTGTGTCATCCTCCCCTTGATTGGCCAGGGCTTCGCGGGATCGTACGTGCTTGCACCGCTGGGCATGCTGACATTCGCCGTGGCGCACACCGTTTTCTTCGTGTTAGGGGCTATCCTGTACGAAAGATGGAAATGATCGGAGCGGCCGCCGCACGTTCTCGATGGAGCGTTCTCCAATGAACGTTACGCATCTCCTGGCGTTTTACGACGTCGCGCGCGCGGGCAATGTTAGCGCCGGAGCGCCTAGAGTGGGGCAAAAACTGTCGCCGCACCGTCGCTAGCCTGAATTGGACCGGATTGCCGCTCTCGCAGCCGCGCGGCCTCAGCCGGCCAGTTGCTGATAGGGATTGCGGGCGCCTGGAGATGCCTTGCATCGATCTCTTTTTCGACTGCCTTCAGACCGAAATGAAGCGCGTGCCGGCACCCCGGTTTGGGGGCTTCAGAGGGGCATTTCCGCGCAGCCTTCCTGTTCAAGGGTGGTGACCGTGGTCAGACCCGAGAGCGCAAGCGTGACATCATTGTCGATCCAGCTATCCTGGAACTAGTATTTGGTGAGCGCTTGTCCGCACACGGCCGCGATCACACCGACCTTCTTCAGTTATGCGATCAGAGGCAGATTCGGGTTGGCGACTCCATAGGCCGCGCGATAGTGAGCGTCGTCGAGGGGGAGAGGTGTCACAGCGCCGTAGGTTACCGCAACGAACTTGAGATCGCGAAGTGGCACGCCCGACGCGACATAGAGATTCACGGTGCGAGCGACACGATCAAGCGCGGGGATAACTTCGCCGGTCTGCTTGGCAGCCTGCGTCAGAGAGAACACCACCTTGTAGGTTCGCCCGGGCTGCGGCTTGAATGCGGCATCGGTAATCAGGCGGATCTTGCCGTAGTCGTGAATGGTCGGCGTGACCCAAAGGGTCGAAAAATCCGTCGCGCCTGCATGGGCCGACACCGAGGCCGCAGCGACTAGCGCGATGGCAATGCATTGTGTGACTTTGATCATGATTGACTCTCGACCATTTGCCGGCGCTCACCCCTATTTGCCTCGTCGCAGGTATCGTTCTCACGGGAATCAGCGTGATTCTCTTCGCTGTTGCCGAGCTCAAGCACAAGCCAACACCCCAATAGCTGGCGAATTCGGTACTTGATGGCGACCCTTGCTGTAGGCAGTCAGGGCGCCTCGTTACGCCTGCGTCGCACTTGATAACCCACAGGCAATAGTTGTATTCCAAATTTCGCTTCGACGGTGCCCCAAATTCCCTTCGGGAGGACCAACGAAAAAACGACCGCGACCACCCCCAAACCAATCAAATACGAGACCCCTGCGGCACCGAATAACGTTTCGATAACGAAGAAGAGGAATGCTCCGATGATTGGACCTTCGTAAGTTCCGATGCCTCCGACCAACACCATAAACAGCATGTACGCCGTCCATTGGACACTGAAGTAGGTGTTCGGCTGGAACGTGATGGCTGTTGCGAGCCAGAGCGCGCCGGCAAGGGCACAACCAAACGCCGACAGCACGAAAATAAGCCCCTTTGTAGGAAAGACCCTCACACCAATAGAAGCGGCCGCTTCTTCATTGTCACGAATGGCCTGAAGAGCGCTTCCCACTCTGCTGCGCAGGAGCGCAAACACACACCAGCCCAGGCCAGCCATGCAGCCCAGCGCAAGCCAGTAAGTCATCAGGCGACGCGTTTCCGCTGGGTATTGCTGGAGCGAAATAAATGACGTTCCAGTTTCGCCTTTCACGAGCGTATCGAGATTCACCAGCAAGTGTGCCAACGCGGCAATGACCCACATGCCGATGGCAAACTCTCCCCCCTTCAGTCTCAACATGAAGCTGGAAATCGGTATCGATACGAGGGCCACGAGAATACCCGCGCCGATCACTGACACATACGCATTGACCCCATAGCTCGCCAGTCGGACTGCTGCATAGGCGCCAAGGCCGAAAAAAACTTGCTGACCAACGGATACAAGGCCCGCGTATCCAGCGAGAACGTTCCACATCAGCGCCAGGATTCCATAGATGAACAGGATGGTGAGGCGGTCAACGATGGCGGCTCCGAATGCCAAGGGAACAAGGGCCAGCGCACACTGGACAAGAATGAGTCCAGCGACTGATGCGCGCGATGTCGAAGTCCAGCGATGAATGGAAAATGACGAATCCACTTCGGAAATACGGGTCTGGGCGACCCCGTCATGCGCTGGGGGAGATACGGTTGATTTGGCGTTCATGTGTTCAGCGTAGGCGGACAAGCGAGCGCAGCGGACGCCCGTTCAGTGCGATTCGAGAGAGGAGCACGACCAGAAACAGAACATGGCCCGCAATCAGGAAGCCCTGGCTATGGACTTTGGCACCCAGACTTTGGGCGACGCCCAATGCGATACCACCGCCCAGGGTCCCCCAAAGGGAGCCAAGACCGCCAATCATCACAGCTTCGAATGCAGTGATGAGCTGGGGCCCGCCCGCGTAGGGGTCTACCGTTGCCCGCATGGCAAGAAAAGCCCCGGCAATGGCCACGGTCGCCATGGCAATTGCGGCCGCGGCCGCGTTGACAGCCACTGCATTCACCCCTACGAGTTGAGCCGTACTGGAATCGTCGGCGACCGCACGAATCTTCCGGCCGAGACTGGTCCGATTCAGCATCAAGTGGAGGCTGCCGAGCAGAAGGACGGCGACGGCAAAAGTGAGCAATGAGAGATGGCCGAACGTCATGCCCGCGATGTCGACGCCGTCATACGCCAGAGTGTCGATGTATGGCGCAAGAGAACGGGTGTCTGCGCCGAACGATACAAAGAGCGAATTGTCGATGACGACAGCAAGGCCGAAGGTCGCAAGGATTGGGACAAGCTCCCCGCTGCGCGAGCTACGTTCAAGCACCAAACGATGCAAGATCCAACCAACAAGCGCCATGAGGGGCACGGCGATCACTAGTCCGACAAACGGATTCAATTCATAGCGGTCCGCGAGATAAAAAATTCCGTAGGCGGCAACAACAGCCAGGCTGCCATGTGCAAGGTTGATGATGCGCATCACCCCGAACATGAAGGAAATACCGCAGGCCAAGAGCGCGTAGTAACCGCCAAGCAGCACGCCCTGGAGTATCTGGTTCAACCAGCTCATGCGTATTCCTTCTTTTCGTTTGAGCCCCGGTGCCCGAAGTAGTGGGCCATGACTTCGTCCCTCGTCATCTCGTCGGTTCGTCCTTCAGCGACGACCGAGCCCTCCAGCATGCATACAATTCGCTGCGCAAAATCAAAGGTCCGCTGCAAATCCTGTTCGACGAGAATGAGCGTTGTCTTTTGACTTACTACCGATGAGAGCGAATCGTAGACGCCCTGAACAGCCACGGGCGACAAGCCGAGTGACATTTCGTCCAGAAGCAACAATCGCGGATTGGTCATCAAGGCACGGCCAATCGCCACGGCTTGCTGTTGCCCGCCCGAAAGAGAGCCCGCCAGTGCCCGGAGCTTCGGCTTGAGTTGGGGGAAGGCCTCGACGACGGTGTCCAGGTTCCAATAGCCGGTACGTTTGGCGGAGCGTGCCACCTGCAGGTTCTCGGTCACGGTCATGGAGGCAAACAGGCGTCGTCCCTCCGGTACGAGCGCTATGCCCAACGCCGCGCGTTGATGTGCCGGCAGAGTTGTGACGTTTGCCCCGTCGAACTCAACAGAACCCGCCGACGCCCGATGAATGCCCGCGAGCGTTCGCAACAGCGTGGTCTTGCCAGCGCCGTTCGCTCCCACGAGTGCCAGCCGTTCACCTTCCTGCACGTCCAGGTTGATACCGCGTACCGCTTTTAGCAATCCATGATGGGATTCAAGACCGCGTACTCTGAGCACGTTCATGTCCGGTATCCTCCTAGATAGGCACTGACCACCGTAGCATCCGATAGCACTGCTTTCGGCGATCCGTCAGCGATGACGCGCCCCGCGTCCATACAGACCAGGCGCTCCACAATCTGAACCAGAACATGGACGATGTGCTCGATCCAAACAATGGTGATGTCGCGTTGTTTTAAGGTTCGGATCGTCCCGACCAATTCGGTGGCCTCACCGTCCGTCAAGCCGCCGCCGATTTCGTCCAGCAATAGCAGTCGCGGGTTGGTCGCAAGTGCCCGCGTCAACTCCAGTCGCTTGCGGTCCAGAAGTCCGAGTGTTTCAGCCTTCCGGTTTGCAACGTGAGCCATGCCGCAGACATCAATCGCGTCCAGGCTTCGCTCATGCGCTTCTTTCCGGCGAAACCCTCCACCCTGCGTTGCTGCTGTCAGCACATTTTCAAAGACGGTCATCCCCCCGAACGGGCGAGGAACCTGATGACTGCGCACAATGCCCATCCTGCAGCGCTGCGCTGCGTCGAACCGGGTAATGTCCTCACCGCTCAAATCAACGGTTCCCGCTGATAATCCGAAGGCGCCGGAAAGCGCGCCCAAAAGCGTGGTCTTTCCGGCTCCGTTGGGACCCACGATTCCCACGGCCTCACCGGCATGGACCGAGAAGTCCACGCCGTCGAGCACGGTAATGGCGCCGAAGCGTTTTACGATGCCCCGCGCCGCCAAAAGTATTTGCTCTGCCATGGTGCGAAAATGCATTCCTTGCAGGTCAGGCGTAGGGAACGGGCTTGCGAGACACGGGAACTGAAGGGTCGCCCGCGTTCTCGGTGATGACATAGTCATACTTGAACTTCGAGCCAGAGGGCGCCTTGACCCACTGCGCGCCGATCATGGCCGTAGCCGATACGTTTGGAACCGGCCCCTTCGTGAAATCGACCGGCCCCATCATCGTCACCGTATGCAGCGTGCCGAGGGCTTTCGCCACAGCCTCTTTATTTTTCGGATCGGAGCTTGCGGCCAACGCGGCGAAGCCGGCATCAAGCAGCGACAACGACGCACCAAGTTGTTGACTCCATTGTTTCCCCGACGACTTTTCGTAGCCGTCAGCCAGTTGCACGCCGCTGATTCCCGTCAGGGCCGATTTGTACGGAAAGTTTTTGTGCCAATAGGCAGCGACAGAGATGTTGTAGCCGAGCGGTCCGAGTACCTCAATGGTCGAGGCGAACAGCCCCGTTTTGGCCACTTGAACGACCTTCATCTTCCGGGCCAATCCTTGCTGCGCTGCCTGCCGCCAGAACGTCGCGAAATCCGGCGGGATAGGGAAAGTCAGCAATATTTCACAGCCTGCGTCTTTGAACTTTGCAATCTGCGCCGAGTAATCCGTGGTCCCGGTTTCATATGGACCGCCATCGACGACGGTGTAGCCTGCCTTCAACAGCTCGGGCAGCAGAGCGGCACGTATTGCGTTGCCATCGGCATCGTTTGGCAACAGCGCAGCGACCTTTTTGTTGTTGGGAACGGCGGCCCACTGCGAGAGGTACGATTTGACGAAGTTCGCAACACCAAAGGAGAACAGGTAGCTCCATTTGAACGGAGAGGGTTGACCCGGTTTCGCACCGCGTCCGAAATACCAGGCCTCCCATGGCATGACTGTCGCAAGACAGGGAACACTCGCTGCTTCGCATGCATCGGATACGGGATTGACGACCTCCGGGGTCGATGTCGTGAGCATCAGATCAACCTTGTCGGTGTTGATCAACGACTTCGCCAGTTGACCGGCCCGGGAAGGGTCGGATTGCGTGTCCCGATCGAGAATCTCGACCGCATACTTTTTGCCTGCCACTGTGATGCCGTTGGCCAGCGACTTGCGCGTCAAGTCGAGAACATAGGCATCGCCCTCGCCAAAACTTCCAAGGGGGCCGGTACGGGGACTCACAAACCCGACCTTGAGACTATTGCCCGATTGAGCCCTGGCAAGCGTTGGCAACATGAGCGCCAAACCCGTTGCGCCGGCTACCCCCAGGACTGTGCGACGCGACTCATTTTCCAACGAACCCGTTTTATCGTTCGACGTAGTCATATCTGTCTCCACTCGTGTTGTTGTCTTTTCCGCTCGTGCTCGTCTGAGAGCAAAGCGCACCATTGAACTTGCGCGGACCGTGCGCCCGATTGTGGGCCTAGAACGGGTAGTGCCGCTCAGTCGTCTGGAGCGTGACCCATCGGAGTTCGCTGAAGGCTTCGATGCCCGCGCGGCCACCAAAGCGCCCCCAACCGCTTCCCTTCACGCCCCCAAATGGCATTTGTGCTTCGTCGTGAACGGTCGGGCCGTTCACGTGACAGATGCCAGATTCAATTTGCTTCGCAACACGCAAGCCTCGGGCCGTGTCGCGAGTGAACACCGCCGAAGACAGTCCGAATTCGTTGTCGTTTGCACATGTGATTGCAGCTTCCTCGCCATGGACACGCACGATGGCTTTTACCGGGCCAAATGTTTCTTCTGAATAGATGCGCATTTCGCGCGTCACGTGGTCCAGGAGAGTCGCCGGCATCAGCGTATCCTGCGACTTGCCGCCGCACACGAGCTTTGCGCCTTTGGAAAGCGCATCGTCGATGAGCTCGTTGCACCGATGAACAGTCGACATGTCGACCACGGAGCCGAGCACCGTGGGTCCCTTTCTCGGGTCTCCCAGCGGAAGAGAGCGCGCTTTCTCGGCGAGCTTTTTGACGAACTCATCTGCGATCTGTTCGTCGACGATGATTCGCTCGGTTGACATGCAAATCTGCCCCGAGTTGGCGAATGCGCCAAATGCCGCGCCGCTCACAGCCGCGTCGATATCGGCATCATCGAGAACCAGAAATGGAGCCTTGCCGCCCAACTCAAGCACCGACGCCTTAAGGTATTTCGCGCATATCCCCGCAATGATTCGTCCCACATGGGTCGAGCCGGTGAAGTTGACACGTTTGACCGATGGATGAGCAATCATCGCTTCCACGATTGCGGGCGCGTCCTGAGGTGCGTTGGTGACGAAGTTGACCACGCCCTGCGGCAAGCCGGCCTCTTGCAAAGCCTGAACGATGAGCCCATGCGTCGCCGGGCACACTTCGCTGCCTTTGAAAACGACCGTATTGCCGCATGCAAGCGGCACGGCAATCGCCCGTACGCCAAGGATGACGGGTGCATTCCAGGGGGCGATTCCGACGACCACCCCCGCCGGCTGCCGCAACGCCATGGCAAGGCTGCCGGGCGTGTCAGAGGGAATGACTTCCCCGCTTATCTGGGTGGTAAGAGAAGCGGCCTCGAGAAGCATCTGCGCGCCAAGATGCACATTGAAACCCGCCCAGGGCGCCGAGGCTCCCGTCTCTGCGGCCATGGCCGCTGCAAATTCGGCGCCTCGCGCCTCCAGAGCGTGCGCCGCCTTCATTAACATGGCGCGGCGCTCGCCTGGGCCAAATTGAGACCATCCTTTGAAGGCCGCGGCCGCCGCATCGACTGCGGCCTTCGCGTCTTCGACGGCGGCCGCAGGAGCGGTCGTGGCAATGCTCCCATCCAGGGGATTGGCTCGCGTGAACGTCTTCCCCGAGCGAGCCTGAACCGACTCGCCACCAATCAACATTGAAATTTCACTCATATTTTTTGAGCCGGGCACGCTGCAACAGCAACTCACCCTGGCATTCTCTCCGACGAGTTTTTTTGTTTCCGTCTTCTGGACGGTCAAGATGTTGCAGTGCCAATGGAGCGGCGAGGTTTGCACCCGAGTCAGAAATGATTCGTCCGACAGAGAACATCCGAATACATGCCACCGTCCGTCGGGATATTGGTACCGCGAATCCATGCCGCTTCATCGGAAAGCAGAAAAGCCACCACAGGTGCAATGTCGCTCGGGCGCCCGGCCCGGTCCATCGTGCGCATGTCCTCCTCGGCGCGTGCACCCAGCGTCTCGATAAAGTCCTTCAGGATGGGCGTATCCACGGGGCCAGGGCTGACAGAATTCATGCGAATGCCGCGTGAACGCCACGTCCAACGGTTCTGCATGGTCCAGACAATCAGCGCTTCCTTGGAAAAGAAATAGCTTCGTGCACCCTCGATACCGTGTACCCGACAGAAATCTTCGACCTCATCGAAATCGAGAGACGCACTCGCATCAATCACCTCCTTCGAGTCGGGCCATCCCAGCCCCGCCAGCGAAGCCAGATTCACGACCGAGGCATTGTCGGCCAGCTTGGGAATCAGTGACTGCGTCAGATACTTAAGCCCAATGAGGTTGACCTTGATCACTTGCTCGGGGGATTTCGTCGGCGGCAATCCGGCGATATTGGCGAGACCGTCGATATCGCCCGGCAAGCCGGAAACCAACTCGTCGATGGATTCTGGGTCTGAGAGGTCTGCGCGGACAAATCGGCCCACAGGATGGGTCGGGGTCGTGATGTCCACCGATATGACATGGGCTCCCCGAGACGCGACCAGGGCAGCGGTCGCCGCTCCGATTCCCGAGGCGGCGCCCGTGACGATGATTGTCTTGCCGTCCAGCATGTTTGTCTCCGTTTTTTTGTGGAACTTGACGCGCTATATGAACGCAAGGCCGATGCCAGCCACGACAAAGAAAAAAAGCCGCACCGAAACAATCGCTTAAGAACGCATCACTCGTAAAAACCCCGAATTGAAATATGTGATGTTGGTCTAAAATTGATGATAACTTTTTGATCTAACCTGTGGCTGTTTCGAGGGTTTTCCTGCATGAAAAAGACGCCGACCCGGTTGACGCTGGCTGAACTTCAGCGCCACGCAGGTTTGACTCGCACGTTTGCCGACATCGATGAAGGTGCCGAGCCGACACTTCGTGACCTTACCGAGTCGCTCGTGTTTTCTCCGGGGGACGGTCGCATCTGGCTCAATGACCAGCGCATGCTACTCTGGCGCGCGTCAACATTCGGCACCTTGCGGCGCGAGTTGATTTCCAGCACGGGTCAAGAGCAAGCACGTTCGCTGCTCACGCGCGTCGGGTACTCGGCAGGCGCAAGCGACGCCGAGCTGGTCCGCAGAACTTGGCCGGAGAGCGACCCGGCCAACGCTTTCCATGCAGGACCTCGCATGCACAAACTCGAAGGGATCGTTCGCCCTGAGACCATCTCATTCGAATTTGACATCGCTCGCGGGGACTTCTTCGCCGATTATTGGTGGCACGATTCCAGTGAAGACGATGAGCACATTGCGGCGTTCGGAATTGGGTCAGAGCCTGCGTGCTGGATGCAGGTCGGATACGCAAGCGGCTACGCCAGCGCCTTTATGGGCAAGATGGTCATTTATCGCGAAGTAGCCTGTCGTTCAAGTGGCGCAGAAGTATGCCGAATCGTCGGCCGGCCCGCCGACCAATGGGACAACCCTGAGCAGGACCTGCATTATTTCGCCCCTGACGCTTCGGCGATGCAGATCCGGAAAAGCTTCGTGGCCAAGCCATCAGGGACTCATCGAGAACCGGCACGCTCACCGTTGACACAAGATGCGTCATCCATTGCTACGTCTAAGCTAGTGGGTATCTCCTCCAGCTTTAGCGCTGCACGCCACCTCTGCGAACGGGTGGCATCGACGCAGGCGACCGTGCTCTTTACCGGTCCTTCGGGAGCCGGGAAGGAATTGTTCGCGCAGACCTTACACTCAATCAGCCCAAGGGCAAACGGCCCCTTCGTGGCAGTGAACTGCGCGGCGATTCCCGACACGCTCGTTGAATCTGAATTGTTTGGCGTTGAGAAAGGGGCATTTACCGGTGCACTCGTTTCCAGGCCTGGCCGGTTCGAGCGTGCTCAGGGCGGCACCTTGTTTCTCGATGAAATCGCTCAACTCAGCTTCGTGGCACAAGGAAAATTGCTGCGCGCGCTGCAGGAGCGCCGCATTGAGCGAGTAGGAGGCACGCGCGAAATCGCAGTGGATGTTCGCGTCGTCGCCGCCACGAATCTTGACCTGAGACATGAGGTTGAGAGGGGAAGATTCCGTGAGGATTTGTTCTTTCGCCTCAACGTTTTTCCAATCAGCTTACCGCCGCTGAAAGAACGTCGAGACGACATTCCGTTGTTGATGGATGTCTTCCTCAGACGCTACGCGGAACAGCATGCGCGGCCCGTTCCAGGATTCACGCCTCGAGCAGTGCAAGCTTTGTTGCAGTACGAGTTTCCGGGCAACATACGGGAGTTGCAGAATCTAGTGGAGCGCGGAGTCATCATGGTCGGACCCAATGAGTCCATCGACGTGCATCACATGTTCCGTGGCGGAGAGGTACATCCGACTTCAATGCTTTCTTTGAACGAAGGTGGGCGACTTGTTCACTCTGTTGTGGGGACGACCGATGTCCCCGCTCGGAAAGGCATTCAGCGGAAAGATGAGGCGTCTGGGCCGTCGGTTTCCGGCAAAGAAATCGCAATGTACCGCAACGCGCTCGCTTCGAATCGGTACAACGTAGCTGAGACGGCACGGCAACTAAACCTTTCTCGTGCGCAATTAGCCTACCGGCTGAAAAGACATGGTCTTCTGTAAATTTTAACTGCTAAAGATCGCGTGGAGCTGGCTCGTCTTCTTTCACGCGTGGCGTTCACCACGCGATTTAAGTCCGAGCCCCAACGTGTGACACCGATGTGAGATTAGTTGGCACCTGGCGAGCAAGGATCGGGACCAATCCTTGCTGCTGTTCGACGGGAAGGAGAGCGGCTTGCCCGAATCGAGCGCCCGGATATCCGGGCAAAGTTGAATATCCCGGCTGTCTAACTGGCTTGAATCCGGGATCGCGATAGGCCGTCTCGACGACGAAACCTCACTGTTGCAAGCACCCCAAGCGCGAGAAACGCTCAGTCCGCTCAACCTCTTTGCAAGATCACCACCGCAAGTCGATTCCCAGCCTGACTCAAACGAGGAAACCCGCCAATGTCCAATCACGTTTACAAGCAAATTGAACTCACCGGCTCGTCAGCAGCATCGAGTGACGACGCGGTGTCTGTAGCTCTGGCAAGAGCGAACAAAACCTTGCGCAACATTGAATGGTTTGAGATCACAGAAACTCGTGGTCATGTCGAAAGCGGAAAAGTTGCGCATTGGCAAGTGACGCTAAAAGTCGGCATCCGTCTCGACGAATAGTTGCCGTAGTCGAGCCGACTCGGACTGAGGAAGCCGACTCCATATTTGGTCAATGCGTCGCGTGGTCCCATCGTCTCAGAACAGGCGCTGATCACCGCACTGGAGCGCCGGCATGGCGCCCGGAGAACGCAGCGAGTGCGGACCTTAACTGCCCGCACTCGCGACTTTCACCTTTCTATTTTCCATAGAGACGAATATCGATTCTCGAAATCGATATTGGAACTCTCTCCCCCCGCATTTCTATACTCGGCGTTCGTAGCCGCTTCGTGTACGGCTGCCGAGTTCAGCCTGCGCGACGGTGCCATCGACCACTACTTCGGCACGCGGCGCGAGCTCGACCCACACGGCGTTCCGTCCCGTAGTTGACACCCAGAGGCAACTGCATGATCACCATTAGTGCCTTGTGCAAGCGTTTTGACGCGCCCGGAGGCAAGTCCGTCGAAGTGCTTCACAATATCGACCTCGAAGTCCCCGATCGCACCATCACTGCGGTCGTAGGGCCAAGCGGTGCAGGCAAGACGACCCTGTCGAAATGTGTAAGCCTGCTTGAGAAGCCGACCAGTGGATCCGTCCTGGTCAACGGAACAAATCTTTCGGTCCTGACGGGGGCCGACCTTCGCAAAGAGCGCCGTGCGATTGGGACGATCTTCCAATCGTCCGCCCTACTACGTCGCAAAACCGTCGCCGAAAATGTTGCGCTACCGCTCGACTATCTCGGTGTGGTGCGCGAAGACGTTCACAAACGTGTCCACGAACTGCTGGATCATGTCGGCATCGGAGACAAGGCCGACCGCTATCCCGGTGAATTGTCAGGCGGACAGCGGCAGCGAGTGGGCATTGCACGCGCACTCGCACTTCAGCCGCAAGTCCTCCTATCCGACGAATCCACATCGGGGCTCGATCCAGAAGTGACCGGATCGATCCTGAGTCTTCTCAAGACCTTGCGTGACGAGCTCGGCATTTCGATCATTCTGATTACACATGAGATGGATGTGGTGCGTACCGTGGCGGATCAGGTCGCAGTACTGCGCGCCGGCACCATCGTCGAAAGCGGGAGCGTGCGTAATCTGATCGCCGATCCTTATTCACAGATTGGAAGACAGCTGTTGCCTGTCAGGTCCACCCCTGCCCGCGAGCCCGAAACGCTGCTGTTCGAAGTAACCTACGGCACGCGGCGAGTCGTTCCGGCCGACTGGGTCAGTCTGCTCACCGAGAAGCTTCGCGCTCGCGTCGGCCTGCTGGGTGGAGTCGTCGAAGATATTGGCGGAGCGTCTTCCGGCCGCCTACATATCAGCGTGACATTCCAGGGGCTCCAACACGAACCGCAAGACATCGCTGCCTATCTGAACAGCCTTGGACTGCACGCGAAGGCCCTCAACGCGGCACCACGCGCGCAATTCGAAATGGCAGAGACAGCATGACGATAACGGCGACCGATACGCTGGTACTCGGCAACGACACGCCTTGGTCCCAGGTGCCTGCCATGTTATTGCCGGCCTATGGCGAGACCTGGATCATGGTCGGCGTCGTGATGGTCTTGACGATCTTGATTGGGGGCTCGCTGGGTGTGTTGCTTTTCAATACTTCGTCGCGCGGACTCTTTGCACATGCGCGCGTGAATCTGGTGATCAACTGGTTTGTGAATATGGGGCGCTCACTGCCGTTTCTCGTGCTGATGGCGGCCGTCATTCCGTTCACCAGGATCATTACGGGTACGACCATCGGCATTCCAGCGGCTGTCGTGCCCATGGTTCTGGCGGGCATCCCGTTCTTTGCCAGACTCACCGAGAACGCATTGCGCGATCTTCCTGAGGAAGTCTCTGCAGTCGGACTCGTGTCCGGTGGTTCGACAGTGCAGATCGTCTTCTCGGCTCAGATCAATGAAGCACTACCCAGCCTCGTCTCCGCGGTCACGCTCAACATCATTTCGATGATCGAGTACTCCGCCGTGGCAGGCACAATTGGCGCGGGTGGAATCGGTTATCTCGCCGTGGTGTATGGCTATCAGCGTTTCGATCACAACATCATGATCGCCACCATCGTCGTGCTGGTACTGACGATCCAGATCGTCCAGTTCGCCGGCGACCGACTAGCCGCCCTCCTGCGCCGTCCTTGAACATCGCTCGACTCATCCGATTTTTTCATCGTCTCATCACAGCAAAACCTCATGTCCAATCCCCAACCGCAATTCAGGCTGAAACAGCGCAGCAAAACCCCGTGGATTATTGGCGTCATCGTCCTGGTAGCGATCGTGGCCGCCGCGACGCTGCACATTCTTCAACGCTCCCGCCAAACCGCTCAGTTCGGAGATACGCTAAAAGTCCACTACGAACCCGCGATGGCCGGTGAGCAAAAGCTGATCGAGTACGTCAGCGAGAAAATTGCACCTGACTACGGCATCAAGCTTGAAGCAATCGGATTACAGGACGGCTCGCAAGCAGACCGCGCCGTTTCCGAGGGCACCTATGCAGCAACGATCTACCAGCATCAGTGGTGGCTGAAACAGGTTGTCGACGCGAACGGATTCAAACTGACACCCGCTCAACCCGTATTCCAGTGGGCGTTCGGCCTGTATTCGGATCGGTACCACAACATCAAGGATGTGCCAGACGGCGCGACCGTCGTGGTGCCCAACGACGGCGCCAACCAGGGACAGGCGTTGTGGCTACTGCAACGTGCCGGTCTGATCGGGATCAACACGAACGTCGAGCCGCGCGTGGCCAAGCTGCGTGATATCAGCGACAATCCGCACCACTTCGTGTTCAAGGAGCTTGATCTCCTGTCGATGCCACGTGTACTCGACTCGGCTGACGTTGCGATCGGGTACGTATCGCAGTTCGATGCGGGCAAGATTCCACGCAGCAAGGGCATTCTGTTCCCGCCAGCACCGCGCACCTTCGCTTCGCAGCTTGTGATTGGCACGAAGTATCTCAACGATCCACAGATCGTCAAGCTGCAGAAAGCCTTTGCCGATCCCCGCGTTGCCAAATATCTGCAATCGACGGACGACCCTCTGATTCGCGATGTGCTCACGCCGGTGTCCTCAACCTGAGCGTTCGTGTACTGGATGGTTCCAGCGGGGCAAGTCCCACGTAGTCGTCGCGATGCCACCAGAAAAACGCTTCGGTGTACTCGATCGCCTTGCTGTAGTCGAGCGAGCCAAGCGCGGTTGTAGCAAGCTCGACAGGCTTCACAAGACCCGACTCGAGCAAGTTCGACATCTACGACACGCTAGCGTTGTGAGCCGTTCTATCTCGCCAGCACGGGCAGCTGAAGGTAAGACGCACGGTCGCCGCCTGTGTGGACGATGTGGCTTCCGCTGTTAGCAGGCGTGTACTCGCGGATCCCAGGCACCAGTGTGCCCAGGAGGCTTCGGCCGCTGATGACGAGGCGCAGCTGTTCCCCAGGGTAGAAGGCGAGTCCGATCGAGAGCAAGTGTATCTCGAGGTGCACAACTTCCCCCGCAGAGCGCTTCTCGATCTGGTCAAAAGTGTGAGCGGGCACGGCATCCGTCGCCAGGGCCGGGTCAAGACGTCGTAGCGAGGAGAGCAAGCGTCCGTCGGACCCCGTGTAGCGGAGGATCGAGGCCCCGCGTTCGGCAATGTCGTGCACGAGTGCGCCTTGGTTGGGCACGGGGAACTGCCGCAGGGAGGTGCCGTAGGCGTCGATATTCTGTACGAGGATGAATAAGTCCATGTCGTCGGATCCCCGTGCCTCGACCCAGAGGTGCGCCTTTGGGTAGCCGACGAGCGTAGTTTCGTGCTCGAATCGCACAACGAAGGACACTACGTCCAGATTGGATCCGACCTCGTAGACGGCCGAGGCTCCCTCCGTCGGCGCGAGCGCGCCTAACGTGCGCGACCGGCTATCCAGATAGTACTTTGTCAAGGCGACGCTTTTTGGAGGGAGCTCGTCGGCTGCGACGGCGAGCCGGTCCCCGCCTCGCAAGTCATGCACTGCGTAGCGGACTCGAGGCGTCTGCTCCCATCCGTGGTCTTCATCCTTCAGGAAATGATCGAAGAACCGACGCAGGTCCTCTCTGTTCGCTTCGTCGTAATAGTCAGGCCATTCCTGGCTGTTGTGGATTCGCAGCCACTTCTGCTTGGAGACTATTCGGTACCCCGCGCGGAATGTCCCCGCAGTGTGCAGGGTGTTCGAGTGTCAGAAATGAAGGGCTGCATAGCTCTAATTATCAAGCCCTTCATATCCGATCCATGCCGAAAGGTTTTCCAAATCATCACCCAACATGTCAAGGCGTGGTGTAGGCAGCGGCTTGCCTAGCAAGGTAGGCCGGACAGCGCGTACTGACGCATATGGTCGATCGCCCGACCAACGACCCAACGAGCCAGTTCGGACTTTGACGGCGTAGCGTTTTAACCGCCCGCCCCGATCACCGCCGGCCGACCATTACGCAAACCAATGATTTGCAGTGGCATAACGGAATGATTGTGATCGTTCATCGCGTAGGTGCCGCCCAGTAAGGACGGCATCCGGGTGGTCTTCAGCGCCTCTTCGATATCGGCCGGCTTGTCCGATCCGGCACGGCGTATGGCATCGACGATCAGATAAGTCGCTTCGTAGGCATAGAACGGTAACTGATTCGGTACCAGTCCATATTTGGACTCATAGGCGTGAACAAAATCCTGCACCCCCGGGGTTTCGATGGCCGGGGAGAACATCGAAACGCTGGTGGCGTTGTCCAGCCCACCCGAGGCAATGAAACCGGGGGATACCGCCTTGGCGACGGCCGAAAAGTCAATGCGCCCGGTCAACGGCACCTTCCAGCCGGACTTTTCGTAAGCCTGGAAGAACGGCGCGGTGGAAGCATTGAGAATCGGTACCACATGATCGGGGTTGATCTCCTTGAGCTGTTCCAACACCGGTTCGAGATTCGTGGTGCCGCGCGCCACGGTGATGCTAGTCACGACCTGTATTCCCACCTCACCTGCCGCTCGGGAAAAGCTCTGTGAATTCGCGTTATTGAAATAGGCGTCGTCGCTGACGATCGCAACACGCTTCGCGCCCTGCCTTTTCAACCAGCCCATCATGCCCCGAGCGATATCGAGTTCGGACGGAATGGTCTTGAACACGTATGGGTTTCCTCCCACGCCCGACGCTTCCACGAAATCCTGCAGTGACGAGATTTCGATCACGAGCGGTACTTTCTCTTCCTGGACCACCGGCATGATGGCATGCGTAACGGCGGTCAACAGCGCGCCGATCATCACCGACACATGCTCTTGTTCGATCAACCGATGTACGGCCTTGATGCCGGTCTCGGGATCGGAGGCATTGTCGCCGTAGAACGCCTCGACAGGACGTCCGAGTACGCCGCCAGCTTCGTTGATGCGTTCAAGCGCCAATTCGATACCGTACTGCTCGGTTTGGCCACGGGCTGCGTCCGGGCCGCTAAGTATCGTCGTCACACCGATGCGCACGGGGTTTTCGGCAAGCGCGGGAGTAGCGGCAAGCATTGCCCCGAGCAAGGAGAGCGTGATCTGTGTACGTTTCATGACTGTCCGGGTAGGGATGGATGCATCGAATATAGCTGCTTTAAATGTTTAACGAATGACCGTTCCGTCAGTGCGGCGCCGACACTTGACCTGACATTGATTTGCGCGTTCCGTTGACTGGATCAACTCGCAGCGATTGCTGCGAGCGTGTCCAGGCCGCACCCGCTCGACAGCAAAATCCATCGGTTGGTCCAGGCTCTTGATCGTCAACGCAAGATTTCTCTCAGGTAACACGCGCCACGGCAACGGCGGGTCGGGTCGTTGGTATTCCCAACGGGAATAACGATTAGTCCCAGCTGCGGCCTACCGGTGATCGGTTCCCTCCTCTAACGTTTCAATGCTTCGGCGCCAACCCTGGCGCCCGCCGAGTCACTCCGAGATGGACGAACGGCGCAACGCAACCCAGATTGAAGGAACGCAGGCATGAGCAAAAAACTTGAGGGTAAGGTCGCCGTAATCACCGGTGCTAGCGCGGGTATCGGCCTCGGTGTCGCCAAGGCGTTCGCCAATGAAGGCGCTCGCGTGTTCATCACGGGCCGCCGCCAGTCTGAAATTGATCGCGCGGTGGCGGAAATCGGCCACGGTGCAATTGGCGTTCAAGGCGACGCGGGCAAGCTTGCCGATCTGGATGCGCTGTATACGACCATCAAACAGAAGGCCGGGCGCATTGATGTACTGGCGTTGAACGCCGGTTTCTACGAATTTATGAAGCTCGGCGAGATCACTGAGGAGCATTTCGACAAGACCTACAATGCGAACGTCAAGGGCCTGCTGTTCGGTTTCCAGAAAGCCCTGCCCCTGTTGTCAAAAGGTTCATCGGTGATTTTCACCGGCTCGATTGCCGGTTCCATCGGTATCCCAAGTATGTCGGTCTATTCATCGACCAAGGCGGCCGTGCGCAGCCTGGCGCGCGGCTTGATACTGGACACTAAAGAGTTGGGCATCCGCATCAATGTATTGAGCCCAGGCCACACCCTCACTCCGGGACTGCAGTCGTTGATCCCCCACGCTGCGCATGCCGGCATTGTCGACACGATTCCTTTGTCGCGACTGGGGAGCCCTGAAGACCTGGGTAAGGCGGCCGTATTCCTCGCTTCCGACGACAGTGCCTACATTACGGGCATCGAGCTCGATGTCGATGGCGGCGTCTCTCAATACTGAGCGATCGCCAAAACGAGGTGGCGTCGGACCGGCGCCACCTGTGAGATGGAAGGCTCAAAACGGCCACAGCGCAGACAGTGGAGAACAAACATGATTAAGCACGCTTTTTTTGTCCGACTTGAAGCCAAACTGGGAAAGGAGCAAGAGGTCGAAAACTTCCTTCTTACTGCAGGCCTTGAAATGACGAATCGGGAGACGACGACGCCTATCTGGTTCGCCCTCAAGATGTCGCCGACGACGTTTGGCGTCTTCGACGCCTTTGCGAATGAAGAGGACCGTCAGGCACATCTTCAGGGCAGCTTGGCCAAGGCCTTGATGGCGAGCGCCGACGAGCTGCTGGCAAGTCCTCCGACGATCGAGCCAATCGACATCCTGGCCATGAAGAATCAGTTGCCCTGAGTCGTTCACGCGTCCGCTGGGGAGGAAGCGCTGTATCGCCTACTCTTTTCCCCGCAACTCGCCCCGGTCAACCTCGGCGATCCGTGACGGACGTTACAAATGAGGAAAGAGACCGTGTTGAAGATCTATGCGTTCGCGACGCCCAACAGCGTGAAGGTTCCAATTGCGCTTGAGGAGTTAGGTCTGGAGTATGAATTAATAGCCGTGAATGTCCGGAAAGGTGAGCAAAAGCTTCCGTCATTCATCGCGCTAAATGCAAACGCCAAGGTCCCCGTGTTGGTGGACCTGCAAGGCCCCGCCGGCAATGCAATGACACTTACAGAGTCGGGTGCGATTCTGATTTATCTCGCGGAAAAGACGGGTCATCTGCTCCCGACTCACGGCGAGGCACGCTCGCGTGTGTTTGAGCAACTATTCTTCCAAGGCACCGGAATAGGACCGGCGCTGGGTCAGTCGGGCTTTTTTCAGCGCCAGGCATCCGAAGTGATCCCGCTGGCAATCGCGCGCTTTCGCGATGAGGCGCATCGTACCCTTAGTGTCCTCAACCACACGCTCTCGACTCGGTCGTTCACGGCAGGCGACGACTACTCCATCGCGGACATCGCCCATTTTGGATGGATGTGGAGGAGGGATTTTGCTGGGATAGACCTGTCGGATTATCCTAACGTGGCCCGCTGGTACGAACTCGTTCTCGCTCGTCCTGCAGTGTCCCGCGCGCTTGAGCGGGTCACCGCTCTAGTGCCCCCACAGGCATAGTGATCTGCTCCCGGTTTCGAAAACACCAAATTAAGGTAGACAATGAAACCGGCGCAAGTGGAACTCAAACCCCTGACGCGCGATAAGCGATCGAACCTAAGACACGCGACGGGTGTGACGATACTTGATCGCCCTCGTCACCCAAGAGCAACATCATCCAGCGGATGACTTCGCTGCGCCCCCCGCGGCAGCGGCTCACCAAACTGCAAAGCAGCCAACTGTGCGTAAAGCGGCGAGCGCTGCAGCAACTCGGCGTGACGGCCTTGTGCGACGATGCCGCCTCGATCGAGCACGACGATACGGTCGGCTTGCTGCACCGTCGCAAGCCGATGCGCGATGACCAATGTCGTGCGGTTTTGGGCCGCATTGTCCAGCGCCGTTTGCACAAGCCGTTCGCTCACCGCATCGAGTGCACTAGTGGCTTCGTCGAGCAGCAGGATTGGCGGATCCTTGAGAATGGCGCGCGCAATTGCAATGCGCTGGCGTTGTCCGCCGGAAAGTCGTACGCCGCGTTCACCAAGAAACGTATCGTAGCCTTCCGGCAGTTGCTCAATGAAACCGCTGGCTGCAGCCATCTCAGCGGCGCGTTGAGCCTGTGCAAGCGTGGCTTCGGGCATTCCGTAACGGATGTTGTCGAGCACACTGCCTGAAAAGATCACCGATTCCTGTAGCACGATGCCGATCATCTGGCGCAACGCGGAGAACGAGACCTGATTGGTTGGCACGCCGTTTATCAGAATGCTGCCTGACTGCGGGTCATAGAAACGCAGCAGCAATTGAAACAGCGTGGTCTTTCCTGCGCCAGACGGCCCGACCAGTGCGACGTGCTCGCCGGGGTGCACGTCGAGCGAAAAACCAGAAAGCGCGGCGGTACCGGGCCGCGATGGATACGAAAAGCTGACGTTGGTGAAGCGGATGCCGTCGCCATGAACGGGCAGCGGCACCGTCTTCGTGGCTTGCGCGACAGGCGAGCGCACCGCCAGCAATTGCAGGAGCCGCTCGGTGGCGCCTGCGGCTCTCTGCAGATCGCCCCACACCTCGGCGATGGAGCTCACAGCACCCGCCGTGAACACGGCATAGAGAATGAACTGCGACAGTTGGCCCGCCGTCATATGCCCGGCCAGCACCGCCTGCGCGCCGAGCCACAGCACGAACACGATGGCCGCGAACACGAACACGATCACCACGGCCGTCAACGACGCGCGGGCACGGATGCGAGAGAGTGCTGTCTCGAAGGCGGTCTCGACCGCTTCGCCGAAGCGTTGCGCTTCGCGAACCTCTTGCGCGTACGACTGTACGGTTGGCATGGCGTTGAGCACTTCACTCGCCAGTGCGCTAGCGTTCGCGACCTTGTCCTGGCTGGCGCGCGAGAGCTTGCGCACCCGCCGTCCAAACAGGACGATGGGCGCAACCACCACGACCAACGTGGCAATGATGTAACCCGAGAGCACCGGGCTCGTCACGATCAACATCGCCACGCCACCGATGGTCAGCAGGAAGTTTCGAAAGCCGAGCGACAGGCTCGTGCCGACCACCGCCTGGATCAACGTCGTGTCGGTGGTCAGGCGCGAAAGCACTTCACCCGTCTGTGTGGTTTCGAAGAACTGCGGGCTCATGTTCGTGACGTGGTCGTACACGGCGCGTCGCAAATCGGCCGTCACGCGCTCGCCGAGCCACGACACCCAGTAGAAGCGCAAAGCCGTTGCAGCCGCGAGGATCAGCGAAACGACGAAGAGCGCGATGAAATAACGATCGATGTGCGTACGCTCGCCGCCCGCGAAACCCCGGTCGATCAAATATCGGAACGCCACCGGCAGAATCAGCGTCGCGCCGGCCGTCGTCAGGAGCGCGACGAACGCGAGTACCCAACGTCCCGCATAAGGACGCAGGAAGGGAAGGAGCGTCAGGAGCGGCGCTACGCGTAGCGTGCGGGGTACAGCTTTCGGCATGAAAAATCCTAAACAGGAACGGAGTAGGCTTGATTGCAGCAATCCGTCGATCGGTTGCCGATTATTCGGCGGCTAAACCGGTCATTTCGCCGGATGTGCCCGGGGCGCGCCCCGGCACATGCGACGGTTCCCTATAGTTGAGGACGATTCGGGAAGAGGAATATTGTGGAGCGATTGACGACTGCGCTAGCTAGTTTCGGCCATCCGTCTCACCCGTCTCCCGCTCGCCCTCTGTCATTCCCTCCTTGAACCCCTTGATTGCACCGCCCAGGTCCGTACCCAGGCTACGGATCTTACCTGTGCCGAACACCATCGAGACGACTGCCAAAACGATTAGCCAGTGCACAACGCTGAGACTTCCCACGAATACGCTCCCTTTGTTTATATGGATCCATTCGGCCCGGTTGCCTTGAATCCGGTCGTACACGGATCGTAACGACGTTCGAACCGGCGATGTATCAAAGCTGCTTATGCATTTCTCAAGAAATCCTGATTGGTCGTTTGATCCGCCAATTCTTAATATCTGCGGCACGGTTGGACGGCAGCGTCTCGATCCTCCAGTGAGCCGCTTACCTTGAGAGACGGCTCACTGCAGTGCAGAGATCCTGCCGGGTCCAACCAACATCCTGTGTCGCATAAGCCGACACCCGGCTGCCAGGAATCCATCAAGAGAGCTTTGTCAGGAGAGTCGAAAATGACTGATTTGAATCGTCGTCGTGTACTGGCCGGTGCAGCCGCCGGCGCTGTTGCGCTAGGTGCCTCGGTTGCCGCCAAGGCCGCAGAATTCGGAAATCCGGACAGCCCGCCGCAAGGCAGCATCAACTCGACGCCCGCTGCGCTCTCCGAACCCGGTCCGCAGAATCCACAACTGCGCGACGTTCTGCCGTCGTTCAACAATCCGCCCGCGACTGATGTAGGCGGCATGCCGATTCCCTGGGCGTCCTTCAACGAAGCCCACAAGCGTATTCAAGCGGGCGGCTGGGCGCGCGAGGTCACGACGAAGGCTTTTCCTGTGTCGAAAGACATCGCTGGCGTGAACATGCGCCTCGGACCGGGCGGCGTACGTGAGCTCCATTGGCACCAGCAAGCCGAGTGGGCCATCATGGTCAGTGGCCAGGTGCGCATCACGACGATCGACACCAAGGGCCGTGCCGAAGTTGCCGATGTTCAGTCCGGCGACATCTGGTACTTCCCGCCAGGCCTGCCCCACTCGCTGCAAGGTCTGGGCGACAACGGCGGCGAATTCGTCCTGGCTTTCGATAACGGTGCAGCAGGCGAATTCAACACGCTGATGGTGTCCGACTGGCTCGCCCACACGCCACCGGATATCCTCGCGCAAAACTTCGGCGTGCCCGCCGAGAAGTTCAAGGAAATTCCGCTGGATCAGTTATGGATTTACCAGGGTGCCCGTGCGGGCGCGCTCGCTGCCGATCAAGCCTACTGCGCATCGCCGGCGGGCCGTCCCGATCATCCCTTCGTCTTCCGCATGAGCTCGATGGCACCGACCATCTCGACCGCAGGCGGCGAAGTGCGCATTGTCGACAGCAGCAATTTCCCCATTTCGAAGACGGTAGCAGCGGCACTCGTGACGGTGAGACCCGGTGGTCTGCGTGAACTCCACTGGCACCCGGACAGCGATGAGTGGCAGTACTTCATCAGGGGCACGGGCCGTATGACCGTGTTCAACACAGGACCTGCGGCGCAGACGGTGGACTTCAATCCGGGGGACATCGGCTATGTCGAGAAGAATCTCGGCCACTACATCAAGAACACCGGAAACGAGGATCTCGTGTTCCTGGAAATCTTCAAGTCCGACCACTTCGCGGAGGTGACATTGTCGCAGTGGCTCGCCAGTGTGCCACGCCAAATGCTCAAGGAGCACTTGCGCGTCGACGACGAAACGCTCGATACAATTCACAAGCTGAAGCAACGTCGCGACGTCATCGCATAAGCAATACCGCCCTGCGTATCCGCGGCGCCGTGTTCGCGACGATTCGACCTGGATCTCGCCACGGTGCCGCGTCCGGATGGCCGGCAGTTCCGCCGGCACAGCGGCCTCAAGCACCCGTTCCGAATCGACACCACTCAGCACTTTGAAGAGGCGCCCATCTTGTTGACGACCATTAAACGAACCGCCAGCTACGCGTTCTCCGGCGAATCGACGCTCGACACGGTGACGGCCATGCGCGATACCCTCGACAACAAACGTGGCGGCCTGCGCGCGCTACTGCCGTTCGCGGGGCCGGCGGTCATCGCCTCAGTGGGTTATATGGACCCGGGCAACTTCGCGACGAACATCCAGGCGGGTTCGACATACGGCTATCAATTGCTTTGGGTGGTGCTGCTGTCGTCGTTCGGGGCCATGCTGTTTCAGGCGATGTCCGCCAAGCTCGGTATCGTCACGAGCCGAAGTCTCGCCGAAGTCTGCCGGGATGAGTTCCCGAAGCCGGTCGTGATAGCCATGTGGATCGGTTCGGAGATCGCCGCCATCGCCACGGATCTGGCCGAGTTCATGGGCGCCGCAATGGGGATTTCCCTGCTGTTTCATATTGCAATGGGATGGGGACTGCTGATTATCGGCGTCATCACGGTTGCGATTCTCTCGCTGGACAAAAAGGGCTTTCGTCCGCTCGAAATCGTGATCGCGGCGCTCGTCACCGTCATCGGTGCGAGCTATCTCTGCGAGCTCTTTATCGCACCGCCGGACTGGCACGCGGCCATCTTTCATACCTTCGTGCCGCATCTGCAAGGCGACCACGCGCTAATGCTCGCCGTCGGCATCGTCGGCGCGACGATCATGCCACACACCATTTACCTGCACTCCGGTCTGACGCAAAACCGCGCACCCGCGCGCAACGACTATCAACGCGGCAGGCTGGTGAAATTCTCGAACCGTGAAGTCGTGATCGCCTTGGGTTTCGCCGCGTTTGTGAACCTTGCCATGGTTGCCATGTCGGCGTCCGTGTTCGGCAAGCACGCACCCGGCATCGTCGACATCACCGCCGCGTACCACACCTTGACACCGGTTCTGGGTGTCGGTGCTGCCGCATTGTTCCTCGTTTCTCTGCTCGCGTCCGGCATTTCGAGCTCGGTGGTCGGGACCATGGCGGGCCAAAACATCATGCAGGGTTTCGTCGGATTCAAGACGCCCGTACTGGTTCGACGCCTGGTCACGATGGTCCCTGCGGTGATCGTCTGCATGACGTGCAACCCGATGAGCGCGATGATAGACAGCCAGATCGTGCTGAGCATCATCCTGCCGGTTCCACTCATTGCACTAGTCGTGCTGTCGTCGAAACCTTCAGTGATGGGTCGATTTGCCGCCGGCCGCAGGCTGATCGTGACCGCCATCATCGCTACCGGCGTGATTCTGGCTCTGAACCTGATGCTCATCTGGCAGGCCGTGGTCTCTTAACAAAGCGCGGGTGCGAAGTACCACGCCATGATGCCCACTGCTCGCGGCAATCGCCCCTATATCGAGAGCGACGTGTTCGACACGTTGGAGATCGATGTCCATTTGCACCTTGTCCATACCCGTGAAATGTTCGAGTCGCGCGCCCCCTTCGGTAAGAAGAAACTGCCGAAAAGCAAGGGCTGCCGGTGGCAAGTTCCGGTCCGCGCGATGGATTACACACCAATGGCGCTTGAGTGGAAAGCCCTGCACATCGAGCACGTTGAGCAAGCCCGCGCGCAGTTCAGACTGAACCGCCTGCGCAGATAGAAAGCTGATGCCCATCCCCGCCATCACCGATTGCTTGATCGCTTCGGTGCAGCCGATCTCCATGAAACGTGGGGGCGACGCGTACGCGCTGAAGATGTCGTCAGCGGCACTCCGGGTATCGGTGCCGCTTTCCCTGACAATCAGACGTTCCGCTGCAATACGTGAGTAAGGAATGTCACGCTCGTGGGCTAGCGGGTGAGTCGGCGAACAAACAAGGATGAACGGATTCGGCGCAAAGGCCTCGGCGACGATGCGCGGATCGTCCGGTGCGTGAATCACCACCGCGAGATCGATCTGTTCAGTATGCAAAAGGGCAATGAGCTGATCACGACTGCGCACGTTCATATCAAGGTCCAGCCACGCTTTGCCCTGCATGAATCCACTGATGAGGTGAGGAAAAAGAGAGCTCCCCGAAGTGACGAGACCGACGCGAAGTCGCTGCAGGTCACCCACCTTGAGGCTTTCAAACGACTGTTCCGCAGCTTTCAGATCAGCGAGAATCATGCGGGTATGACGCAACATGAGTTCGCCTGCTTCCGTCAACGAGATTCGCTTACCTAAATGAAAGAATAGCGGCAAGCCCGCTTGATCTTCCATTTGCTTGATTTGCATGGATACCGCGGGCTGTGTCAGGTGCAAATCTTCTGCCGCACGTGAAAAACTCAAATTTCGCGCAACGCTTTCGAAAGCTTTGATTTGGCGAATTGTTATATTTTTCATTGGCTACGAGTCTCCAGTGTTGCGGCCTTGTTGGAACATGCTACCGCGCCTTGGCAATCCATGCTCCGCTACCCTAATACGTCACACCATGGAGCCGCAATTTCCGATATATTCTTGTAAATATAACGGAAATCGCAGCGACTTCTGCTGAGCTCCCGCTAGAGCCCGTCACATCGACATCGCTTCGTTTTGCAAGAGCCTCGACGCGCCCATGATCACGATCTCCCGCTTCACGAATTACTTCGCAACGGTCGCCGCATACGGCAGCGTCCTGAAAGCCGCCGAAGCCTTGCACGTATCCGCATCGACGATCGACCAGCAGATTCTCCTGGCGGAAAAGGAAATCGGCGCGCGTATGTTCGAGCAGGCTGCCGGGGACTTACGCCTGACCGCAGCGGGAGAGGTGCTCGTCAAACTGGTTGATCGCTGGCAGTGCGACTATCGCCAAGCGCTGACGCAAATCGATGAGGATCAAGCAGTGCAACGCGGACACATCGACGTCGCGATCATCGATGCACTGACCGATGGTTTCGTCACCGAAGTCATCGCAAAGCTAGCGCACGATCATCCCGGGCTGACCGTCCACGTCCAAGTGCTCGACAACGAGGAAGTCGTGAGGAAGATCGTTGCGGGCGACGTGGATTTCGGGTTGCTGCTGACGCCCGAATCAACGAATGAACTCGAAATTCGAGCATCCGTTAATACGCCTCTGGGCATCGCGTTTGAGCCGGGGCACCCGCTGCACAGCAATGCGGAAATGTGCATCAGCGACACGCTGGACTACAAACCCATCCTTCCGGCGCCACCGCTCATGATCAGCAAACGCGTGACGTCGCTTTACCATCGGCATCAACTCGGTGCGCGTCGCTTCGTGACCTGCAACAACGCGAAGATGATGCGTTCGCTAGCGCGACGAGGGATGGGCGTCGCGGTGCTCACCTGGCTCGATGTCGCGTCCGACGTTGGTTCCGGAGAGCTGGACTTTCGTCAACTACAAGACGACCATCTGAAGCCGCTGCAACTCCACCTATGTGCGGCCGCTCATCGGCAGCCTTCGCAAAGCGCGCGGCTGGTGATCCGCTATTTTGAAGCGGGTATGGCGGACATCGGATTTGCGTGATCAGGTATCCCAGCAGATCCTTCCGATTTGCATGCTGCTCATTTACCCAAATTCCGCTCACAGTCTTCCCAATAAATCAGCGGATCACGATGCCGTGGGTACTGCGCATCGAGCCATGCAGACAATCGGGTCCAATCTGGATGATGAGTCCCGGTTTGCGCAGACCAGATCGACGATCTCTCAAGAATGTGTCCGTTCTGACGATCACGGACAAGCAAACTGCCGAGGCCGTTCAAGCTGTTTTCCTGCGATTCCACCGAATACCGCGGCAGAACCCGAAGTTCGGCATCCTCAGCCCAGCCATATAAGGCTCGCACGACGCCCGTGCCGTCCCGCAACTCGACCGGACCGCTTTGGGGTCTGACAGCAGCCCAGCCTTCAGGAAATTCGGCGACCGCCTCGTTCTTGGTCTCCCTCAGCCATTTCACGCGCCAAGCCTGTTCCATCGCTACGCGCATCCGGGTTACCGACTCGTAGCCAGCAGGCAACTCTATCGCCAAGGGCACAGTAACGAGGTTGTCTTTCCACAGTTTGGATTCGTCGTCGACGCGCTCCACCTTTTCGAACACGCCATCGTCGAACGGATTCGCCGGTCGGCTCGCCGATTTGGTGCTCGTACTATTCAGTCCTTCGAACAGATTCTCGGCATCTTGACGAGTGCGTTTGGGTTTTCCACTTTTCATTGATCTCTCTGGCAAAAAAACGCTCTTACGAAAGCGCAATCTATATCGTTCGCGCGCCCGAACTATTGCGCGAACCGGCTTGGCGAGCACCCCACCGCGCGTGTGAACGCCGTGGTGAAAGCGCTCGAAGACTGGAAGCCGACAGCAAAGGCGATCTCGCCGACGCTTTTCGTTCCCCGGATCAACTCATCCTTCGCTAGAGCCATCCGCCAGCGTAGCAGATACTCGATCGGCGCCATTCCTACGATCTTGCGAAATTTGACGGCAAAGGTGGACCGCGAGACAGCGCACAGTTTGGCCAACTCGTCAACGGTCCAATCGTATGCCACGTCCCGATGCATGGCAACGAGGGCTCGCGCCGTCACGCGATCTGCGAGGCCGGCGAGCACACCGGTAAACGCTTCGCCCACCTGCAAACGCTTGGTCCGCAGGATTTCCACGAGGATCAGCTCGACCAGCCGCACGATAATGAATTCGCTGGCCGGTCCGGGCTCCCGCGCCTCCGCCTCGTTCATTGTCAACAATGAGCGCACACGACTTAACGATGCGTCACCGGCTTGGATGTGAACGAGTGCAGGAAGAAGGCCCGCCAGCAGATCTTCATTTGCCTCTTGCACCAAAAATTTGCCTGCGTGCAGCGTGACTGGTCGATCCACACCCTCCCCTAGTTTCAACCAGTCGTTTTTCGTGGCTGCGACTGCCGTCTCGCTGTCTACGGGCTCGACGCTGGAGTCCGAAGCCAGCGTGAATGGCGTGGAGGTATAAATCAGGGCGAAGTCGCCCCGCTTAAGGGACACGGGGGCGCAGCCCGGGCGAAACAACTGGCACTCGCCTCGTTCGACCCAGCAGAACAGAACGTCGTCCCGCTTCCGGAAAGACAGCCCCCACTGACCGCACGCATCAAGACCGCCTCCAAACAATGCGGCGCGCGGCCGGAGCAAGCGGATGAGGTCGAGAAGAGGATCCATAAATCCTGGACGATACGTAACTTCTTAAGGGGCCTTGATTATATCCCGTGTGAATCTTGCCACCTATACTTCGAACCAGTTGGACGTCCAGTTCCCCGCCCCAACCACAGTCTCATGCAAGAAAACCTGAAGCTATTTAAGGATGAATGATGAATACGGAAACCCTGGAGCAACGATGGACCGCTTACATGGCTGCCTTCGGCGCCGTTGCGGACGATGAACGCGAACGCCTGCTGGAAAGAAGTGTTTCCGAAGATGTCACATTTACGAACCCGGGCGGCGAAGGAAAAAGTCGCGTGAGCCTGGCGGCTCACATTGAGAAGTTTCAGAAGGCGAACCCGGGCGCATATTTCAGCACCGATAGGCTCCTCGCCCAACCTGATAAATTTCTAGCAATATGGTCCATGTACAAGCAGGACGGTACCAAAGTCGCCACGGGCTATAACTTTGTTCGCCCCGACCAGGATGGCCGGTTCAGCTATATGGCGGGCTTTTTCTAAGCTTCAGAGTTAGTCATGTGTTTGGCCGTTCGCGTTCGCCGCGGTGACGCATGGCAGTTTTCAGATGTGGGGCCCACGCTCTCGCCCAGAGATCGAAGACGATAAAAGGTGTTAAGGGTCGGCCGACGTCTGCCCTTCCCTTGCTGCGGGAAAGTGACAGCGCCGATCCAGTACTTTGACATGCTTGCCTCACGACCTCGATAGATTGGGAATGGGTGCGACTGATTTGCGCAGGCCTTGCTTGAAGTACCAGAGCGCGCCAATAATCTGAACGACGACAAGACCGAACCAGACAGTTGCATGCGCGGCTACCGGATAATGCCCGTCCACTACAGGCCAATGCCCGAGCGCAGCGCCGATCGTCGATTGCATCACGAAGATCAGCAAGAAGATCACGAGCGTAAACGTGGTGTTGACCCTGCCCTGCAGCCTTGGCGGAAAGTACGTCGCGAGCACCGAGTACGTCATGATCCCTGTGCCACCCAGTGCGCCATAAGCCGACCATAGCAAAAACTGCGGGATGGCAAGCTGTGCCGCAATCGCGATCTGCACGGCAACGAACGACACCATCGTCAATCCTGAGAACAGATACACGCTCAAGCCACGTCGCTCGAGGACTCGCGCCAATGCCCCAAAGCCGATCATCCCCGCGATGAAGGCGAGACCCATCACCGAAATCAGCGAGGCCGCTCGACTGGCTACATCGGGTGTACGAGGTAGTACATCGCGTAGGTACGCACTGGCCCAAAGCGATTGCATGGCGTAGAAGACGCTCTGCGTGAGAGACGAAAACGTAGCGGCTTTCCAGAAGGCCGCGCTGCGCAGAATGTGCGCGGTGCCTTTCAGCTGATCAAGCATCGTGGCATGACCACCCGGTTCGGGTTCTTTCGGGGCGAACAGCCCGATGAGCAACGCGACGGCGATGGTGACAATTGCCAAGCAGGCGCATACCGAACGCCAGTCCGTCAGGGACAATATCCACGACAACGGTGTGCCAACAGCCACGCCTCCCAAGCCTCCGACCGCCATTACAAGCCCGTTGACCAAGGTGAGCTGGGACACCGCAAAATGCTGCGCATTCGCTTTGAACGCGGCCGCTAGGCAGACCGATACGCCGACTCCGATGAGAAGGCGTCCGACCATCAATGCAGCAAGGCTGTGCGAGTGGCCGAAAACCAATATGCCGATTGCGGCAATCAGCATGACGCACGCCGCCACCCGTCTGGCGCCGAAGTGATCGAGCAACACCCCGGCTGGGAGTTGCGCCCCTGCAAATCCGAGAAAGTAGAGACTGGTCAGGCTTCCCAGGTTGGAGGTCGATAACCCGAGATCGCGGACCAGCGCGGGTGCAAACCCGATGTTGACACCGCGAAAGAGGTAAGAGACGAAGTATCCGAGTGAGAACACAACGAATACGCGCAGTTTGGTGGAGTTCATGAGGCAGTCTGGCAAGTTTTTGCAAATCCGGCTATGGTATATGCGACTGTTGCCCGCGTGTCGAGCCGGTGACGCAACAGGCGATCATCATCAGGAAAGCAATGAAACAACCTCTCAGAATTGACTTTGTCTCCGATATAGCGTGCCCGTGGTGTGCTGTCGGACTCTCATCGCTTCAACTTGCGCTCTCACGACTGGGCGATACCGTCGATGCCGAATGGGTCATGCATCCCTTCGAACTGAATCCTCAGATGGGCGAGGAAGGTGAAGACCTCGTCGAGCACATCGCAAAGAAATATGGGCGCACGCCGCAACAGGTAGCCCAAGCGCAAGCCGACCTCCGCAAACGCGGTTTGGATGTGGGTTTCACCTTCGGCCAGCGCACACGCATCTATAACACCTTCGATGCCCACCGTTTGCTGCATTGGGCCGGTCTCCAAGGCAAACAGATGGAGCTAAAAGAGGCGCTGCTGCAGGCTTATCACGGCGAGGGCAAAGCGCCCAGCAGCCATAACGTTCTGGTGGAAGCGGTGGAATCCGCGGGACTCGACGGTGTCGCCGCGCGCGCTGTTTTGCAAGGGGACGACTATGCCAATGAGGTTCGTGCAGAAGAAGAGCAATACCAGGCGATGGGCATCAATTCCGTCCCCTCTATTATCTTCAACAACCGCTATTTGCTGACCGGCGCGCAACCCGTCGAAGCGTTCGAGAAAGCCATTCAACAGATTCTGGCCGAGGCGTAATTCGCCACACCAAGGCCGGGGCCGGGTCGGGCGGCAGGCCATTGGTCCCGCCGCGGTTTGCATGGACGCCCTACAAGCGCTTCTCAAAACGCATTGACTGCAGACGCGGGACAGTCATCCGCTTTACTGACTACTGGCACAAGCGCTGCACGAAGGTAGGCGTTTTCCGTACTGCGGATGTGCAATCGCAGTTCAATGCGGGCGTTCGCAATGTCGCCCTCGCGTACCAGGCTCAAGATGGCCGAGTGTTTCGCCATGCAGGCATCGACGCGTTCGTCCTCGGTCGACAGGCGAGCGCGCAATGCCTTGATCTTGTCGCCTATCAGAAGATAGGCCTGTTGCAGACAATCGCTTTCGCAACACTCGATGAGTGTTTCGTGAAACGTTGCGTCCTGCGCATGGAGCGGCGCGACCGAATGTTCATGTTTGGGCAAAGCGCGCAACGCGAGTGTTAGCTGCTGCGCAAGAAATGCCGCGTCGTTTCGCATTGCGAGCTCCAGCGCAGAAAGCTCGATGACCTCGCGGAATTGGCACATGTCGCGGATCTGATCTGCGGTCGGTTGAAACACATACGTTCCCGCTTGGGGCCGGATATCCACCAAACCTTCGAACTTCAATTGCAGCAGCCCTTCCCGGACAGGTGTTTTGCTGATCCCAAGCTGCGCAGCCAATACATTTTCTGAAAGCTGCCATCCAAACGGGAGCGCGCCCGACACGATCGCCTCTCTGATGCGCTCCTTTGCCAGGGACGTCAGCGACTCCGGCCGGGTCGTCTTTCGGGCGTTCATGATGACTCGGTCATAGCGGCGAGGTCGTGTTCAGATTGACTCTCCAACGGGTTCCCCGCCTGCGCGGATCATGCGGACAAGCGTGTCGATCACGTCAGCACGCTGATCTGCCAAGGCACGAACTCCTGCTGCCCGTAACCATGGGTTTCGCTGCGCGAGGCCTTGCCAGAAGCGGTTTCGAGCATCATCCGGAACACTTGGGCACCGAGTTCCGTGATCGAAGCACCGCTGAGCACCTCTCCGCAGTTAAAGTCCATATCGTCAGACTGGCGTTCCCAAAGCGCAGTGTTGGTGGCGAGCTTCAAGGAAGGTGACGGTGCGCAACCATAGGCCGAACCGCGCCCAGTGGTAAAGCAGATCAGGTTGGCCCCCCCGGCAACCTGGCCGGTCGCTGAGACCGGGTCGTAGCCCGGCGTGTCCATAAACACCAGCCCCCGGGCACTGACAGGCTGCGCGTATTCGTAGACATCGACGAGGTTGGTCGACCCGGCCTTCGTAATGCCGCCGAGCGACTTCTCAAGAATTGTCGTGAGGCCGCCCGCCTTGTTTCCCGCCGACGGGTTGTTGTTCATCGCAGCCCCCCCGCGAGCGCAATGTGCCTCCCACCAGCGGATGCGTTCGACAAGCTTATGTCCGATCTCTGCTGACGCCGCACGTCGGGTCAGCAAGTGCTCAGCACCGTAAATCTCGGGCGTCTCCGACAATATCGCGGTGCCCCCTTGTGCTACCAGCAGGTCGACCGCCGCGCCCAGCACCGGGTTGGCCGAAATGCCCGAATAGCCGTCCGAGCCGCCGCATTGCAGGCCGACCAGCAGATGACTTGCCGGCACGCTTTCGCGGTGAACCGTATTCGCCTCTGGCAGCATCGCGCGGATCAACTCAATGCCACGCGCGATGGTCCGCGTGGTGCCACCCGTGTCCTGAATCGTGAAGCTTCGCAGCCGGCCGTTGTCCTTCAGGCCCTGGGTCTCGAGAAGCTTCGCGATCTGGTTGGTCTCGCAGCCAAGACCGATCACAAGCACACCCGCAAAGTTCGGATGGCAGGCATAGCCCCCAAGCGTGCGCTGCAAGATCTTGAGGCCCTCTCCTTCTGAGTCGACTCCGCAACCGGAACTATGGGTGAGCGCAACGACGCCATCGACATTCGAGAACGCACCTAATGCTTCCGGATGAATGTCACGTCGAAAATAGTCTGCGATCGCTCGTGCGACCGTTGCCGAACAGTTCACCGAGGTAAGCACGCCGATGTAGTTTCGAGTGGCAACCCGACCATCGTCGCGCACGATGCCCTGAAAGCTCGCGGGTTCGGCTGTATAGACGCTCGGCCGCGCATCCTGAGCATGCGCATAGTCGCGCGTAAAGTCGCCCATTGTCAGGTTGTGACTATGGACATGCTGACCTGCGCGAATCGCCTGGCTCGCGAAACCGATGATCTGCCCATAACGCCGTACGGGTTGCCCCGCCTCGATCGCGCGCGTGGCCATCTTGTGCCCGGGCGGGATCAGCCCCGACACGGTCACGCCTTCGCTAGCGATCAAGGTCCCCGACACCAGTTGGTCGATGGCGACGACGACGTCATCGACGGCATTCAGCCGGATGATGCGTGGGGGCGCAAGGAAACCTGGGCGTTCAAGCGAATCAATCTGTGTTGTCGTGTTCATGTCAGCCGCGTCCATGGCGCTTGGTCATAAAGGAGTCGAACGCCAGCGCAAACAGCAGCACCAAACCTTTGATGACCAGCTGAATGAACGACGAGATGTTGAGAATGCTCATGCCGTTGTCGATGGTCGCCAGCAGGATCGCGCCGACGATTGCACCGGGAATGGTGCCGATTCCGCCCTTGAGCGCGGTTCCCCCAATCACGGCGCCGGCGATCGCATCGAGTTCCATATACATGCCGGCGGTCGGTGTCGAAGCGCCGAGACGTGCTGTCATCAGCACGCCTGCGATACCGTACATGCTCCCCATCAGCATAAAGCCAATGTAGAGCTGGCGCGCTAGCGGGATGCCCGCCAGCACCGCGGCCTCGCGATTCGAACCCGTCAGATAGGCATTGCGACCGAACACGGTACGCGTCATCAACACCCACAGTACGATGCCGATCACCGCAACCCAGATCAACGCGGTCGGAATCCCGCGGAACCCCGCACACACCCAGATCAACAGGCCGATCGTCAGGGTCAGCGCGACGAGCTTGCACGCAAGCCGCAGCATGGTCGGCTTGCCGCCATGCAACCGGCTGACGCGATGCCTTCGTACGATATAGACCGCTGCCGCGAGATAGGCGAGCACCAGAGCCACGATCGATGCAATGACCGGAACGAAGCCTTCGCTGATTGCCGAGAACGCAATCGACACCGGTGCGAGCGTCGCCGCGTCCGTCGCGTAGTAACCAATGCCGCGGAACGCAAGCAAGCCGGCCAAGGTCACAATGAACGATGGCACGCCCACCGTGACGACCCACACCCCTTGCCAGAGCCCCATCAATACACCCACGCCAATGGTCAACAGGATGGTCGGCAGGATGCCCATGCCGTGCGAGATCTGCAGACTCGCCGCGACCACCCCGCACAGGTAGACGGAACTGCCGATCGACAAGTCGATCTCGCCCATGATCATCAGGATCGACACACCGGCCGAGACCAGTGCGACGATCGAAGCCTGTCGCAGGAGCAGCGAAAGATTGCGCGGAGTGAGAAAGATGTCACCCGAGGCGACGTTGAACACGATCGCGAGCAACACGAACACCACCACCATTGTGAGCGTGCGCGGGTTCATCAACTGGCCCGCGCCGCGCCGTGCGCCGCCCGATGGCACAGCAGCTACCGGTGTCGCTACGGTGCCTGGCAAGGTCTGGTTTTTCATCTAGTGGATCTCTCCTGTCGCGGCCGCCATCAACTCGTGACGGCTGGCCTTACGGTCAAACGATCGCGTAATGCGGCCCTTGTACATCACCAGTACACGGTCGCTTTCGTCGAGAATCTCGGTCATGTCGCTTGAAATCATGAGCACGGCGGTACCTTCCGCGGCCAGCTCGTGCAGAAGGCGATAGATCTCCTGTCGCGCTCCGATGTCCACCCCATAGGTCGGTTCGTCGACGATCAGGATGCGAGGGCGAATGGCGATCCAGCGTGCGAGCAGGACCTTCTGCTGATTGCCGCCGCTGAACCACTCGACCTTGGCGTCGAGCCGCGGTGGCCGCAAATCGAGTTTGCGAATCAGTTCACGGTTGCGCTCGATCTCGTCATGCTCGCGAATGAAAGGCCCGCTTGATACGGCCCGGATACTCGCCGCGCTGATGTTGTGCAGCACGCTGTGCCCCTCGATCAGACCGGTCTGCTTGCGGTCCTCGGTCAGCATGCCGATACCGAGAGCAATCGCTTCGCCAGGTGAGCGCGGACGTACGCGCTCACCGTCGATACGAATCTCGCCTTCGCACGCACCCGGCCACGCGCCGAAGATCGCTTTGGCCAGTTCGGTGCGACCCGCGCCGACGAGACCGAACAGACCGAGGATTTCGCCCCGGCGCAGCTCGAGACTCACGTTGTCGACGCGGCAGCGCCGTGAGCCAAAGCCTTCATGAACCAACAGGTTCTCTACCGTCAGCACGGTGCCGGCGCGTTCGTTCAGCGCGCGCGGCGGGCTCGGCTCGGGATCACGTCCGATCATGGCGCGGACCATATCCGGGATATTGTCCTGTGTGGACGCGAAGTGTTCGACCACGCGGCCGTTGCGCATCACCACGATCCGGTCGGCCACCTGGGCGATTTCGTCGAGCCGGTGGGTAATGTAGATGCAGCCGACGTTCTGTGCCTTGATCTGTGCGAGACGCTCGAACAGATGCACCGCTTCGCCCTGCGTCAGCGAGGCCGTCGGCTCGTCGAAGATCAGCACGCGGGTAGCCGCCTTCGACAGGGCCGACGCAATCGTCACCATCCGCTGGGCCGATGGACTGAGCTCGCCGACCGGCGAGTTCGGGTTCGCCTGCACGCCGAAAAACGCCAGCCGCTCCGTTGCAATCGCGAACAGCTTCGCCTCGTCGACGAAACCATGCCGCGATGGCAGCATCCCCATGAACATGTTCTCGGCGATGCTCAGGTTCGGTGCAATATGCAGCTCCTGCGGCACCAGTACGATGCCCGCGGCCTCCGCGTCTCGCACCCTGCGAAAACGCGCGGGCTGGCCGTCGATCAGCAGTTGGCCCTGGTAGCTGTCGGCCGGGTAGACGCCCGAGATAATCTTCATCAGCGTCGACTTGCCCGCGCCGTTTTCACCGATCACGGCGACGACTTCACCCGGCCGAACATTGAAACTCACATCGCTGAGCGCGGGAATGCCGCCGAACGATTTGCCGACCTGATGCAGTTCGAGCGCATAGCCTTCGCGAGCGGCCACGGCCGCGGCGATGGCACTCCCCGCCTCGTGAGGCTGCGCGGAATCAAGCGGTTGCGGATCGCACCACATGGGTTGGCTCACTTGCAGGGGGATTTACCTGCGCCGTACACCTCGTCCGCTGTGACCCATCCCTTGGGCGCGCCGGTCGTGATGAACTTGCATAGACTGTCTTGCGTGACGGCATAGACGTTGACCAGATGTGTCGGCACGGCGCCAGCGCCAAGATCCACCTCAGTTGTGGAAATGGCGGGCTTCTGCTTCCTCGCCAACGCAACGGCAGCCTTGACTGCCGAGGTGCCCTCTTCATCAAGATCGGTCCAGACCGACATGGTCTGTACACCTTGCGCAATCAACTGGAGTGCCGATGGGTCCGCGTCGAGTCCCGACAGATAAACCTTGCCTGCCAGGTTGCGCCCCTTGAGTGCTTGTGCCACCCCAAGCGCCATGCCGTCGTTCGAGGTCACAAAACCGTCGACCTTGTCGTTCTGCGCGCTCAGCACGTTCTCCGCATTCGACAGTGCGAGCTTCGGATCCCAGCCGCGTACAAACTGGTTGAACACGACCTTAACGTCCTTGTTCTGCACCAGCAACTTGTCATATTGCTTGCTGATGGTCTGTGCGACGTCATTGCCCGGGTCACCCTTCATGAGCGCGAAGGTACCGTGGGGTGCCTTTTCCAGTGCGCCTTTGGCCTGCAGTTCGCCCACTAGTGCATTGTTGCGCACCACCAGATAGTCGAGCTTGGCAGTCCCTACACCGATGTCATAGGCCACGACCGGTACACCGGCTTGTTGCGCAGAATTCACGATTCGCCCGGCCGCTTCGCTGTCGACCGGCACGATGATCAGGGCATCCGGCTGCTGGCTCAGCAGGTTTTCGACCTGCGAGGCCTGCAGGCCTGGATTGTCGTTGGCCCATTGCACGATCAGCTTGGCGCCCAGGGCGGTGGCTTCGCGCTGCATGGCGGCAAGGTCGAAAGCCCAGCGGCGCTGAACCTGTGTCTTCATCGCGACGGCGATCACCGGATGTGCGGCGTCGGCGTGAGCCGGGCCGCTCGACAGGGTCGCTGCCATCAGCATGGCTGCCGAAAGGATCTTGAGCAGGGGTGTGGGGTTATGCATGGTTGTCTCCTTACAGCGTCGGTTGTTTTTAGTCAGACGTCTTCGCAACACACCTACAGTCTTGTCAAATACTTCGTCGATTGCCCGGCCCCGCACATTGCACACACGCGATGCGTCTCGCCAGACTCGAACCAAGACTCACGGCTTTAAAAACACACTCTCGAGTCGGGCCCACCACTCGCCGGACTGGCGAGTTTCGAGCGGAACCTGCATGGGTTCACACAGCGTCCACCAGTCCTGCATGCGTGACTCCTCGGCAAGCCTGGCCTGGTCGGCCGCGAAATCAGTGCCGTGGTACTCCCAATAGGCGAACAGCAGGTTCTCGGGTTCCTTGAGGAAAATCGAGTAGTTGCGGATGTTGGCCGCGGAAATGATCTCGATGATCTCGGGCCAGGTCTCGCGATGCAGCCGCTTGTACTCGGGCAATGCTTCGGGCTTGATGCCGAGTACGAAAGCCATTCTTTCCATCTTGTCTGTCCCCAAGGGCGCTCGTGGCGCGAGCACTTTTGTTAGTAACGACCTGCTGTTTCAGCGTGAGCGGCCTTCCAGAGCCGCGCGTCTTTTGGCAAAGCCAGCGGATCGTCGACCTTGGGTTCGGCGCCCTCGATATCGAGCAGGAAGCGCTCGGCCGCACCGGCACGCTCGTACAGCGCACGTGTCAGGTGTTCGCGTTCGTTGAGCTGTTGCGGGATATCGCGGCGACCAATGGCCATATGCAGCACCCGGCGCGTGATGCCAGTCTTGTTCACCGTGCCGCCGTGCCAGATTCGTCCATTGATGACGGCGATCGAACCGGCGTTGCCCGTGATATGCACCTCGCGCGGGTGCGTAGCAACGGGGTCGATCGGCATGATGGCTTCTTCTTCGGGCGTGACCTCAATGCGCTCGGCGTTGACCAGGTTCACATCGGGCACATTGATCGGCACGAGCTTGTGCGAGCCCGGCACGACCCGCGTCGGGCCGTTTTCCTCGGTCATGTCGTCGAGCATGACCATCGTGTTGACCATGCGCCAATCGTTGTCGTGAGTGCGCCAGACATCGCTATGCAAGGGTTGCTGGCCCTGCCCTTTGGCGGGATTGCGGGCATTGAGCGAATACATGCGGATTTCGCCCATCAGCCGGTGCGCAAGCGCCAGCGTCGGACCGCAACGAAGGCAGCGATCGAATGCGCCCGATTTGTTGAACAGGTTTGACAGGCGCATCGCGCCGGGTTCGATATGGACTTCGTGACCGCCGTAAGCGCCTTCGATTTTCTGTAGCCGGTCGACCTCGCTGCGCATGTCTTCGAGTTCTGCCGGGGAAAATACATTCGGGAAAATGCAGTAGCCATCCCGGTCGAAGGTGTCGATCTGTTCCTGCGTGAGGATCGATTCCGAAATACCCAACTGCGCAAGTGCTTCAGCGGTGTTCATCCTGTGTCTCCGAAGAAAATCGATGGTTTGTCTCGATGCCTGTCGTGTTGCTTTTTTATGATGTTCTGAGGGCGTTCATCGCCGCCCCGATTCCTGTAGAGGTTGCGCTACGCCTGCGCGTGCTCGACTACAGGCGCATCGGTGCGCAGCAGGCCCTCGGTGCGAAGATCGCTCCACAATTGCGGAGGAATCAGCGTTTGCATCGATTCAACGTTGCCTTCCACCTCGGCCGGCGTAATCGCACCGGGAATCACGCTGACCACAACCGGGTGCATCAGCGGGAACTGCAAGGCGGCATCGCGCAGCGGCACGTAATGGGCGCGGCATACCGCCTCGATCGACGCCACACGCTTAAGAATCGCGGGCGAGGCGGGCTCGTAGTTGAAATAGGCACCTGACTTCGGACCGGTCGCGAGGATGCCCGAGTTGAACGGGCCGCCGATGATCACACCCATGCCCTTCTGGGCACACAGCGGCAAAAACGAGTCGAGCGATTCCTGCTCGAGCAAGGTGTAGCGCCCCGCCAGCAGGAACAGGTCGACATCCGTGTTGCGGGCCACGGTCTCCGAGACCTGCCATTCATTGACGCCGATGCCGATCGCGGCGACCACGCCCTGGCCACGCAAATCGCTGAGTGCACGCACGCCGCCGTCGAGAAATTCACGTGTGCGCTGCGCACTCGCTTCAGCGCTGCCGTGCGTGAAGATGTCGATGTCATGGCACAGGGCAATATCGACGCGGTCGGCGCCCAGGCGCTCGAATGAAGCCTCGAAGCTGCGCATCACGCCGTCGTACGAGTAGTCATAGATGACTTCGCGAGCGGGCACCTCGAAGAACTTGCCAATACCGTCACGCCGTTCCGGCGCGCAGCGTTTCAATAGCCGCCCTACTTTGGTCGACAAGACATAGTCGTCGCGCGGCTGTTCGCGCACGAACGATCCGACGCGCGTTTCAGCCAATCCATACCCGTAGAGAGGCGCCGTGTCGTAGTAACGCACGCCTAGCTGCCAGGCCGTTTCAAGGGTCAACCGCGCCTGCTCGCCGGTCACGACGCGGTAGAGGTTCCCGAGGGGCGCGCTGCCAAAGCCGAGGGAAGTGAATTGCAACGCCCGGCCAGAACGGCTCGTAAATTGGCGTCGGCTCAGCTGGCAGGAAGGTGCTCGCGACACGACTGAATCCTTTTGGAAGGGGCGCGGTTATTGTGGGTCAGACGGTGTACAGTCCTATTGTGGACATTGAATACTTTGTACATAGTGCAATGTATACGATGTTCATTCTCTCGCTATCCGTGCTTACCCGAGGGGGATTCCAGGCGCACAAAAGAGGGAGGATGGGGTGACTCAGGCGGTCGCGCGCGGCTTGCCGAAATGCGCTACGCTCCGACCGGCGAAAGCTTTTCGGCGAAGTTATGCTTCGTTTCGAACAAAATAATCAGGCACTACACGACTTACCGCGAATTGAATCAACCATGAGTTCCAAGCCTTCTGCCTCGAGCCTCGGCTCCAACCCCGACGATCACGCGCCGATGCAGCAGCGTGTCTATGCGCATATCAAAGCCATGATTGAAGACGGGCGCATTCGCCCGGGGGAACGCTTGCTTGAAGTCCACGTAGCGCGCGCTTTTGCAGTGAGCCGTTCACCGGCACGGCGGGCACTCGAAGCCCTCTGCGTCGACAAGACCGTGCGCGCTGCACAGGGCAGAGGGTATGTGGTGGTCGGGCGGAATGCCGATGGCGATCAGGGCGATCTTGCCAACATCGCCGAGATGATCGTTCAACCGATGCCGCGATGGAAACAGGTCTATGCCGAGATGGAACAGCAGATCTGTGTTGGCGTTGTGTACCATTCACTGCGGATCACCGAAGACCGTGTCGCGGAGCACTTCGAGGTGAGCCGTACTGTGGCGCGCGACGCGCTGAGCCGGCTGCATAGCCTCGGGGTCGTCAACAAAGATCGCCAGGGCCGCTGGGAGGCCGAGCGCATCACAGCCGACCGGCTGCGCGCCTTATACGAATTGCGCTGGCTGCTCGAGCCGCAAGCGTTGATTCAGTCGGCACGCGCCTTGCCTCGCGAACGCGTAGGCCAGGCGCACGACGAGTTGCGCGCGGCACTCGATGACATGCCCAAGCTTGGCAGCGATACGCACATCAAGCTTGAGAACGACCTACATATCGCATTGTTGTCCGCCTGCCCGAACCAGGAACTGCTGCGCGTACTCGATCGGACCCATTCGCTGCTGGTCTCCAACCCGCATCGACTCAATTTCTGCGTCGGTGAGCCGCAGGCGCACGTGGAAAGCAGTCTGCGCGAGCACCTCGTTGTGCTTAGGCTCTGGCTCGACCAGAGTGCAGAGGCGGCGGCGGAAGCGTTGCGCCAGCATTTGCAGGATTCTTGTGCGTTCTGGATCAACAGTTGGGACAACGTCGAAGCACAACCTACTCCGCCGCTCCCGTCCTATATGACGCCTACCGATTGAATCGGCGCGCGAGCTAAGGTGCTGCGGCCTCCGTGCAATCTCGCCAGCTCGCCCCCTCCTGCGAGCCAAATATTGGGAATCGCGACGTGATGGCTTAAGACGGGCAGGAAATGTCCCAAAACCATCGCTACCAGCGCGTCTCTGAAGAACCATAAAACGTAGAGTGGTGCCCTCTGTGCTCTACCCCAGGACGAACTGGCATGTTTCAGAACCAATCCACAAGTACCAAAGACGAACTCTTCGGCCGGCTTGTCCCCTTATTGCAAGAGGTCAAAGACATGACCACAAGCAACGAGGTAGAACAACGGCTGAATAAGAAATATGGCGTTGAAAGTGCGTTGTACCAAGACCTGGCGCGACTGATTACCCTCGGCGTACAGGCAGGCTGGGCGGCTGACGCCGAAATTGCCGGCCCTCGCTATCGCCGCTCGCGACTCGCTCCGCCCAGCGAGGCGACATGCTTCTTCAGCGTCACAGCGGTGCTGATGGACAGCACCGATAACACCCAGGGCAACCCCGAAGGTAGCTTCCGTGGCGACTATCATTTGCACCCGTATGGGGAGTTCAATCTCGTCGTACCGCTCAACGAAGGCGCGGCGATCGCAGGTCCAAATGGCTGGTGTTATGGAGGCTGGACAGCACCTGAGCCCGGAAGCCACCACTTTCCGGAAGCCAAGGGCGGCGCGGTCATCTCGCTTACTTTTCTGCCTGCAGGGCGGATTGCGTTCGACGTTGAGCCGACGCAGCGTTGACGTGCTCGGGCAGGCCATCCCGTCAGGGCACGTTCCGTTGACTCCCGGAGTTCCACCTCGAACACGCCCTCCGCGGCCTGCAGAGCAAGTCCATTGAACACCAGGTGGCCTGCATGCTCTCTCAAGCAACCTGCCGAGTCGGCCGAAACAATATCTCGTTCACGTCCATGTCGTCGGGCTGGTCGATGGCGAAGGCCTGGGCCCGCCCGAAGGAGTCGGCCGGGATGGCATTGGCCTGGTAGAAGTCTTGCATGCCTCGCGCCACGTCCGGCTCGGTAATGCTGCCCGGTAGTTCACTGTCCACAGCGCCTGGCGACACGATGGTGGTACGGATGTTCCAGGGCTTGATCTCTTGCCGCAGGCCTTCCGACAGGGCCCGCACTGCATGCTTGGTCGCGGAATAAACGGCACCGTTGAACATGACCTTGTGGCCGGCCACCGACGACACGTTGACGATATGTCCGGACATCTGGCGCTGCATATGGGGCAGCGCCGCCGCGATGCCGTACAGCACGCCCTTCACGTTTACGTCGATCATGCGGTCCCAGTCGTCGACCTTCAGCCGCTCCAGCGCTGAGAGCGGCATGAGTCCCGCGTTGTTGACCATCACGTCGATACGCCCGAAGGACTGTACGGCGGTATCAACGAGGTGCTTCACCTCGTCCAGCACGGTGACGTCGGTGGCAACGGTGAGCGTCCGCTGCTCCGGGAGGTTCAACTCGTCGGCCAATTGCTGCAAGCGCTCGATGCGTCGCGCGCCGAGCACGATGTGCGCAACTTGTGCGCTCAGCAAGCGTGCGGCTGCTTCGCCAAGGCCACTGCTGGCGCCGGTAATGACGATGACCTTGCCTTTGATCTTGTCGCTCATGAGACTCTCTTTGGGATGAAGTAGAGCCTGACTATAGGCCGTATGCTCTCGAGCCACTGGTGGGCCGGTCCTTGATCGGATCGCAAGCACAGGTTGATACTGTCGGCTCACCATTTCGAGGAGCATGACGTGCCCATCAGCGAACTTCGCGCGATCGAGATTTTCACAAAGGCCGTCGAGCTCGGCAGCATTCGGCGTGCTGCGGCAACCCAAGGCGTCAGTCCGCAGGCTGCGAGCCAGGCGCTCGCGGCTCTCGAAGAGCGGCTGGGCATACGCCTGTTGCATCGCACGACAAAGAGCGTGGCCCTCACCTCCGAAGGACAGCAGTTCCTCGAAGCCGCCCAGCCCGCGCTGACGGCCCTGGAGCGCGCCATCGACCGCGTTCGCACGGCAAAGGACGAGATCGCAGGGCCGCTGCACATCGTCGCCCCGAAGTATTCGTTCCTGCCACTGCTCTGGCCCCTGGTCGACGAGTTTTGCAGCCGCCATCCCGAGGTCCAGCCCGACGTAAAACTGGATGACCGCATTGGCAACTGAGTACAAGACCGCGTCGACGTCGGCTTTCGTATCGGCTCCGCACCAGAAGACGGCGTGTCCGTTCGCCGTCTCTTCGCCATGCAGCTGATCGTCTGCGCGGCGCCGGCCTACATTGCCGCACACGGCGCGCCGAACTCGATTGAACAGCTGAGCTCGCATCGACGCAGCGTGTTCCGGCACCCGGCACCGGCCGCGTCCTGCCCTGGCTTCTCAAGGTCGGTGGCGAGGTCATCTCCCGCGACCTGGTCCCTGCGTTGTCGACGAACGACGCACAGCTCGAGACCGAGGCAGTGCTTTCGGGTCACGAGATCGGCTTGTTGTAGGGCTTGTCGGCGGCGCCCCTGATTCGTTTGGGACGGCTTGTGCCGCTGCTCACGGATCACACCGACCATATGAGCGTCCACGTTTACTACGGCAGCAGAGCGGCGCAGCCGTCACGGGTTCGCGCCTTTATCGACCTGACCGTAGAGCGGTTGGCCGGGTCTTCGGACTACGTTCTGGACGCTCGAGAACTTGCCACGGCCGAGGCGAAAGGTCTTAGGAAGACGCGCAGGCGATGACACAACCATCAATGCAGCGGCTGGTAGGCTTCGGGCGACGAATCAAGCCCATCAAGGCCGGAAGCCCAGCGTTGCTTTTTTTTCGCGCGGCCGTCAAGAAACGTCCTCCCTTGCCGATAAGTTATTAAGCGACTGGTATACCATCGCAGGTATAGCTAACTGTAACTGTAACTATTCAAGCCGCGCTTTCGACCAAAAGCCGTGGAGGTAAGAGCCGCCATACCAAGGGGCTCTGGTCTCGTTCCAACATACCTCGCTGTGCGGATTTTCAAAAAAGTCTCACATTGCGCGCCAATCGGCGTGCCTGTGGTTGAAAAAACACGCACATGCTTCGCCGAACTTCTCACGTCGGTGACGCAGGCACTCAAGGCCTGAGGCTCTGAATGTTAGATCTGCATCTCGGTCACGCTAAGCGCGATTCTGTTCTTGTCGATATCGCACGATCCGCCGATGTCGTCATGTACGCCACGACCCTTGTTTCGTCTGCCGCCGCGCTTGCGATAGGCCAGTACTACGACTCGCTCCAGCTTGCTGTACTCGTGAGCGCAATCGTTTGCATCCTTACGACGCTGACGTTTCTTTCAGCTCGCGGAACGACGTTGTCCCGAGTGGTTTTGACGACCGGCAACGTCTGTCTTGTCATTCTGCATATCCAGCTAGGACGCGGAACGGTCGAGTTCCACTTCGGTGTATTTGTGCTACTGGGCCTACTTCTGGTCTACCGCGACTGGCGAGTCCTGGTCCTCGGCGCCACGTTGTTTATCCTGCATCACTTCGTATTCGATCGACTGCAAGCCTTGAGTTACAACGTCTACTGTACGGCGCAGCCCAACATCCTGATGATCGTGATGCACGTCGGCTATGTGCTCGGGCAGGTGGGTATAGAGATATACCTCGCGCTAAGGCTCCGTCAGGCCGCAATCGAAGCCTCCGACCTGCTCGCGATTGTTCACAGCATCGATCGCGATGGGTTGATTTGTCTAGATGTCAGCCAGTTAAATATCACCGCGCCGACCGCGCGCGTCCTCAAGCAAGCCATTGTCAAAATGGGCGGTGCTATCAGCGAAGTCAGTATCGTCGCCTCGTCGATCGAGAGCGCTTCAGCGGAAATCGCGCTTGGAAACAACTACCTGAGTCAGAGAACGGAAGCACAGGCAAGCAGCTTGCAGCAGACGGCGGCTTCAATGGCCGAACTGACCGGCTCGGTCAGGGACTCTGCGCGGACCGCGGAAGAAGCCACGAAACTCGCCAGTTCGGCATCGTCGGCAGCGTCGGATGGCGGCGAAGCGGTTGGACTGGTTGTGGAAACGATGAAGGAGATCTCCCAGTCGTCGGAGCGGATCGCCGCGATCAGCTCAGTGGTCGACAGCATCGCGTTTCAGACTAACATCCTCGCCTTGAACGCGGCAGTTGAAGCTGCACGCGCTGGTGAACAGGGACGCGGCTTTGCCGTGGTAGCCACCGAAGTCAGATTGCTTGCTCAACGCTCTGCTGGCGCTGCGAAGGAAATCAAGGCACTGATCGGCGATAGCACCGGCAGGGTCGATGTCGGCGTCGAGCTCGTCGCCGCTGCGGGCGGTGGGATAGAAAACGTGGTTCGCCAGACGCGCCTGGTGAGTCAAATGATCGAGACAATTTCGACGGCCAGTGTGCAACAGACCAGCGATATTTCTCAGGTGAGTGATGCGGTTCAGCATCTCGACGAGGTGACACAACAAAATGCTGCACTGGTCGAAGAAAGCGCAGCAGCTACCGAAAGTCTCAAAGACCAGACAAAACGACTAAAGAATGTCGTGGGTCTGTTCGTTCTACCGCGGCATGCCTTGGCGTAGGCTATTCCTGTGTCGCACTGAGCCACCTCGGAGCTAAGCCCAATGGGTGTAGCGCAACGCGCGTTTCAGGGTCGAGCAGGATGCGTGCGAGTTCGACGTTGGCGGTGGCGATGCTACAAACCTCCTCGGGGCCATCCGCGGGCCCGAAACGGACACGATTCTGTCCGATTCAGAGCTGTTTCGCGAAGGTGTCCGCTCGTATGCTTGTCAGATATATAGGGGCATTTGCCCTCCAAAAATAATATCTGGAGACATCGATGCATTCGAGCTCGCGAATCCCCACGCTTGTTGTCTTTACGCTCTTGCTCGCAGCCTGCTCATCGGCGAGGCAAACCTCACTGGAGCAACAGGGCGACGGCACCGCGAACACAACACAGCTCGAATGCACGCAACTTGCCGGACTTCATATACCGGCTGCCACGATCGGTCTGCCAACGACAGGTGCTGTAGTGACGACGGCAACACCCGTTGCGGCGAGCGGACAAGGTGCCAAAAGCATACCGGCACTCTGCATGGTGACCGGCTCTATTGCCCCTGTGGATCCGACGGCGCCCGAGATCAGGTTCAAGATTGCGCTGCCGGATCAATGGAATACAAAGGCGGTCATGCTCGGCGGCGGAGGCCTCGACGGTTCCATACCCAACGTGATCGGCAACGTGCCCGCGGGCCCGGCAGACAAACCCTACCCGATTGCTCGCGGCTATGCCGTGTACGGCAGCGACTCGGGCCATCAAGCAGGAGCGCTTGGCTCTCAAGACGGATCGTTCGCCATGAATGAGGAGGCGCTCATGAACTGGAATTCGGGCGCTGCACTCAAGAAGACACGCGACGTTGCGGTCTACGTGATGCAAAAGCACTACGGACAGTCTCCGGTCAAATCCTACTTTATCGGCGGATCGACGGGTGGCCGCGAAGGGCTGACGGCAATCCAGCGCTGGCCGGACGATTGGGACGGCGCCATCGCGTGGTACCCGGCCTGGGCTGGCATGGTCAGCATTCTCGGTGGTCAACAGATGAATCGTGCGCTCGCGCAGCCAGGAGCGTATCTCACACCTGTGAAGCGGAAGACACTATTCGACGCGGCCATGCAAACCTGCGACGGACTCGATGGCATCCAGGACGGGCTGATCAGTAACCAGGCGCAGTGCAACGCCCTATTCGATCCGTCAACCGCGACGGTCGACGGTCATCCGCTCCGCTGCGTGGACGGCCGCGATACAGGCAATAGGTGCTTGTCCGACGCACAGATCAAGGCAGTAAAAACCATCAACTCGCCGACTCGCTTCAACTATCTGGCGAGTGGCCAAACAGAACAACCCGGCTTCAATATCTGGGGTACCGATACCGGCATTGGCGAAGGCGACGACGTCTTGCACAAGACGGTGATGTGGTTGGCCTTTGGACATTCCGCTCCAACAGCGCCAATGCCAAGCAACGCGCCCTACGCCAGCGTCCTCACGGATCAATGGTTCAAGTATGCGATCACCCGTGACCCGAACTACGACACGCTGTCGATCGACCCTCAAAATCCGGGAAAGTGGGCCGCGCGCATCAGCGAGTTGAGTGTGACGCTCGACGCGAAAACCGATATCTCCGCGTTCGCCTCGAGAGGGGGCAAGCTTCTTCTCGCCCATGGCGTCAACGATGTGCTCGTCAGTACGCGGTCAACGGAGGACTACTACGGGCGACTCGTGAGCCAGATGGGCCCGGATACGGTCCATTCGTTCGTAAGGTTCTATGAAGTGCCTGGATATGATCATGCAGCAAGCGCCGTGTTCAATGCAGCGTGGGATTCGCTGACGGCCCTCGAACACTGGGTTCAAAATGGAGACGCTCCGGCGAATCAGGTCGTCACCGATACCGCCGGCATACCGGGCCGGACGCGACCACTCTGCGAGTTTCCCCAGTGGCCCCGGTATAACGGCACCGGCTCGGCGGATGCCGCGACATCGTTCTCGTGCGTGCAGTGAAGTCTCGCTTGCGCGTAGCACTCGACGGTTATTCAATTCAGCGCCCTCGGCCGCCAGTTCGATGCACCGAGCGCTTATGGCACGGTGGTGAGCGAATGTTCCAGGCTGATGAGGTTCTGCGGCACAACCCGGATGAGGCCTCCGCGCGGGCTATCTATATCCGCGATGAGCGCGAATGAGATTGAGACCACGAGCGGTTGAATGAGTAAAAGAGCGCTTCGCCTGGAGAAGGATCTGGTGCCGTCGCCCACCAGCATATTGCACGACACTGCAATGGCAACCATGAGGCCCCATGCAGCCGACGGTATGCGGTTCCACCACTCGGCTTGCGTATATCCCTGTGTGTTCAGGACATCGTTCATGCCAGACACGACAAGTGCTGTCACAGGCGTGGGTTGGAGTACGGCGACACTTTTGACGGGCGCCCACAATTGCGTCTGTAGCTCGCTCGTGGTCGAGTTGATCTCGGCGACGTAGTGCGCGTCGCGCGTCTGGTAAAACAGGATCCGCCGTCTGAGGTAGAGCTTGAGCAACGACTGGACTTTTTTCGTCTCAACGTCTGGCAGTAGCTCGGCGCGGATAAACTCCGTACCGATCGCGTTGGCTTCTTCCTCTTCGTAGTTCTTGCGCAGGTCGTAGCGACCGACCGCCATCGAGAAGCTGAATCCGATCATGAGCGCGAGCAAGGTCAACGTCGCCCCTTGCACAACCCCGAAATCCTCGCGCGCTTCGCTTGTGAGTGGTGCCCTTCGTTTCTGAAGGGCAATTCCGCCGATGGCCGCGAGCCACAAAAGAGAGAACACCACTACAAACAGGACGGGGGGATGGCTCACCAGCTGCTCCATAGCTTCCTCTCCAAAGGTAAGCAACAGTCATCAAAAATCTCTCGGCACGGTACCTGCATAGCGTGTCAGAGGCAATCCGATCAAGCCACGAGCGCCTCTGCCGAACGCGAAGTTGAAACCGGGCGGCCGACCTTTCTTTAACGCCTCGCAGATATTCGACGAGGCCGGCCCGGCCACCCCATCAACGCGCGCTCAGCTGACTCCCTTAGTTCCACCTCAGACATGCCCTCTGCTGCCTGCAGAGCAAGTCCGTTGAACACCATGAGCAGATATCTGGCGAGAGCGGCTGGATCAGCGGACGAGGGGAGATCCCCCTCCTCTTGCGCACGCGTGAGCCGTTTGGTGAGCAAGTCCCTCGTTCTACTGCGCTGTTCGATGATTGCGCCCGGAACATCCTCGTTGTTTACGCCCGTCGACGTTCCTGCCTGGATCAGCAAACAACCGCGAGGTTCATTCGGATCGACGAGCCATTCGATCGCGCCGAAGAGCATTCGTTCGGCAACCTCACGAGCCGTGGTGGCGGCAAGCAGATACTCCCGGTGTGTAGCGCGTCGCTCGCGGTAACGATTCAGAACGGCATCGAAGAGGCCTCGCTTGCTACCAAACGCCGCATAGATGCTCGGCGAATTGAGCCCCATTGCCTTTGTCAGTTCGGCCATTGAAGCGCCGTCGTAGCCATGGCGCCAGAAGACCTCCATCGCACGATCGAGCACCTCCGCTTCTTCAAAATCGCGCGGTCGCGCCATTTCATCCATCCCGATCAATTTTTTGTTGATCATTACATAATCAGCTTGCTCCGTCCATTCGAGCGTGGTTATATGGCGATCATCACAAAACTGGAGCGTTCGATGGGTACATCTCTGCAAGGCAAAGTGGCTGTCATCACAGGGGGCGGCGAAGGCATCGGCCTGGCCTCCGCGAAACAGATGGTTGACGAAGGGGCTTCGGTATTTATCGTCGGCCGACGCCAGACCATATTGGACGCAGCAGTCACCGAAATCGGCGGAGACGTCGTGGCTCTTCAGGCAGACGTGTCCAAAGCGGCGGACCTCGATCGAATTTACGAAGCAGTTCGGGTCGCCAAGGGTAAGGTGGACATTCTGGTCGCGAACGCCGGTGTTCAGACGAGGGAAGCGCTCGGATCAATCACGGAAGAAGGTATCGACTATCAGCTCGGGATCAATTTCAAGGGCGTAATCTACACCGTGCAGCAGGCCCTGCCGCTGCTCAACGACGGCGCGTCGATCATCCTGTTGTCTTCCGCGACGGCCCTGAAGGGTTTGCCCACACGCACCGTCTATTCGGCGACGAAGGCCGCGATTCGCAGCTTCGCTCGGACTTGGGCCTCGGAGCTTAAGGCTCGACGCATTCGAGTCAATGCAATCAGCCCGGGCCCCATCCTGACACCTTTGCTGAACGCCACCCTTGTCGATGAAAAGGCCAAGGAGGCCTACATGGCGAACATCGTCGGCGCGGTTCCGTTGGGGCGGCCGGGCGGCCCGGAGGAAATGGGAAAGATCGTGGCGTTTCTGGCCTCCGATGCGTCCAGTTATATCAACGGCGCTGACATCCAGGCGGACGGCGGCTTTGCGCAGGTGTAGCAAAACACAGCGCCTATCGCCACCCGCTTCTCCTACGGGTGGTGTCAAATACTTCGCGCCACCGCGCGAAGCAAGTTGCTTCACGCGCGCTCAAGTCCATCGGCATGACGTCGTACCGATCCGTCACCACTGCGGAGTGGTCGAGATCTTATTGAGCGCGCACACAGCACCCCAACACCGGCCGCTATCCCTTCCCCGCCGAGGTAGCCGCCTCGTGCACCTCGCGGGCCCCGCTCCGCAACAAAAGAAGCAACGCCACCACAACGAGCGCCATGGTCAAGCCGGCAAAGATCAGCGTAGCCTTCTGAATACCGGCGACCTGCACAGCCATACCCAGGCCGATCACGGGAAGCGAGATCGCGACGTAGAGCACGACGAAAAAGCTCGACGTCACCTCGGCGCGCCTGTGAGGAGGACTCTTTTCTGTCAGCTCTCCCAGCCCTGCGCGAAGACTAATCCCCTGCCCAATTCCTGCCAATGCGGTCCCGATGAGCAAGGCCACCAGAGAGCGCTCGGGCACGCATAGAGCGACCCCTAGCAAACCGGCAAGCAGACCAATACAGCCGGCCGGTTGCCGCCAGCGAGTCGCAATATGCGCCTGTGCAATTTGTCCGAGAGCCGAACAGACAAACAACAAAAACACAATCCCGCCGATGACAACACCGCTGCGATAGTCGAGCACGACCCGGATCAGTTGCGGCGCGACGGCTGCGAAGAAGCCCACCACGACAAAGCCGGCGAACCCAGCTACCGCCGCTGGCACGAACACGCCGCGCACCTCGGGCGGCAACGAGATTCGTTGAGGCCTGACTTTCACCCGCTCCGGAAGCTTGGCCGTTTCCGGGATGTTCCACACGCCGAAAATAGCAACCGCCACCAGAAGCAGATGCACGACATAGGGAATTTGCATCGGCCGCGGCAGGATCTCGACGAGCACGCCGCTCAGCAACGGACCACAACCCAGACCCAACATATTGGAGGCGGTGGCTGCAAGCGTCGCGTGCTTGCGCCATGCAGGGGGTGCAAGTTCGATTACCGCGACGGTTGCTGTTCCGGTAAAGATGCCGGCGGAGATGCCCGAGAGCAGGCGCCCGAGCATAAGACCCGCTTGACCATCGCTCAAGAGGAAGGTCACGGCTGACGCTGCGGACGCGCATAGGCCGGCGAGCAACATACGTCGACGGCCAAGCTGGTCCGACCAGTTGCCGACGAGCAGCAGTGCACCTAGCACGCCGAGCGCATAGCAGGCGTAAATCACCGTGATAACGGTGGCCGTGAAACCGTACTGGATTTGATAGTACCGATAGATTGCCGTCGGTAAGGTAGTTCCCATCATGTTGATCAGGAACGCCATGACAACCGCTAAAAAGGCGGTGATCGACTGCCGCCCGGTGGTGCTGGTTTTCATCGAACTTTCCCGCGCCTTTCTGAAAGCATATTGAAACTGCCGGCTCGCGGACCTGGCCGTTTGCGATGGGTTTCCATCATACCCAGTTCATCCACCATGCGCTGAGGCCGGCGCAGCGCGAATCCCCGTCGCTCGGGCTCTCGAGGCGTTTCCTGACAGCATAGGCGCCGCAAGCCGTACAGGCGCGTTCGCGACCCCTATCCGTCATCCCCCATTCTCTGCACCCTCCTCGTGCACCCTAGCCGACGTCACATAAACATGCGTCGATCAATCGCTCTCCAGCCCCGAGCCGGCGCATGACAACGGTCTATGGCATGATGGCCATCATTCAAAAATAGCTAAAACCGAGCCTGATATGCAGCCTGCATCAGTCGAAGACAAAAAGGAAACATCATGACGGGTTCAGCTCCTGGCACGGGGGACACTCAAGTCGCGCCCGCGACACGGTCACAACGACCCGCCGGGCCTCCCGGCGCGACTACGCTTGAACGCAAGGCTACGGCCCGGCGGGCGCTCCTCGAAGGTCCGATCCTGAGCACCCTGATCAGGCTGGCCCTCCCAACACTGCTCGTGCTGCTTGCGCAAACCGCGGTGAACGTCGTCGAGACCTTCTACGTCGGCTTTCTCGGAACCGAATCGCTGGCAGGCGTCGCGCTTGTATTTCCGGTGTTTATGCTGATGATGACCATGTCGGCAGGCGGCATTGGCAGTGGCGTCGGGTCCGCCGTTGCACGCGCCTTGGGCTCGGGGAGGCAAGACGATGCAGACGCCCTCGTGCTTCACTCGCTCGTGTTGGCGATAGTGATCGGCGCGTTGTTCAGCATTGGCGTGATCTGGGCTGGACCTTGGATTTATCACACGCTAGGTGGTCGCGGCGTATCGCTAAGGTCGGCCCTGGTGTATTCGAACACCTTGTTTTCTGCGTCGATCGCGGTATGGGTGGTGAACCTGTTGGCGGCAGCCCTCCGGGGCGCGGGTAACGTCAAGCTTCCCGCAATGGTGACGCTTTTCGGTGCGTTCATCATGATCCCGGCATCGCCGGCTCTGATCTTCGGCTTCGGACCGATTCCACGGTTGGGCATCGCAGGCGCAGGCCTTGCTTTCGCTGTCTATTACGGGGTCGCGGTGTTGATTCTCCTGCGCTACCTGATATCGGGTCGCTCGGAGCTCAGGCTCAAGTGGGCTCGCCCGCAACGCCGTCTCTTTACCGACATCCTGAAAGTCGGTGCGCCCTCGGCGCTCAATACCGTGCAGACCAACCTGACCGTCATCCTGATCACGGGCACAGTGGGCTCGTTCGGGATCAGCGCACTCGCGGGGTATGGAATTGCTTCGCGCCTCGACTACGTGATGATTCCGATTTTATTCGGCCTCTCCTCGGGGGTCCTCACCATGGTTGGCGTCAACGTAGGCGCCGGGCAAATGGAACGCGCAAAGCGCATCGCACGGATCGCGGCCGGCGCGGGTTTCGCCCTTGCAGAATGCATCGGAGTGCTGGCTGCGGCGGCGCCGCTCACGTGGCTGCACCTGTTTAGCCGCGATCCCGCCGTGCTTGATCAAGGCGTTACCTACTTGCGGATCGTTGCGCCGGCCTACGGCCTGCTTGGCGTCGCGTTTGTCGTCTCCTTCGCCGCGCAGGGCGCAGGCCACGTCAAGTGGCCCTTCATCGGCAACAGCGTACGCATGGTCGTTGCCGCCGGACTCGGGTGGATCGCAGTGAAGTCGATGGGCGCCGGCATGACCGGACTGGCGTTTATCATTGCCGCGTCCCTAGCCACTTATGCATTGATTGCGAGCATCGCCATGATTTCGCCCGCCGTGTGGCGCGAAAATCGCCCGTGATCGGTACGCGCCGGGCGTCTGACCTTTAACGCAAGCATCTAAGCCAAAGCGCCCTGCACTGCCACAACTAAGCCGCCACACGGGGCCACTCCAAGGGGCTTGCCATCAGGCCTTCCATCTCTTCCGGCGTAACGGGCTTGCTGTAGTAATACCCCTGGATCTCGTTGCAGCCGTTGTCGCGCAGAAACTGCAACTGACAGGCAGTCTCGACGCCCTCGGCAATCACCTTCAGGTCCAGTTGCCGTCCGAGCACGATGATGGCGGTAGCGATCGCGCGATCATTCTCACCGGCCAGCAAGCCGCGCACGAACGATTGATCGATCTTGAGACGTTCGATAGGAAAGTGCTTCAACGCACTCAAGCTCGAATAACCAGTGCCGAAATCGTCGATCGACAATCTCACGCCCATTGCACGCAGCTCGGTCATGGTCGCGATGGCGCTGTCCAGGTCTTGCATGATGGCGCTTTCGGTGAGTTCGAGTTCAAGGTACTTTGCGTCGAGCCCACTCGCAGCCAATGCTTGAGCGACCTGCCCGGTCAGGTCCTTTTGCAGGAACTGCCGCGCGGAGACATTCACCGCCACGGTCACGGGCGGCAAGCCCCGCTCCTGCCACGCTTTGTTCTGGCGGCAAGCCTCATGCAGCACCCACTCTCCGATCGGCACGATAAGCCCCGTCTCCTCGGCGAGCGGAATAAAGGACGCCGGAGAAATCGGACCGTCGACCGGATGATCCCAGCGCAAGAGCGCCTCTACGCCGAAGATTCGCTCACGCCGCAAATCGACCTGCGGTTGATACACAAGCCGCAATTCGTTGCGAGGAAGCGCCTGGCGCAACTGCTCCTGCAGGCGTAGCCGCTCTCGCACCATGACGCTCATTTCGGCCGTGTAAAGCCGGTACCCGTTGCGGCCCATCTCTTTCGCGCGGTACATCGCCGCATCCGCGTTCATCAGGAGCGTCTCGGCATCCGCGCCGTCAGCGGGATAGACCGCGACGCCCATGCTGCATGTCACCTGATAGTCCTGGCCGCCCAGATCGACCGGTTCGACGATCGCATGACGCATTCTTTCGATCATCGCGGTTGCATCGCAGCGATCGTCGTTGCTCTCGGTCAACACGATCACAAATTCGTCTCCGCCGAGGCGCACCACCGTATCGGTCGATCGCACGCACGCGACCATCCGGTTGGCGACGACCTTGAGTAGCTCGTCGCCCGCGCGATGCCCGAGGCTGTCGTTGATCAGCTTGAACTTGTCGAGATCGACAAACACGACCGTGACTCGACATCCCGCGCGCCTTGCCTGCGTCAGCGCATGACTCAGACGATCCGACAACTGGCTTCGATTGGGCAGCCCGGTCAGCGCATCGTGAAGCGCCATATGATGAATGCGCTCTTCCGCCTGGCTTCGCTCGATCGCGATACCCGCAATACGGGTCGCAACAGCAATTGACTGTGTCTCGCTCGAAGTGGGTCCGCGCGACTCGCGCAACAGAAAAGTCAGCGTACCCAGCGCTGTGCCACCGTGCGACATGATCGGCAACGCCCAGCAAGCCTTGAAATCTGTCAGCCCCGCGCGCTTTTGCTGTTCGTGAAAGCGGGCGTCCCCCGCAATGTCGAGCACAATGACCGCCTGGTGCGAGTGCAGCGCCATGCCGCTCGGCCCCACCTCGGGTCCGAGGAGGGCATGGTCCATATACTCGACGAAGTTTCGAGGCATGTTGGGCGCGGCCCCCACCTCAAGATAGCGACCGTCGCCGGAGCGTAACAGCGCCGCGCACAAGCTCCCCGCAACCTGGCTCTCGAGCAACTGCGTCATGCAGATCAACACGTCTGTCAAAGGCGTGCGCGTCGCGATCATTTCAAGGACACGATTCTGTTCGGCACGCCGCGTGTCGGCACGCTTTCTCGAGGTGATGTCGCGCATGATCGCCACCACGCCGCCGTCAACCGGCACGACCTGGCGATGAATCCAGAGCGTAGGCAGCCCTGCCCGGTCATGCAGCCATTCACTTTCCTCGATCGACCCTGTCAGCCCGACACTGACAAAGCGGTCGAACATGCCATTGTTGCGACACTGTGGAAACACGGCCGCCAGCGCCTGACCGATCAACAGGTCGCGATTCATCCCTGAGAGTTCGGCGCCCCTGCGATTCGTATCCTGCAGTACGAAGTCGACAATGCGCCCGTTCGGATCCAGCTCGCTTCGAAAGACGAAGAAGGCGTCCAGGCTCGCTTCCGAGGCCGCGTAGTAGGTCTGCTGAATCTGCCTGGCCTGCCGGCGGCTCGCGGCGAGTTGCCAGCTCGAGCGGCCCAGCACGAACGCCAATATGATCACCACGACACTGCCGAGCGACGCCCATGCAATATCGTCCCGACGGTGCCGCCGAAACCCGGCGAGTTGGTCATCCTCGCTGATACCCACGATGGCGACCAGCGGAAAGCCGTGCAGCGGACGCAAGTTCGTATAACGGCGCACACCCGCATCCCACGAGTGGGCGACGGCGACATTCGGCAACGCCCCGTCGACTTCGCGATCCACCGTCGTCGCCAGCATTTCGCCCCATGAGATCCGCTCGCCGATCCGCTTGGCCCGTACGACGCCGTCAGTGCCCAGCAAGGCAAGCATGCCGGTGTCGCCCATGCGCGAGTGGTCATAGCTGCTCGTGAAATAGCCGGGATCGACAAATAGCATGACGATACCGCCGAAGTTTCCATGCGCGTCTCTCAGGCGCCGGCTGAAAATCAATCCTGGCGCTCCCGCCCGGTCAGCGTTCGTGACCTGACTGACAAGGGGCATAGGGCTATCGTCGAGACGGTCACGCTGCGCCTTGAAGAAAGACTCGTTGGCAACGAAAGCAAAGGGCTGCTGACCGATCGCCGCCCGGATGTGTCCGTCCGGCCCGGAGATCGCAATCTGAAACACGATGGGCGAAGGCAACAGGCCCTGGTCATGCAGGTAGAAGAGGCCCGCGTCGCCGCTCATTTCATAGGCGTACTTCACGGTCTTCAGCGTCTGGTCGATGGCCACCAGATTGCGCGCCATCTGCGCTTCGTAGGTGTCCGCCAGTTCACGACTCAATTCTGCCGCCGCGCCCCGGGCAACCGCGTTTTCGACCGCCATCAGATGAATCAGCGCGGCCCACCCCAACAGCAGCATGAGCACCGCGAAGACGGGAACCAATACATACGCTTCGAGCAGCCGCCTCATCACGGTGCGAAGCACGACGCGCAGCTTACCGAGACCGCCGATGTAATCGACGGTCTCGGTACAGGTACTGGAACGCTGTTGTTGAAGAATTCGCATGTGCTTGGCCCGTTGACTAGTGAAGCACCAGCACAGTCTTGACCCGTGCATCTACATCCCCTTTGTCGATATAACCGATCGAATTGGGCATCGTGGCGAGCACCTTCTTCACAGCCGCCGCATCGGGCACTTCGCGCGGTGGTTGGCCCTGCCCGGTGAAAATCAGCTTCGACCAGTACGACTTCAATTGCGGGGCAGTTTTGCCTGTCACCTTTTGATAGAAATCAGTACGGCTCGCCGTGACTTCGGACTGGTCGATCGGCACGGCTTCTCCTCCGCCGGGAAAGTAACTTGTGCGGCCCAGATAGATATCGGCGACCTGGGTCGCGGTGAGCTCAGAAAGCGGATTGGCCGCGGCCACCACCACCACGAGTTCAGCCGTCGCCGGGAAGGCGACCAGCCCCAACATCAGTCCGACGATGGCCGCTTTCACCGGATGCGAAAAGGTGAACATGGGGGCCCTCATCAGAAGACGAAGTCGAGTGTGGCGCTGAGCACATTCGCCCCGCCGCCCAACTCGAACGTCGGCTGGATGTTCGTGAAGTCGCCGATCGATCCCGTCGACAGCGAGACATGATCAAACTGGACCTTGAGGTCCATATTCGTCAAGAAGTCCCAGCGCACACCAGCCGACACATCGCGCTGCCCGAGGTTGGGGTTGCGAAACACGGTCGCGTGGCTGAGAGAGTGCGATTGAGCGTACGTGACGTAGGGGGTGAACTTTGCAAGCCGGTATCCCGCGGTCACGTAACCGCTGAGGTAACCCGGCGTGATCTCATCCACGGTGACGCGTGCGAGCTCTCCCTGAACGAACCAGACTCCCGCGTCATAAGCGATGGCCGCGCTATAGATATTGACCGGCTGCTTGGTCGGCAGGAGTGCGAGTTTCACGTCCCCGTGTAGCAGGCCCCCACGTACCGTCAGGTCGCGGTACTCGACCGTGTCGAAGATACCCACGATGCCCGTGCCCGTGGCTTTCCACATACCGGGATTGACGTGAAAGTCGCTGTAGCCATACAGGATGCGCAAGGTGTCGGCCACTTCGCCAAAACGCAGCCGATATGACAAGTCGGCCCCGTCGCTATTGGTAATCGGGTCGGTGCTATAGACCTCGATCGGCACCCGCACCCAAGGGGTGGCATAGCCCACTTCCCGGTAGTCGGAATCCAGGAAGGTCGGCAATTCGATACGTCCCACGCGCACGCTCAAGTCAGGGGTAATCGCGTACTTGAAGTTTGCCCACTCGACATGCGGCGAGAACGTGTTGTCGTACTGATGGTCTGAGACGACCTGGACCACAGCCGACAGGCTGTTGGTAAAGCGCGCGGTCAGTTGCACACCGAACTTGGTATCGTCGGCGAAGTCCAAGTCCCGGCTATGACCTGCCCCGTTCGGCTCGAAAGCGGTGCTCGTGTAGTCAGCTGTGTCCAGGCTTGAATGGGTCATCCCAAGCGTGCCAAAGCCGCTGAGCGAGAACATGTTCCAGAAACTCGCAGCGGTGCCGAGCCCATCCGCACGCGCCAATGGCGGCGTACAGGTTAAGGCTGTCAGTGCTGCTATGCCGAGCAGGTGCTTTCTAGTCGGAGAACGTTTCGGCATGACCTTCGAAATGGACAAGAACCGGTGCACTGCCAAACGCAGTCACTCCCCGGTGGTGGAACGACCCACCCAGCTTCCATATCGGCGTTTACGACAAAATCTTGATCCCTATCGACCGACGCACTCGCAAATCCCGCTCGCAGTGAAAATGTGTCGTTTACTTAAAACGATCGTTTGATGGATTTTGATCGTATGTTTTTGGAGCACCGCCCGCTATCAATCGAGTGAGAACCTTGGCGTGAGGCGGCATTTATAAACGCCAATCCATCTTGTATAAAAGCATCGATAAATCGCAGTTCCCGACGGTCAAAGCTTGACGTTATGGTTTTGAAGCCAAATGATCCCCGACTACCTTATTCGCGGCCCGACGCGCTGATTTCCAAAAGCCATTCAACTCAAAATACGAAGTTCACTTCATGAATAGCATTCGATCTGTTTTTCAGTATCGTTTTATTGCGATCGGTTTGGGCGTGTTCGCGGTCGTGGGCGTGCCAGCGCATGCAGAGTTGTCTCCGGGAATCGAAGACGCAACAAAGGCGGCCAATCCGGCGATGACCGAAGCGGGCACAGCACCTCAGATAGGTGCAACGACGCAAGTCCCGGCGGCACAGGCTAGCACCGCGCCGCCGGCAAAGGGCGATGAAGTCGAGTCTGAAGAAGTGACCGGGTCATTGATCCGTCAGCACCACCATGTGCGCCATGTGGATGTGACGTTGATCACCCCGGACCAGGCCGCGCAGGAAGGCGATCGCCAGCTCAGTGACACGCTCGGTCACATGCCTGAACGGCCCCATTAAACAGACTGCGTACGCGTTGCTCCCGGCGTCGCCCGGGCGAGCTTCAGCGGCGAGCCTCTGCCTCGGCGGGCGACGACACGCCCCGTCCGAGTACTTCTTCATAGACCGACAGATATTCCCGATTGACCCGGTCGACGTAGAGCCATTCCAGATTGGCGCGCGCCCTCGCGCGCCAGGCCTGGCGCTCTGTTTCGCTCGACAGCATGGTCTGCAGGGCGCTGGAAAGCGCAGGCGCATCGCCCGGCGGGACGAGCACGCCGGCACCGCCGAAACCGACGGCTTCAGGGATGCCATCGACGTTCGAAGCGACAATCGCACACCCGGCTTCGCGAGCCTCGATCACCACGAGCGGAAAGGGGTCACGTAACGATGCGAGTGTGAATACGTCAGCTTGCGCGAGAAGCCCCGGAATATCGGCCTGAAATCCCAGAAAGTGCGCCCGATCGGTCAGACCCAGGCTGGCCGACTGCGCTTCGAACTCCGTGCGGTCAGGCCCATCTCCGACGAGATATAGATGGGCGGGCGGCATGGTCGCCTCTACGCTGGCAAACGCATTGAGCAGCACGCCAATACCTTTGCGGTGGTACATGCCGGCCACGGTCATGACATTGGGGTGGCTCAGTTCCATCGTGGCGACGGCCGGAAGGCTCAGGCTTTCACGGCGGGGCCGCCGTGGCGAGTTGATCGTGCCGTTGGCAATCGTGCGCAGACGCCCCGCGGGCACACCGCGCCGGGCCATCGAGGCAGCGACGGCGGAGCCGACCGCGACCACACGGTCGGCGAATCCCATGACCGTGGCACTGCGCTGGAATTCGTTGTGGACCGTGCTGACGAGGCGATACGCGCGTCCAAACCGGATCAATCTAGAGATCAGCATGCCCGTCATCATGTGGGCGTGGATGATGTCGGGCTTTTCCGCGGAAATGATCCGGTTAAGCCACCAGCACATCGACAACAGTTTCGTGACCTTGGGTTCCTGCTCGAGGCGAATATGGCGCACGCCATGACGGGCGAGCAGGGCTTCGTATTCGCCGCCCGCACTTGCGACCACCACCTGGTGCCCGGCATCGGCCTGGCAGCATGCAAGGTCAACCATCACATTCACGATGCCGTTCCCGATCTCGAGCACATGATTGGCGAGATGAATGATTTTCAGGGGTGCATCAGCCTGCGTGCTGCGGGTACCTACGTCACGATCGAATCTCACCGGTCCTCCTTGCCTGTTATCGGCCGTCGCGGCTCACCACGACGACCGGTTCCCACTTTAAATGTTGAGCGGGAATACCGCTGTGGGGCACCACACACAAGGAGGACCGGCAGGCGCACTAGCGCCGCCTGCCGTCAAAAATCGGCGTGAAGATTCGCCATGGCGCTCAAGGTTTCTCCGACATAGGCACCGGCTGCGTTGGCAGCGACAAAATACCGGCGGTCGGTGAGGTTGTGGATATTGAGGTCGAGACCCCAATGATGCCCCTCATACCCGGCTGCGGCATTCAAGATCACATAAGACGGAATCGAATTGACATTGGTAATGTCGCTGAAACTCCGGCCCATGTAATTAACGCCGCCGCCAATGTGAAACCCGTTGAGGCCGGCAATCGCGAAGTCATAGGTCGTCCACAGGTTGGCCATATAGGTCGGTGCTCCCTGGGGATGATTGCCGACGGAAGTGATGCCCTGCGGATTGTCGGTAATCACGGCGTGCTGGGCCGTCACGTTCGCCGTGATGTGCCATGCCTCGGTGACACGCGCGTCCAGCGAGGCCTCGGCGCCCTTGGTCTTCTGGCTGTCGAACACGACCGTCTCAACGTCATTGAGGGTCGTCAGCGTGGCGACATTGTCGCGGGACACATCGAAAATGGCCGTGTTCAGGACGTAGCGGTCGTCGAGAAACGAGAATTTAATCCCGGCTTCGTATTGCAGAGCCGATTCGGGTGCGCCAATGCCATTCTGGGTATTTTCAGAATTGAAATTTGCAAGATGGCTTTTCGACACGCCGGCATAGGGCGAGATCCACGGCAAGAGCTTGTAAAGCGCGCCAATATTCCAGCTCACGGGTGCATCGTCACGCTTGTCCATCACCCCTGCGAGCAAAGGCTGTCCAGCGGTGCCAAAACGTCCGGGAACTGAAATAAGCGGCGTCAGCGAGGTGTCCCACCAATCCTTCCGAACGCCCGCCCGGATCTTGAACCGGTCGCTGACGTCGATCTGGTCGGTGGCATAGATGCTGTAATAGTCTGCGGCGAGGTGGTCGTCGTCACACGAGTGTTTGGCGTCACAGAGGAAGTTGATGCCGGCGAGCGAGGTTTCCGGAGGCACCGGGTTGAACGCATCGGTGATGTTCGGCAGATCGGCCGTCGTGCGCTCGGTATCGATCGTCTCATGCTGATATTCGAAGCCTGTCAGCAAGGTATGGCCGACGCTGCCTGTCGCGAATTTCCAGACCGGCTCAAGCTGGTAGTCGTAGCTATTGTCCGTATCGTCCTGCTGACGCAACTGTCGACCGACCACTTCATCGCCACTGATCTTTGTACTCGTACTGTCGCCATTACCGAGTACATCGAGCGTGCGATGCAGATACGAAAAGCGGTTATTGATCGTCAGAAAATCGTTGACCCGCCATTGATCAGAGAGCGTCGGACGAATGAAGTTTTCGTGAGCGAAGGCAAACGGCGTCGAATATTTCGCGTTGTCAGAAACACTGCCACTCGGCGAGCCATGAAAATAGAGCAAGCCATAGGAATCGGGGGTTTCGTGAATCTCACGGGCATCGAGGGCGAAGTCGATCGTATGGTCGTCGAACTTCCATTGGAATTCCGGCCTGACCTCGTAGTCGTGGCTGCTCAGGTCGCGAAAACCATCCGTGTGCGACACCGTCGCATCGACGCGGTAGTTCAGCCCGGCGATGCCGGTCGGTCCAGTGATGTAATCACTGTTCGTGACCGTGCCGTACGACCCGGCTTGCACACTGGCGCCGTAGTGCAAGTCCGACGACGGGGCGTAGTGGACAATATTGATCGTCCCGCCCGGGGGCCCGCTGCCGAACAGCGCTGACCCGGGTCCTTCGAGAATTTCGACCCGCTCTACGCCATTCAGCGAATGCGAAATCCCGCCGAGTAGATCGCCGTCTGAGAAGCCGTCGCTGTAGATCTGGGCATTGAGGCCGCGAATCAGAAAGTGGTCGTAATAGCCCTTCGTGTCCTGGCCGCCGACATTGACCCCGCTAGCGTTGCTGACGCCCTCGCGCAACATGGTCGCGCCTTGCTCCGAGAGAAGCGCGCGCGGAATCACCTGAACATTTGAAGGCAGGTCTTCGAGTTTCGTGCCGGTCTTGCTGCTCGTGGCGATCTGTTTCGGATCATTGATACCGTCGCTTTCATTCTGGGGGCCATAGCCCGACGTGGCTTTGACCTGGACCGACGGCAGCGTCCCCGCGTTGATCGCGCCGTCGCCTTGTTCCAAGACCGGCGTCGGCTGCGCCGGTTGATCGGCGGCGGCATGGGCGGCGAATGTCGCGCCCGCCACGAACGTCATCGCAATACGCCCTGTGCAAGCGATCCGCCTGTTTGCGTGGCGGACCGCCACGCCTTTACGAACACCCTTCATATGCAACATGAACCCCTCGTCATTTTTTTTGGACTGATTCCGACCGACACCTGCGGTACTAACGTGCAGGACCAGGGCTTTATTCCCTCGGTAGCAATCAGGCGTGACATCATTGGGGGAAGACGAAAAGCGTGTCCGAGGAGTCTCCTTATGTTGTCAGTCGACCTGAGACCCAGATTGAAAGGGGCCCACCCCCTCGTGTGGGTATTCGAAGCCCTTGAAAACGACCCGGGTTACGAGCTGCGAAGAATGTTCAACCTGCGAGCGGCCTATCTCGATGGCCTGATTTACCTCGCGGTCGCCCAGGGAGAGGAACCCTGGAATGGCCTGGTGGTGTGTACATCGCATGACCGCCATGCAGATTTGCAGCGCGACTTCCCGGAGCTCGTGGCCCACGCCGTTCTCGGGAAGTGGCTCTACCTCTCGCAGAACCACCCCGAGTTCGAAAGCACCGCACTAAAGCTCGCCCGTGCGGCACTCGAGCGCGACCCGCGTCTTGGCGTCGAACCGAAACCGCGCCGTAGCCGGGCCGCGAAGAAAAAACCTTGATCCGTCCTTCTCGCTGTGCGATGTCAAAATAGGGCCTTGTCTGAAATCCAGCTGCCATGACTGAGTTCCCTTCCGAAGCGGATGCCGAAAGCGATGTGTCGCCTGGCTACTGGCGCGAGCAGGAAATGCTGCTGCTCCAGCAAGTGATGGCGCTCGTGGGTCGCAGCCTGTCGCCCCAAGACGTGTTTCGCGAGATGCTGCATTTGATGTCGGAGTTGCTCGGCCTCAATCGCGGCCGGGTCGTGCTCGCCGATGAAGGCGGCAAGACATCGAGCATTCGCCATGCATACGGCCTCACGGGGGAGGAGATCGCACGCGGCCGCTATGCGCCGGGCGAAGGCATTACGGGCCGCGTGATGGCCAGCGGGCAGTTGACGATCGTGCAGGACATCGACCATGAGCCAGCCTTCCTTGCGCGAGCGGTGCCGCGCGACAGGTTGCCGCCTGGGCCGGTGTCGTTCATTGCCCTGCCGATCCGGATTGCGCAGCGCACGATCGGCGTGCTCGCCTGCCACCGTATCCGTAACCGGACCCGTGCGCTCGCCGACGACCTGACGCTGTTGCGCATTCTCGTGACACTTGCGGGACAACTTCTCCAGCTCCAGGCGGATCTCGAGGCCCGTACGCGTGCCCTCGAACAGCACAATGCGATGCTTGCGCGCGCGCTGGAAACCGAGAGTGCGCGCTACGGGATCATCGGTCATTCGCCACGCCTTCTACAAGCGATCTCCGAACTAGAACGCGTTTCGAATTCTTCAGCAAGCGTACTGCTGCTCGGCGAGTCCGGGACAGGCAAAGAACTGTTCGCCCGCGCCTTGCACCTCGCAAGTCCACGTCGCGACAAGGCTTTTATCAAGGTCAATTGTGCGGCGATCCCCGACACGCTCTTCGAGTCAGAGCTCTTCGGCTACGAACGCGGTGCATTCACCGGCGCCGTCAGCGCGCGGGCGGGATGGTTCGAGCAGGCGAGCTCGGGAACCATCTTTCTGGACGAGATCGGCGAGTTGCCGCTCAACATGCAGACCAAACTGCTGCGCACCCTTCAGGAAGGCACCATTACACGACTCGGCGCGCAGCGCGAGACCCGTGTCGACGTGCGGCTCGTGGCCGCGACCAATCGGGACTTGCAGACGGAGGTGAGTCTTGGCGCGTTCCGGCAAGACTTGTTCTATCGGCTCAACGTGATTCCGATCCACCTTCCCTCGCTATCAGAACGGCGCGAAGATGTGCGCGAGCTGGCGTTACACTTTCTCAGTCACGTCAACCAGGCGAATCAGCGCAACGTGAACCTGACAGCGGCGGCGATCGATCGCCTTGAGCAGCAGCCATGGCCCGGTAATATCCGCGAGCTCTCGAACGTGATCGAGCGCATCGTGCTGCTGGCGGATCACCCCTTCGTCGACGCTGACGACATTACCCGCTTCCTTCCCAAGGTAACGGGCCACGGTCGTGCAGACGCCATGCCAGCCAGGATCGCGCCTTCATCCCCATCGACAGGGGCAATTCAAGGCGCGCTCGCGCGGCAACTTGCGACCTCGGCGGGCATCGACGCGCTCGACGCGCTCCACTCGCCTGATCAGGCTAACAAGCCGCTCCCCTCCGATCCGTTCGATTCCCCCGACCCCGGCTTCGCCGCCCGTCCCTACTCAAGCTCGAGCTCGCATTCTCGCGATCAGCTCCAGCGCGCCCTGCAGCACTGCGGTGGCAACAAGTCACGTGCAGCGCAAATGCTGGGACTCACGGTCCGGCAGTTTTCCTATCGTTGGGACAAGCTCAGCCTCCCGCCGGCTCGCGAATAGCCCTGAATCAACGTTTACATTGTCGACAATGTAAACATTTAAAAGTCACCCGTCGCGGCTCAGCGGGTGCCCTATTGCTTGGTGACGTCGTCCCAAGGCCCTTTCCAATAAAGGCTCCCCGACCTTTAATCTGAGAAAATTTGTAAATTGGCATGTCCTTTGCAGTAGAGAAATATCGCAATCGACGCAGGCCCAGCCCGCTCACAGCGATACCCACTTATTCGAAGGAGCCTGCCTTGACCACTGCCACCGAAACCGTCTCGACCTATCTGCGCCCGATCAACGCTGAAGGCCTGCAAGCCTTTGCCGAAAAAGGCCGCAACAACCCCACCGCGCGCGGCACAAACAAGGTCCACACCGTCCATCAGGGACAGTTTCGTTCGCTGAGCTATGTCGGCAACCATCAAGCTGTGGTCGTTGACGAGCCGCCCCATCTTTTCGGCGAAGACACGGCGCCCGCCCCTGGCGAAATCGCCTTGTCGGGACTCGGTGGCTGCCTGGCCGTCGGCATCACGGCCATCGCGACCTCGAAGCAAGTCCGGCTGTCGAAGCTGGAGATTTTCCTCGAAGCCGATATCGGCAACCCGGCTGCATGGGGTGCGGGTGGCGCGAAGATGGAGTCCGCTCAAATGGGCTTCCAGAACATCCGCGTCAAGGTGCTGATCGAAGGCGACGCTCCCCGCGAGGAACTCGACGCCATCGTCGCGCAGGCGAATTTCTATTCGCCCGTTGCCAACACGATGCGCAATCCGATTCCGTTCACGATCGCCCTCGTGGACTAAACGCCGCGCGCAGCCGCTTGGCTGCGCGGTTCGTCATTATCAGGGGAAGCCCACATGGATAGCGCATCAACGTGCAGTGCCTCGCTTGCCGGTCGATGGAATGACGACGCGGTTCGCGCCAAGGTCGACGCGATCTCGCGCGGCCCGCTTGCGCAGGCTGCGACGCAAATCGATACGAAGGGGCACTACCCGCTCGACCTGATGGCGCAGCTTGGCGAAGCCGGCGCGCTCGGCGTTCACCTCGATCGGCACGGTGCGCGCTTCGGTCTGTCGATCGACGCGATGCGCAGTGCAAGCCGTGCGTGCGGCGCGACCGGCTTCCTGATGTGGGCCCACGATGTGTGCGGCATGTATATGGAACAGTCGCAAAATTCAGCGCTGGACAGCTCGCGCCTCGACGCGCACGCACAGGGCCTGACCTTCGGCGGCACGGCCTTATCGAACCCGATGAAGGCCTTGTCCGGTATCGAGCCGATGATGTTCCGAGCCACACCCGTGTCGGGCGGCTATCGGGTCAACGGCACCTTGCCCTGGGTCAGTCACATCCGCCACGGTCAGTATTGCGGCGCGATTGCCGTGGTGCTGGGCGACGACGGCACGGCAACGCACGAGATCATGTTCATGCTCGATTGCGACGACCGCGTCGAGCTGCGTCATTGCCCGGTGTTCTCGGGCATGGAAGGCACCAGCACCTGGGGCGTGAAACTGATCGACTACTTTGTCGGCGAAGCGCAGATGATCGCCGATCCCGCCCGGCCCTTTATCGCGCGAATCCGCCCTGCCTTCATCCTGTTGCAAGTCGGCATGGCGCTCGGTGTGACTCAGGGCAGCATCGACTCGATCATCGAAGTCGAACCGGTGCTCGGGCATGTCAATCGCTTCCTTCACGATCGTCCCGACGAGCTGCTCGCGGAACTCGACGAAGCGACCACACAGGTCGCACAACTCGCCCTCACACCGTATGACGGCAGCAACGATTTCCTGCTCAACGTGCTCGATGTGCGGGCACGCGGGGCCGAACTCGCGCTTCGGGCGGCGCAGTCATCGTTGTTGCACCAGGGCGCACGGGGCTATCTGATGAGCGCGGCACCGCAACGGCGTATTCGCGAATCGCACTTCGTGGCGATCGTCACACCGGCACTCAAACACCTGCGCTGGGAAATGGCGCGACTGTCGACCGAAGTGGTGCCGGCATGAGCGCACCGGTCAAAGCCTGGAAGAAGTTCATCTGCCGCGCATGCGGACTGATCTATGACGAAGCGCTGGGCGATGTCGACAGCGGACTGGCACCGGGCACCCGCTTCGACGACATTCCCGACGACTGGGAATGTCCGCTGTGTGGCGTCACGAAAGCTGATTTCGACCCTTATGTTCCGGGCAGCGGACTGGGCGCGACGCTTCAAAGGGGCGCTCCCGCGCCGCAACTCGGCCGCGGCCCCGGCATCGTCGTGGTGGGCGCCGGCGCGGCAGGCTGGGCCGTGGTCGAAGCCATGCGTGCGCTCGACGCCGACGTCCCGATTACGATCGTGACCGCCTGTGAGGGTGACCGCTATCGCAAGCCCGAACTTTCGATCGCCCTGAGCGAGCGACGCACGCCTTCGGACCTCGTGTTCGAAACCGCGCGTGAAGCCGCTGCACGCCTGCGCGTGCGCCTGTACACGCAGACCCATGCTATCGGCTTGTCACCGGCGCTACGCCAGCTTCGCACCACACGCGGCACCCTGCGCTACCGCCACCTCGTGCTGGCGCATGGCGCGCGGGCCGTGCTGCCCACGAGCCTTCCCGCGAAGCTGTGCTGGCGAGTCAATGACCTCGCCATGTGGTCGGGCGTCCAGCGCACGCTGCACGGTGCGAAGCGACGCATTGCCATCATCGGTGCAGGCCTCGTCGGCGTCGAACTCGCCGACGATTTCGCACGTGCGGGCCACAAGGTCTCGCTGTTCGACGTGAACGATCGCGCCCTCGCCTCGCTGCTTCCCGTCGCGGCTTCGCGCCGTCTTCAAGCCGGCTGGCACGCACTGGGGGTGTCCTTCCTCGGCGGCCGCCATGTCACGAGCGTCACGGACAACAGTGCGGTGCAATGCGGCGAACGCATCGTTCGCACTCAACAGGGCGATTCACTCCACGTCGACCTGGTGATCTCAGCGATCGGTCTGGTGACGGAACCCCGCCTGGCTCGCATGGCCGGTCTCGCCTTCGATCGCGGCATCGTCGTCGAACCGCGGACCCTCAGTACCAGCAACGCGCACATCTCTGCACTCGGCGACTGCATCAGCCTCGCAGGCCAACCGTGCCGGTTTATCGAGCCCATCGCGGGGCAGGCGCAAGCGATTGCCCATGCGGTCCTGGAGAGGCCGCACGACGGCTACACCCATCGGACACCCGTGGTCCGTGTCAAGACGCGCTCGCTGCCGATCGTCTTGCGCGGCAACCCGTCGCGCGAACTCGAATGGCAGGTGCTCGACGAAGACGAAGGCTACTTGTCGATGTCGCAATCGCGTGACGGCGTGGCCGTCGCGTCACTCAGCGTGGGACAACGCAACTCGGTGACACAAGTCGCCCTGGCGGGTTGAAGGACTAACAGGAACAGGCTGATGAAAATGCAGAACAGATTGCGCCCCTTCGACCCGGACTCGACACTCGGACGATGCAGTTGCGCACGCCATGCGAGCCAGCAGGAACATGACGCCCTGATGTCGCAAGCCGGACACGCCGAGGGGATCGACGAAGAGAGCCGCCTTAGCGATTTTGTCGAGGCCGCCGCTGTCCGCGCGTTGTTCCCCCGCGACGGACAACGCCGTGCCTTCCTGCGAGCCGTGGGGAAAAGCAGCGCCATGGCCGCCATTTACAGCGTATTGCCAATCGCGTCGCTGCAAGACGCCTTCGCGCAGGGCAAGTCGGTTACGCTCGAAAAGCGCGACCTCAACATCGGCTTCCTGCCGATCACCTGCGCGACGCCTCTGATCATTGCGGACCCGATGGGCTTCTACAAAGAGCAAGGGCTCAACGTCTCGCTCCAGAAAGTCGCGGGCTGGGCGCTCGTGCGCGACCGCATGCTTAACCGCGAACTCGACGCTTCGCACATGCTTGCGCCGATGCCCCTCGCGATTTCGATGGGCGTCGGATCCTCACCGACACCCACGCGTGTCGCGACGATTCAGAACGTCAACGGGCAGGCCATCGTGATGGCCCTGAAGCACAAGGACAATCGCGACCCGCGTAACTGGAAGGGATTCAAATTCGCGATTCCCTTCGAGTTCTCGATGCATAACTTCCTGCTCCGCTACTACCTCGCCGAGCATGGCATCGACCCGGACCGCGATGTGCAATTGCGCGTGACGCCGCCCGCAGAAATGATCGCCAACCTGCGAGCCGGCAACGTTGACGGTTTTCTCGGCCCCGATCCGTTCAACCAGCGCGCCGTCTATGACGAAGTCGGCTTTATCCAGGTGCTGTCAAAAGACATCTGGAACGGTCATCCCTGCTGCTCATTCAGCGTTTCAGATACCTTCGTCAAGCAGAGCCCGAACACCTTCGCTGCGCTGTATCGGGCCAACCTCAAGGCTGCGGCTTTCGCGCACGACGCGGCAAACCGCACGACCGTCGCGAAGATGATTGCGGCACCGGCCTACCTGAACCAGCCGGAGACCGTCGTGAACCAGGTGTTGACCGGGACATTCGCCGACGGTCTCGGCAAAGTCCAGCGGGTGCCGGACCGCGTCGACTTCGAGCCGCTGCCCTGGTACTCGATGGCGACCTGGATGATGACGCAGATGAAACGATGGGGCTACGTCAAAGGCGCCATCGACTATCACGCTTTGGCCGAGCAGGTCTTCCTGCTGACCGATGCGCGGCGCGCGATGCAGCAACTCGGCCAGCCGGTTCCCGACGCCGCGTCAGGCTCGGGCTACCGGCCGATCACCGTGATGGGCCGCGTATTCGACGCGGCGCACCCCGATGACTATGTCAACAGTTTTGCGATCAAGCGCGCCTGAGCGCAGGAGCACTCCCATGAACGTTTCGCTGCGTTATCGGGCCGCGCTGTGTTCGGCTGCCTTGCTGCTGCTCCTGGTCCTCGTGTGGCAGGCCGCCACCTGGTCGCCGCCGGCTCCGGTAGCCAAGGGCTTGTCTGCCGAGGATGCGGAGTACGCTGCCCTGATGGGCAAGGGTCCGGCGGGCGCGGTGATCGCCCCCGATAGCGCGGCGTCGCAGGGCGACAAGGTCAATGGTTTTCCCACCCCCGCACAATTCGCGCATGCCGCAGCCGAACAGCTTTCCCATCCTTTCCGCGACAACGGACCCAACGACAAAGGCTTCGCCATCCAGCTCGGCTATTCCCTGGCACGAGTCGCGGCCGGCTATCTGCTGGCATTGGCAGTCGCGGTACCGCTCGGTTTTGTGATCGGCATGTCGCGGCTGGCCTTCCTGACCTTTAACCCGTTCATCCAGGTGCTCAAGCCCATCTCGCCGCTGGCGTGGATGCCGATCGCCTTGTACACGATCAAGAGTTCGTCGAGCTCGGCGATCTTCGTGATCTTTATCTGCTCGATCTGGCCAATGCTGATCAACACGGTCTTTGGTGTCGCTAATGTCCGCCGCGACTGGCTTAACGTAGCGCGCACGCTCGAAGTGCCGCCGCTGCGGCGCGCGCTCGAAGTGATCCTGCCCGCGGCCGCACCGACCATCGTCACCGGGATGCGGATCTCGATGGGCATCGCCTGGCTCGTGATCGTCGCAGCGGAGATGCTGGTCGGCGGCACTGGCATCGGTTACTTCCTCTGGAACGAATGGAACAACCTGTCGCTCTCCAACGTGCTGTTCTCCGTGATGCTGATCGGTCTGGTCGGCATGGCGCTCGACCTGCTGTTCGCACAACTCCAGAAGAAGGTGAGCTATGTCGACTAAGCCCCTGCATGCGGTCTCCCCGCCGTCGCCCCCTCCCGGCTCCGGCAGCTTCATCCAGGTCCAGTCGCTCGCCAAGCGATATGCATCCGGTGCGCCGCCCGTCTTCGAGGACGTCAGCTTCGAAATCGAGCATGGCGAATTCGTCTGCATCATCGGCCACTCGGGCTGCGGCAAGAGCACGATTCTCAATGTGCTCGCCGGGCTCGAACAGCCCAGCAGCGGCCACGTGATCATGGCGAACCGTGAAGTCTCCGGACCCAGCCTCGATCGGGGTGTGGTGTTCCAGGGTCATGCCTTGATGCCCTGGTTGACGGTCGAGGCAAATATCGCCTTTGCCGTGCGGTCACGGCATCCGGAATGGAGTCGCGCGCGGGTCGCCGAGCACTGTGCACGTTTTATCGCCATGGTCGGCCTGCTGGGCGCGGGGCGCAAGAAGCCCGCCGAACTCTCGGGTGGGATGAAGCAGCGCGTGGGCATCGCGCGGGCTTTCGCGGTCGAACCCAGGATGTTGCTGCTCGACGAACCGTTCGGCGCGCTCGATGCGCTGACACGCGGCGTGATCCAGGACGAGCTGCTGGGCATCTGCGCGGCGACACGCCAGACGGTCTTCATGATCACCCACGATGTCGACGAAGCCATCCTGCTCTCCGACAAGATCCTGTTGATGAGCAACGGACCCCGGGCGCGGATCGCGGAGGTGGTGCTGAACACGCTGCCCAAGCGCCGCCAGCGCGACACGATTCATCACGACCCTCAGTTCTACCGGATCCGTAATCACCTGGTCGATTTCCTGGTGCGCCGTTCGCGTCAACTTCAGGCCGGGGAAGGCGAAACGACTTTTGGTGCGCCATCCTTCGTGTCACCGGGGCTGATCGAAACCGTTCCGGCCGAAGCGGGCTGAGCGCCGCCTCAAACCACAATGCGCTGCGCGTGAGGAGGCCTCCCGCGGCGCGACACGAAATTTCTTTCCATCGATACGGAGCAAAACATGATTTCCAGCCGAACCGAAGTCACACAGATGATCGTCGCCGCCAAAGTGGCCAACGGCATAAAGTGGGCCGATGTCGCCGTCGAAGTTGGCAAAAGCAAGGAATGGACGACGGCCGCCTGCCTGGGCCAGATGACGCTCGACAAACTGCAGGCCGAGACCGTCGGCAAAATCTTCGGGTTGCCCGATGAAGCCGTCGCGTGGCTGCAGATCGTGCCCTACAAAGGTTCGCTGCCCACAGCCGTGCCGACCGATCCGTTGATCTACCGCTGGTACGAAATCGTCAGCGTGTACGGCACCACGATCAAGGAACTGATCCACGAGGAGTTCGGCGACGGGATCATGAGCGCGATCGACTTCTCGATGGATATCCAACGCGAGCCGGATCCGAAGGGCGACCGCGTGCAAGTCGTGCTGTCGGGCAAATTTCTGCCTTACAAGAGTTATTGAACGCGTGCCCGGGGCGGGCCACGCAGGTCACGCCGGCCGATCGTGGAGTTCACCCGACCGGTGACCCTGCTTTATCTGATGACAATAAAAATGACCATCGCCAGACGTTTGATCCTGATGCTGACCGTAGTCCTGGTCGCCTTGTTGTCCGTCGCGGGGACGGGCTTCTGGCATCTGTACGCCGCCCAGCAACGGCTCGAGCATGTGCAGCATAGTGTGATTCCCGGCATGCGCGAGCTGGCCGGTGCGCGCGACAACATCGGCGATATACGCCGGCTCGTGTTCCGTGAATTGCTCAGCGAAGACAGCGCGGGCCGCACCGTCGCCGAGCACGCGATGGCCGCGGCCGATGTGCACATCGACCAGCATCTGACGAACTACGCCAACGTCTCGCTGGCCGACGCCGCCGATCGTGAGCTGCTGGCGGCAGACCGGTCCGCGTTCAAGGTCTATCAGGCCGCCCAGCAGCGCTATCTTGACAAATGCCGCTCGGGCGATCAGGCCGGTGCGAAGGCCATGATCTTCGATGGCGGTGCCTTATATGTGCCAAGCCAGCATCTGGCCGCCGCCCTCGATGCGCATGTTGCCTACAACACCCAGTCCATCGAGCGTCTGGGTGCGGCCAACGACATCGCGTACCGCAACGCCATCGGCCTGCTATTCGCGGCCTGCACGGCAGCGCTGGCCATCGTCGCCGTGATGGGGCTGACCTTGTATCGATCCATCACCTCGGGTCTGACCGGTATTCGGGCAACCTGTGCCGAGGTGAGCGAATCGCTGGACCTGACGCGTCTGGCCCGCACGGACCGCACGGATGAGATCGGCGACGTTTCCCTCGCCTTCAATGCCTTGCTCAAACGCGTCGCCGAGGTGATCACCGAGGTCCGCCGCAGCGCGAGTGCCGTGAGTGTGGCGTCGAAACAGATCGCGGCCGGCAACACCGAACTGTCGTCGCGCACCGAGGAACAAGCAGCTTCGCTCGAACAGACCGCGGCAAGCATGGAAGAACTGACCACGGCGGTGCAGCAGAACGCCCTCCATGCACACGAGGCATCGAAGCTTGCTTCGAATGCCTCCGACATGTCGGACGATGGGCGACGCCTCGTTGAAGGCATGCTGGTGAGCATGAGCGACATCAGTGCCGGTTCCAACCAGATCGCCGACATCACGTCGATCATTGAGGGTATTGCTTTCCAGACGAATATTCTCGCGCTCAATGCCGCGGTCGAAGCGGCAGGTGCAGGCGAGGAAGGGCGCGGTTTTGCCGTTGTCGCGGCAGAAGTCCGTAACCTCGCGCAGCGCTCTTCCGCGGCGGCGCGCGAGATCAAGGATCTGATCGAGGCCTCGACAACCCATGTCAGCGTCGGCTCGGGCCAGGCAGCCGATGTTCAGCTCGCCACGCACAAGGCGCGCGAGGCCGTGCTTCACGTCTGCAAGCTGATCGACGAGATCTCGGTTGCATCCGATGAACAGGGACGCGGGATCGAACAGATCAATACTGCCGTAGGACAGATGGACCAGATGACGCAGCAGAACGCCGCGCTGGTCGAAGAGGCGGCAGGGGCGGCCCAATCGCTCGAGGCTCAGGCAGCCCGACTCGACGCGATGACCGCGAGATTTACCGTGCCTGTCGCGGCCTGAGCACACGTGCATCGGCTTGTCCGGGTCGTTTCCTCACATCGACTCGCTGGCCGTCGATGCCATCGCATGCGCATCAGGGTCGGGCCCGCGGCGTTCGCCGCGGCTCGCTACCGGATCGGCTTCGGTGTTGACCGTCCGACTGGAAGTCGATGACCGTTGTGCACCGATCCGTTCTCGCGGCGCATGCACATCGAGCGCATCCTCGGTCGCCGCCCACTCGGCGCGGGTACGTGGCAGGAACTGCGGAAACGCCGACTGCATGAAGGCAAGCAGCCCTTCCCGCACCCGACACCGCAGATCCCAGTTCAGACCCGAATCGAGCGAACTCGCGAGCACGCGGAGTTGCATCGACTTTTCGGTGGCATCTGTGACTTGCAGAACCTGCACGCGCCCGTCCCATTCGGGCGCGGTTTCCAGAATGCGTTCGAGCTCTGTGCGCAAGACGGCAAGCGGCATTCGGTAATCGACGTACAGAAACACCGTGCCAATGATCTGCGAACTGTTACGGGTCCAGTTCGTGAAGGGGTTCTCGATAAACCACTGCAAGGGGACGATCTGCCTGCGCTGGTCCCAGATCCGGATCGCCACATAGGTGCCCGTGATTTCCTCGATGCGCCCCCACTCGCCTTCGATCACAACAACATCGTCAAGCCGGATTGGCTGGGACAGGGCGATCTGCAGCCCGGCGATCAGGTTGCCAAGCACCGGTCGTGCGGCGATACCGGCTACGAGGCCGGCCACGCCCGCCGAGGCCAACAGACTGGCGCCAATCTGTCGCACGGCTGGGAAGGTCATGAGCGCGCCTCCAAAACCGATGATGACGATCACCACCATGACCGAGCGTGCGAGCACACGCGCCTGCGTATGGATGCGACGTGCATGGAGATTGTCCTCGCCGTCGAGTGGATTGGCCTGCACGATCGCCTCGCCGACTGCACTGACCGAACGCACCGCGAGATACGTCAGCGCGACGACTAACAGCACGGTCAGCAGATCACGGAGCGCCTGCGCGAAGGGCAAGGTGTCGGGCGCCTCCACCACCACGAACCCTAGTGCGAGGATGATGAGCAGGACCAGCGCGGGCTTGCGGATATAACGCAGCACCACAGTCATCAGGGGGTACGGACGCGCGATCCGGTGCAGGATGCGAGTACCGATGCGGTGCACGACGATGGCAAACATCACAGCAAGGACGGCGACCACCAGGGTGCCGGGCCAGCTATTGAGCGGAGCAGCCGCGAGACGGAGGAAGGTGTCGATCGAAATCATCAATGTCGTGGATGGATCTCGTTGAAAAAAGGACAATCACAGGACAATCACGCACTTCACGCGACGAACACAGGTCGACGAACCGCCCCCCACACGCGGATGCGCTCCGCCCCACTACATTGCAGCGCAGCAAAAATCGTGCGCCCGGCCTCCTGCCCCGTTGCAAGGCGGCACGGAACCCGGGGGCTAGCCTGCACATTCCGCATCAATCAGCTAGGCTTGCACGATTGACACCTCTCAACCCGGCCTGCTCCCGTGAAGGACATCGTTTCACTCAAGCTGTACACGCGAGTCGCGCGCCTGGGCAGTTTTTCGGCGGCCGCGCGTGAATGCGGGCTCTCGCAATCGCAGGTCTCGCGGATCATTGCCGATCTCGAGGCCGATCTGGGCGCGCGCCTGCTATCCCGAACCACGCGCGCCGTGGTGTTGACCGACGCCGGAGCGGAATTCCTGGCCCGCATCGACCCGATCCTCGAGGCCCTCGAAGAGGCCGAACATGCCGTCCGTGAAGGGGCAGACTTGCGCGGCATGCTGCGCATGAGCATGCCGAGTAGCGTGGCCATCCGCGAAGTCGTGCCTCGCCTCGCGCCCTTCATGGCGCGACACCCCGAGTTGCGCATCCACGTCTCACTGGGCGATCGCCCGCAAGACCTCGTGAAAGACGGCGTCGATGTCGCAATCCGGCTTGGGCGACTGGTCGATTCGACCGCGACCGCAACGCTCATCACCAAAATTTCGCGGGTCATCATCGCTTCGCCCGACTATATCGAGCGGCATGGCATGCCCGAGACCCCGGGCGCGCTGACCCAGCATCGCATCGTCGGCGGCCCGGCTTCGGTCGTGCCGAGCGGGTGGCGCTTCAAGCGGGGCACGGAGGAAGTCGCCGTCGACCTGGAACCCCACTTCTCGACCAACGAAAACGAAGGGGCGGTGGCCGCCGCCGTCGCCGGTATCGGCATTACCTCCACGAGCGAATGGGCATGCCGGCGTGAGCTGGCGGACGGTTCGCTCGTCAAGTTGCTGGTCGACTGGCAGACAGCTGAGATCCCAGTGCAGGCCTATTTCCCGATGGGACGGGCCACCCGCGCTGCGGGCCGTGCCGTTGTCGAACATCTTTCCGCCGAGTTCCGGCGCGATCACCCAGCCGTTTTCTAAGCGGCGCGGGCATTCCTTTCTTTCCGGCTAAGGCACCATCCCCGGCGCCGCACGATACCTGACTCCGGTCTATGCATCGGATACATAAGAGATAGCGAAAAGCGGTGTCTACCGCTCGACCCTGGACGTCTCTATCTTTCATTCACCGCGCAGCAAAGCGCCTGTGAATTTTTCAACCGAGACGCCCAAATGTCCGATCAACCTCTTTTCACTCCGGTGCGCCTGGGCTCGCTCGAACTGCGCAACCGTATTGTGATGGCCCCCCTTACGCGGATGCGCGCCAGCTCGATCGACCATGTGCCGACCGACCTCCAGCTCGAGTACTACGTGCAGCGCGCATCGGCGGGCCTCATCGTCACGGAAGCTACCGCCATCAGCCCCGAAGGCTTTGGCTGGGCCGATACGCCGGGGCTCTGGAGCGCCCAGCAGGTGCGAGGCTGGCGTCGGGTGACCGATGCCGTCCACGAGGCCGGCGGCCGCATCGTCGCGCAACTCTGGCACACCGGTGCGATTTCGCACCCCGACGTGCGCAATGGCGCGCAACCCTTGTCGGCGTCCGACGTGGATGTGCAGCACCAGACCGTGACGCCCAAGGGCCGCAAGCCGACAGTCGTGCCACGAGCCATGACCGAGGAAGAGATCCGCCAGACCGTCGGCGACTACGCCCGTGCGGCACACAACGCAATGGAGGCGGGCTTCGACGGGGTGCAGATTCTGGCGAACTATCTCTACCTGCTCGCCCAGTTCCTCAACCGGCGCACCAACCGGCGCAGCGACCGATATGGCGGCGGCATCGAGAACCGTGCCCGCTTCCTGTTCGAAGTGGTCGAGGCCGTGCTCGACGAGATCGATCCTTCACGGGTCGGCGTCAAGATCAGTCCGATGCACGAGGGCGGTCCGTTCGCCGCAAACGACGAAACGCTGCCGATGGCGGAGTACGCGATCCGGGAATTGAATGGCTATGGCCTGTCGCATTTGCTGCTGATGGGCAACACCACCGACTTCACCGGCACTCCGCTCGAGCCGTTGATGGGCGACGGCATGTTTCACCACTTCCGGCCGATCTTCCGCGGCACCTTGATCGCGAACACCGGGATGGACGCCGAACGCGGCAACCGACTGATCGAAACAGGGTTCGCCGACATGATCGCGTTCGGCCGGCCTTACATCGCTAATCCCGACCTGGTCGAAAGACTGTCGCACGGTGCGCCGCTCGCTGAAGTCGACTGGTCGACGGTCTATGGCTCGGGCCCGCAAGGTTATTCCGACTACCCCTCGCTTCGCCTGGCTGCTGTCTAGCCACGGGCGTTTGATCCACCCACTCTATCGAGAATCTCATGAGCACCACAACGCCGGAACAAAACAAGGCCATCGTCCTTGAAGCATTCGACACGCTGTTCAACAAACGCGACTACGCGGCTGCCGAGCGTTTCTGGTCAGACGACTACATCCAGCACAGCGCACACATCGCCCCGGGACGCGAAGGCCTGTTTGCCCTGATCCGCACACTGCCCGACACCCTGCGCTATGAAAACCAGTTGATCGTTGCCGAAGGCGACTACGTCATCACGCATGGCCGCTTCTCCGGAAACGGACGCCCCGCCGCGTGGATTGCGGCCGACGTGGTCCGCTTCGAGAACGGCAAACTCGCCGAGCACTGGGACGTGCTCCAGGACGAAGCGACACGCACCGATTCTGTTAGCGGCTTGCCGATGTTCGGCAGCGAATTCCCGGCTTGAGTTCACGCCTTCAAGTCATCTGACTGTCGCACCACTTTTCGAATCCATTATTTACCCAGGACACCATCATGAAACTCTCTGGCAATACGATCTTCATTACAGGCGGCGGCTCAGGCATCGGACGCGGCCTCGCCGAGGCATTCCATCAACGCGGCAACAAGGTCATCATCGCGGGTCGCCGGCGCGGCCATCTCGATGAGGTGATCGCCGCCAACCCCGGCATGGACGCCGTGGAACTCGACATCCGCGATCTCGCCAGTATCGAGCGCGTGGCTGCGAAACTGATCGCCGACTATCCCGATCTCAATGTGCTGATCAACAACGCCGGCGTCATGGAAATCGACCAGGCCGCCGGCCAGATCGACGATGCGCGCATGGTGTCGACGCTCACGACCAACTTGATGGGACCGATCCGCATGACCTCGGCTTTGATCGAACACCTCAAGAAAAATCGCGACCCGGTGGTCGCGTATACAAGCTCGGTGCTTGCCTTCGTGCCCCTCGCGGCCACCGCGGTGTACTCGTCGACCAAGGCCGCACTTCACTCGTATGTGATGTCGCAGCGCTTCATGCTGAAGTCTTCAGGCGTGCGTGTGCTCGAGATCGCCCCGCCGTGGGTACGCACCGATCTGATGAACAGCCGCGAAGCTGAACTGGCGATGCCGCTCGACGACTTTATCGCCGGCACCATGGTGCAACTCGGCACCGAAGCCGATGAAATCCTTGTCGAGATCGCGAAGCCCATGCGCGGTAACCCGGGTCCGGGCGAGCACGGTTTTGTCGACGGCTTCAATGCACAGATGATGGAAGTGTTCGCAGGTTGAACTCGACGGCCACGCTCGCCGTACAAATCTGCATGGTCCGCCCCTTGAAATTGCGCCGACACGCCTAACTTTGTTTGCACAAGGCAGTCGCCTTCCACGACGCCGGCAGTCGCCGGTGGTCGTCACCCAGGAAGGCGCGGAGCGGTATGCGCTCGCCTGCATTCGTCATCAGGAGCGAACCATGAATGAGTTTTACTTCGGTACAGGCCTCTTCGACGAGGTCGAGCGTTTGCAGCGTCAAGTCGCCCACGCGTTCAACGGTCGACCCTTGAGTATTCGTTCAGACCGTGCGGGCGCGTTCCCGTCCGTCAACGTCGGCAGCACCGACGACGCAGTGGAAATCGTCGCTTTCGTACCCGGCGTCGATCCGGCTCAGATCGATGTGTCGATTGAAAAAGGTCTACTGACCATCAGCGGCGAGCGCAAGCCCACCCCGTCGGATACCACCCCCGAGCCACGCGCTTACGCACACGAACGCTTTACGGGTTCATTCAGGCGTGTCGTCGAGCTTCCCCAGAACGTAAATCCGGACGACGTGCAAGCGCGCTATGTCGACGGCTGTCTGTCGATTCGCGTCGCCAAGCGTGAAGCATCGAAGCCGCGTTCCATCCAAATCCAGTGAACCAGGAGAAAACCATGACCACTGATCAATTGACTGAACGCCCGACGGCGCAAGTCGAAAGTGCCGGCGCCAAGCGGCCCGTCGCCGCCTCGCCTGCGATCGTGCCTGCTGTGGATATTTTTGAAGACGCGCAGGGCATCACACTTTACGCCGATCTGCCCGGCGTACCACGCGAAAAGCTCGATGTGCGCGTGCATGACGGCCATCTGTTCATCGAAGGCGAAGCGGTATTGCCGGCACCGGCAAACCTACGTGTGCAGCATACCGAGGTCCGTCATCCGCGCTTCGCACGCGCTTTTGCCGTGAGTCCCGACTTTGATACTTCGCGCATCGAAGCGAATCTCAAGAGCGGTGTACTGAAGCTGACGGTACCTCGGCGGGATGAAGCACGCCCGCGCCGTGTGGAAGTGACCGTCGCGTAAAGCAGGTCGATCGCGTTACCCGCGACTCGCCTCGGGATACCTCGAGGCGAGTCGTTTTGTATTCCGGCACTGAAGTGCGTCGCGCCCGAGCCAATCAGGGGAGTCTTGACAGGAATAGTCGAATCGGCTCAAAAAGTGAGGGGATAAGGCGTGCGCCAAGCGTGAGCTTCGGCTGAGCCTTACACTGCGCGAGGAGTCGTGTTCACTGACTCGAAACCCATCAATCTGACGACCCGGGGAGAAAAATGGATCGGTTGCAAGCGATGGAAGTTTTTATTCGCGTCGTGGATACGAATAGTTTCACCAAGGCGGCGGAGACGCTCAACCTGCCACGCCCATCGGTCACGAACATCATCAAGAACCTCGAGGCCTACCTCAAGGTGCGCCTGCTGCAGCGCACGACGCGGCGCCTCAACCTGACCGCGGATGGCACGGCCTACTACGAAAAATGCGTTCGCGTGCTAGCCGAGATCGAGGAAATCGAGAATTCGTTTTCGACCACGGGGAACGCCCCGCGCGGCAAGCTGCGCATCGAGACGTCGGGGCCGATCTGCAAGATGATCATCGTGCCGGCACTCGATGACTTTCACTCCCGCTACCCAGAGATCGAGCTGACGATCGGCATCAGCGACCGGCGCGTCGATATGATCGAGGAAGGGGTCGATTGCGCGATTCGCGTGGGCACGCTGATCGATTCGAACATGATTGCGCGACGGCTCAGTGACTTTCATTTCGTGACTGTCGCAACGCCGGGCTACATCGAAAACTTCGGCTTGCCGCGCACGCTCGAAGCGCACGACGAGCATGTCGCCGTCAAATACATCTCCGCACGCACCTCCCGGCCCATGGAACTCCGGTTTCAAGTCGACGGAAAGGAGATCGAGGTCAAAATTCCCAGCACCATCACGGTCAACGATGCCGAAGCGCACCTTGCCGTCGGCCTGAAAGGGCTCGGGCTGTTTCAGATCGCCAGGGTGCTCGCGCTGCCCTATCTGGACTCGGGAAGCCTCGTTGAAGTGCTCCCGCAATGGAAACCCGCCGCCATGGCGACCTCCCTCGTCTACCCGCAGAACCGCCATCCCTCCCTGCCGCTTCGTGCCTTCATCAGCTGGATCATCGATCTGTGCGCCGACCACCCCTTGCTTGCCGGATAGAGAAGACTGATCAGCGTTAGCTCGCCAGGCACTGCTCCACGAAGGTGGTGAACTGCCTGGCTTTTGTGCTCGCCAACCGTCCGGTGGGGTAGACCGCAGACAGGCTGATCGAAGGAAGCACCCAGTCATCCATCACCGACACCACCGAGCCTGACTTTAGCTCCGGCGTGAAGGCCCACTCGGAGGCGATAGCCAGGCCCATTTCGGCCACGACCGCCGCGCGCAGCCCTTCGGTCGCCGTGATCTTCACTTGCCCCTGAATCTTGACGGAGAACTCCGCCGTCTCCTTGCGGAACTTCCAGTCTTCACCGCCTCCATCGCGCGTATAGATGACGGCCTGATGCGCGAGGAGATCGGCGGGCACTTTGGGCACGCCATGACGCTTGAAGTAGGCGGGTGTCCCGACGACCCGGCGGCGGGCCTCGGAAATCTTGCGGGCGGTCATGCTGGAATCCGCCAGCGCACCCATGCGCAAGGCGACGTCGATCCCTTCCTCCACCAGGTCGATGTTCCGGTCGTCTAGAACGAGTTCCAGCTCCAGGTTCGGATGATCCTTCAGAAACTCGGGCAATTTCGGCACGATATGCAGGCGCGCAAAACAGACCGCCGCCGACACACGAAGCTTGCCGGACAGCCCGGAAGCGGTGCCGCGCGCGGCCAGTACGGCCTCGTCAGTTTCCTCGACAGCCCGTTTGGCCCGCGAATAGAAGCTGGTGCCCGCCTCGGTCGGCGTGAGCGAGCGCGTGGTTCGCAACAGCAGCTTGACGCCGAGCCACTCCTCGAGCTGCGCAATCGCCTTGGAAACAGCGGGCTGGCCCAGGTCGGCGTGCCGCGCAGCGGCCGAGAACGAACCGGTGTCGACCACACGAATGAAAATCTCGATCGCCGCAAGGCGGTCCATGATGATTCTCCGATGGAATAAGTGCTATCCGATTTTGCACCTTCCGCTCTGGAAGCGGAATGTATAAATTTACCTCATCAAGGTCGTACCTATCGTAGGGGAATCATCGTGTCTGCCACTGAGACGGAAGAAAGTGCTGAAGCCCGGCGCTCTGACGCTGACGCCGAACTCGCCATCGCTGCGTCGTATGAGTCTGCTTCCAGGGCGCTCCAAGCCGGTGCACGGGCGCCGCTATTCACCCTTGCGGATGTCTCCGGAAAACGCGTTGCACTCGAGAATTTACTGAGTACAGGTCCGGTCGTCCTGCATTTTTTCAGAGGCGCATGGTGTAGCTTCAGCGAAGAAAGCCTGACCGAATTTGCTTCGACGTATCAGAACGTGGTCGCGCTTGGTGCCAGCGCCGTGGCGATTGCTCCGCCGAGCACGCCACTGGCGCAGGGTGGCCCGCTGTCTCCTCGTCTGCCGCTTCCCATGCGTGAGTTGCAAGACATCGATATGAAGGTCGCCCTTGCCTATGGACTGGCCTTCGAGCTGCCGGCAGGCCTGCGGCCCCGGTACGAATCGCTCGGCTATGTGCCGCCCTCCACCAAGAAAGCCGGCACTTGGCTCGTGCCGCTTCCGGCGACGTACTTGCTCGATCGCGACGGCACGGTCGCCCTCGCTTATATCGATGTGGACTACCGGAGGCGATTCGAGCCCGAGTCGCTGCTGACGGCATTGAGAGCCGTGCAAGCGCGACACGCGACGATGGGGCGCGGCGCGCGCTGACTGGGCTCGGTGAATGCGGCCAGGCAGGCGTTTTTTCGCTATCGCCCTCTACGGTCTTTACGCCACCTAGGCCCTTGACGTCCTCTGCGTCCCCCAGGTGCTTTAGCCTCTCAAGCCTGTGTCTTTTCCATCCAGTCCACCACTGCGTCGATCACGCTGTCTTCGATCCCGAGATAGCCGTGCGGCGAGAGCGACCCGCATGCATTCGACGACTGCTGCTCGCCGCCATGCACCCTCAGCACCGAAGCGCTGATCTGGTTGAGTGACCGAGCGATCGCGTCGGCCATCGCCGGCGGCGCGACACGACACTGATCATTGTCATTCGCGACCACCAGAGTCGGCACGCGGACCTCTTCTGGGTGCGCATCGAACACTGTCTCGTGCGAGCCGCCGAGAACCGACACAGACTCCGTCAGGATAAGGCCCGCAATGTCCCCGCGACCCGCATGGGCTGCCGCGTTCACTGCGGCGATCGATCCCTGGCTCGTGCCCATCACCCAGACCGGCACCTGCGCGCGCTCACGCGCGAAGGCTAGGATCTCTTGCGTGACCTCCCCATACGCCGACGTGCTGCGCTCCGAGCGCATCGATTGACGATCGATCGCGTCAACCAGCACGACGCCATAGCCTCTTGCGAGCCAAAGCGCGCGGGTTCGGACGAGGAAGTTTTCGCCATGCCTGATGGCACCGTTCTTTTCGATCCGCAGTTCATCGGTGCCCCCGGGAAACATGACGATGACCCCGCGCATCGCATGAGTCGGCGCGGCGTACAAGACGCGCTGAAATCCACCGCCAGAAAGCGGCAGATCGTCCACCAGGACCTGAGCTTCCGACGAATCGGTGATTCGCTCGGCATAAGCGTTGGCATCGCCACGAGAGTCGCCCTGATAGGCGCCGGCAGTGGACATCACCAGAACGCAAGCGATGGCGAGCGCGAGACGTGAGCGCAAAAGAGGCATTCCAGACAGCACGAGATTCCTTGAGTTCGACAAGTTCGATGAGCGCATGCCCAAGCCGGGCACTCGGATGATAGTCGGCCACGTGTGGCTTTTGGACATAGTTTGGTTAAACGGCGGAGGCGACTACGACGATGCTCGAATATCGGTGCCGGGTCGATCAGCCCGCGGGATGATCCTCTGCGTTCAGGGTGTGATGCTGGCCAGGTTTGTGCCCGGCCAGGTGTAGTGCGTGTAGTCGGTGTGGTGGTAACCGTCCAGCACTGTCACCCGGTTCGCACCTGCCGTATCGGCCGTATAGCAGGCCCAGGCCACATTGGTAATCGGCAGGGCCACGGAGTCTTCTCGCCCCACGTACACATAGAAACCGACGTTCGCCG
>JAMFSK010000088.1 GCA_026225235.1 Burkholderiales bacterium
ACCGAACAGAACGGCGGCCTGATCGCGCAGAACGCGATCGACGGCTCGCTCGCCACGCGCTGGTCGTCCGCCCCCGGCATCGATCCGTCCTGGATCGAGATCGATCTCGGCTCGGTGCAGACCTTCGACAAAGTCGTGCTCAGTTGGGAGAACGCCTACGCGTCGCAGTACGACATTCAGGTGTCAAACGACAACCAGACCTGGACGAGTGTGCTCGGCGGCCCCGTTCAGGGCTTCGGTGGCACCGAGACGCAGGCCTTCCCGAGTATCTCCGCGCGTTTCGTTCGCATGCTTGGCCTGCAACGCGCGACGCAATACGGCTACTCGCTTTATGAGTTCCAGGTGCTCGACTCGCCGCAATGTGGCGGCGCGACCGAGCGTTACACCGTGCTCGGTGCCAAGCCCGGCACGTGGACCTCGACCATCTCCGGTCTGCCGTCCGGACCGTTTGTGCCGACGGTGCGCGACAACGCCAGCGGCCTGGTCTGGCAGCAGTACTACACGACGTTCCCGCAGCAGGGCGCGCAGTTCACGCAGTCCGTCGCTCAGAGCTATTGCTCGGCGGTCGGGATGCGCCTAGCGACCCAAGCCGAAGCGATGACGATTGCACGTGCGAACTACGCATCGTGCGCCTTCCCGTCGCCGTGGAGCACGTGGACGACGACGCCGGTGCCGGACAATTCAGGCGACGCGTATTTTGTGTCGTCGTCAGGTCAAGCATGGGCCGGCATTCCCGACAACACACCGGGCTGGGCCGTGTGCGTCTCGGGCGCATCGGCGGCGCTACCCGTGATCTCGGCGCAGCCCGCAGGCGTGACGGTGCAGGAAGGCCAGAGCGCACAGTTCACAGTGGGTGTGACGGGCACAGGTCCGCTGAGCTTCCAGTGGATGCGCAATGGACAAATCGTCGCGATCACGACGAACCCGACGTACACCACGCCGCCGACCACGGTCGCGAACGATAACGGCGCGGTCTATAGCGTCGCGATTAGCAACGGCGGCGGTACCGTGCCGAGTGGGAAGGCGACACTGACGGTGGTCGCAGCGACCACGGGTGGAAACGGCAACACGGGCACCGGCAATACAGGCACGGGTAACACCGGCACCGGCAACACTGGTGGCGGCACCCCACCGCCGCCTCCGACCCCGAGCGCCAATCTCGCACTCGGCAAGCTTGCGACGTCCAGCGGCAACGAAAGCACGGGCTATCTGCCGGGCGATGCGACCGACGGCGACCTCGGTTCGCGCTGGTCGTCTGCATTCAGCGACCCGCAGTGGATCGATGTCGATCTGGGCTCGGTCCAGACGATCGACCGCGTCGTCCTGCGCTGGCAGGACTCGTATGGCGTGCAGTACAAGATCCAGGTGTCGAGCGACAACTCGACCTGGCAAGACGTCTATACGCAGACCAACGGCAAGGGCGCGACGGAAGACCTGCGCTTCACTGCGACCCAGGCACGCTACGTCCGGATGTACGGCACGCAGCGCGCGACGCAGTTCGGCTACTCGCTGTATGAACTCGAGGTCTACAACACGGCCAACACGCCGCAGTTCGCGATCACATCGACCGCAACGAATGGCGGCACGGTGACACCGAGCGGCAGCACGCCGGTGTATCAGGGCGGCACGCAGACCTACACCTTCACGCCGGCGGCAGGCCTCGCTGTCACGCGTGTGGATATCGATGGCCAGAGCATCGGCCTGGCGAGCAGCTACACGTTCGACAACGTCCAGGGTCCGCACTCGATCAACGTGACCTACGGCCCGGTCTCGGCTGCGGTCAACCTCGCGATCGGTTCGGCGGCGACAGCGAGCGGCCTCGAAAGCGATGCCTACCCCGCCTCGGCGGCGGTCGACAACGATATGACCACGCGCTGGTCGTCTGCCTGGGTCAGTCCGTCGTGGATCCAGCTCGACCTGGGATCGGCTAAGACGTTCGATCGGGTGATCCTGTTCTGGCAGACCGCGTACGGCACGCAGTATCAGATCCAGACGTCGAACGACGGCGTGGACTGGTCGTACGTTGCGTATAACCAGCCAAACGGCATGGGCGGTATCGAAGACCTCACGTTCACGCCGGTCACGGCACGCTATGTCCGCATGTACGGCACGGCGAAGAACTCGGGCTACGGTTACTCGCTGTGGGAGTTCCAGGTGTACAACCAGCCGGTTGCTCCGGTGATCACGACGCAGCCGGCTTCGGTGAGCGTTGCACCGGGCGACACGGCGACGTTCTCGGTCGCGGCAAACGGCGCGGGCACGCTGAGCTATCAGTGGCAGCGCGGTGGTCAGGCAGTACAGACGGGTGCCTCACCGAGCTTCACAACGTCGGCAGTCACGACGAACGATGACGGCGCGCAATTCGCGGTGGTTGTCAGCAATGCGACGGGAAGCGTCACAAGCGCCACCGCCACGTTGTCGGTCAAGGCCGTTGCGCCGGTTATCACGACGCAACCGGCCGCGATCACCGTGAATCAGGGCAGTACCGCCACGTTCACCGTGACGGCCACAGGCACGGGCCCGCTCAGCTATCAATGGCTCAAGAGCGGCACAGTGGTCGCGACGACCACGACGCCGAGTTACACCACGCCGGCGACGACGCAGGCTGACAACGGTACGACGTATAGCGTTGTCGTCAGCAATACGGCGGGCAGCGCGCCAAGCTCGGCGGCCACGCTGACCGTGACGCCGACGGCCACCAGTGGCAGCGGCACGGGCTCGGCGAGCGCCAACCTCGCGCTCAATATGAACGTGACCGCGAGCGGCTCGCAGGATTCGGGCTCGCTGCCGACCAATGCGGTCGACGGCAACCTTGGCTCGCGCTGGTCGTCGGACTTCAACGACAACGCATGGATGACGGTCGACCTTGGCCAGCCCAAGGCGTTCGATCGGATCGTGCTGCGTTGGGAAAATGCGTACGGCAAGTCGTACCTGATCCAGACGTCGAACGACAATGCAACGTGGTCGACGCTGGTGACGCAGCCGGCGGGTCAAGGCGGCTCGGAAGACATTTCGGTCCAACTGACGACCGCACGGTATGTGCGCATGCAGGGTGTGCAACGTGCCACGCAGTACGGCTACTCGCTGTATGAGTTCGAGATCTACAACACGGCGAGCACGCCGAAGTTCACGGTCTCGGCCACGGCAGGCGCCAATGGCACGATCAGCCCGGCCGGCCAGGTCGGTGTGCTCCTCGGCGCGTCGCCGACGTTCACGGCGGTGCCGGCAGCGGGCTACGGTGTCGGCGCGGTGAGCGTCGACGACCAGCCGCTCGGCGTGATGTCGTCGTACACCTTCAGCGACGTGACGGCAGCGCACAGTATCAACGTGAGCTTCGTATCGCAGAGCGCCAGCGTCAACCTCGCGCTTCACAAGGCCGCGACGGCGAGTGGCGAAGAGAATGCGGGCCTGGCGCCGACGGCGGCCGTCGACGGTGACGCGACCACTCGCTGGTCGTCGGACTTCAACGACAACGCATGGATCACGGTCGATCTGGGTTCGGAGCAGACGTTCAATCGCGTGGTGTTCCTTTGGGAGAATGCGCACGCAAACGCCTATCAGATCCAGACGTCGCACGACAACGTCGACTGGTCGAACACGGTCTATACGCAGAACGCGAGCAAGGGTGGGGTCGAGGACTTCACGTTCCCGACGACGACCGCGCGCTATATCCGCATGCAAGGGGTGCAACGCTCGTCGCAGTACGGCTACTCGCTCTACGAGTTCGAGGTCTATAACAACGGCGCGACGACGCCTACCGCGCCGACGCAGGCCACGTTCCTCGAACAGCCGGCGGCCCAGACGGTACCGGTTGGTCAGAACGGCCACTTCGCAGTCGAGGTGGCGGGCGCGGGGCCCTACACGTATCAGTGGTTGCGCGGTACGCAGGTGGTGGCGGGTGCGACTTCGCGGACCTTCGATACGCCGTCGACCACGGCAGCGGACGATGGATCGGTCTATAGCGTGAATGTGACGGACCCCAGCGGCACGGTGTCGCCGTCGAACACGGCGAAACTGTCGGTCAACAGCGCGAAGCTTAGTTACACGGTCACACCGGGCATTATCGGTGTCGATCTAGTGAACAATACGCAGGGCACCTTCACGGACGACCAGGTGTATGTGGCGGTGATTGCGCGCGATCCGGCCACGGGCAATTTCGCATGGCTCAAGCCGGACGGCACGATCACGCCCGCGACCGTCGCGGACAACGATGCACCGAATCACCTGAGCTCGGGCGGTCAGAATTACAGCAACTACTTCTTCACGCTCGCACAGAGCAAGACGTTGCAGTTGCCGCCGCTCTATTCGGGTCGGATGTACGTGTCGCTCGGCAGCCCGCTCTACATCAAGATTCTCGACGACGCGGATGGCAACATCGGCTACGCGGGTCCGAATCCGCAAAACGGTACCGACCCGAACATCAACATCAACTTCGACTGGTACGAATTCACCTACAACACGAGCGGTATCTTTATCAACACGACGCAGGTCGACGAGTTCGGCTTCCCGCTCACGCAGGACGTCTACTCGCAGGGCGGCGCCTGGCATCAGCAGACCGGCATTACGCAGCGCCGTGCCGATCTGTTCGCGGCCTACGCGAACGAGGTCTCGAGCGCGTTCCAGCCGGCGCCGAGTTCGACGTTCCGGATCATGTCCCCGGCTGAGAACTCATTTGCGGCCGGGCAAGTCAACGGCAACTACTTCGATGCGTACGTCAACGAAGCGTGGACCTATTACACGTCCAATGACCTCGTCGTGACCGTCGGTGCGCGCCAGTTCATCGGCCGTACCCAGGGCAATACGATCGTGTTCAACGAAGTGAATCTGAACAACGGTGCGTATGTGGGGGGGGTCTACAACGTTGGCAAGCCGACCACGCAGGATGTGCTGCAGGGCAGCGGCGCGCTCGCGACGGGCAACTCGATGGAGCTTGCGCTCGAAGCGCAGATTTGTGCGGCTTTCAATCGTCACGTGATGGAAGACGTGACGAAGTGGAGCACCCCGTCCGCGTGGTACGCCGCTTCGCCGTCGAACGAGTACGCGCGGTTCTGGCATGACCACGGAGTGAGTGGACTCGCCTACGGCTTTGCGTATGACGACGTGGCCAATGCCAGTTCGACGATCCAGTCGCCGAATCCGGAGCACATGGTGATGAGCATCGGATGGTGATCACGGGCTGAACACAACGCTGTCAGTGGATGGCCGCACGTTGTGGCGTCATGCACTTTCAAGCAGCGATGAGCGGCCGACAAAAGGGCGCCGGTTTCCCCGGCGCCCCCTTTCATTTTTCAAGGATGTATCGATGCTGTATCGGATCGGGATGACAAACCTGCGCGGCGTGCGGGCTTCGGAGCGGGCTCAGCGAGGTTTCACGCTGCTCGAATTGCTCGTGGTGCTCGTCATCATCGGCATGCTGGCGGCGATCGTGGGTCCGCGCTACTTCGCTCAGCTCGGCAAGTCGCAAGTGACGGTTGCACGTGCGCAGATCGACGTGCTGTCGAAGGCACTCGACAACTACCGGCTCGACGCGGGTCGGTTTCCGACCGCTGAGGAAGGACTGCAAGCCCTCGTCGTCAAGCCGGCCAGTGCGGACAAGTGGGGCGGCCCGTATCTGAAGAAGGATGTGCCGCTCGATCCGTGGGGGCATCCGTACGTGTACCAGGTACCGGGCACCAAGGGGGACTACGCGGTGATTTCGTATGGCCGTGACGGGCAGCCGGGCGGCACCGGTGAAGATGCGGATATCAGCAGCGAGTGATGCGATGCGACGGCGAATCCATGTGACACCATGCAGGCCGCGCGGACCGGGAAGCTGCGGGGCCGCGCAGGACAAGTGGCGCTGCCTGTCGCTTACCGCTCGTGCTCGCCGCGACATCGCCGTGCCCGCTTTTACGCTTGACCTTCACGCTTAGCTTTCACGCTCAGGCAGGCATCATGCAATACAACGTCAGAGCGCTATCGCCCGACAATCAGATCGTCGCCCTCGTGATCGATGCTCACGATGAGGGTGATGCGCGCGCTCAAGTCGAAGCGCGCGGCCTGCACGCGACGCAGGTCACGGCTGTGCGCGCTTTCCGGCGCCCCGGCGGCGCGCGTGGCGGTGTGTCGCTTGTCTTGTTCAGTCAAGAACTACTCGCGTTGTTGATGGCGGGTCTGTCGATCGTCGAAGGCCTCGAAGCGCTGCTCGAGCGTGAAGGCGGCGCGAGACTACGTGTCGTGCTCGAGCGATTGCTCGCGGGCCTGCGAGAAGGCAAGCGCTTGTCGAGTCTGCTCGCCGAGCAACCCGATGTTTTCCCGCCGCTCTATGTCGGGATCGTGCGCTCGGCCGAAGGGACGAGCGATCTGCCGCGCGCGCTTCAGCGCTACGTCGATTACCAGGCGCGCATCGATACGGTCCGCAACAAGCTCGTGAGTGCCGCCATCTATCCGACCATTCTGTTTATCGTAGGCGGCGGCGTGTCGGCGTTTCTGATCGCATTCGTTGTCCCGCGCTTCGCGACCATCTATGAGGGCACGGGGCGCGCGCTGCCGTGGATGTCGCAGATGCTGCTCGACTGGGGCAAGTTTGCTTCGACCCATGGCCTGACGCTGCTGGTGGGGACGATTGCCACGGCGATCCTGACGACGACAGTCGTACGCGCCACCATCGCCAGGGTAGGTCTTGTGAGTCTGCTCGGCCGTGTGCCCATGCTCGGACCGCATTTGCGGATCTATCAGCTCTCCCGTCTTTATCTGACGCTCGGCATGCTGCTCGAAGGCGGCATTCCGATCGTCGCCGCAATGGAGACCGCTAGCGGAACCGTGTCGCCGGGGCTGCGCGAAGGACTCATGCGCGCACGCGCGGCCGTACAGTCGGGCGAGCCATTGTCGAGCGCATTTCAGGGCGAAGGATTGACGACGTCCATCTCGCTTCGCATGCTGCGCGTGGGCGAACGCTCGGGCGAAATGGGCGCCATGCTCACCCAGTCGGCCGCGTTTTACGACGGCGAGATCAGCCGGTGGATCGACCGCTTTACGCGTATGTTCGAGCCATTGCTGATGTCTGCGATCGGCCTTGTCGTGGGTACTATCGTCGTGCTGCTGTATATGCCAATCTTCGATCTCGCGGAAAGCGTGTCATGACGGTGCGAGAACCTGTGCCGTCAATGCACGCGCCTCTCGCGCCCCTCTTCGATGCCGGGCTTCTGTCGCGCGCACGCGCACAAGCGGCGATCTCGCAGCAACATATCGTCATCGAACTTGAAGCGATCACCGGTCTTGAGCCGCGGCAGGTCTTGCAAGCACTCGCACAGATGCTGGCGATTCGCGTGATCGAGACGCCGGAGATGCTGTCGCTCAAACCGGCATTTGATCGCGTGCCGCTTTCGCGTGCGATGCTGCGCCGTTGCGCTTTGCTGCGCGACGAGCGCGACATGCTGGTGGGCGTGACGACGAATCCGTTCGATCTCGACCTTCAGACCTGGCTCGGCGCGCAGGCTGGAGGGGCGGTC
>JAMFSK010000089.1 GCA_026225235.1 Burkholderiales bacterium
TAGTCGGACCTGCAAAATTCAATTTGCGTAGCGAGCTAAGCCGAGGGCGTGGCCTGTCGGCGAATGAGAATCAGCCCTTTGAAAGCGGTTGTGGCGAGCAAGCGCTGGCTTGAACGTGACATTGGCGAGCCAGCGCAGCAACGCGAGGATAAAAAATACGAGTCTCATTCCCAGGCGGACGATGGCGCGCAGCAACCAGCGCAGGTTGTAGCCGGCAGCACACAGTACCGCGTGCAGCGCATCGCCGGTTTGCCCTTTGAGCCAGCAACGCCGCATGCCGTGGTCGTGCTTCACATGTCCGATGATCGGTTCGATCGCCTGCCGTCGTTTGAGCCAACGCCGCTGCGTGCTGGTCAGGGTCTTGTGTTTGCCGCGATGAATAAGTTGTACTGATGATACTTCGGCATCGACGCCACGAAACCCGAGATCAACCAGCACGATCTTCGGCTGCGGTGTACCGGGCAAATCCTGCAACAGAATGGCGCTCTGTTCGAGTTGCTCCGCCAGCGTGTGTCCGTCATAAGGGTTGCCCGGGAATGCCCGCGCACCGACGATCAGACCCTGCTTCTCGGTGATCGCGAGGCTTACCTTGACGCCGAACTCGTAGGGTTGCCGCGCCTTGCCTTTTCCGATGCACTCAACTTCAGGCGCATGCAGTGCGTACAACTTGTTCTTGTCCTTTGGACGTTGGCGACAAATGCGCCATGCACGCTCGAGCCACACGCGCAGTTGCGTCTGCCGTTCATCAGGAGCGCCGGACAGCTTGCGTTCGATGTCGCGCAGCAACCTTCCCAAAACTGTTCGCTGACGTTTGAGTACTCGCCGCAGGCGCTTGAACTGCTTTGCATGCGCATAGCCGCCGGCGCGACGACGCAGCCGCTTGCCTTCACGTTCGTACGTCTGCTTCAGTGCAAGACCAGCGCGTTGCGCCAATTGCACGAGTCTGGCGCGTGCCACCTCAAGCAGACGGCTGTCGGTCGGATACGCAATTGCCTTCTCCTGCACCGTGGTGTCGACAATCACGCGCTCAAATTCAACCGGTTTCACCGCCTTCATCTGCACCGCAGCCGCTATCGTCGCCGCCAGCAGTTCCTCGACGCCCGCTTCGCCCAATGCCTGCCGAAAGCGCACCAGGTTGGTCGGATCGCACGGAAGACGCGGCTGAAAGTACTCCTCGCCACAAAAGAACTGGAAGTACACATCCTGCGCCCAGCGCTCGCAAACCGCTTCGTCACTATCGTTGTATGCGTGCTTCAGGTAGAGCAGTCCGACCATCAGCCGGATCGACAGGCGCGGACGCCCTGCAGCGCTTATGCCTGCACCCGCCAGCTTAGGTGCGACGCCGAACAGGTCAACCTCCTCGCTCACCCGGCCTTCGCGAGCACGCCCCTCGAAGATCGGCGTCAACGTCGCTTCAATCGAGGTCCATGGCATCCGGTTAGCCAGCACGGCCAGCGGGTGACGCAAATCGATCATCGCATCCAGGCGGCTGCGAAAAAAATCCGGCGTGCTCATGGGCGGCTCTCACTCCCAGAAAATATGCCAATTCCATATTGATACTGGGAGTTTCGCAAGCCCGTGTTCGCCCTCATCCCCGCACCCCGTCTAGCTTCACGCATTTCTGCAAGACCGACTA
>JAMFSK010000090.1 GCA_026225235.1 Burkholderiales bacterium
CGAGCTTTCCCGTCTCCGCAAGCTGGCGGGTGAGGAATGATCTGGCTCACCGTCATTCTACTGCTCGTCGCGATCCTCGCTCTGCTTCTGCGTATCGCGGACCAGATCGCATTCGGGCGTGAGGAGCAGATACGTCGGCTGGGTCATCGCCGGGCGTGGGGAGGTTTGGAATGATTTCGGAAATGGGCATGTGCGCGGTCGGCGATCTGTTCTGGCCGATGGGCGGATCGCTCCAGCAGCAGTGCGCCGAGCAGACGCGCCGCATGGTCGACCGATCAATGGCGAGCAAGGGCCGCCTGAACCTGACGCTGCGTTACTTGCTCCGTGGCTGCCCGACACCGCCACCTTTGTACGACCCCGAGCGCACGGCCTTGTCCGGTCGTCCATGGACTGACGTGCAATGAAACTTGCGCTCATTGCGGTCGGCGCGTGGGCGTTCGGATGCTGGTTCATTTACAGGGTGTTTGTCGGCGCGAAGATTGTTGAGGACGGCGCGCATGCGGACGAGCAGTGCCCGAGCGGGGATGGGAAATGACATTCAGAAACGTGAATTTCTGTGCTGGCGTGTTCGCCCTTTCCGTCTTTCTGCTGAACGGAGATTGGTGGCTCCTTTTGCTTGGATTCGCGAACCTCTGGTTTTGGATTGATAGAATCCGCCCGGAGGAAACCCGATGACCACCTACGGCTATGTCCGCGTTTCGACCGCCGAGCAGACGGACGGTTCATCCCTCGCCGACCAGGAACGCGTGATCCGCGGTTGCGCCATGATGCGCGGCACCGATGAGGTCACAATCTTTTCCGACCCGGACGTCTCGGGCTACTCCATTCCGCTGGCTGAGCGTCCGGCCGGCGGTAGGATGATGGCGGTTCTCCGACGCGGCGATGTGCTGATCGTGTCGAAGATGGACCGGATATTTCGCAACGGTGCCGATGCGATGACCTGCGCGCAGAAGTTTCGGCATCTCGGTATCGGGCTGATCATTTGCAGCATGGGTTACGAGCCGGTGACGGAAAGCGCGACGGGGAAAATGTTCTTCGGCATGTTGGCGCTGGTTGCCGAATTCGAGCGCGATTGCATCATGGAGCGCACGGCGGACGGTCGGCGCGGCAAGAAGGCGAAGGGCGGCCATGTCGGCGGCGCGGCACCGTATGGGTATCAGGTATCGGGCGATGGCAAGGCGGCGATGCTGGTCGAGTATCTGCCCGAGCAGAAGATCATCCGGCTCATAGGCGACCTCTACAAGCTCGGCCTTGGTCCGACGGCAATCGCACGGCGACTGCTGGACGACGGCCTGACCAACCGCGAAGGCAAGCCGTTCGCGAAGATGACAATACAGCGCATTTTGGGGCGCGTTCAGATGGGAGAAGCGGCGTGACGGATGAGCAACTGCGGCTTGAGTGCGTGAGAGAGGCCGTCAAGGTCTCGTCCGTTGAGGATTTGGTCGAGAATGCGCGCGAGATTTACGAGTTCGTGACCGAGAAGCAGTGCGCGCCGGAAACGCCAATCGCCTATCAGAACGTCACCGCCGGCGGAACTGGCGGCGACAAGTGAAGATTTTCATCAACGGCGTGCATGGATATATCGGCTCGGCGCTGAGCGATCACCTGGTGCCGAACCACGAAATTCGCGGCACCGATATCAAGGTTGCCGACATCAGCGACTATCGGAAGATCAAACCCGCAGACATCGTGGATGCCGACGTCGTGATCCACCTCGCGGGCCACTCGTCCGTTGCATCGTGTGAGGCCGACCCGTGGGGCAGCGTCGAGAACAACGTCACCGACTTTCTGCCGTTCGTGAAGAGGCTCGCCAGCCTGGACAAACCGCCGCTGTTGCTGTGGGCGTCGAGTGGATCCGTTCTGTCCGACGTGCATTCGCTGTACGACGAGCAGAAACGGGCGTTGGAGGCACTGGTCCCGCGCCTGTATCCACGATCGATCGGTTTGAGATTTGCCAGCGTATGCGGTGTGTCGCCGAACATGCGCGATGACATCATCCTCAACGCGATGGTCAAGTCGGCGGTCGAGGATGGGTTGATCAAGATGGCGAACCCGAGCATTCGCAAACCGGTATTGGGTTTGAAAGACTTGTGCGCCCAGGTCCGATCTCTAGTGAGTTTGGCCGCGAGGTCGGACGATGATATCCCATCAATGGTCGAGTTGTGCAGCTTTGTCATAAGTCCGGCCATCGCTGCTGACGCAGTGTCGCTTGCGACGGGCGCGGTTATCGCGCATCGCACGAACTCACGCGCCTATAATTTCAACATGAGGCCCAGTCGTCTGACGACCGAAACCCTCGACACCATCGTTGCGGAACTAGTCGAGCATTATCGGGGGCGGGAATGACCTGGGAAATTAAGCGCATAGAGGTGCCAACCGGCATGGGCGGCGCTGATCAAGCCGAACGCTTGATGGCCGAGGCGTGCGCCGACGGTTGGGAATTGGTCGCGGTCGTCGGGCAGGGCTCCACGCACTGGCTGTATTTCAAACGGGAGGCATCGGCGGCGAACTCGCTCGTTCCTGCGATGGCGGGCCAGATTACTCGCGTTCCGGCGAAGAAAAAGGCGAAGACGGATGGCTGACTATCTATGCGTCGGGCTTCTCTGGTTGTGCATTGACGGATCACTAGCCTTCATCATTTCGCGTAACACAGAGTACGGGCTTTCCCGTGCCATGATTGGCGTGCTGATCGTGTCTGTCATCGCGATCATTACTTCATTCATCGCCGTCTACGAAGACCATCTGTGGCAGGAAGACGCCAAGAAGAAGCGGGGGAAGGCATGAAAATTTACGCAAGAGAACTGCGTCGTATTCTGGATTCTCTGCCGGACAGGCCGTCGCGAGACGACAGATTTCCGCACACTAGGGTCTACGCCATCCCGCAGGAAGTGAGATACTCTGCCACCGAGGTGCCGCCTAGTGTCGATGTGGGCAACTTGACCGTGAAATTTGACGGGAACGATTGGTTGATCGAATCATGACCGACTTCACCACGCTCGCCACCTGCCTCGCGTGCGGTTCGACCGAGTTGCAGCCGTATTTTGATGGCGGCGTGCATCCTTCGGCAAATGCCTACGTGAAGCCTGGCGACGAACCGCCGCCTGCCTATCCGCTCGGGCTGTCGTACTGCCGCGTTTGCTATCACTCGCAGGCCGGTGGCTTTGTGGACCCGAAAATCCTCTACTCGAATTACGCCTACGCGTCCGGCACGTCGCAAACGCTGGCCGACTATTTCGCGCAGTTCGTCGACAAGGTTGAGGCGCAGTTCGCGCACAAGAAATTGCGCGTCCTCGACATCGCCTGCAACGACGGCTCGCTGCTCAAGGTCTTCCAGTCGCGCGGCCACAAGGTCCAGGGCGTCGATCCGGCCGCCAACCTGAACGATGGCAGTGTGCCGATCCTGAACACGTTCTGGGGCGGGGACGCGATCCGAATGCTGCCGACGAATGGTGGCATCGAGCCGTTCGATGTGATTGTGGCGATGAACGTGCTTGGGCATGTCAGCGATCCGCTCGGGTTCCTGCTGGCGGCAAAGCATGTGTTGGCGCCGGGTGGTCGGTTGTACGTGCAAACGTCACAGGCTTGCATGGTTGAAGGCCGCGAAATCGATACGGTCTATAGCGAGCATATTTCGTTTTTCACCGTCCGGTCTTTCCTTGCGCTGGCCGACCGCGCCGAACTTTATGTCGACGAGGCTCGGCATGTTGGAATCCACGGGACTTCCTACCTCATAGAGATGACGGGCGACTATCTCGGCCGGCAGGAATACGAGGACCACGA
>JAMFSK010000014.1 GCA_026225235.1 Burkholderiales bacterium
AAAAGGTGGCGACCCTGCTCGGCAAACCGGCCGCCGCGTTTATGCCGAGCGGCGTGATGGCCCAGCTCGCCGCGGTGCGCATCTGGGCCGATCGGCAGCACACCGCGCGTTTTGGCCTGCACGTGACCTCGCATCTCGAGGTCCACGAGGAACAGGCCTATCAGGCGCTGCTTGACCTGCATGGCGTGCCGGTGGGTCAGCGCGAACGGCCCATCGTGGCCGACGACCTGAAGGCCGTCGCCGAACCGCTCGGTTGCCTCATCGTCGAATTGCCGATGCGCGAGCTTGGCGGACAGTTACCGGATTGGGATGCACTTGTTGCATTGAAAGCGGCCGCACACGCGCGCGGCACGCCCTTGCATATGGACGGCGCCCGGCTATGGGAAAGCCGCGCGTTCTACCAACGCTCGTACACTGAGATCGCCGAGGGGTTTGATTCGGTCTATGTGTCGGTCTACAAGGGAATCGGTGGCATTGCCGGCGCCCTGCTCGTCGGCGACGAAGCCTTTATCGCGCAGGCCAAAGTCTGGCGCCGCAGAATGGGCGGCACGCTCGTGCATCAAAGCCCGATGATCGTCTCAGCTGCAATGCGTTTCGACGAGCGGCTCGCGTTATTGCCGGCCTGCTATGAGCGCACGGTACGGCTTGCCGAGGGGTTGAACCGGATCGATGGCATTCGCACTGAACCAAGAGCGCCGCAGGCAAACATGTTGCATATCGCTTTCGATGCCGACCCCGTGGCGTTACTCGACGCGCGGGACGAGATTGCCGAGCAAGACCACCTCTGGCTGATCGCAAGTGCGCGCCGCACCGATGTGCCGGGGTGGAGCCGGACGGAACTCTATGTCGGCGATACCCTCGTGTCGATGAGCGACGAACAGGTGATGCCGTTGTTCGAACGTTTGATAAGGCTCGCCAAAGCGCGCTGATCGATCACCGGGACCGTGAGCCCAAGGGCCCTGTCTCAATTGCCATTGCCATCAATGAGCTCGACCGCCAGGTCCGGGCTGAACTTCCCGGCTGGCGTACTCGGCGCGGCGCCACATGCCCCATCGGAATCACCTGGGACCTTGATCCACACCGCAAGCACAGGGTCCGACACAACGCCGCTCGGCGCGCCGATCTTCCGGTTCGGCGGATTGCACCATGCTCCATTCGAACCGTTGCCGTTTCGGCTGCTGTCGATCACGACGTGTCTTGCATACCCGAACTGGGTCATCAGAGCGGCGTTCAGCGCCTCGGCATAGGCGGCCGATTCAGCCGTCGTATAGAAATTGGATACGTTCAACGCGAAGCCTCTCGCTTCGCTCAAGCCGGCTGCATCGAGTCGTGCCGCCATGACTGCCGGTGCGATCCAGTGCGCGTTTCCGCCATCGAGGTACACATCAGCGGCCGGCGCGTTGAGGCGCAGCTGAGAGACGGCGTAGCGCAACAGACCGATTCGCTCGTCACGCTGCTCGGTGGTCTTGAAGCAGTCCAGTTGAGCTGTCGAGTCCGGTTCGACGACGACAAGCGCCTTCCGGCTGCCAATGCCCCGGGTGAACGCTTCGATCCACGCACGATATGCGGACGCATCGCTTGCTCCGCCCGCCGACGCCCCGCCACAGTCGCGATCGGGAATGTCGTAGGCGACCAGAATGGGGACCTGATGGGCGGCATCCGCGGCATCGACAAAACGATCGACTGCCGCGCGCACATCGCCGCTCCAGTTGCCGAACCATCGAGCCATCGGCATGGCTGCAATCGACGTTCCGATCTTGGCGGCCCGCGGGTCGTCCGAATGGCTTCGTACCCATGTCATGGGGTTCGACTGCGGATCGACGTAGAACGCATCATCGGCATGCGCCTGCGCAATACAGCAGCATGCCGACGCGACGAAAACCATCAACCGCGCGAAGCGGCCGTAGAGCGTCTTGCGCGGCGTACGAGCATGACTGTCGTTCATCGAATTATTCAGGTGTGCCTCTGCGCATCAGGTAGCTGTCCATGATCCAGCCGTTGGCGCGCCGGGCTTCCGTGCGGGCCCGCTCAATCTCTTCCGCCACGTCCTTCAGCTTGCCCGAAATCAAGATCTCTTCTTCGGTGCCGACATAAGCGCCCCAGTAGATATCGATGTCCTCGTCGACGAACCGCTTGTATGCCCCATCAGCGTCGAGCATGACCACGACGCTGTCGAGGTGATCGGGAAACCCTTCAGCGATTCTGCGGCCCGTCGTGATCTCCACCGCGCCACCAATGCGATTGAGCGGCACGCGATGCTTTGCGGCGAGCGCCTGCACACTGGTGATCCCCGCAATGACTTCGTATTCGATCTCATGCCGTCCCGTGGCAACGATCGCCTCGACGATTCGGATCGTGCTGTCATAGAGTGTCGGGTCGCCCCACACGAGAAACGCTCCGCATTCGCCATCGGCCATCTCGTCTGCAATCAGACGCTCATACACGATCTGTTTGTCCTTGTTGAGCTCGTCGACACAGGCCAGTAGATCGGGCTTGCCGATCACCAGATCCGGAATCCTTGCTTCGGCGAAACGGTAAGTCCGGCCAGTGATAAACCGCTCGCAGATGGCCTTTCTCGACGCGACGAGCCGGTCCTTTGAAGCGCCCTTGTCCAGCATGAAGAACACGTCCACCCGGTTTAAGGCATTCACCGCCTGAATCGTCAGGTAGTCAGGATCGCCCGCGCCAATACCGATGATCAGAATCTTCTTCATGCTGTTTGCCGTCCTGTTTCGCTCATCAAAGGGCTCGCATCCTCGTATGAACCGCATTTATGTGAAGATGAAAACATGCCGTTTGATGAATGTTAGCGTGAAAAGCAAACAGCACGCCAATCCGAATCACGACACGCTCATGACTAGCACGCTCATCCTCGGCTTCCCGCGCATCGGCGCGAACTCGGAATTGAAGTTTGCCTGGATCTGGAACCGCAATGGCTCGATGCATTCACCACGGCAAGGTTCAACTGATCGTCGAGCCGTGTGACAATCCTGGAAAAGGGAGGAATCGGTCATGGTCAGCAACCTCGAGATGCTGTCGAGACTTATGCTTGCCGCAGGGCTCGGCAGCGTCATCGGCTTCGAGCGAGAACGCCTCAACTGGGCCGCGGGCCTTCGCACCCATATGCTGGTGTGCGTCGGCGCAGCCCTGATGATGTTGGTTTCATCGTTCGGCTTCGCAGATGTCCTGAACAACGACCACGTAGTGCTCGACCCTTCCCGGGTGGCCGCACAAGTGGTGTCGGGCATCGGTTTTCTAGGCGCTGGATCGATCCTGCTGCGCGGTGAAGTGGTGCGCGGGCTGACGACCGCGGCGAGCCTGTGGTCGGTGGCCGGTGTCGGCCTCGCGGTCGGCGGCGGCATGTATATACCAGCCACCGGCGCCACGGTGATCATCTTTATCATCCTGGCCGGGGTCAAACCGCTCGAGCGCCGTTTTATCTCAGTGCGGCAGCAGCGCGGCGTGCGCCTGCTCGCGGACCGCGCGAGCGTTTCGTTCGATAGCGTCCATCAGGTGCTGGGTAGCGGCAGCGTGCGGGTCAAGCAATTCGTCTCGCAGCAATCGGAAGACGACCCCGAAGTCGACGAACTGACGATCGGTCTGTCACGTGTCTCCGATAGCGAGTACAACGCCATCATCAAGCGGCTCGAAAACATGCCCGGCGTCCGGAAATGCGAGCGGAGCTAGACTGCGAGGCGAGAGGCGGCAAGCCTACTATGGAAGCACCGCAGCAACAGAGGGCCGAGCGTCAACGCGCATGACCACCGCCAACCGCCGCATCGCCCATCTCGACATGGACGCGTTTTACGCGTCCGTGGAGCTATTGCGTTATCCGGAACTGCGCGGTCAGCCAGTCGTGATTGGCGGCGGACGCAACGCCACCCCGGAAATTCTGCCCGACGGCTCGCGACGCTTCGCCCGCCTGCGCGACTATGTCGGGCGCGGCGTCGTCACGACGTCGACCTACGAGGCTCGCAAGCTCGGCGTGTTCTCTGCAATGGGCATGATGAAGGCCGCCAAGCTGGCGCCGGACGCCCTGCTCTTGCCGACCGACTTTGAGTCCTACCGCCACTATTCACGGCTTTTCAAGGCGGCCGTGGCGAGCTTCACGGCACAGATCGAAGATCGCGGCATCGACGAAATCTATATCGACCTCACCGACTTGCCCGGCGAAGCCGGACAGGTGGCTGCACGCATCAAACAAGCCGTGCATGAAGCCACGGGTTTGACATGTTCGATCGCCGTGGCGCCGAACAAGCTGCTCGCCAAGATCGGCTCCGAACTCGACAAACCGAACGGGCTCACGCTGCTGAGCGCCGAGGATATCCCTGTGCGCATCTGGCCCCTCGCCGCGCGCAAGGTCAACGGAATTGGTCCCAAGGCAGCCGAACGGCTTGCGACAATCGGCATCGAGACCGTGGGCGATCTCGCCGCCGCCGACCTCGGTGTGCTGCAGGATCACTTCGGCGCAAACTATGCGGCGTGGCTCGCGCGTGTCGCGAACGGCATCGACGAGCGCCCCCTCGTGGTCGAATCTGAACCAAGGTCGATGAGCCGAGAGACCACATTCGAGCGCGACCTGCATCCGCGGCAGGATCGGCCCGCGCTGTCGGCGGCTTTCACGAGCCTCTGCACACGCGTGGCGGATGACCTGCAAAGAAAGGGCTATGTCGGCCAGACCATCGGCATCAAGTTGCGCTTCGACGACTTCCGAACCGTGACGCGCGATCTGACCGTACCGGTGCCCACATCGGATCCGGCAGCGATCCGGCACGCAGCAACGGAATGCCTCAAGCGCGTCACGCTGGACCGACGACTGCGGTTGCTCGGTGTGCGCGTCAGCGCACTGCAGCCACTGGGTACCCTTGCGCCCAGCCCGCAGGGCGATCAGGCCGAGCTGCCGTTTGAAGACGGGATGTGATCCCGTTTTCAAACCCGCTTAAACGTTCTAAGCGCTCTTACACCGTTACGCGTTGAACCGATGGTTCGCTGACATCCACCGCTTCGAGTTGCCCCAACCATGCGCGCAGGATGTCGGCATAGAACGACGACGGTAATGTCGGCACGCCATCGCGCAGAGACTGCAACTTGACGCCTGCATGAGAGAGCTCACACGCATGCCCGACCAGCCAGCGCTCAATCTCGCTTGCGGAGGCTTCGAGATGAAACTGCAGCCCCAGCACGCTCGGTCCGATTGAAAAGGCCTGATTCTCGTAAAGCGGGGACGAGGCGAGCCGCTCGGCACTGGGCGGCAGATCGAAGGTATCGCCATGCCAATGCAGCACTGACGCATCACCGGACAGCGGAGCGAGCGCCGAGCGCGCCCCAGCCTCGGTCAAGGTCAGCCGCCCCCAGCCGATCTCCTTTTGCGGGCCGGCATAGACCCGTGCCCCGCTGGCTCGCGCCATCAACTGTGCGCCGAGGCAGATACCGAGCAAAGGCCGCCCTGACTTCAGGCGCTGTTCGATCAGCTTGAGTTCCTGAAGCAGAAACGGGTAGTTGTCTTCCTCATAAGCGCCGATCGGACCCCCGAGCACCACGACGACATCCGGCGCGTGGATATCGAGGGCGCCCAGGTCATGCGTCGGCGCCTCCACATAGTCAACCTGGTAGCCCGCTTCGACGAAGACCTTTTCAAACGTACCCAGGTCTTCGAACGCTACGTGACGAATGGCGAGAACATGCTTCATTGCTTAAACCTCGTTGGCGGCTTCCATGCCCGGAAGCGAGTAATGCTCGTGAGTCGATGCCAGTTCTTCGCGGATGCGGGTACGGGCGGCGGGAACCCGGCGATGAAAAGCCACGATCCATGCGGCGCCGATCGCCAGATACATGAGGAACAGATAAGGGAAATACACAAGCGGTGCGGGCGGTAAAGGATACACGCTACCGACCGCAGGAATCAGCAGCAAGAGCAACGCGGCGATGCAGTAGCCGACGTCACGGCGACGCAACTGCCCAAGGCGGGAAAGGTAGACCGGCGCGGCAATCGTAATCAGGAAATACGGCACCAGGAAACCAAATGCGGCCAGCGTACCCACCCAGTTGAAGATATCGAGCGGCGCATTGTGAGCCAGGGTCAGGATCGACGGCACGATAAAGGCGATCAAGGCCATCACCGTCACGGCGACGTGCGGCGTTTCGTTGGTCGAATGAGCCCCAGCCGTGGCGGCAGGAAGCAGACCGTGTCGACCCATTGCGAAGATTACACGTGCACCCGCATTGAGACACGACAGCGCCAGCGAGAAGAACGTGAACATCGCACCGAGCGACAGCGGCACCTGCAGGAACTTGACGTGAGCGAGCTCGGCCAGCACGTTGAGCGGCGCATCGATCTTGTCGAGCGTGGTGGCGTAGCCGGTGAAGCCGTCGACCATCACATAGGTGACGAAGACGAAGAACACACCCGACACGATCAGGCTCCAGATCACGGCACGCGGCACGGACTTCAGCGGGTTCTTCGCTTCCGTACCGAAGGCGGTTGCACATTCAAAACCAACCAGGCTGAAAATCGCCACCACCACACCGAGACCCATGCTCGACAGCGGCGTGTCACTCAGGCTCAGCTGCTTGGTATCGATCGCGAAATGGTGCTGCTGAAGCACGATAAAACAGAGCGCCACGATCAGCAGCATCGACGCACCCTCGAGCACCAGCATCAGCACGGCGGACAACTGCACGTTCTTCCATGCGCAGTACCACGCCGCAAGACCGCAGATCACGAAGAACAACAGTGGAGAGGCCGTGAACCCCGCCATCTCGGTGAGCTTGCCTGCAAACACCGCGAAGCCGGTCATGCCGGCCATCGCGATGCCCAGATACGCCCAGATCAGTGACCAACCCGCGATGCCACCCGCGGTGAGCCCCAGCCCGCGGCTGGTGTACGCATACATTGATCCGACACCAGCTGAACGGCGCGCAAACTGGTTGAGGTTGAAGGCCACGAAGAGCAGCATGATCGTGCCTAGCGCATAGGCAAGCCAGCTCATGTTGCCGGTGTTCGAAAACATGACCGGAATAATCAGCGCGGCGGTCATGGTGGGGGAGATCAGTGCAACGGCTTGACCCAGCAACTCGGAAAAGCTCAAACAATTCGCGCGAAGAGGACTCGTTTCCATGGATTGCACCTGTAGGTCGATGACTCGTTTTGCCCTGAACATGTGTTCGGGCTCCGTAACCAGTGAGCCGATGGTACGATCGACTTGGACCAGGTGAATCCTCCAGAAAAATAAAGCAGGGTGGGCCAGTATGCTTAGACCGTCAGAAATGGGAATCACGATCGACCGGGAGCAAAAGATGCCTCCCTACCTTCAGATCGCGCACGCCATCATCGAGGAAATCCGCCGCGGCCGACTGCCGCCTGGCGGTGCATTGCCCGGTACGCGCGAACTGGCCGAGGAGCTCAAAGTCAACCGCAAGACGGTGATCCTCGCCTACGACGAACTCACCGCTCAGGGCTGGCTGACGCCGGAGCGTGCACGCGGTACCTTTGTCTCGCCGCGTTTGCCCACGGCACAACCCGCCGCGTTCGCCTTTCGGCCGGTCGAGCCGCCCCCGATCCCTCATGAGCCCGACTTCCGCCTGCCGGGTCAAAAGACCCGCATCGACATGCTGCTGCCCGAGCCCGGCGTGCTCATGTTCGACGACGGCGCGCCGGACACGCGGTTGGTACCAGTCAATGAACTGGCCCGCGCATATCGGCGCAGCCTGCTGTCGCTAAGCCGTGACAACCTGCTCGGTTATGGCGATCCGCGCGGCACTCTGGGCCTGCGCAACTCGATTTCGGCGATGCTCAATGCGGACCGCGGTCTGAACACCACGGCCGAAACGATTTGCCTGACGCGTGGCAGTCAGATGGCCATCTTTATCGCAGCTCGCGTCCTCACCCAGCCGGGCGATACAGCCGTGCTGGAATCGCTGAGCTATCCACCGGCGCGAGAAGCGTTTCTCGCGAACGGGGCCGAGGTCGTGACGGCGCGCGTCGACGAAAAAGGCATGCGGCTCGACGATCTGGAGAAGTTGTGCCGGAACAAGCGCGTGCGATGCGTCTACCTGACACCGCACCACCAGTTCCCCACCACGGTGTTACTGCCACCTGAACGACGCCTGCGTTTGCTCGCTCTCGCGGACCAGTTCGGCTTCGCGATCATTGAAGACGATTACGACCATGACTTCCACTTCTCGCACCGGCCCATGTTGCCGCTGGCGAGCACCGACCAATGGGGCAAGGTCGCTTATATCGGATCATTGTCGAAGCTGCTGACGCCGAGCTTGCGGAGCGGCTATATCGCGGGCGCGAAGCGCTTCGTCGACCGCGTCGCCGAAGAGATCTTGCTGATCGATCGCCAGGGCGATCCGGCCACCGAACTCGCGGTCGCCGAAATGATGGACTCCGGCGAGATCCGCCGACACGCGCGCAAGGTGCTGCGCATCTATGACGACAGACGGATGTTGTTTGCCGATCTGCTCAAGCGCCACTTTGGGTCGGCGATCGACTTCGAACTGCCCGATGGCGGGCTCGCATTCTGGGTGCGCTTCGCGGAGAACGTCGACGTCGGCAGGCTCGTCGCCAATGCAGGACAGCATGGTGTGAAGATGATGCCCGGGGCCACCTATTCGATGTCGGGCGAGCCAACTTCCGGGTTGAGGCTCGGCTTCGCGAGCCTCAACGAGCACGAACTCGAGGAAGCGGTCACGCGGCTCGCATCGAGCTGGCGGAGTCTGGAGACGTGACGTCGTCCCCGCAGCGCCATGATCGCGCCGGCGGGGACTGACACCGCGCTATGCCGCCTGCTCGAAAAACTCGTCGTCGAGCAGCATGTCCTCGAAGAACGCGCCGTAGGCCTTGCTCGGATGCCGGATATGAATTTCCAGAACCCACAGTAGCGGCGACGGATTGAACGGGACCTCGGCAAGCGGGCCTTCATAAATGGCCGCATGCGGGAAATCGGAGATCCGATGTCCCGAGAGGTCAAGGTTGAGTTTCCAGCCGAGTTCAGTCGCGCGGCGATCGGCGAACTCATAGAGCGCCTGCCCCGTGAGTTTTTCGTCACGCCACTTGGCGCGAACCTCGTGGAACAGCGCCTTGGCATCCTGCGCGCAGCGTGCCATCTCAGCGTCGCTGCCCGTGACGAAGGTATCACCACCATCGCCTTCCCAACGCTCCCACACCGGGCCGATATCGATCAGGAAAATATCGTCGTCGCCCAGCACGATGCCCGGATCCGAGAGCGCACCGAAAGTCTTGGTGGTGTTGGAGCCAAACCGGACATAGACCTCGTGCCAGCCGCGCTGCATGCCAGCGGCCTTGAGAATGCCTTTGGCCATCTCGACCGCGTCTTCCTCGACCATGCCGGGGCGGCATTGTGCCGCGATGGCGTGGATGGCCGTGCGGGTCTTGTCGCGCACTGAAAGCATGGTGTCCGCAGCGAATGCGACGCCAACACGCTCGAGGTCCGTTAGGGCGACTGTACTCATGGGGGAACGCTCCGTTTTTTTGTCCAGCGGTTGAGATTGAAGTGGGACGACGTCCGACGTCAGGGAACACATAGGGAAAGGCCGCTCGTCGCCGCTTCGAGACGGATCTGACAGGCGAGGCGCGAACGGGGGGTCACCTCGGGCAGGCACTCGAGCAGCTCGCGTTCGTCGCGACCCGGCGGCGGCAAGTGTGCGCACGAACCTTCGTCGATTTCGACTGTGCAGGTGCCGCATGCACAGCGGCCACCGCAGACGGTCATGATGGGAATGCCGAGAGAACGCAACGCCGCGAGGAGCGTGCCGTCGGGCGCCACCGAGTATTCGACGCCATTGGCAATGATCTGAAGCGAGTTGACGCTCTCGGGCGATTGCGTGGGTAGAGCGAGTTCAATCATTCCGAACGGATCGGAGAAAAACGCCATGTCGCTCAAGCCGCGTTTTGCGATCAAGGTCTCGCGAGCGGTCGCGACCATCGCGGGAGACCCACAGGCATACACATCCGCATCGGCGAGCGACGCGAAGTCCTGCATGACAGCGTCATGGACTCGCCCCCGACGGCAGGGGTCTATTTGATCGCGCGAACTTGAGCTCAGGTGGGAATCTGGGCCTTGACCCAGGTCCTGGCGCAAACTCGAACGTGAAAGAACCGGAATAAATCGAAAATTCGCGTGCTCACGCTCCCAAGCACGAGGTACCTCGCACAAGTAAAGGTCATCGTCTTCCCGGCCGCCCCAATAAAGCGAGAGAGGTCGGGACTCGCCCTGCGCCAACGCCTCCTCGATCGCTGCCCTGACGGGTGCGAAACCGGTGCCCGTACACATGAATACCGCATGCCGTGCGGTCGATGTACCGCGCCAGGCAAAGTCGCCGAACGGCCCGCGCCACGACAGCGCGTCGCCGCGCTTGAGCGAGCGCATCGTGCGATCACTGAAGACGCCCCCGTCGATACGGCGGATATGGAGCTCGAAGCAACCGTCGATGAGATCGGCACACGCGAGTGAAAAGCTTCGGAAATAGCCGTCGGCACCCTGCACATCGATGTACTGCCCCGGCATGTAGCGGAAGTCTCGGTCAGCAGGTACGCGAATGCGCAGCAAAGTGACGGAGGTTCCCCGCCGTTCGATGTCGGCGACAACACCATGAACCAGCGCAGATTCGTGTGCAGGCGCAGGACTTTGCACGATCAAGTCTGACGGGCGAGGAGCTTCAATAACAACGGGGCGAATCATGGGCGACCTGCGACGTGGAAATGCCATGGCGCAAGACTAGAGAAAGACTGGACCTGTTGGCACCTCCAGTTCGTTGAAACAAACTGGTCCAGACGCATAGATGCCCGTCCTGCCGGCCTCTCGGTACAGCGTCAGTCCGCGTTGCTGAGGTCCGTGACATCGATCAGCACACGCTCGCCGCGCTTTTCAGGCCGCACGACTCCCGTGATCCGGATTCGGCCCGCGTCGCCGTCGTCATGTCCGAGGCTCAACCATTTCTCGAGTAGAGAACGGTTGAGTACGGGGTCGAGCTTGTCGTAGCCCGCCAGCGCGAGGGAATTCGAGGCCTTGGGGTTCGGATCCAGGCTGATTGCGCCGTCGACGACAAAGCTAATGGTCTTTCCCGCGTAGGTCGGGAAGGCCTGAGCAAGCGCATTCGGATCAACGTCCATCGACGCAGCCGGCATCGAATTGCGCGGTGCCTGCATTGCGCCCATTTGCACAGGCCGCGGCTGCTGGAAGTCATGGGCCGCGGGCTGATAAATGCCCACCGATGAGGCAGCAGGCGGCGGGCTGAGGAAGGCATCCGTTTTGGGCGGCACGGCAAAGGCGGTCGACGTAGCCCGAGCCGGTGCTCCGTTCGTCGAATCCGGTGGCGGCTGATTTGGAGTCTTGTCAGAGGGCGTCGGCACGGCCGCCGTCTGCGGCGCGGGGGTGCCTTTCGTCTTCGTCGAAAGTTTGGCGGAGATGGCAACGGCGCTGGAGGCAACAACAGCACCGGGTGCTGCAACAGCGCTGGAGGCAGCTACAGCGCCCGAGGCTACGGCGTCCGAAGCTGCCGGAGCGGTCGTTGCGATAACGTCTGAGGCTACCGTGGCGTCTGATGCCGCCGCTATAGGGGCGCATGATGCATCACTTGCCGACGACGCCGTAGCCGGAACATCGGATGCTGCGGCGGGACCGCAAGGCACCTGGGCTGCGACCACCGGAGCAGCAAACTCGATCTTCCCCGAACTCACCTGTCCCGCGCTCGCATACGCAGGGTGATTCCGCGTCTGCATCGCATGTTCGATCGCAACCGCAAGCAGCACGATCGACAAAATCGCGCATGCCGTGCGATAGAACCTCAACCCCGTCCTGGAGGGACCCGGTTCGCGTTCCAATGTCTGCGCCGCGACCCCACCCTCCTCTAAACGCCGTGCGTCACGATCGCGCCTCGACGCGAACAACGGCAAATAGAACGTCAGAGTGAAGGTTCCGAACGTCAGCAGCACAAATGCCAGGACGCGCAAAGGCGACTCGTCAACCGAAACGAAGGCGAGATACGACACGATCACAGTGACGAGAAAGAATGCGCTCATAGTCCGCAAAGGAAGGGGCGTCGGAGCCAGCGTGGCGGCCGTTCGCTCGCGGGCGGTATTGTGCCTGCGGGCTGGCGCGTCTATCAATGGCAAGCTGCATAACGGCGCCCTTGAGCCATTCCTTTAGCGCCCCTTCCGCCTTCGCGCAACGATCAAGGCGTCAGCCAGGCGTCAGCGCACGAGTGCGGCCGCGTGCTTGTAGTGTTCGATCGTCTCTTGCACGGTCAGGCCGCGGACTCGGGCCGCACACTCGCGGTCATGCTTCGAGATCACGTTCTTCACGTGGATTTCCGCCAGCGGCGTGCATTCGTCGTACACCTCGGTGAACAGACGCCGCGCCTCACGTCTCGGCCAGTCGGCAGGCAGCGAGGCCTGCGGCAGGTCGGGATCGACCGTGGGAAAGCCACGCCACTTGGCAAGAATCGTCAGCGATATCTTCAAGGCATCGGCCGGCGACACCATCCCCGCCCGCAGGCGATAGACGATCGGCCGCAGTTCTTCGATAAACGTTTTGTAAATTTCACGGATCTCAGCTAGGGGCCAGACCTCGAAGGGGTTGATTTCGCCGACCATCTGCGATGACTTGAATATCAATCCGTCCGCGGGCAGCAAGCCCGTGAGCTTCGTCTCCATCAACGCCACATCGGCATGGGGCGAGATCCATACCCCATCGCGCGCCGGACCGAAGCCGAGCCACCGCAGCCATTCGCGCAGCGCCTGACGCCGGTCTCGCTGCGTCTCAGGCATCGAAAACACAATGACGGTCCATTCGCCATTCCAGTCGCGTTCGGCCTGGCCAAAGGTCATCGTCAGCGTTTCACTCGCGGGGATGGTCGCCGCCACGTCTTCGGCCAGCGAATACGACGTGTTGCGCCCGGCCCGCGACACCACCAGCGTGCCGCGACGGGCGAGACGGCTGAGTGCGGCGCGTGCCGCGACGTCGCTGATATCCATCCGCTTGAGCAGTTCGACGATGGCCGCCGACGGGACTGCCAGCGTCGGGCTGTAGCTCCAGAACTCGCCCAGCAACGCCACCACCATGTTCTGGGTGGAGTCGTGCTCGAGTTCTCGCGGCAAATGGGGCGAGTCGAGGACCGCGTGATAAAAGTAGGTCATCCGGCGCTCTGTTGATCAACAACGCGAAGTCCTCGCGTCGTCCGTCACGTCATCTATTGCGCGAAATATAGCGTGGAAGCAGTTCCAAGGAAAGCCAGCCGTTCATGTCCGGGTTTGTCCCGAGTCAATAGAAGACGAAAACAGAACCGCGCGCCTAGTTCAGTGTTGTATATTTGTGCCACTAGAGCCGCGTGAAAGCGCCATAAATGCAGTTCAGGAGGCGACAAATGTTTCGTTTCAAGAATTCCCGCCAGGTCAAGGCAGTCCTTGGCGCGTCGTGCGGCGTGGCCGCCTGCCTGGCCGTCTCAATGGCCGCCAGCCCGGCCTCGGCAGACGAAGCAGCCAAGCTGCTGACCATCGCTGCGTCCGCGGCGCCGGGTTCGCTGGACCCCACCAAGACCTCGAACGGCGGGGTACAGAGCTTCTATCAGGAGCTCGCTTACGCCCCGTTGCTCGACAAGGACGCCAAGGGCAACCTGGTGGCCGGTCTGGCAAGCAAATGGGGTTGGGAGCCGGGCGCCGAAGGCACGCGCTTCGATCTGACGATCCGCAAGGGCGCTCTGTTCGCCGACGGCGAACCCGTGACAGCGACCGCCGTCGCGAACTCGCTCAATTTCTTCGCCAAGAATGGCAGTGGCCCCACCGCCGCGTCCTATTCCACCTGGAAGGTCACCGCCAAGGGCGGCGATCAGGTCGTGATCGAGACCAGCAAGCCCAGCCCGATTCTTGCCGACCTGCTGACACCGTATAACGTCGGCGGCAACATCATGAGCCCGAAGGGACTCGCCGACCCCGCCGCACTGGCGACGGCAACCTTCGGTGCCGGCCCTTATGTTTACGATCCTGCGCAGTCGGTCGCTGGCGATCACTACACGTACACGCCCAACAAGAATTACTACGACCGTGACAAGGTGAAGTTCGACAAGGTCGTCATCAAGGTCGTCGCCAACAACAACTCGGCGCTGCAGGCGCTGCGCAGCGGTCAGATCGACCTGTTCACCGGCGATCCCACGCAGGTTGCCAGCGTCAAGCGCTCTAACCTGTCCGTCATCTCCGCACCGTCGGGCTTTGCAGCGCTATTCCTGGTCGACTGGAAGGGCACGCTCGTCCCTGCGCTGGGCAACCAGAAGGTGCGTCAGGCCCTGAACTTCGCGATCGCCCGCGCCGATATCGCGAAGGTCGTCTTCGGTGACCTGGGCAAGCCGCTCGACCAGCCCAACACACCGGGCTGGGACGCCTATTCGCTCGCCCTCGAAAACACCTACCCCTATGATGTCAACAGGGCCAAGAAGTTGCTCAAGGAAGGCGGCTATCCGAACGGCTTCACAATGAACATCCTCTACACGGCCTTCGAACCGACCAGCACCAAGGTCATCCAGGCCGTCGCGCAGCAACTCTCGAAGATCGGTGTCACCGTGAACCTGACGGGCGCGTCGAACTTCACCGAGCTCAATGCTGACCTCGCCAGCAAGAAGTTCAGCGGCTTCGCCATGATGTGGGGCGGTCAGACGCAGTTTGCGAACACCAACCAGCTCTGGCAACCGAACTCGTCGGCCAACTTCTTCCGCAATTCAGTTGATGGGCTCGACCCTGCGTTCGCGGCCTATCTCTCGTCGACGCTTGCGACCCGAAGCGCCACGGCGCAGGCTGTCCAGAAGGTGATCGTCGACCAGGCCCTGACGGTTCCGATCGCGCTGGTGCAATCGCCCTGGTTTGCGAACCCCAAACTCAAGGGTTTCGCGCTCGATCCGACCGGCAATCCCGTGGGGCCGGTCTACTGGTCGAAGTAATTTCGTCGTACCGGTCTGATCGATTTTGGAAGATGCCCATGCTCGTGATTATCCTGAGGCGGATACTGATCTCCGTTCCCTTGCTGTTCCTGACCTCCGTCATTACCTTCGTGCTGCAGGCCTTCATTCCGGGCGATGCAGCCCGCGCGATCGTGGGGATTGGCGGCTCGACGGAGAACTATGAACGGGTCCGCCAGACGCTTCATCTGGACCTGCCGCTCTATGAGCAGTACGCACGCTACATCGGTAGGGCGATCCACGGAGACCTTGGGCATTCGATCTTCTCAGGCGAGCCCGTTGCGCAGACACTTGCTACGCGGGCCCCGGTGACGCTCTCTCTGTTGATCGGTGCGACCTTGCTGTGCGCGGTCGTTGGCATCCTGCTCGGCGTCGTGAGCGCGAAAGGCAGTGGATGGCGGGCGCGGGTGGTCGACGTGCTGTCTTTGCTTGGGCTCGCCTTGCCGAACTTCTGGCTGGCCCTGCTCCTGATTTCGGCTTTCGCGATCGCTCTGCCGCTTCTGCCGGCAATCGGCTACACGCCGTTTACCGCGTCGCCCCTGTCGTGGGGAGCGTCACTCGTGCTCCCAGTCGTCGCCCTGTCGCTCGGCGGCATCGCGCAGATTGCCAAGATCACGCGCGATGGACTCGCTGACGCCATGCAGCAGGACTACATCCGAACGCTGCGCGCCGCCGGCGTCTCTGAAGCCTCGCTCGTCTGGAAACATGCGCTGAAGAACTCCGGTGTCACGATCGTCACGGTACTCGGCCTGGGCTTTATCGGCGCCCTGTCGGGCAGCCTGTTCGTCGAGAACGTGTTCGTGCTGCCGGGGCTCGGCTCGCTCGTCAACGACGCGACGAACCAGCATGACGTGCCAGTGATTCAAGGTGTGGCGCTCGCCTATACGCTGATCGTGATCGTGGTCAACCTGCTGGTCGATATCTGCTATGCGACGCTCAACCCCCGCGTGAGGACGTCGTGATGAACTGGAAGAAAACAAGACGCGACAGCCTGTCGGCATTCCTCGCCAAACCGCTGGGTCTTGCCGCCGTGCTGGTGCTGCTCGCGATCGCGCTCGCCTGCGCGATGGCGCGGTGGCTCGCCCCCTACGGTGCGCTGGACCAGGACCTGCTGGCCGCGACGCAGCTCCCGTCCACCCTGCACTGGCTCGGCACCGACACGCTCGGCAGGGACGTGCTCTCACGCCTGCTCTTTGGCGGTCAGACTGCGCTTGCCGGCGTGGTGGAAGCCGTCGTCGTCTTCACTGTGCTGGGCGTGGTATTCGGTGTAATCGCCGGCTTCACGACGGACCGTGCCGACCGAACGATTTCCGCCGGGGTCGACATCCTGATGTCGCTGCCTTCGATTGTGGTGACACTCGCTGTCCTCGCGCTGTTCGACAACAGCCTGACTGCGGCGATGGTGACGCTGGGTCTCTTTTCAGCAGGGGGTCTGGTCCGGGTCGTGCGCGCCGTGACCAAGGTGACCCGCGAAGAACTGTATGTCGATGCGGCACGCGTCTCCGGCCTGAGCACCGTCCGGATCATGGCCCGACATATCCTGCCGCGACTCGGCGGCCCGGTCATCATCCAGGTGTCGCTGTTCGCCGGCATCGCACTGGTCGTCCAGTCGGGCCTCGGCTTTCTCAATCTGGGCGTGACCGCGCCTGCGCCGACCTGGGGCGGGATGGTCGGCGAAGCGTCACAGGTCATCGAACAGTTCCCGTGGCTGTTGCTCCCCTCGGGCGGCATCATCTCGATCACCATCCTGGCGCTTGGCCTGATCGGCGATGCGGTGCGAGACGTCAATGCCGAGACAACCTCGCGCAGTCGCGGCGTTCGCATCGTTGAGCGGCCATCGGGCAAAGCGATGCGTGTGCGCCCCGCCGTCGCTCCGGGCGGCGCCCTGTTGAGCGTCAAAGGCCTGACCGTATCGTTCGCGTCAAGATATGCCGAAACGACGGTCGTCAAAGGGATCACGTTCGACGTGGAGGCCGGTGAGATCGTCGGCCTCGTCGGAGAATCGGGCAGCGGCAAAAGCGTGTCCGCCTTGTCGATTCTCGGCTTGCTTGCTTCGAATGCGCGAATCGATGCGGATCACATTCGCTTCGACGGCATCGAGCTGATTGGTGCAGGCCACCGCGCGTTTCGCGAGATCCGCGGCAAAGGGATCGGCCTGGTCTCGCAAGAACCCATGGTGGCGCTCGACCCCTCCTTCACGATCGGCAACCAGCTCGGCGAAATCGTGGCGATCGGCACGCGCATGCGTCGACGCGAGCGAATGGAACGCGCGGAACACTTGCTGCGCGACGTCCGCATCCCCTCCCCGGCCGACATGCTCAAGCGCTATCCGCATGAGCTGTCAGGAGGCCTCGCCCAGCGCGTGGTAATCGCCATGGCGCTTGCCCGTAGTCCGAAACTCATCATCGCGGACGAACCAACCACCGCGCTCGACGTCACGGTGCAGGCCGAGATCCTAGATCTACTCAGAGCGCTGCGTGCCGAACGCGGCATGGCGATTCTCATGGTCACGCATAACCTCGGCGTCGTCGCGGATCTCTGTGAACGCGTGCTGGTGATGCAGAACGGCATCATCGTCGAGCAGCAGAACGTGGAGCGGCTCTTTGCCCAGCCGCAGCATGCCTACACACGCAAACTCATGGATGCCACGCCGAACTTGCTCGAGCCACATGGGTCGCGCAAGACGGGCGCGTTCGTCGAATCGCATGCCAAGGTGGCGGCCTTATGAACGCTTCGAACCTCACCCCGCCGCTTCTCGAAGTCAGCGAGCTCAGCGTCACGTATGCCCGTCGTCAGGCGTGGCGCCGCAAGGTGCTAGAAACCCGGGTGGTCAAGAGTGTGTCGTTCTCGATCGCACCTGGAGAAACGCTCGCCGTGGTCGGCGAGTCAGGCTCCGGGAAGACGTCCATCGGCCGCGCGATCCTGGGGCTGGCGCCAGTGAGCGGCGGCACGATCCGGCTCGATGGCCGCGACATCACCTTCGCAGACAATGCAGAACGGCGCCGCCTCGCGTCCGATATGCAGGTCATTTTTCAGAACCCGTATGGCTCGCTCAATCCTTCGCTCACCGTTGGCGACATCCTCACCGAGCCGCTGCGCGTACGCGAAAAACTCTCTCAAACAGCCAGCCTGAAGATCGTTCAGCAACTGCTCGAACGCGTCGGCATGCCTGCGGATGCGGCCAATCGTTACCCCGGCAACTTTTCGGGTGGGCAGCGTCAACGCATCGCCATCGCGCGGGCGCTCTCGGTACGACCGCGGCTGGTGATCTGCGACGAGCCGACCAGCGCGCTCGATGTCTCGACGCAGGCGACGGTGCTCGATCTGCTCGCCGAACTGCAACGTGACACGGGCATGTCGTATCTGTTCATCAGCCACGATCTTGCGGTCGTGCGGCGCTTTGCCGATCGCGTCGCGGTGCTTCACAAGGGGGCGATCGTCGAGACAGGCAGCGTCGAAGCCGTCTGCGACCACCCCGAACATCCATACACGCGGGCGCTGATCGCGGCGGCCCCCGTGCCCGATCCCCTCCTTCAGCGCGCCCGGAGACAAGCCCGTCTCCGGGCGATCCAGCTCGCCGCTGGCCAACCGCAACCAGGACAGACGAATGAGTAACAGGGTAACTGACGTAAGGCAACGCCTCTCGAGCGGCACGACCGCACGTGGCTTCGAGCCCGTGAGACTTCAGCTCGACGCCTATTTGCTGGAGAACGCCGCATACAGCGCACAGCTCGCCGTGTACTGGAAAGATGAACTGGTGGTCAACCTCGTCGGCGGCGCGGATCTCGAAGCGGACTCCGTCACCGGCGTGTTCTCCGTATCGAAGGGCGTCGCCGGCATCGTGATCGCCATGCTCGCGCAGCGCGGCGATCTCGACCTGGATGCACCGGTCGCGACCTACTGGCCAGAGTTCGAAGCCGGTGGCAAGGCGTCGATTACGGTACGCCAGCTCTTGTCACATCAAGCTGGGGTGGTCGGTGTCAACCCATCGTTCGAGCGCAACGAAGTCCTGAACTCGGAAGTGGCCGCCGCGCGACTCGCCTCGACCACCCCACGGTGGCGACCGGGCAGCGCGTTCGGTTATCACGGTCTGACGATGGGGATCTTCATGGAGGAACTCGTGCGTCGCATCACGAACGGTTCGCTTCAGGCTTTCTACGAAACCGAAATAAGAAAACCGCGCAAAATCGATTTCTATCTGGGCTTTCCAGCGGCCGAGGAACGTCGCTTCCGCGAGCTGCTCCCGATGAAGCCGACCCCCGCTCAACAAGCGGCCATGGACCATGGGCCCACGTCGAACGATACCTTGGCTAACCTCGCGTTTAACAGCCTGTACAGCTCGGACCTTCCGCTCGACAACAAACTGTCGCCGAACCTTCGTGAGGTCCGGGCGGTGGGACCCTCCGCCCTGGGCGGCATCGGTTCGGCTCGCGGCCTCGCCACCGTGTATGGCGCGACAATCGGCAACGTCGGTGGCCCCCCGCTGCTCGACGAATCAACGATTGAACAGTTCGGCCAGCAACAATCATGGGGGCATGACCGCATCCTCAACGTGGATATGTGTTTCGGCGTGGTCTTCATGAAGCCGCAACCGCGCATGGATTTCGGCAGCTATCTGGCCTTCGGACACGATGGCGCCGGGGGTGCCATTGGATTTGCCGACCCGCTCTATGGCACCGCATTCGGTTATATCCCCATGCCGATGCAGTATCCGGGCGGGGCAGACCCCAAAGCCGTTCGTCTCGCGCAGATCGTACGATCCTGCGTGCAGCTTCTCGCCTGAAACGGGTCTTGAAGCAAGGGCATCACTTTGTCGATCAGGGCAAGGGAAATCGCGAATAGGCGTGGCATAATTCAGCCGCTCACTCGAGCCTCGCGGTTTCCTTCTTTGCCCCATGCTCAGCCACATTCACCGGAAGATTGGCAGCTTGCTAGGATTGCTCGCAATCCTGATGGCAACGCTCGCGCCGACCGTTTCGCAAGTGGTGGCGACGCATCGACATGCCGATACGTTCGCGAACATTCTGTGTTCCGCGCAATCGACGGCTGACGATGCGACGGGCAGCCAGTCAAGCCCGCACTCGTCACACTCCGTGATGTCTCATGGCGATGCCTGCGGCTATTGCAGCCTGCTCGCCCATCTGCCGCTGATGCCCTGCATCCAGGCGCCGTTTGCCGTTACGGTCTGGGCCATTCAGCAACGCGTCACGGCTCGCTTCGCAAGCGTTCGTCGCACCGAAACCCCGACGGCGGCCCAGCCCCGCGCCCCACCCGTCCTGATCTGATCTGAGTCTCTTCTTCAGTGCGATGTGTTTGCTGCATCGCGGCTTATTTGCGCGCTCCTTCATGTTCGCGCAGGCGTTCTCACGCCCTTAATCAGGACAAACCATGCGTACCTCCTCAACCCGTTGCGGCAACGGGCTGCTCGCCGCACTCGCCTTTTCGACCACGACGATTTCGCTGCTCGCGCCTTCGATGGCCTGCGCCCATGCCATCGCAGGCGACTACGTTTTTCCGGCCACCATGGGCATCGACGATCCAGGTGTCGGTGACGAGGCAGACGTGCTCTATGGCCACCAACGCGTACCCGGTGACAACGGCGACCAGAGCATCAATACGTTCAACTTCGAATGGGACAAGCTGATCACGTCGCGACTGGCCTTGTCGATCGGCGGCACCTATGCGACGCAGACCAACCCGACAGCGCGCGGCTTCGACAACTTCACGGTCGGCGCGAAATATCTTCTCTATGTGAACGAGCCGCACGAGTTCATGGTCTCAGTCGGCGCCGAAGCGGATTTGGGCGGGACGGGCAGCCGGGCGATCGGCGACAACTTTTCGACGATCTCGCCGAATGTGTATCTTGGCAAAGGCTTTGGCGACTTGCCCGATACCGTGGCTTATCTGCGCCCAGTCGGCGTGACAGCCGAAGTCGGCCCCTCGTTCACGACAGGCGCCGGACAACCCAACGCTTTCAACTATGGCTTTACGGTTCAATACAGTCTGGCCTATCTGCAGCAGCACGTGCATGACCTCAACCTGCCCGAACCGCTCGCGAGCCTGATCCCGATTGTCGAAGTCCCATTGTCGAGAAGCCAGGGCCAGACAACAGGGACGATCAACCCCGGCTTTATCTGGTTGAATCGTTACGGGCAACTGGGCATCGAAGCGCAGATTCCGGTCAACCGCGCGAGCGGTTCGCACGTCGGCATTCTGCTCGATGCCCATATCTTCTTTGACGACGTCGCACCGACGACCATCGGCAAGCCCCTGTTCACCTCTGCACAGAAGGAATAAGTCATGCAATCGTATTCAACGGATGTTCGTCGATGGATAAAGGCACTCGCGATATTTTGCGCCGCGGCCGTGTTATCCGGCTCGGCGTTCGCACATGTGTTTCCGAAGAAGCAAGAGCCTGGCGCGGGCGCGACGGTCGCTTCGCCCGCTCAGGTCAAGATCCTGTTCGACGGTGCGCTGGAACCCTCGTTCACCACGCTGACCGTGACCGACGCGGACGGCAAGCAAGTGAATGTCGAGAAGGCCAGTGTCGATTCTCAAGAACCGGCCGTGATCTCGGTCCCGCTACCCACGCTTGCGCCGGGCCACTACACCGTGCATTGGGCGGCGGTGGCCTCGGATGGTCATCGCACGCATGGTGACTATTCGTTCGATGTGAAATAGGCGCAGCCGAAGGCCGGACTCGTCCGCTTATCAGACAGGCCCAGCGCGCCGCGATGGCGCGCTCCGCCCTATCTTCATGCAGCCTTGCGAGGATTCCGCAAGAACAAAGAAAGCGCCCCGCCCAGTGCAAGCATGACGATATTGCAACTGAGTGCGAGTGTGAACGCATGAGCGTAGGCGTCGAGGCCTCGATTTGCGCCGAGCGCGCTATAGAACACGCCGCCGATAATCGCCACGCCCAGCGCGGCGCCGACCTGCAAGGTCGAGATGGCGATGCCGGATGCGAGCCCGGCGTGACGCGCATCGATACCCCCAATCACCGCTTTGATGACCGACGGCATCACGATACCGAAGCCCAGGCCAGAGCAGAGCAGGCCCGCTACCAGCATCCATTCGACCTGATGACTCACACCGATGACAACCACGCTGAATCCGATCGCCTGAAGCACGAACCCCAGCGTGAGCGCGCGCACACCGAGCCGCTCCATCACGCTTGACGACAGCAAGGACGCGACAAATCCGCCGCCGACATAAGGCAAGGTGGCGAGACCCGCATCGATCGGCGTCAGGCCGAGACCGCTTTGCAGATAAACTGAAAACGTCAGGAAGAACGACGACTGCATATAGAACGCAAACGCCATCCCGATGCCCGCTACAAAGCCGCGGTTGTGAAACAGGCCAAGGTCGACGAGTGGCGAGCCACCACGCGAAGCCAGTCGCTGCTCAAAGCGGATAAAACCGAAGAGCGCAAGCGGCGAGACCGCCAACATAGCTACGACCCAGAGCGGCCAACCGGCTTCTCGTCCCTCAACCAGGGGATAGACCAGGCACCCCAGCGTGATCGAAAGCAATAAGACGCCACCCAGGTCCAGACGCTGTGCATGCTCAGCACGTGACTCGTCGAGGAAAAGGAGGCTACCGATAAACGCGACCAATCCGATCGGAACATTGATCAGGAAAATGGCCTGCCAGGTGAACCCGAACGGATGCGCGGAAACCAGCACGCCACCGAGCAGTTGGCCGCAGATATTGGCGAGTCCAAATGTCGCGCCATAGAGCGCGAGCGCGCGCCCTTGCTCTGCCTGCGGGAACAGCACCCGGATCGAGGCAAGCACTTGCGGCGCCATGATTGTCGCCATCAAGCCCTGCAGAATACGGCCGGCGATTAGCGCATCAGGCGACCATGCCGTTCCGCACAATACCGAAGCCAGCGTGAATCCCACGACGCCAGCCCTGAACATGCGCCGACGTCCGAACAAATCGCCCAGACGGCCACCAGTGATCAGAAACACCGCATAGGTCGCGGCATAGGCCGACATCACGAACTGCACCGCGCTCGACGACGCACCGAGGCTCTCGCGAATCGCGGGCAATGCAAGGTTGACGACATTGAAATCGAGCGGCGGCAGAAATGCGCCGGTCAGCAGCACAGCAAGCGCGAGCCATCGGCGCGGATGCAGCGTCGGCGCCCTGTCGGCCTGTCGTAGAACGGGTTCGGCGGTACTACCCATGATGCATTCCTCTATCGCACGGTGAAATCCTGGCCCACCCTCTTCCATCAATGAGAAGAATCGGTGGCGCCATCACGAACATACTAGTTGGTACAATCGAGCCGACTATACACGACCCGTACTAGTAGGTACACTGCTTTCATGAGCGATGCTGCCGAACGACTTGTCTTAACGACCCAGGAACTCCTTTGGGAGAGGGGCTATGGGGGCACGAGTCCGCGCGCCATTCAGGACCGGGCCGGCGTGGGACAGGGCAGCATGTACCACCACTTTCGCTCGAAGGCCGATTTGGCGCTCGCGGCGGAAAAGCGCAGCACCTCCGAGTTGATCGCGGAGGCGGAACGGGTAATGAGCGGACCGGAAAAGCCGCTTGAGCGTGTGGTGCGCTACCTTCGGCTTGAACGCGCGGTGCTCAAGGGTTGCCGGATCGGCATGCTGACCGCCGACCCGGACGTGATTGCCACCGAAGCCCTCCGAGCGCCATTGAAGGAGGCGTTCGACGCCCTGACGACACGCATCTCGGCTTTGCTACGCGAAGCGCAGGAGGCAGGGCAACTGGACGCGTCGCTCGATGCGCATGCGATTGCCACTACCACGATGGCCGTGCGGCAGGGCGGCTATGTGCTCGCGCGAGCCGCCGGTTCGACCCAGCCCTATGAAGAGGCCATTGAGGGCATCATCAGCCTGATCGAGGCCCGCGCCATCGGCGCGCGCGACTAGCGCTTTCTTTCGGATCGACCTGCTTTCGAAGCTCCTTCCCAGCGGGGATATATCTGCCTATGTTGCGATTCACGGCCCGCGGCTCGCAGCGGAACGACACAATGGTTTCGCCCACTCTGTCGCGTTTTGCTCACGATCGGCGATCGATTTTGCGTCGATGACTTAAGTGCGCTGCAGTTGTCAGACAATTTAGGTGCTCTTCTTTAGCGCTCCTTCCTTACGGAAGCACCGCCGGTCCTGTTTCTACGGCCCCTCGATACAAAAATTCCTCGCCTGCATAAGCTCAACGCGGCAAAGTTGTCTTACACTCTCCCGCTCCAACCTACAAAGCTTGCAGGACATGATCGAACGTCCTTCGTCGGTTCTTCCCGACCGTATCTACGCCGACATCCTGAACCGGATCATCGAAGGGGACTTCAAGGAAGGCGAGCGTCTGCCAACCGAGAACGAGCTCGCCGAGCGCTTCGCTACGTCGCGCCCGACTATCCGCGAGGCTTTGGCACGACTGCGGGCAGACGGCATCGTCGTCACACGTCATGGCTCCGGCACGACGGTTGCCCGCCGGCCCGACCCAAATGTGCGACGCTTTGCGCCGCTCGAGACGCTCTCGGATATCCAGCGCTGTTATGAATTCCGCAGCGTGACCGAGGCTGGCGCAGCCGCGCTCGCCGCGGTCAAGGCCGACGAGGAAGATCTCGCGAGAATCATGGCGGCCTATGAGGCCCTGCAGGAAGTCGTCAAGGTCCAGCAACTCGGCGCGAAGGATGACTTCCAGTTCCACCTCGCGATCGCGAAGGCCTCGAAAAATCCTTTCTTCGTCACGGTCCTGTCGTTTATCGAAGACCAGGCGACGTTCAGCATGAACCTCTCACGCAATCTGTCGCTCGTCAAAAGCGCCGAGCGTCAGTCGCTGGTCCAGCAAGAACACTTGGCCGTACTCGAAGCGATCCGCGCACGCGACCCGGTTCGAGCAGGCGCTGCCATGCGTACCCACCTCGAAAACGCGCGGGAGCGAATGTTCGGCCAATAGGAGGCGCCCATGCGCCCCACCTTGAAAGTGCAAGGGAGCGCATGTTCAGTCATTGGCATGCAGGGAATGGCCAGCGGCAGATGCGCCGACCCGTCGCTTCAGTGAATCTCCGGCTCGCCGTTCGCATCTTCGGCTCGCTCAGTCTCAAGGAAATCGAAGTCGCAACCGGTATCGGCCTGCTGGATATGGGCCGCATAGAGCACACCGTAGCCGCGCTTGAACTTGCTCGGCGGCTGCACCCAGGCCGCACGGCGGCGCGCGAGTTCGTCGTCGGACACGAGCAGGTTCAAACGGCGCCCCACGACATCGAGCTCAATCAAGTCGCCCTGCTCAACCAGCGCGAGCGGGCCGCCGACATGCGACTCCGGCGTCACATGCAGCACGCAGGCACCGTAGCTGGTGCCGCTCATGCGCGCATCGGAGATCCGCACCATGTCGCGCACCCCTTTCTCGAGCAGCTTCTTCGGCAGCGGCAACTGGCCCCACTCCGGCATGCCCGGCGCGCCAAGCGGCCCGGCACTCTGCAAGACAAGAACCGAATTTTCATCGACATCGAGATCCGGGTCGTCGATGCGCGCGGCCATATCGTTGTAGTCCTTGAACACCACGGCCTTGCCCGTGTGCGAAAGCAGATGCGCCTCGGCTGCAATCGGCTTGATCACCGCACCGCCAGGTGCGAGGTTGCCGTAAAGCACGGCGAGACCGTCCGACGCCACCAGCGCCTTGTCCTTGCTCAGGATCACATCGTCGTTGAAGACCTCGGCACCCGCGATGTTCTCGCCCAGGGTGAGACCGTTGACGGTCAGCGTACTGCCATCGATCAGGTCGCCGAGTTGCACGAGCAGAGCCCGCAGGCCACCCGCGTAAAAGAAATCTTCCATCAGGTACTTGCCCGCCGGACGCAAATTCGCGAGCACCGGCGTACGGCGCGCGAGTTCGTCAAAGCGATGCAGATCGAGGTCGACACCGCAACGCCGCGCCATCGCGATTAGGTGAACCACGGAGTTGGTCGAACCCGACAATGCCAGCACCGTCGTGACGGCATTGTCGAAGGACGCCGCTGTCAGCAGGTCGCTCGGCTTGAGGTCTTCCCAGACCATCTCGACGATTCGGCGGCCTGTCAGCGAAGCCATCTGCGCATGTCGCGAATCGGGCGCGGGGATCGACGAATAGCCCGGCAGGATCAGGCCCAGCGCCTCGGTTGCACTGGTCATCGTCGAGGCGGTACCCATCGTCATGCAATGGCCAGGCGAACGCGCGATCCCTCCTTCGATCTCCTGCCAGTCTTCTTCAGTGATCTTCCCGGCGCGAAGTTCGGCCCAGTACTTCCACGTGTCCGACCCGCTGCCGAGCGTCACGCCGTTCCAGTTGCCGCGCAACATCGGACCGGCTGGCAGATAGATCGTCGGCAGGTTCATCGAAACGGCACCCATCACGAGGGCAGGCGTCGTCTTGTCGCAGCCCCCCATCAGCACGCAGCCGTCGGCCGGATAGGCACGCAGGATTTCCTCGGTCTCCATCGCGAGCAGGTTGCGATAGAGCATCGACGTCGGCTTCTGGAACGGTTCGGACAACGTCATCGCCGGCATCTCCACCGGAAATCCGCCGGCCTGCCAGATGCCGCGCTTGACCTCTTCGACACGTTGCTTGAAATGGGTATGGCAGGGGTTGATGTCGCTCCAGGTGTTGATGATCATGATCACCGGCTTGCCCGCGTATTCGTCGCGGCTGAAGCCCATCTGTGCGGTGCGCGAGCGATGGCCGAACGAGCGCAGGTCCTTGACGCCATACCAGCGATGGCTGCGTAGTTCCTCGGGTTTCTTCTTCGGCTTCGGCTCTGACATCACGGCTCTCCTGGGGGTCTCGTTACCGGACACCGCGCCGGGCCGGATATGGCCTCTTAAAAACGAGACACCTCTGGCGCGCACGGTGGCGGAATAGGTTTGGAATTGTCTGGAATTCGCTTTTTGATAAACAATGTTGTCATACAAGTCAGGAAGACGTCAATGCAACTGACACGCACCTCGCCTACAATCGCAGTCGGGGCAGCGATCCGCTGCGCGATGCCATTCAATTGAAGAAGAGGTTCCTTTTGCAAGTTACCGGTGAAATGCTGATCGGCCGCTCGGCCGTCCGTGGGTCCGCAGGCACACAGCGAGCGCTGAACCCCGCGCTGAATGAGGAAATCGAACCCGCATTCGGCCTCGCCGCCCAGGACATGATTGCCCAGGCGTGCGACCTCGCCGAGGCGGCCTTCGAACCCTATCGCCATACCTCGCCGGAAACGCGCGCCAGCTTTCTCGAGGCGATCGGCAAGAACATCATGGCCATCGGCGATACGCTGGTGGAGCGCGTGATGGCCGAGACCGGCCTGCCGCGCCCCCGCGTCGAAGGCGAGCGTGCCCGTACCGTGGGTCAGTTGAACCTGTTCGCCAGCCTGGTCCGCGAAGGCCGCTGGCGCCAGGCGACGCTCGATTCCGCGCTGCCGGAACGCACGCCGTTGCCGCGGCCGGACCTGCGCAAACAGCATATTCCGGTCGGACCGGTCGCGGTGTTCGGCGCCAGCAACTTCCCGCTCGCGTTTTCGGTCGCGGGCGGAGACACGGCCTCGGCACTGGCAGCAGGCTGCCCGGTGGTGGTCAAGGCCCATCCGGCGCACCTGGGCACGTCTGAACTGGTCGGCCGCGCTATCCAGCAAGCCGTCAGCGAAGCGGGTCTGCACGAGGGCGTGTTCTCGCTCGTCTACGGTCAAGGCAACGCGATCGGCGAAGCCCTCGTTTCGCACCCCGCGATCAAGTCGGTCGGCTTCACCGGTTCGCGCGCAGGCGGGATGGCGCTGGTCCGGCTCGCGGCTCAGCGCCCCGAACCCATCCCCGTGTTTGCCGAAATGAGCAGCGTCAACCCGGTCTTCGTGTTGCCTGGCGCCCTCAAAGCGCGTGCGGAAGACTTCGCGACGCGCCTGGTCGAATCGCTCACGATGGGTGTGGGACAACTCTGCACGAACCCGGGTCTGGTCGTGGCACTCGAGGGTGAAGACTTCGGACGGCTGCGCGCAGCCCTCTCCAAGGCCATCGAACCCAAGGCTGCCGCCACCATGTTGACACCGGGCATTCATCAGGCCTACAACCGCGGTGTCGAGAAGCTGGCGTCGAACCGCAGCGTCTCGCCGGTCGGACGTGGCCAGTCGCCCGCGCCCACGGCGTGTGCCGCGCAACCCGTGATCTTCGAGACGGACGCCCGCAGCTTCCTCGCCACCAAGGAACTCGAACAGGAAGTCTTCGGCCCCGCCACGTTGTTGATCCGTTGCCGCGACACGCAGGAAATGAAGGCCGTTGCCGAGTTTATCGAAGGGCAACTGACCGCCACCCTACATCTCGAACAATCGGATATCGAGATCGCACAAGGTCTGCTGCCGACACTGGAACGCAAGGCCGGCCGCATTCTCGTCAATGGCTTCCCGACGGGTGTCGAGGTCTCGTATGCGATGGTTCACGGTGGTCCCTTCCCCGCCACTTCGGATAGTCGCTCGACCTCGGTCGGCGCGACGGCGATCGACCGCTTCCTGCGGCCTGTCTGCTATCAGGACATGCCGGCTGCCTTGTTGCCCGAGGCCCTGAAGGACGCGAATCCGCTGTCGCTGTGGCGTCTGCGTGACGGCAAGCTCGTGCAAGGCTAAGCCCCTTTCCCTCTGTTCAGGACCGATCGTTGCAGATGCTCGAACCCAATCGCCGTTATTCCGACCCTGCGGTGCACTCGCTCGACCCGCGCTTCAACGCCCTTCGTCTCAGCAATGCCTCCGTCGAGCATTTGTTCGACGGATGCCGATGGTCCGAAGGGCCGGTCTGGTTGGGTGATGCACGCTGCGTGTTGTGGAGCGACATCCCCAACAACCGGATCCTGCGCTGGGACGAAGCCACCGGACAAGTCACGCCGTGGCGCACGCCTTCGAACTACGCGAACGGCCATACGCGTGACCGTCAAGGGCGTCTGGTCGGGTGCGAGCATCTGACACGACGCGTCACGCGCACGGAGTACGACGGCAGCATCACGGTGCTCGCCGATCGCTATCAAGGGCGTCGTCTGAATTCGCCGAACGATGTCATCGTCAAGTCGGACGGGTCAATCTGGTTCAGCGACCCGACTTTCGGTATCAATGGCTTTTATGAAGGCGAAGCGGCCGAGTCGGAGGTCGCCCCCGCGGTGTACCGGATCGATCCGCATTCGGGAGAAGTCAGGCTCGTCGCGGACGATATTCCCGGGCCGAACGGCCTGGCGTTTTCACCGGACGAACGCATTCTGTATGTTGTCGCTTCGCGTGCGAAACCGCGCGAGATTGTTGCGTTCGATGTGGATGACGATGGCATTGGCCTGCGCAATCAACGGGTGCTGATCAGTGCGGGCGATGGCACCCCGGACGGTTTTCGGGTCGATGTCGCGGGCAACCTCTGGTGTGGGTGGGGCATGGGCACCCCTGAGCTCGATGGAGTACGTGTATTCACGGCCCAGGGCGAAGCCATCGGCCATATCGCCCTGCCCGAGCGGTGCGCCAATGTCTGCTTCGGCGGCCGACATCGCAACCGTCTGTTCATGGCGGCGAGCCACGGCCTGTATTCTTTATTCGTGAATACTCAGGGTGTTGCCGGGGGCTAGTGCCTGACCTTACATCGGTCGTAAGAAAACGTTTTCGTGAAGAAGCGCGGCGCGGCGCCCGAAAAAAACTATAATTGCTGCGCTGCTCCGTGCCCCGGACAAGGGGCGCGCCACCGTGCGGCGCCACTCAGACGTCTCTCAGACTCCAGCAGGTAAGGTGAAGCAGGCCGGCGTCACGAAGGCTCGATCGAGCGTCCAAGATGGGCGTCTCGCTGGACGGTTGGCTCATTGAAAGCCTGTCCGGCTGTCCCACCAGGGATGAACCGTCCGGGCGCAACGTGGTCACAGGGTAGCCTGGGGGCGATATCGCCGCCAATCGGGGTAGCCAGGCCGCTCATACGTCGCTGACCGTGCAGCCAATCCCATTGAATTTGCTTATGCCAACCAAATCCGGGCTGTCGTCGTTTGCTTTTCTGATGTTGTCGGGCAGTGCGCTCGTCATCCTCTCCGCGTGTTCGACGCCAGCCAAACCCCTGTACCAGACCGAGCAGTTCGATAGCAAGGCGAGCCCTTTCGCGCGCAATTTCGAAGCCACGTCGGCCAGCACCTGCCAGGCCGCGCGACGCGCGCTGCTGAGCCAGGGCTATATGACCACGTCGACCCGCTTCGATCTCGTCGACGGCACCAAGAATTTTCAGCCGGACGCCGACTCACATGTGACCATCGAGTTTCATGTGGTCTGCACCTCGGATGATCCCGATAGTCCGAACAGCACCGCTTATGTCAGCGCCGTGCAGGACCGGTACACACTCAAGAAGAACAGCACCTCGGCCAGTGTCGGCCTGAGCGTGCTCGGCTCGCTGTCGCTGCCGATCGGCTCGACCGATGACTCGATGGTCAAGATCGCCAGTGAGACGATTCCGGCGGGCGTGTTTTATGACCGCTTCTTCAATCTGGTGAAGTACAACATCGCGACTGCGCCCGAGAAGCCCGCGCCCATCAAACCGCCGCCGCCTCCGCCGCCGATGCCTGACCCGGTCAAGCCGAAGGTCACGACACCGAGCCCTGAGCCGGCAGCTTCGGCACCGCCAGCGTCGGCAGTCACGCCGCCGGCCCCCATGCTCACACCGGTCACTTCGGTCGCGACACCTGCCAGTGCGAGTGACACTGGCACTGGCACTGGCACTGGCACTGGCACTGGCACTGGCACTGCAACGAGTCTGGGCAATGTCAGTGGTTTGGGCAATGCCGCGACCGCGCCGGTCGCAGGCAGTACGGCCGCA
>JAMFSK010000091.1 GCA_026225235.1 Burkholderiales bacterium
AGCGCGGCCGATCCCGGTCAGTGCGCCGGTGATGAGAACGACGGGTGGGGTAGACATGACTTTTCCTCGACGAAGTGTCAAACGGCCGAGCCGCAACGAGCGTTCAAAGACGGCGAGGCGCGCGCCGGCGCCGCCGAGGCTTGACCCTTTCCGCGCTCAGGTTGGTGAGACTGGGCAGGCAGGCCGCCCAGCGACGAAGTGATAGTAGGGCCCAAAAGATCGAAAATAAACGATCTGGGATTCCGATCTCTTCGGACCTCTACGTCCGAGACCGGACGGATTGTTGATGAGTCGACAGGGTGCACGAGAATCCAGCGTCGCTCTCGTTAGTCTTTTGTGCCCGCATGGGCGGCTCTTAGTGCGGCGATATCCAGCTTGACCATTTTTAACATAGCATCGGCAGCGCGCTTGGCCTTTGCTCGATCAGGGTCAGCCATCAACTCCCCGAGAGCGGAGGGGACGATCTGCCAAGAGAGACCGAAGCGGTCTTTTAGCCAGCCGCACTGCTCGGGCGTGCCACCTTCAAGCAGTGCGTCCCAATAGCGGTCGAGTTCTATCTGATCGTCACAGTTGATCACGAAGGAGACCGAGTGATTGAACGGGTCGAGCGGTCCGGCGCTCATGGCGATAAATGGCTGACCAAAGAGAACAAACTCGACGATCTTTACGGAGCCGGGCGGCCCGCTCGGCGATTCGCTCGGCATCGAAGTGACTTTGAGGACGCGTGAGTCGGGGAAGATGGACGAGTAGAAGGCTGCTGCCTCCTCCGCTTGCGTGGAATACCAGAGAAAAGGGGTGATCTTGTTTTGAATCGCCATGGCAAATCTCCTGAGGTGTCGGCGACTTGGTGCATCAGGCCGCCGGCGGTCCTAAAGACGACGAACGAAGGACATCAGAATCGACATTGAAGTCAATGATGAGGATGCCCTTCACCATGTTGAACGTTTCGTCCGTCTCGAGATGATGTGCCAGAAGAAAGGCACATCCAGGAAGCATGGACTCCGTCCGCACCTTCGACTATCCAGTCTCTGGTTCAATAAAAAGCTCTTATAAGAAGCAATTATGTGACCGGTCGTCCGGTTATGCTACATTTATGAGGCACAAGGAGTTGCCTCATGGATTGCGCCCTGCAGATATTCTTGAATGATCAGTGGATCGATTGCGCACAGATCGAGATTAACCGCGGCCTTTGCCAGTGGAATTATCAGGTCACGTACGCCGTCGAGCATACGGACGCCCCGCTGTCACTGGCTGAGCCCGTCGATATGGACATCCGAGCGGCCCGGAGCCTACCCGCCTTTCTCTCCGACCTCGTCCCCCAGGGGGCCGGTCGTCGCTTTCTGTTGGGCGAACTGGAACTGGCCGATGGCCCCGACGCGGACTTTCCGTTGGTCCGCGCAGGCGCTTTGAATCCTATTGGTCGAATCCGAGTTGCGGAGGCAGTCGACTACTTTGAGAACCACGTGGCGCGGCACCCGGACGCGCACGGGCTCCCTGGGCTCACGCTCGACGATGTCGTCGTGCGCAGCGCGGAATTCAAGGAAAGGATGTTCCTTCACGGGATGCTGGGCACGGGCACGACGGGCGTCCAGGGCGCGGCACCGAAATACCTGCTAACGCGGGACACAGCGGGCTTGTTGCACGGTGATGCCGTCTTGCCCGATGCCGACGCAACTAAGCATCTGATCGTGAAATTGCCGCGCGGGAATGGTGCAGCCGACGTCAAGGTCCTGCGCAATGAAGCGGCGTATATGCGAGTGGCCGCCGCGCTGGGTATCCGCACGCACGCGGAGTTGCCCACCCTTCATGGAGACGTTCTGCTGGTTCCTCGCTTTGACCGGATCGCGCGCGCCGGGAAGGTCGTGCGTCTCCATCAGGAAAGCATGGCATCCGTTCTGGGGCTGTCCGGCTTTGACCTGCGCCCGAGCCTCTTCGAGATGGTGGCCGGGATCCGCAAGGTTGTGACTGATCCATCGGCCGAAACGCTCGAATTCATCAAGCGTGACGTGCTCAATCTGGCGATGCGCAACACGGACAATCACGCGCGAAATACGGCCTTGCAACTGATCGAAGGCAAAGTCCGGCTCACGCCCCTGTTCGACTTCGCGCCGATGTACCTGGATCCCGAGTTGATTCCGCGCGCGCTGAGATGGTATCGGCCAGACACCCGGGTTGAGCTGACGGACTGGACCGACGTGCTTGCCGCGCTGCCTGTGTCTGAGCCCGAGCGCCGAATGCTCGCCCTGGAATTGAGCCGCTTTGCCGTGCAGATCGAGAGCCTGCCCAACATCATGGAAGAGCAGGGCGTCGATCACGACGTCATCGAGTTCCTGACGCGGTCCATTGATATGCAGGTCCGCCAACTGAAAGCCCTTCAACCGCCAGAGGCCCATCATGCCCCGTCGGATTCGACCTACCCGTGAAGAGCAGAACGCACTGCGCCTTGCTTTCTACGAAAGGATCGGCCGGGGCGACATGACTATTCCTGAGGCCATGAAAGCGATGCGCAAGATGACGGGCCTGACTCAGGCGGAATTCGCCGCGCACCGAGGTGTCAGCCGCCGGGTCATCCAGGACATCGAGCGCGGGACCGGAAATCCGACGGTGGAATCGCTCAACAGCGTGGCGAAGCTCTTTGGCTTGCAGGTCGGATTCATTTCGATCAGACGGAAGGAACCGGCTTCGCCGACTTCAAGCTAACAGCCGTCAAACGAACATTCGAGGTCCACAGTCCACGCAAAAAACTCCGATTTTCCAAGCGCTATCGCGGGAGCGAAGGCGCTTCGCAACGCACCGTCGTCGCGCCAGCTTTCTCTACCGTGAGATTGACGGAGCGAGCACCCGCCGGTCGTGTGCGATGACGTGTTCCGGCAGGCACAGTCAGCATTTGACCGGCATGCAACTCGACCGGCCCGTCATCGAAGTCAATGATCAAGACACCCTCCACCATGATGAACGTTTCATCAGACTCCGGATGCGTGTGCCAGAAGAAAGGCTCGTCCATCACACTGATGTGAACATCGTGATCATTCACCCTCGTCAAGATTCGGTTCATATATCCCTGACGGGCTTCGTTCGCGACGGCGCGAAAGTCGGCTGGTTGGATCATCGAATCCTCCGTTGATGCGTTGGCATTGCGATAGGCGGTTCATGGACTTTGCATCGCTTGCAGCGCACTCGGAACTGGGCTTCGCGCATCACGATGAAAGCGGCAAATCACCCGGTGTTGATCCCAGCGTCCAGTCGTGTCGATTTCTGGTAGTTTCGTTCGTCGAGGAATAGGTGGACCGCTGAACGCGGCCCGATATTTCTAACCAGAGAGACTCGTCATGGCGCTGAAACTCTACTATCACCCGTTTTCGTCGTATTGCCAGAAAGTCCTGATCGCCTTGTATGAAAATGGCGTCCCGTTCGAACCGCAAATACTCGCGGGTCCGGATAGTCCCGCGTTTCGCGAACTATCTGAACGCTGGCCGATGAAGCGGTTTCCGGTGCTCGTCGATGGTGAACGCACGATCATCGAGGCGAGTTGCATTGTCGAATACATCGATTTGTACGCGCCCGGCCCGGTGCGGCTGATTCCTGAGGCGTCACATGCCGCGCTCGATGTGCGAACGATGGATCGCTTCTTTGATAACTATGTCTCGACGCCGCAGCAAAAGATCGTGGCGGACTCGCTCCGACCGGATGATGCGCGTGATCCCTATGGCGTGCGGGAAGCGCGGGACATGCTCGACACAGCTTATGTGTGGCTCGACAAGGTGATGTCGAACCGCGAATGGGCGACTGGCGAGCACTTCAGTCTTGCCGATTGTGGAGCCGCACCTTTTCTCTTCTATGCAGACTGGACGTACCCCATCGGGAATGCTTTTCCCAACGTGACTGCTTACCGGCGGCGGCTGTTGGAACGCCCCTCATTTGCGCGAGCGGTGGATGAAGCGCGGCCGTATCGCAAGTTTTTCCCATTGGGTGCGCCTGATCGCGATTGACCCATGGGAACCGGTGTGTCGCTGAAACGGCTGACTTGTGTCACAAGGGCACCAGCTGCCGACATACTCTGACAACAAGCTGCCGAAGCCAACGATGAACAGGGTCATTCTCTAAACGAGGGTGCCACATTTGAGAAACCGTAAACCCGTCTGTCGCCACAGGAAGCTCGAAAGAGCAAACGCTCGCGGACACGGCGTTATAGGTGTTCATAAAAGACAAAGGCAAGAGCGCCACCAAATCGGATTCGCGAGCGACCGCCAACGCGGCTGGAAAGCTTGGCACGATGGCGACGATCGTTCGTTCCAACCCAGCGAGGGCAACAGCAGCTTCGAGAGCACCCACTATCTGGCGACCATATGGAGTCGCTACGTGGCCGAATGCTGCGTATTGCTCCATAGTCACTTCTTGCTTTGTTTCAAGGGGATGCCCTTTTCTGACAACACCAAGAAAGTGGTCTCGAAACAATGCCTGGACCCGCACCTCAGGTCCCATTTCCTCTAAGACACCACTCTCAAGGTCAGCTGAACCATTTCGCAGGTATTCCGCGTTCTTTTCCAATTTGGATGAGAAGTGCAGGCGCACATGCGGCGCAAGTGCAGTCACTTCAGCGATCAAGCTTGCCCCGAACGCCTCCACGAACGCTTCGTTGACCCGAATGGCAAGGGTTCGCCGCAACGTCGAAAAATCCAGCGCCGCCGGCGACGGACGGAGCAAGGAACGTGCGTCGTGAACAATTTTCTGCGTTTGCTCACTGATCTCCTCGGCGTACGGAGTCAACACCATATGCCGCCCGGCCCGGACCAATAGAGGATCCCCAGTCGCGGCGCGAAGGCGAGTCAGCGCGCGACTCATTGCTGAGGCACTCAGATGCAACGACCGAGCGGCACGCGTCACATTTTTCTCGGTGAGCAAGGCATCGAGCGCGAAGAGGAGATTGAGGTCCGTTTCAGGCATTTCTCAGTCGTATTGAGCAGCAGTGAGCTATGGCGTCTGGTGCATATGTTAGTTGCTTTCGGTGCAGCTTCCGCGTGTTCCGCAGCGTCGCTATATTGGCTTGTGCGATTTATCTAAGAGGATCGCTCTCGTTAACCGTAGGTCCGAGAGCGGCTTCGTTCACCGAGGATGCCCAATGCAAAACACACCTTCGCAGAAGACTATTCTTCTTATCGGTGCCTCCCGCGGGCTTGGATTCGCGATGGTTGAGGAGTATCTGAGGCGCGGCTACCGCGTCATTGCCACGGGCCGAGCTACCTCGACCGAAAAGCTTCGGCGTCTTGCAGAAACCTCCGCCGGCGCACTCGAAGTAGAAACGGTCGACATCACGATTACGGATCAGGTCGCAGCTCTGCGCGCTCGCCTGGTAGATCGACGTATCGATCTGCTTTTTGTAAACGCAGGTGTCAAAAACGATGATCATGAAACGATCGCGGACGTCTCGACCGAGGAATTTGTACGGGTAATGGTAACGAACTCGCTGAGTCCGATGAGAGTCATCGACGTGTTCCAAGACCTTGTCCCAGCGACCGGAACGATCGGTGTCATGTCATCGGGGCAGGGCAGCATCACCAATGCCACCAACGCGAATTTCGAGGTCTACCGGGGAAGCAAGGCCGCACTCAATATGTTCATGCGTACCTTCGAAGCTCGCAGCGCGGAGTATCCGCGAAGCCTCCTGCTTATGGCGCCAGGATGGGTCCAGACAGACATGGGTGGTCCTACGGCGCGCTTGACCATCGAAGAAAGCATCCCGAACCTGGTCAATACGATCGAGGCTTATGAAGGGCGCTCCGGTTTGCACTACCTCGACTATCTAGGAAGGAACGTTCCCTGGTGACAGGGAACCTCGATCATTGAGAGAGGGGTCATTCGCGGGACCCTCTTCAACCACAAGAACTGATCGGATCCCGCGTTCTACACAACTCGTCTATTGAATGGAGTCCCAGAATCCGCAGTGGTGCTCCTTGCTATAGGCGTCGCCCGTGATGATTTCCGTGGAACCGCCCGCCAACAGACCAAGTCGCTGCGCCTTCACCGCGTCATACCGTGGCCACACAGGTTGCGAAGCCGTATTGGGATCGCCCGCCCGAGCGAAGCTGGCCCAATAACGCATCATCATCTGCGACAGCTTCGCCTGCTCGCTCGTGAGTGGGAGGTATCCGCTCGACTGTCCAGCCGACACCGGGGTGGTTGAATCGCCGCGCCAGATGTACTGGAGCTCAGACGAATGCGCGGCGCCTATATCAAACGAAGGCGGCACGACCATATAAGGCGTGTGGGGCGCGGTCTCGTCACGAAACTCATAGGTATAAGTCGGCACCCATTGCGACAGGGCCTGTGCCACAGGAACCGAGCTGCACGCAAAACGCGAGTCAGTCTGCGTTGCGGCCAGCGCCACCCCCGGAGTGGGGTACGCGTCAACCGGATACTCAGCAAGCACGCGGTCTGCTTTGTCGCCCCGCTGTGTTCGAACGGCCGACTGATACCCGTCGGCCGTCAACGGCTGGCGGATCAGGTCATTGCCCTCATAGACGAACACCCGTGTTTCATGACGTACGTTCCCAACCAGCACCGGCACGCGATTGAACTTGCCCGACTTGAACGCATCGAGTACTGGCACCGGCTGCGCGGCGCCGCCAACAACGGGACGCCAGAGCAGATTGCTTTTTGCCTGCGCATCGATGATCTCGGCCGGTGTCTTCTTCCGAAGGCAGGCGACTGACGTTGCTGGATCCAGGCAGCCGATCGTTTCGGCAAAGGTCTTGCCTCGCGTCGCCGCGGTGTCGTGGGTTACGTTGCCGCAGTCACCGATACTCTCGATGATGGCTCGATTAAACAAGCCGGCGGCGGCGGGAGAGCCGAGCATCCAGCAGACCGAGCCCGCCCCCGCGGATTGACCGCCGATCGTTACGTTGCCTGCATCGCCACCGAAAGCGCCGATGTTTTGCTTGACCCATTGAAGGGCGCGCACTTTGTCGAGGTCGCCGTAGTTGCCGCTCGACTGACCGTCAGGCGACTCTGTATCGAGACCCGGCAAGGACAGATAGCCGAGCGCGCCGAGCCGGTAGTCGACCGTCACCACGATGTTGCCGTGCGACACGATTTGCACTGGCTGCATATCGGTGCTGGCACCGTTGATCCATCCACCGCCATGGAACCAGACGATCACCGGCAGATGGGCGTCGACATGCCTCGGCTTCCAGACATTCAGATAAAGACAGTCCTCATTCCAGCT
>JAMFSK010000092.1 GCA_026225235.1 Burkholderiales bacterium
GCGATGGCTATGTCGCGAAACCCTTCAGTCCGCGCGCGGTCCTTGCCTTGGTGCGTGATCTGCTGGCGAAACGATAGGGCGTCCGCGTGCATCAGCCTCCGCGTATCCTTGTCGTCGACGACATCCCGGCCAACATCGAGATCGCCCAGGTCCGTCTCGAGGCGCAGGGCTACGAGGTCGTCTCGGCCGCCGACGGCGAAGAGGCGCTGGAAAAGGCTTTCGCGCTCACGCCCGATCTCATCCTGCTCGACATCATGATGCCGAAGCTCGACGGCATCGCCGTGGTCGCGCGTCTCAAACAGGAAGAACAGTCGCGCTTCGTTCCCGTGATCATGCTCACGGCGAAGGCGGACACCAAGGATGTGGTCGCGGGCCTGGAGGCGGGCGGCGACGACTATCTGACGAAGCCGTTCGATCCGCGCGAACTGCTGGCCCGCATCCAGACGGTGCTGCGCCGGCGCGGACCTTCGACCACCAGCGCGCCCGAATCCCGCAAACCGTATCACTTCGGGCCGTTCGAACTCGACTTCGCGACGCGCACCCTGTCGCGCGAGGGCACAAGGCTCGCGCTGCGCGACAGTGAATTCGCGCTGCTGAAGATTTTCGTCAACAACCCGTACAAAGTGCTCTCGCGCGTGCTGATCCACGATCTGGTCCACCGCGACAACCTCGCCTTTCGCGATCGCAGCCTCGACGTGCCGATCTGGCGCCTGCGCCGCGTGATCGAAGACGACCCGTCGAGCCCGTGCTACGTCCAGACGGTGCGCGGCAAGGGTTATGTGTTCGTGCCGGATGCCGACGGAACCCCCTTCTCGATCGAGGGCGCGGCGGCTTCATGAAAAACCCGTTGAACACGCTATTCGGCAGAATGGCGTTGCTCTCGACGGCGGTATTGTTGGCAATTCAGGCCAGCTGGTTCGTACTGATCGTGATGCAGCCGCCTCACCACGAGGTGGACGGATTCGCACGCGGCATCCTCTTGATGCTGCAGGCGGCCAACGGCGAGCCCGTGCAGGGCGCCGACCTCGCACCGGCGATGCGCGTGCATCTGGTGCCGACCTGGAACATGCCTTCCACGATCCATTTGCAGCCGCCGACGGCGCGGCAGTTCGTCGAGCTCAGCCAGCATTTGCGAGCCCGTTTGCCGGTCGGCACGCAAATCGAAGTCGACGACGCGGCGCCGCAGCGCCTGTGGATTCGCTATCCTGGCAAGTCCATGTGGGTGGTCGTGCCAGTCGACATTCCGGCGCGCCCGCGCTTTATCGTCGAAACGGTGTCGATGCTGGTTGCCGCGCTGATCCTGTCGCTGCTCGCAGTGTGGCAGATGCAGCGGCCGCTCTCGCGGGTCGCGCTCGCTGCGCGCGCGTTCGGTGCAGGCGGCCGTCCCGAGCCGGTGAATGTGCAGGGACCACGCGAGCTGCGCGACCTGATCGGTTCGTTCAACGACATGATGCGGCGGCTCAATGAGGCCGGCGACGATCAGGCGGTGATGCTGGCCGGTGTCGCACACGATCTGAAGGCGCCGCTAACGCGACTCAAGCTGCGCGCAAGCGTGCTCGTCGCCGAAAACGAACGCGCTGGGCTGATCCGCGATGTCGACTCGTTGACCAATATCGTCCAGCAGTTTCTCGAATTCGCCGGCCAGTCTGCGGATGCCGGTCAGCCGGTCGAAGTCGAAGCCTTCCTGCGCGAACAGTTTTCCAACGCGGATATCGCTGAAACCGCGGACACCACCGAGATGAGCGGTGCCACGGGCCACGGGGACCATGCCGGCCACGGAGATCTCACGAATGACGCCGACGCCTACCCCGCCGAAGCCCCGCTGTTCAATCTCGACTTGCGTGCTGGCCCGCAGTTCACGCTGCCGCGTACCCTGCTCGACCGGCTCGTGACGAACCTGGTCGACAACGCGCTCGAACACGGCGCGCCGCCCGTCGATATTTCGACGGCACGCGATAACCGGCACTGGGTGGTGAGTGTGCGCGACCACGGCCCGGGGATTCCCGACGACAGGATCGCCGCTGCAATGAAGCCGTTTGTGCGGCTCGATGCCGCGCGCGGCGGCGAAGGACACTGTGGCCTGGGACTGGCGATCGTGGCGCGGCTCGCACACGATCGGGGCGGGCGTTGCGATGTCTATAACCATCCGCAGGGTGGCCTATGCGTGCAGATCGCCTTGCCGATTAGCCAGAGCGAAGCCTGAGGCCGCTGTCACCGCTATCACTCATACGGTCGAGGCGATAACGGCTGCGTCTGCGGCGGCCGTACTTACGCGAACTTACCAGATGGTCTCGACGGAAAGCCGCGCACGTATAGTCTGCGCGGGCTTCCTCGATAGCCCCCTGTTCGGTCCGCCCTGCTGTTGCCCGGGTGGGCCGCTTTTTTTGTGCCTTCGGATCAGATGACCAGCCGGTCGTGCAACGTCTCGATGTTCGCTTGAGACAGCCCGAGTCCGACGGTCAGATAGCTCGACATCGTGCCGTAGCTCGCCTGCACCTGATCGAAGCCCGCCTGCAGAAAGCTCTCCTGCACACTGAACAGCGGCGCATCGAGCGCAGCCGTCGCCGCGCCGCGTTGCGATTGAACCGCAGCGATTTGCGCGTTGATCGATATGGATGAGTAAGTATTCGTCAGAAGATAATCCTGCACGATCACGTCGAGCGGCACATTCGCAATGCTCAGCAAAAGTGCTGCGACCCAACCGGCGCGGTCCTTGCCCGCTGTGGAATGGAACAGTTGGGCGCCCGGGTTATTCGCCAGTTGTGTGAGCAGTGCGCCATAAGCAGCCCGCTGGGCCGTGCCGGTGACATACGCACGCTCTGCGCTCTGCATCACGGCGATGGCGCCCCCAGGCAAGTCTTCCGGTGGGACGACCGCGTCGGTCTCGCCCGTCACATTGATGTTCTGATAGGCCGCGCCGGCAGGCATCACGTCCTGAGCCCGGGCGACCTCGCCGGGCGTGCGCAGATCATAGACGTTCGCAATCCTGAGCGTGTCGATCACAGCCTTGTCCGCCGCGCTCAAGGTCAACGTATTCGAGCGGTAAAACACACCAAGGCGCACCTGGCGACCGTCCACCGTTTGATAGCCGCCGGCTGCACCGCCGACGTCGCGGAAGTTGTCCACCGACGCCAGGCGCGGCGCATCCGCCGCATCCGACGACAGACCGCCGCCACCGCACGCCGACAGCAATGCGCCGCCGAATCCCGACATCAGCAGCACGCTCGCTGAGCCTTTCAGGAAGCCACGGCGCGTCGCGAACTCACCATTCGGTACACATTGTGGCGGGCGAGGCTTGCTCGGGCCGGTCGCACGTAAGCGAACTTTCGCAGTGAAATCCATTGAGTGTATTGGTAAGGGGCGCTTTCGCCGTTGGACGGATGGACGGCGTAAAACCAACAGCGCCGGGGCGCAGTGTACCGGGGGGAAATACCCGGTGGGTTACAAAGTAGGAACCAGTAAGGATCTGAAATTCACTCCTGACCAGTTGAAACAAAAGCAGCCCAGGCGCCCGCGCTCGCCGTGCGGGTTTTTTGTCCGGACTGGTCCGCTCGCCTTTTCGCACCGTAAAATACGGGCGCACCAGCGTGCAACCGCGAACCGCAGGCAACAGATTCAGGGGCTCAGGAGACGGGATGGCGTCATTTCAGTGGTTCACGGAGTTGACGACGCGCGAGCGCCGCACGCTCTACGCGGGCTTCGGCGGTTATGCGGTCGATGCGTTTGACTTCATGATCTACTCGTTTCTGATTCCAACGCTGATCGTCACCTGGGGTATGACCAAGAGCGAAGCGGGGATGATCGCCACCAGCTCGCTCATCTCCTCGGCGATCGGTGGCTGGCTCGCCGGCATTCTCTCCGATCGCTATGGTCGCGTACGTGTGCTGCAATGGACCATCGCCACGTTCGCGCTCTTCACCTGCCTGTCGGGTTTCACCCATTCTTTCTGGCAACTACTGACCACGCGTACGCTGCAAGGCATTGGCTTCGGTGGGGAATGGTCAGTGGTCACGGTGATGATGGCTGAGACGATCCGCTCGCCGCAGCATCGTGCGAAGGCGGTCGGCACCGTACAGAGCAGCTGGTCGTTCGGCTGGGCCGCGGCGGCGATCGTCTACTGGGCATCGTTCGCACTATTGCCGGAGCAGATGGCGTGGCGCGCCTGCTTCTGGGTCGGCATCCTGCCGGCCCTGTGGATCGTCTACGTGCGCCGCAACGTGAGCGACCCGGAGATCTTTCTCACCACCCGCCGTGCGCGCGAGAGCGGTGTCGATACATCCCACTTCCTGCAGATCTTTCACTTTCCCCATCTGAAGACCACGCTGCTCGGCAGCGCGCTGTGCACCGGGATGCTGGGCGGCTACTACGCGATCACCACCTGGCTGCCGACCTATCTGAAGACCGTGCGGCATCTGTCCGTGTTCAACACCAGCGGCTATCTGATCGTACTGATCGTCGGTTCGTTCACCGGCTATATCGTCGGGGCCATCCTGTGCGACAGGATCGGCCGGCGCGCGTCGTTCATCCTGTTTGCGATCGGCTCGTTCGTGCTCGGCATGGTCTATACGATGTTGCCCATCACCAATAGCACGATGCTGCTGCTCGGCTTTCCGCTCGGTGTGGTGGTGCAAGGGATTTTCGCGGGCGTGGGCGCGTACCTGTCCGAGCTGTATCCGAACGAGATTCGCGGCTCGGGCCAGGGCTTTTGCTACAACCTCGGACGCGGCGTCGGCTCGTTCTTCCCGATTCTCGTCGGCATGCTTTCGCAATCGATGACGCTCGTCAATGCGATGGGCCTTGTTGCCGGCTCGGGCTATCTGCTCGTGATTGCTGCGGCTCTGTGTCTGCCTGAGACCAAGGGTAAGGCGCTCGCCGCTGCCGCCGCGGGTCCGGGTGCCGCATCCTGATGTGCATTCCACAAACATGAAAACGATTGTTCTCGGCGGAGGCGTGATTGGCGTCGCTACCGCTTTTTATCTGGCAGGTCATGGGTGCGAAGTCACGGTGATCGAGCGCGAGCCCGATGTGGCGCTCGCCACCAGTTTCGGCAATGCCGGCGTGATTGCGCCCGGCTATGTGACGCCGTGGGCCGCGCCGGGAATGCCGACGAAGATGCTCAAATACCTGTTCAAACCGACGTCGCCGCTGATCTTCCGGCCGACGCTCGATCCTGCACAATGGCGTTGGATTGCACGCTGGCTGCGCGAGTGCGACCTCGAGCGGTTTCGCGTAAACAAGCAGCGCATGCAGAGGATTGCTTATTACAGTCGTGCGTGTCTGCAGGAATTTCGTGGTCGCTATCCGTTTGACTACGGGCGCAGTCAAGGGTATCTGCAACTGTTTCGCAGCGCGTATGACGTGGAGTTGGCGCAGCCTGCGCTGGCAGTGCTTCGTGATGCTGGGATCGCACATCGGGAGGTTAGTGCGGCGCAGTGCGTCGAGATTGAGCCCGGGTTACGGTGGGCGCGTGAAACGCCTTTGTCCGGACTTTATCTGCCGGATGACGAGGCTGGGGACTGTGCTCGGTTTACGCGGGAATTGCGATCGATCTGCGAGAACAATGGGGTGCGGTTTCGGCTCGATACGCGGGTGACTGGGCTTGATGTTCAGGGCGGCGTGGTGCGGGGGGTGCGGGTTGATAGTGAGCGTGGTGGGGAGGTGCTTCGGGCGGATGCGGTTGTGGTGGCTCTCGGTACGGATAGTGTACGGTTGCTCGCGCCGCTGGGGCTTAAGGTGCCGCTTTATCCCGTGAAGGGGTATTCGGCTACGTTGCCCGTCATCGATGATGAGAAGGCGCCGCGCGGTGCCTTGATGGATGAGGCTTTTAAGACCGCTATTACCCGGTTTGGACGGAATCTGCGGGTTGCTGGGACGGCTGAGCTTGGGGATCGGAGGTCCACTCTTCGTGAACAGGCGCTGCAGACGCTGCTTAAGGTTCTTGACGACTGGTTTCCTCGTGCTGGGAAACCTAGTTCTGCTCACTTTTGGGTTGGACGGAGGCCGATGATGCCGGATGGGGCGCCTCTTCTTGGTCCTTCGGGGATTGATGGGCTTTGGGTCAATCTGGGTCACGGGTCCACCGGCTGGGCCATGGCGATGGGGTCCGGGAAGGTTGTTGCTGATCTTGTTACGTTGCGCGTGCCGGAGATTGACGTTGAAGGGCTTACTTTGAGCAGGTATCGGAAGTAGCCCCCATCCCCCAATTGAAAAGCCGGGTCGCCCTTGCGGGCGCCCGGCTTTGGGCACAGCTTGTCGTCTCCACCTCTTCCTGCAAATCGTCGCCGATTCCACGTGTCATCGCGCAGAACCGGCTGAGGACTTAGCGCGGCAGCTCCGAATGCCCCATCAGGAATGCGTCCACCGAACGCGCGCATTGGCGTCCTTCGCGGATAGCCCATACCACCAGCGATTGACCACGCCGCATGTCGCCAGCCGTGAACACCTTGTCCACCGACGTGTAGTACGCCTTGTCGCCTTCCGTCGACGACCGCACGTTGCCGCGCGCGTCCTTGTCGACGCCGAATGCTTCCAGCACCGGTGAGACAGGCTGCGTGAAACCCATCGCCAGCAACACCAGGTCGGCCTTCATTTCGAATTCGGAACCCGGCACTTCCTGCATCTTGCCGTCCTTCCATTCGACTCGCACGGCGATCAGCTTCTCGACCTTGCCGTTCTTGCCCTCGAAACGCTTCGTCGCCACCGCCCAATCCCGTTCGCATCCCTCATCGTGCGAGGACGAGGTGCGCAGCTTGATCGGCCAGTACGGCCACACGAGCGGCTTGTTCTCTTCTTCCGGCGGCTGCGGCAGCAGTTCGAACTGCGTAACGTCCTTCGCGCCGTGACGGTTCGAGGTGCCGACGCAGTCGGACCCCGTATCGCCGCCACCGATCACCACCACGTGCTTGCTCTTGGCAAGCAGTTGGCTCGCGAGCTTGTCGCCCGCATTGACCTTGTTCTGCTGCGGCAGGAATTCCATCGCGTAGTGGATGCCTTCCAGTTCACGCCCCGGCACCGGCAGATCGCGCGGTGTTTCCGAACCGCCCGACAGCACCACCGCGTCGAACTGCTCTTTCAGTTCGGCCGGCGTGATCGTTTCCTTCGCCGTGTTGTTGATATGCGACGCCAAAGGATCCTTGCCGATGAACACGTTGGCGCGGAACGTCACACCTTCGGCTTCCATCTGACGCATGCGGCGGTCGATCAGCCACTTTTCCAGCTTGAAATCAGGAATGCCATAACGCAGCAGACCGCCGATGCGGTCGTTCTTTTCGAACACCGTCACATCGTGCCCCGCGCGCGCGAGTTGCTGCGCGACGGCAAGACCAGCGGGGCCAGAGCCGACCACGGCGACCTTCTTGCCTGTCTTGTGCTTTGACGGCAGCGGCGCGACCCACCCTTCGGTCCACGCCTTGTCGATGATCGCGTGCTCGATCGACTTGATGCCGACCGGGTCGTCGTTGATGCCAAGCGTGCACGCCGCTTCGCACGGCGCCGGGCAGATGCGGCCCGTGAACTCCGGGAAGTTGTTGGTGGAGTGCAGCACTTCGATCGCGTTCTTCCAGTCCTGATGGAACACCAGGTCGTTGAAGTCCGGGATGATGTTGTTCACCGGGCACCCGTTATTGCAGAACGGAATGCCGCAGTCCATGCAACGTGCGCCTTGAATCTTCGCTTCATCGTCGGACAGCGCCGCGACGAATTCCTTGTAGTGCTTCACACGCGTGAGCGGAGCTTCGTACGTCTCATGGCGACGCTCGAACTCGAGAAAACCGGTTGCCTTGCCCATGTGGTTCTCTTATCTATCTGTACAGGTGGGGGAATCGGCACCCGCCGCACACGAGGGCGGCGGGCACAACTAAAGGGTATCTACCGTCTTGGACTGCCAGTTATGCGGCGAGGACTTCCTTGTTCGCCTTCTTCGCAGCCATCTCGCCCAGTGCGCGCTTGTATTCCGTCGGGAACACCTTCACGAACTGACGGCGCGACGCGTCCCAGTTTTCGAGCAGTGCCTTCGCACGCGGCGAACCGGTGAACTGGAAGTGACGCTCGATAAGCCCCTTGAGCAGCACTTCGTCGGTTTCGTTCGCGTGCCACAGGCCCTTGTCGACTGTGCGCTCCTGTTCGGCCTGTTGCAGCACCGGATCGAGCACAACCATCGACTTGTTGCATTTGCCGGCAAACGTGTTGTCCGGGTCGTACACGTAAGCGATACCGCCCGACATGCCGGCTGCGAAGTTACGGCCCGTTTCGCCGAGCACGACCACCGTGCCGCCCGTCATGTATTCGCAACCGTGGTCACCCGTGCCTTCGACAACCGCCGTCGCACCCGAGTTACGCACGCAGAAACGCTCGCCTGCCACGCCACGGAAGAACGCTTCGCCTTCGATCGCACCGTACATCACCGTGTTGCCGCAGATGATGTTTTCCTCCGACTTGCCGCGGAAATCGTTAGTCGGACGAATGATGATGCGTCCACCCGAGAGACCTTTGCCGACGTAGTCGTTGCCGTCGCCGACCAGATCCAGCGTGACGCCCCTGGCAAGGAACGCCCCGAAGCTTTGACCTGCCGTGCCCTTCAACTGGATGTGAATCGAGTCGTCGGGCAAGCCTTCATGGCCATACTTCTTGGCGATCATGCCGGACAGCATTGCGCCAACCGTGCGGTTCACGTTACGCACCGGCTGGATGAACGAGACGTGCTCGCCCTTTTCAATCGCTGCCCTCGCCTTCTCGATCAGCGTGTGATCGAGCGCTTTTTCGAGACCGTGGTCCTGGACATCGACGTGCTTGCGCGCGACTTCCGCCGGAACTGACGGCTGGTAAAACACGCGCGAGAAGTCGAGACCCTTCGCTTTCCAGTGCTCGATGCCCTTCTTCGTGTCGAGCAGTTCGGCATGACCGATCAGGTCGTCGAACTTGCGGATGCCCAGTTGCGCCATGATTTCGCGCACTTCTTCAGCAACGAAGAAGAAGAAGTTGACGACATGCTCCGGCTGGCCCTGGAACTTCGCACGCAACACCGGATCTTGCGTCGCGACGCCAACCGGGCAGGTGTTCAGGTGGCACTTGCGCATCATGATGCAGCCCTGCACGACAAGCGGCGCCGTCGCAAAACCGAACTCATCCGCGCCGAGCAGCGCGCCGATCACGACGTCGCGGCCAGTCTTCATCTGACCGTCGGCCTGCACACGGATACGGCCACGCAACCGGTTCAGCACGAGGGTCTGTTGCGTTTCCGCGAGGCCGAGTTCCCACGGCGTGCCGGCGTGCTTGATCGACGACCACGGCGAAGCACCGGTGCCGCCGTCATGGCCGGCGATCACCAGGTGATCGGCCTTGCACTTCGCGACGCCGGCGGCGATCGTGCCCACGCCCACTTCCGAGACCAGCTTGACGCTGATGCCCGCGCGCGGGTTGGCGTTCTTCAGGTCGTGGATCAGCTGCGCGAGATCCTCGATCGAATAGATGTCGTGGTGGGGCGGCGGCGAGATCAGGCCGACACCGGGCACCGAGTAGCGCAGCTTGCCGATGTAGTCGGACACCTTGCCGCCGGGCAGCTGGCCGCCCTCGCCCGGCTTGGCGCCCTGGGCCATCTTGATCTGGATCTGGTCGGCCGAGACGAGGTACTCGGTGGTGACGCCGAAGCGGCCCGAGGCGACCTGCTTGATCTTGCTGCGCAGGCTGTCCCCTTCGTTCAGCTCGAAGTCGACCGCGATGACGCCTTCGCCGAGCACGTCGGACACCTTGGTGCC
>JAMFSK010000093.1 GCA_026225235.1 Burkholderiales bacterium
GATCCCTTGCCGCCCGGGCCCATCTTGAAGCCCGAACCCGCAATCGTTTCGCCGAGCAGGGGCATGCGCGTTGCGCGGAAGGTCAGGTCGGTCACATAGATCCCGACGATAAAGACGCCCTTGCGATTCATTGCGAGGCTCCTGTGCCGGCGCCGGTATCCGGGGCGAGCAGCACGCCCTTCTTGAAGATAAAGCAACCGTAGCCGCGCATTTCGCCGCTGGCGATCACGCAATAGGCTTGTTTGGCCCGTTCATAGAAGGCCATGCGTTCGAGCGGCGTGAAACTTGCCTTTTCGCCACTTGCCTCGAGTTCGCGGATGGCTTCCTTCTGCGGGCCGGGGAGGGTCTGCGGGGCGCCGACGACTTCCATGCGGAACGCGGGCGCATCGACAAAGGTATCGAGCGGGAGCACGGACAGCACCGCCTTGACCACGCGCGCGGCGGGCACGCCGTCGATGCGCAGCAGCTTGCCAAGTACCGTCTGGCGTGCAATCGAGTCGGCGGGGAAGTGCGCATCGCAGATCACCAGTTCATCGCCGTGGCCCATCGATTGCAAGGCGAACAGCACGTCGGCGTTCAACAGCGGGTCGATATTCTTAAGCACATCGTCTCCTAGTTCAGGGTAGGCCCCGGTGAGCCTTCTCGGCTTTCTTGTCAGGGCTGGGCGAATCACATACGCGCGCCGCCGCGCGGCGCATCAGTCGCCATACGGTATCCAGATATTCTTGATTTGCGAGGCCTGACGCAGGAACACCAGACCTTCCGCATCGCGCGACGACCAATCGAGCGCCAGTCCGTGATCGACAAAGGTTCGCTTGAGATTGCCGATCGAAGCGCGTTCCGTTTCGGCGGACTGTTCCGCTGGACCGAAACTCCAGACCGCATCGACATCGTCGTGTGCCGCGAGCACGCCGACCAGCGCGCGCGGATCGCCCGTCACGATGTTGACGACGCCTGCCGGGACATCGGAGGTTTCGATGATCTGGTAGAAGTCCGTCGCCATCAGCGGGCAAGCCCGGCCCGGCACGATCACCACGCGATTGCCGAGTGCAATGGCCGGCGCGAGCAGCGAGATAAACGACAGCAGCGGTTGCTCATCGGGGCAGCCAATGCCGATCACGCCGAGCGGCTCGTTCATTGCAAGCGCGACACCGCGCAGGGGCGGCTGGTGAATCGCGCCTTCGAACTTGTCGGCCCAGGCGGCGTAGGTGAACAGGCGCTGGATCGAGAGCTCGACTTCCGCGTGTGCGTCCTTGGAGGCGGCGCCGGTCCGTATGACGAGCTGGTCGGCAAATTCCGCAGCCCGCACCGCCAGGTTTTCCGCCAGGAAGAACAACACCTGCGAGCGGTTATGGGGGGTGGCATTCGACCATTTCTGTGCGCCGCGCGCGGCGGAAACCGCATCGCGGATGTCCTTGCGACTGCCCTCGCCGACTTCACCGAGGCGCTCACCTTCGGGTGACCACACCACGACGGAGTTGCCGCCGTCGGGGCGCGTTTGCTTGCCGTTGATATAGAGCTTGGCCGTGCGATCGATCAGCGACACTTCGCCTTCCTCGACGTCGCCCGCGAGCGCGGCGATTCGGGCCGGCTTGGTGGTGCGTGGCTTCAGCTTCGCCCAGGCACGTGGCTTCAGATATTCGTAGGCGCCTTCGCGGCCGCCTTCACGGCCGAAGCCTGACTCGCGATAGCCACCAAAGCCGACGCTTGCGTCGAACAGATTCGTCGCATTGATCCAGACCACACCCGCTGCGAGACGAGGGGCGACATCGAGCGCGCGGCCGATGGTCTCGGTCCAGACGCTGGCGGCCAGACCGTACCGCGTATTGTTAGCGAGCGCGACAGCTTCATCCGGCGTACGGAACGTCATCGTGACGAGCACCGGGCCGAATATTTCTTCCTGTGCCAGCGAGGAGGCGGGCGACACGCCGGTGATCAGCGTCGGCGGAAAGTAGCTGCCGTCTTTCGGCAGTTTGAGTGCGGCCGGTTGCCAGATGGCGCAGCCTTCCTCGATGCCGCGATCGACCAGCTTGCCGATCCGTTCGAGCTGGATCGGATCGATGATCGCGCCGATATCGATGCCCTTGTCGAGCGAGGTGCCCACGCGCAGGGTGTCCATGCGGCGGCGGAGCTTCTCGACGAAGCGGTGTTCGATGCCTTCCTGAACCAGCAGGCGTGAACCCGCACAGCAGACCTGACCCTGGTTGAACCAGATTGCGTCAACGACGCCTTCGACCGTGCTGTCGAGATCTGCATCGTCGAATACGATGAAGGGCGACTTGCCGCCGAGTTCGAGCGTCAGCGATTTGCCGGTGCCGGCCGTGGTCTTGCGAATCAAGCGGCCGACTTCGGTGGAACCGGTAAAGGCGATCTTGTCGACGTCGTCGTGTTCGACCAGCGCCGCGCCCGTCGCACCGTCGCCGGTCACGATATTCAGCACACCCTTGGGCAGGCCTGCGCGAGTCGCGAGTTCGGCGAACAACAGCGCGGTCAGCGACGTGAACTCGGCAGGCTTGAGCACTACGCAGTTGCCGAGTGCGAGCGCCGGGGCAATCTTCCACGCGAGCATCAGCAGGGGAAAATTCCAGGGCACGATCTGGCCGATGACGCCGAGCGGCGCCCAGTCGGCGAACTCGCTTTCCTGAAGCTGGGCCCAACCCGCGTAGTAGAGCAGGTGACGCGCGACCAGCGGAATGTCGATATCGCGTGACTCGCGGATCGGCTTGCCATTGTCGAGCGACTCGAGCACGGCGAACAGGCGGCTATGCCGTTGCACCATGCGTGCAAGCGCATACAGATGCTTGGCGCGGCCATGACCGCCGAGCGCGAGCCAGCCCGCCTGCGCGGTTCGTGCTGCGCGCACGGCGTGATCGATGTCGGCGGCGCTGCCCTGGGCGATGCGTGCGAGCACCTGACCATTCGCAGGTTCCTGCGTCTCGAAGCTCGCGGTGTCCGACGTGGGTGTCCAGGCGCCATTGATAAAGTGGCCAAAATTCGCATCATGCGAGGCGAGCCACGCGCGTGCGGCTTTGTCGTCTTCCGGGGCGGGACCGTAATCCATCGAAGAAAAGTACTCGGCTATGCTCATTGGGACGTTATGACGTGAAATGGGTTACGCGAGCGGATGACGGTGGAACGCCGAATACCGGCCACTGCTGTGGTGTTCGAGCTGCCGTTCGATGTCCGCGAGCAGGCTCGAAGCGCCGATCCGGAACAGGTCCGGTTCGAGCCAGCGGCGGCCGAGCTCTTCCTTCATGAGGATCTGATAATTGAGCACGGTCTTGGCCGTCGATACACCGCCTGCAGGCTTGAAACCGACCAGCCAGCCAGTGCGTTCGTGATAGTCGCGAATCGCGCGGACCATCACGAGTGAGACATCGAGCGTGGCGTTGACGCCTTCCTTGCCGGTCGAGGTCTTGATGAAGTCGGCTCCAGCCATCATGCAGACCATCGAGGCACGCGCGATGTTCGAAAGCGTCTGGATATCGCCGGTCGCGAGGATCGCCTTCAGATGTGCATCCCCGCAGGCTTTGCGGAAATCGCGGACTTCGTTGTATAACGCCTGCCAGTTGCCGGTCAGCACATGTTCGCGTGTCACGACGATATCGATCTCGTGTGCGCCGTCGGCGACCGAGGCAGCAATTTCCTTCAGTTTGAAGTCGTGCGGGATCAGGCCCGCAGGAAAGCCCGTGGACACCGCAGCAACCGGAATGCCGGTGCCCGCGAGGGCGTCGACCGCGGTGGCGACAAAACGGTGATAGACACAGACAGCACCCGTATGGAGCGGCTTGCCTTCGAGGGGTGTCGCGCTGCCGATACCCAATGCGTCGAGCAGGTCGGCGCGTACGGGTTGGCGCGCTTTGGCGCACAGGCGCCGCACACGGCCGGCCGTGTCGTCGCCATTGAGGGTTGTCAGGTCGATGCAGGTGACGGCCTTGAGCAGCCACGCCGCCTGCGCATCCTTCTTGACGGAGCGGCGCGTTCCGAGCGTTGCGACCCGGCGCTCGACGGCGCTCAGGTTGACACGCAGGTTATCGAACCACGAGGGGTCGAAGGGTACGCCGGGATTGCGGACCACAGGCTGATCGGTGTCTAGCCGCAGCGGCAGGACATTCGACGCAGGTCTGTCGAGGACGGAAGGTTCTGACATGGGGTCTGGTGCGCTTCAAGCAGTGCGGAATCGATGGTGTTGTGTATGTTACATAAATGTTGAGATTCTAACATCAGGGTTTGTTAGTACACGATCAGGCATGGAATTGGACGGCGATGGATCCCAAGTAAAATGAAAGATTTGAAGGCGAGACGTGGGAAAAGCGAAGCAGCGGGAGGGAAGTGGTGGACCAGGCAGTTGCGAGACCAGCGGCAAGCCAACGGCAAGACAGGGCCGAGAGGGGAAGGGGGTGAGGCGGGCAGCGTGGAAAAAAAGCCGGCGCGCCAGACGCGCCGGCTTTGAACTTACTGGAAGTTGTACGAGAAGTTGGCGTTGACCCGCGGGCTGCGCGAGGCGCTCTCGATCGGCGCGTCTGCGACGGGTTTGCCGACCGCGAGATCGAGTGAATAGTGATGCAGGTCGCCGAAGCGCACGCCGAACGCGATCGAGGCAAGCCGGCTCGGATAGGTCGGCCCCGAATGCAGATAGACCCGCGCGGAGTCGAACTCGAAATAAGGCTGGACCGTCTGGACATAGGTATAACCGAGTGCGAACGCACGGTTCAGCTCGACCGAGGCGCCCCAGCCCGAATCGCCTGCAGCCTCGCCCGGTTGATAGCCGAGACCGAAACGCGGCCCGCCGAACGTGATCTGTTCCGATGTCGGCAGCGAATCATGGCTGTACTGGCCCGCGATCGAAAACGTCGTGCCCAGACCCAGCGGCCATTGATTGCTTTGCGTGAAGCTGCCGCCGAACTTGGTGAAGTCGAGATCGACGCCGCTTTGCTGGACCACGCCGGGCACATTGGTATACGCGCTCTTCGACGCGCCGAGGATATCGAAGGCTTTCGAGATCGACAGCGACGCCTTGCGCGACATGCCGTCGCTCGCGTCGGCATAATCGATCTGTGTCTGCAGAACACGCACATTCGACTTGAGGCCCACGATCGCACCGTTCAGCGTATTCGTATAACGGTCTTCATCGTGAGTGCCGTAAGCACTCACGGTACCGACGAGGCTGCGCTGATTCGACAGCAGAAAAGGATAGGCGAGGGACCCGCCAAATTTGTCCTGCGTGACCCGGCGGTCGACTGTCGAGGGTAGACCGGGGTTGTCATCCGGTTCGCCTTGATAGTGCGAGGCGTTAAGCTTGCCGGTGAGGCCATCGCTACCGAGCGGCACGGAGAAGTTGCCGGCGTAATACTGTTCGTGATCGCGTCCCGGCGGAAAAAGCGCCGAGACACTGAGTTGTTCACCGAGCCCGAGCACACCGTTCTCGACCGCTGTCGCGAGGGCCTGGATTCCCGGGTGGTTGAAGTCGAGCCCCATATTGAAATCGACGCGCTTGCGTTCGACCTTCAGATCGAGCGTCGTGCCACCGTCCGTCGTGGTAGGCGGCGGCACATTCGCGGCGATCTTCACGCCCTGCAGCAGGCCGAGTACATTGATGTAGCGCTCAAAGGTACTGCGCCGCAGCGGGCGATCGGCCGCGATATGTGCGGCAATCGCCCGGATCTTGGCTTCGTCGTTACCCGCGTCGCCGCTGATCTGGACTTTGGCGACGTAGCCTTCGACGACCGTGACCTTGACGACACCGTCGGCAAAATCCTGAGCGGGGATATAGGCGAATGACAACGCATACCCGCGTTGCTGATAGAGCTGCGTCACCCCGTTGGCAGTCTCGATCAACTGCCCGATGGTGGTCTCATGACCGACCAGCGGCGTGAAGCGTTTGGCGATTTCTTCGAAAGGGAGGGCCTGCACCCCGACGATCTGGATCTTGCTCGGTGTCAGCGTGCGTGCCAGCAATTGTTGCAGTTGCGGATTCTGGCGTTCGACCTGCACGGTGACGCTCGGCGCTTGCTGCGGGGTGTTGACCTGGGGCAACGTCTGGACCGGATTGCCACCGACCGGCGCGCGCGCGGCCTGTGCATAGGCGGTCCCGGCGGCGCCCATTGATACGACGCCGAGTACGGCGACGATCGGCTTGATGATCTGCGCGTTTCTCATGATACTTCCTCGTAGATTCTTGTATTGGCCGCGGGATCGCCGGCGCTTGCGCGCCGGCACCCGTCGATTTTTGTTTGCGCCCGGCTCCCTGAACTGCGGCGCGACCTGCCCCGATGCCCTGCCTTTCACCTTCCGTCGCGGTTGCCCGCTCGTCTCCCGCTTTGCCTACCCGTTTTGCTGATTCGTTTCTGCTGCAGGCAGCCTCTTCTTTGCATCTGGTCTTAATGCTGTCCTAATGCTAGAAGAGCGCTGGCCTGGTGCATTCGCGCCGCGCCCTTTTTAGGGCGCGTGCGCGGATGTCCCGGACTAGTGGACCACTGCGCCCGGCGTCTTTTCAGAGGCGCGGGTCACTGATGAACTGTTATTGACGGGGCCACCGATCGACGTGCCACCCACGCTCCCGAGCGCACCCGTCACGCTGCTGAGCAACGAGGTCACGGCGCCCAGACCTGCCGCCGAGCCGCCGGTGCTGCCAGCGGTCGACGACGCGTTGCTGGTCGTCACCACGATTGCGCCGAGCAGGGTCGTCACCGGTGCAAGCGGATTGGCGCCGCTGCTGCCTGAGACGGATGACAGCGCACCTGTCAGCGACGCGAGCGGGCTGCCCGCGAGCGGGGACGCTCCCCCTCCCAGGGTCGTGAGACCGCCCAGGTTGGCGAGCAGCCCTGTCAGCGGTCCCAACGTGCCCGCCGCCGTGCCGGCGCCGGTGGTTGGTGCGGTGCTGACATTGCCGAGGTTGGCGAAGAGGCCCGCGATCGGCGCTGCGCCGTTGATGCCGTTGTGGTCAAGTACGCTGCCGGTGCCCGCCACCGTGTTGCCGAGGCTGCTGACGACATTGCCGACGTCGGCGACCACGATGTTGTTGGTCGAGCCACTGACCGTCTTGCCGCCTTGCGAGATCGCGCTGCCGAGGGTCTGCAGCAACGTGTCCGTCGGTGCCCCGAGACCACTTGCGCTGCCGATGGTCTGGGTCCCATTGCCGAGCGTGACGACGATCGGCGTGATCGCCGTACTGAGTTGCTGGGTCACTTGCTGGACCGGGCCGCTCGAGAGCGTCGCGCCGAGTGTCTGGCCGCCGCTTTCGATCGTGGTCCCGACAAGTCCGACCGCGCCCGCGAGCGGCGAGGTGAGCGGGCTGAGCGCACCGAGCGGGCCGCCGTTACCGAGGCCACCGATTACCGTGCCGACGCCAACCACTGCGCCGCCTGCATCGGTCACGACGTAGCCGAGGCTCGATACTGTGATGCCGACCGGATCGCTGCTCGAGCCGATCTTGCCGAGGCCATTGCCGATACCGGTGCCGAGATCGCTGACGATGTCGCCGGTGCTCGCCACTGTCGCGCCGAGGCCCTGTGAGACTTGCGGGCTGACACCAAGCGGCAGCGGTGTGTTGGCGATCACATTGCCGAGGTCGGTGGTGGTCTTGCCGATTTCCGTCGCCACGCCGGTGTCGCTCGTGGTGGTGGTCGCAGGGGTCGTGCTCGTCGTGCTCGGTGCGGCCGCACCCGTGGCCGGCGTATTGCCCATCGACGTGCCATCCGAGCCGCAGCCCGCGAGGGCGAGTGTCAAGGCGCAGGCGGCAGCGAGTACGCTCAGCGACAGCACGCGAGAACCAGCGTGCGGTTGGCGCACGGGTTTGCGAACGATGCCGGACATGGCCACGCACGATGCCGAGGCGCTCCGCTGCGGTAGATGATCGGTGTTGCTTTTCATGTTTTGTCTCCCTTGTTAACTAGACTTGAACCCAAGCTTCAACTTGATCTGCAACCTGAAACGCTGGCCTCTGCCACCGACCCGAGCCGCCCTGTCTGCTCGCGACTGAACCTCAAGCCCCCAGCGCAAAGTCAACCCTGCAATGCGCCCGCTTGTGTGAGCAGGCCAGGTGGTTGACGCCCGGGCCTGCCCGCGGACAACCGCCTACTTCTTGAGACCTGCGCCGAGCAGGTTGCCGAGACCGCCTACCAGGCTGCCCACAACATTGGTGCTCGACGACGAGCCGGAACCCGTCGTGGCGCTGATGCCGCCCGCAGGCGTGTTGGCCGCGACGGTCGTTGTGTTGGCGCTGGTGGTTGTCGAGGAGACGGCCCCGGTAACACCGAGCGCGCCAGCCAGCGTGCCAACCGTGCCGGCCAGCGTGCCGAGGACATTGCCCGTCGACGCGCCGCCCGCTGCACCGCCCGTGATGCTCGAGAGGCCGCCGACCAGGCCGGCGACGGGGTTGCTGTGACCCGCGCCGCTACCCGTTGTGCCGGCCAGAGCGCCGCCGAGTGCGTTCGTCACACCGGACAGCGCGCCGAGCGGGCCGCCCGTCGAGGTGCCCCCACCGAGGCTGCCGAGCGTCGAGGTCAGGCCGGCGAGCGGGCTACCCGTCGAGGTGCCGCCGCCGAGGGAGCCAGTCAGGCCGCCGAGCGCCGAGGTCAGGCCACCCAGCGGATTGCCAGTCGGGCTGCCCGTTACCAGTCCACCCGCGCTCGCGATCGTCGTGCCGATCGAGTCGAGGAGCGCGCCCGTCGAAGCTCCAACGGGGTTACCGGTCGTGCTCGCGACCTTCGCGCCGGCCTGGGTGAAGATGCCACCGACTTGATCGAGGCCACTCGCCAATGGCGCACCCAGATGCGTCGTGTTGCCGATGGTCTGGGTCAGGTCAGCGACCGTCGCGGTGATTGGCGTGATGAGCGAGCTGGTCGTGCTGGTCAGCTGTTCGACCGGGCCGCTGCTGAGTGCGCCGCCGAGTTGCGTGCCGAGATTGACCACGGCGCCGCCGACCGTGTTGACCGTCGAGCCGAGCGTGCCGGTGACGGGCGCGAGCGGGGCAAGCGAACCGGTACCGAGGCTCGAAACCAGCGTGCCGACGTCTTGTGCTGTGTGGCCGGTATCGGTCACGACATTGCCGACGGTGCCCACGGTCGTGCCGACCGGGTTGCTGCTGTTGCCGAGTTCGCCAAGGCCGTTGGCGACGCCGCTGCCGACATCACCCACGATCGTGCCGACGCTCGATACGACCGTGCCTGCGGCTTGTGAGGTTCCCGCGCTGACACCGGGGATTGAAGTGTTACCGATCTGGTTGCCGATTGACGACACCACGCCGCCAGCCGAGCTCACGACGTTGCCGGTGTTACCCACTACGACCCCGACCGCGTTCGCGCTGGTCGCACCGCCGGTGGTGCCGCCGCTACCGGTGCCCGTGCCTCCGCCACCGGTCCCCCCACCCGTGCCGCCGACTGTAGTTCCCCCGCTGTCGGTGCCGCCCGTCGTGCCGCCTGCAGTCCCGGAGCCGCTTGTCGAAGCGTCGCCCCCGGTCGATGCGGTCGGCGTGCCCGAACCGCTCGGGCCGGTATTGGACGACCCTGATCCGGCACAGCCGGTCAACGCGAGCAACGTCGCAATAGAAGCTGCAACGGCTGTTTGTTTGAATACCCCGTATTTCGATTGGCTTTTCATCTTATCCCCCGTGTTTGGAATGCCGCATGGCAAGTGGCACTCACCTAACAGCAACAGGTATGCCAATGCGAAACAAACGAACGAATTAGTGACTGGCACGACCCCTGTGAAACGCAATAACGGCGCGCCTGTCACCGGGGTTTAGGACTGATTTAATCAGGAGCGAGAGAAAAGACCTTATTTGATGTTTAAACGTTTGCGCGAATCTTTTCCAAACCGGCGTTACGTTACGGGTGCGGCGGAACGTAACGGGAGTCACGTAACGTCGTCTCGGTGGAAACCCCGGGAAAAATCGCCGTGTTGTTTTAATCACGCGTCGTTTGTAGTGGAAGATCCTTCTCGTTATCTAGGTCAGGGCGCCTGAAAACAACTAGAGCGGGCGCTCGAAACAGTCGGTTGATACTTGCGGAGCGCGTTCCAATCGTCTAAAACGGAACCAGTTTCAGCGTCTGTGCGATTCATCACACAAAGGGATTGCTTGAATTTAAAGCCTCCGCTATAAACCAAACTTAGAGGCTTAACCTGGGGAGGTGGCTATCGAAACCGACGAACTCACTTTTGAAAGACGCTGCGTATTTTTGCAGTTCTGCACTTGAAGCGAAGAGGGGCGTGTTTTCCCTGATGGAGGCACTCCCCTGACGAGTCGTTAATTTGAACAATGTTGTGTTTTTAAAAAAAGATCGGGGCCAATATGAAAACCTCAATTAAGAAATTCCTTAAAGACGAAACCGGTGTGACAGCGATCGAATACGGTCTGATTGCGGGACTGATCGTGGCCGGGATTGCGCTCACCCTCGGGACGATCGGCACCAATCTCTCGACGGTATTCACCAATATTTCGACGTCGGTGGGTACGGCCGCCTCGCATAGCTAAGGCGGGGTCGGTATGCAAACCTCGGTGCTGTTGCTCTGCACCTGGGCGGGAGCGGTGTCGTTCTTCGACATACGTGATCGCCGGGTGCCGAACTGGCTGGTGGGGCTGGGAATCGTGTGTGGCTGTGTCTCGTTTGTGCTGGCGCGGGACGCCCTCATGATCAGTCCCGCCCAATGCCTGCTCGGCGCGGTGCTGGCGTTCGTCGTCTTCCTTCCGCTCTACGCGTTCGGAGTAATGGGTGCGGCCGACGTCAAGGTGTTCGCCGTACTGGGCCTCTGGCTCGGCGCAGGCACGCTGGTGCCGATATGGCTCTGGGCCACGGCAGCGGCAGGCGCGCACGCGATCTACGCGATAACGCTCACGCGAGTTCAACCTGTCACGGTGTTGGGACGAACGGTGGCGATGGGTCCGTCGGCTGGCGGTCGGGGACGGTTGCGCGGGGCTCCTTATGCCGCCTTCCTCGCGATCGCAGCGCTGGGCGTGGTCGTGAGCCGGCATCCCTCGCTGCTCCCCACTTTCTAGAGAACATGACATGAGCGCCAACGGGCCGGTCCAACGGACTCATCGCACGGCACTCAGCCCGGTTCGGGCTCGCGGCTGGAGCAACCAGCGAGGGGTGGCGGCAATCGAGTTTGCGCTGGTGTTCCCACTGTTTTTTGTGGTGCTGTACGCAATCGTTGCTTACGGATTGATTTTTGCCGCGAGTCAGACCTTGTCACTGGCGGCACAGGAAGGGGGACGGGCGGCGCTGCGCTTCGAGGGTGAAACGTCGTTGGCGCAGGCTTATTCGCTGCGGACCACAGCCGCGTGCTCAACGGCGCAGAGCCTGGTCTCATGGCTGCCGGCGGCCGGCATGACCGCGAGTTGCAGCAACGCCGCGTGCACGAGCAGCGGTTCGACAGGCATGCAGTGTGTAACTGTTCAGATGTCATATAACTATATCGGCTTTCCACTGGTGCCGAACTTGCCGCTGATGGGCTTTGCAACGCCCGCGACGCTCGGTGCACAGGTGGTGGTCCAACTGGATCCGGCCAGCATCCTGGCCAATATGTAGTTCGATCTGCAACCAGCGGCGCGATGAGGCGCCGCGACCGGCACCTGCCGCGGACTGACGATTCGCGCGGGAAGGTCGGGAGAGAAACGGAGGAAGGGGTCCGAGGCAAGGACCGTTGTCGAGCGTGCCGGTGGCGCGACCCAATTTCGAGATGGTTGACGAAGAGGGGGGGCTGCAGGGAGGAACACGTGGAATGACGCGAGCGGGGCGCATAAGCATCCGAAAGGGTTGCGTAGGCGAGGGCATCGCGGAAAAACACAAATACGGGGCGAGGTCATCTGGACACTCGCGAACAAAAAAATGTTTAACCTGACCAAGATTCTTGCCGGGCTGCTCATTGTGGTCGCCTTGCTGCTCGGTGTCTTTGCGTGGACGCTCGCGCGCCATCCGGCGCCGGCACCGATCGCCGCGCCCGCTGCGCCGCCGACGTTCACTGTCGCGGTGGCCGCCCATGCATTGCCCGCCGGGCATGCGATCAAGGCGGATGACCTTCAGTTTCAGAAGCTTCCACTCAGCCCCGCCGGCGCATTCTCCGATGCGAGCCTGCTGATTGGCCGCGTGCCCCTGGCCGATGTCGCGCCGGGTGCGCCGGTCGTCGAAGCCAATCTTCTTGCCGGACTCGCGGGACATCTCGCGCCGGGCGAGCGCGCCGTGGCGATCAAGGTCGACGAACTGGCGGGAGTCGGGGCGCGCGTGCGACCCGGTGACATGGTCGATTTGTTCATGGTGCTCAAGCGCGATGCCACTGACGGTGAAATCGGCCGAACTCAGGCGCGGCTGCTGTTGTCGAAGGTCCGCGTGCTGGCATATGGACGCTGGGCCATCGGAAGCTCAGGTGGCACACCCGCTGAAGCCAGCGGCGCGAGCGCGAATGCTTCGGCAGCGAACTCCAACCCGCCGGTCGACGGCGGAACGCCTCCGGGGGGCGCCAACGCCAGCAACGATCCCACCAACGCGCACACCGCAGTCGTCGCCGTTCCAGTCGATCAGGTCGACGCACTAGCGTTGGCTGACACTGCGGGGCGGGTGGTGATGGCCTTGCGTAACCCTGCCGATGCCGGAGTCGCGGACCAGAACGTGTTTCCCCCGAGTGGCACGGTGCTAGTCCCGACCGGGGGCTCCGCCGCTCTCCAGGGGGATCCCGCCAACCGTGCGGCGGCGGGTTTGTTGCTCGACCAGCTCGTACGTGACAAAGGCGGCAATCGTGGCGTAGCACCGATGCCGATGACCGTGCAGTCGCCGTTGCCCGAGACGATACGGTCGCTGACACAGTTAGTGACGGCGAAGACCTCGACGGGAAGCGTGGAAGTGATTCGCGGCGACAAACGCGAAACGGTCGGCTGGTGAGCGAAGGGGATATCCAAAAAAATGAAAACGAACCCGATCGCGCCCGCAGTAAGGTTTCGAATCACGACCCTTCTCGGTGTGGCGGCACTCAATGTGTTCTTCGCTGCCGGAGCATGGGCGGCGACCGATGACGCACGTGTCGAACGCGTCGCGCAGCAGCAAGTGCAACTCATCCAGCCCATCACACAGCAAGAGCCGCCGCCGGTCAGCAGCACGGAAAGTGTGTCGCCTTCCCTTACAGACGGGACGATGCTCGACCTGGTGGTGGGCGTGCAACAGCCCCTCAAGGTCGGCAAGACCCTGACACGCATCGCCGTGGGCGACCCGGCGATCGCCGACGTGATGCTCACGCATGGTAATGCAGGCGGCAGTCTGTTATTGATCGCCAAGACACCGGGTACCACCAGCTTGCTCGTCTGGACCCGTGACCGGTCCGAACCGCAGCGCTACACCCTCAGAGTGTCGAATGCCGCAACGCGGGCCTTGCTCGGCAACCAGAGTCCTTCGGTAACGGTGGCCGGATCAACGGTGATCATCAAAGGTTCGGCCGTGAATGTCGATGCGCATCAGCGGGCGCTGGCTGCTGCACTGGCCGCGGGTGGCACGGCAAAAAGCGCGGGTAAGGGCGGTGCGCAAGGTGGCGGCAGCGTCGGCACGATCGTCGATCAGTCGACTGTCGCGCTCTCCTCGGTGGTCCAGGTGGACGTCAAGGTGGTCGAGTTCAGCCGATCCGTCCTCAAGGAGGTCGGCATCAACTTTCAGAAGATGTCGAACGGCTTCAACTACGCGATTGCCAACCCGGGGACGGCGTCGAATGCCCCTCCGCTCGCGACGGCCTTCGGTCTGTTGTTCCAGTCGGCGACGCATGGATTGTCCGCGGGGATTTCCGTGCTCGAAGGCGACGGTCTGGCGCGTGTACTCGCCGAGCCCACGCTCGTGGCGCTATCCGGGCAGAGTGCAAGTTTTCTCGCTGGCGGCGAAGTGCCGATTCCGGTGCCACAGGCCCTGGGTGCGACCGCCATCGAATACAAACCCTATGGGGTGGGCCTGACGGTCACGCCGACGGTACTGGCCTCGAACCGCATTGCCCTGAAGGTGGCGCCTGAAGCGAGCGATCTCGACTTCGTCCACTCGGTGACGATCTCAGGGGTCTCGGTCCCCGCGATCACCACGCGCCGTGCGGACACCACGGTCGAACTCGGCGATGGCGAGAGCTTCGTGATCGGCGGCCTCGTCGATCGAGAAACGATCACCAATGTGGACAAGGTGCCGTTTCTCGGCGACCTGCCGGTGATCGGCGCTTTTTTCAAATCGCTGAACTATCAGCAAAACGACAAGGAACTGGTCATCGTCGTCACGCCGCATCTCGTTTCGCCACTCGCGAAGGGCACGGTCGTGCCTTTGCCTGGCGGGCAAGAGCAGCTTGACGGCCCGGTCTGGCGCTCCTATGTCGGCGGGATGGCAACAGGCGATGCATTGCCGGGTTTTTCGAAATGACTGCAAGACCATGTGCGGAAGGCGCGTTGGCGCGGCACCGCAGGGAGCACCACTATGAACGCGAGAACGCAACCTTTGACTGAGCGCGAAATCGTCGACCACTTCGTGTTTGCATCGGATGATGCAGGACACCTGTTCTGGCTCGGCGAAACGCTCCACACCGTCGGTGCGGTCGAGACCTCGGCGCTCGAAGCCGTGGCCCTGACCCAGCAGATCGCGGTGATCGACCCGTCGATCGTGTTCCTCGACTTCAGTGGTGTGCAGGCCAGCAAGGCGAGCGAAGCCGCCGCCGCAGTGCGGGCGAATTTTCCGGAGCTGCCGATCGTTGCGGTAGGGGCAAGCTCGGACGCGTGCAGCACACTGGCCGCATTGCGCGCTGGCGTGCGCGATTTCGTCGATGTTGCCGGCGCGGCGGCCGATGCGCTCAAGATCACGCGCGACGTGCTGTCGCACTTGCCCGAGCAGGCGACACGACGCGGACGCGTGACAGTCTTGCTCGGCGCGCGGATCGGGATTGGCGTCTCGACGCTCGCGGCCAATCTGTCCTTCCTGTTGCGTGCGCATCACGACACGCCAGACCCGAACCAGGCGCCCCCACCCCTGCGCAAGGGCGTATCGCGCGAGGTGGCCTTGCTCGACCTCGGCCTGCCGGCCAACGACAGCACGCTCTATCTGAACACACGCTGCGATTTCAATTTCGTCGATGCGGTCCACAACGTGCGCCGCTTCGATCAGACCTTCATACACACCGCGCTGTCGCGGCATTCGAGTGGGTTGGCGCTGATGACGCTGCCCTACGATCTTGCCGCGATGCGCGAAGTGTCCTATTCCGGCGCGATCGGTCTCGTCAATCGGTTGCGTTCTTTTTTTGACCAGCAAGTCGTCGATCTCGGCGGCTTCTCCAACGGCGACTTCACCGCGCACCTTGCACGCGCGGCCGATGAAGTCTGGCTCGTCTGCGATCAGAGCGTGGCTTCGATCGTGTCGGCCGTGGCGTTGATCGAGGAACTGCGCCTCGAGGACGTCGATACAGCGGCGATCCGCCTCGTCGTCAGCAAGTTCGATGCTGCGCTGGGTCTCTCGGCCGAACAGATCGCCGAACGTCTGCAGCTCCCGCTGACAGCCGTGTTGCCCGCGCGTGCGGTGCCGCTCGGCCGCGCGGTCAATCAGGGCAAGCTGCTCGCCGAAAGCGGTGAGCGCGACCCGTACGTGCGTGCGCTCGATCCGCTGCTCGACCGGCTCCAGCTGGCCGATGCGACGGCTGCCGGTCGCCCCGCCCGAGTGGGCTTTGGTGCCCGGCTGCATCTCGGGCGTCTCCTTTCTTCCTCGAAAAAGCGGGTTGACTGACGATGAACCCAAGCATCGAATTTGCCGACGACGCGCCATCGTTCGCCAACACGCAGCAGTTCCAGGACGTCAAGCACGCGGCGCATGAGCACTTGCTGACTCGCATCGAGGAACTCGGCGCCGAGTTCGGCCGCTGGTCGCGTCAGGCGATCAGTCAGTTCGTCGACCTCGAGATGGACAGCTTCGTGAGGCTGCGTCATGTGCCGATCAACGAAGGCGAGGTGCGCCTGATTGCCGAGGCGCTGACCAAGGAGCTGGCCGGTTTTGGGCCGATCGAAGATCTCCTGGCGGACCCGCTCGTCGAAGACATCTTGATCAATGGCTACAACGATGTGTATGTGTCGCGCCATGGGATGTTGCAGAAGATCTCGGTGCGCTTCGCAGACAATGCGCATTTGCTGCGAATCATCCGGCGCATCCTCGCGCCGATCGGGCGTCGGCTCGATGAGTCAAACCCGATGGTCGATGCGCGGCTGCCCGATGGTGGGCGCGTCAATGTCGTGATCGAACCGTTGTCGATCGACGGACCGGTCGTCTCGATCCGAAAGTTTCGCAAGGATCCCTTGCGCCCGTCGGATCTGCTCTCGCTCGGCACCTTCGACCAGGAGATCTGCACCCTGCTCGAGGCGGCCGTCCACGCGCGCTGCAATATCCTCGTGTCGGGCGGCACGAGCTCGGGCAAGACTTCCTTGCTCAACGCGCTGGCCTTCTTCGTACCGGAGCCCGAACGGGTCGTGACGATCGAGGATACGGCCGAGCTCTCGCTGAACCACCCGCACGTGGTGCGGCTTGAAAGTCGTCCTGGCGGTTTCGACGGGGCAGGCGTCGTGAGCATTCGCGACTTGCTGCGCAACACCTTGCGGATGCGGCCCGATCGCATCATCGTCGGCGAAGTCCGCGGCGGCGAAGTGCTTGAGATGCTGCAGGCAATGAACACCGGCCACGACGGTTCGATGGGCACGATCCACGCGAGTTCGCCGCGCGAGTGCCTGTACCGGCTCGAGATGCTCGCGGGCTTCGCGGGTTACCAGGGTAGCGAGGTCAGTCTGCGCCGCCAGATAGCCAACGCGATCGACTTTATCGTGCAGATCGGCCGCCAATCGAATGGCAAGCGGCGCATCTTGTCGGTGACCGAGGTCACTGGGCTCGGCGACAACATCGTCTCGACGCAGGAGCTCTATCGGTACGAACCGCATATGGGGACCGATGGCGAGGAGGTCGACGACTGGCAGTCGCTTGGCATCCTGCCGCACTCGCCGAAGCTCGCCCGGTTCCGGCAGACCTTGTCGGCGGCACAGATGCAGGCGGCCGGCGACAACTTCGGGCGGGGTGGCTACGGCGGCGGAGGCTTCGGTGGTTAGCGTCCTGTGCTACCTCGCGGCTTTTGCGCTGATCTGCGTGGCCGGCGCGCTATTGCTCTGGCAACGGGCCGGACAGACGCAGCGTCGCGTGACGACGGCGCGTTTCGTCGACCGCCAGATTGGAGGGATGCACGGTGCAACGATGCAGGGCGGGACGATGCGGGACGGCGCGGCGCAGAGCGGGTCGATGCAGAGTATGGCGATGGGCGGGGCGATGAGTGGGGCGATGCCCGATGCGCTGTCGCAACGACGAGGTCCGCAAGCTCAAGCGGCGCAGCGCGCACGGGAGACCAACGCGTTCCAACGCCGCCTGAGTCTTCTCGTGGCACCCGTGATCGAGTACGGCGGCCGCCTCGCGCATCGTGCGGGGGTTCGCGACATCGGGCGTTTCTATTTGTTCTCCGCGCTTGGTCTCGCTGCGCTGACGCTGGTGGCGGCGATTCGCACGAATGGGATCGGTGCGACTGCATTGCTTATCTTTGCCGTGCTGATCCTGCGTCTGTGGCTCTGGAATCGTGCGGTGCATCAGCAACGCCGGATCGTGCGGCAATTGCCGGGTTTCCTCGATGGGGTGGTGCGATTGATCACGATCGGTAGCAGTCTGCCGGCTGCGTTCCAGTCAGCTGGGCCAGCGAGCGACGCGCCGTTGCGCGGCTGCCTCGAACGCGCGTCGCGGATGATGCGGGCAGGCGTCGAGATCGACAAGGCCTTGTACCAGCTGTCGGAGCTTTATCGCGTCCAGGAATTCATGCTGGTGTCGGCGGTGGTCCGCTTGTCGGTCAAATACGGTGGCCGCGCGGATCTCGTGCTCGAACGCATGGCGACCTTTATGCGCGACCGGGAAATGGCGGAACGCGAACTCGTCGCGCTGTCGTCCGAGACACGGCTGTCAGCCTGGATTCTTGCTTTGCTGCCGATCTGTATCGGCAGCTTCATCATTTTCACGAACCCGGGCTATTTCCTCGGCATGTGGAACGACCCGGCCGGGCGACACCTGCTCTACGGCGCAGCGGCCTTGCAAGTGATTGGCGTGTTCATGCTGTTCCGGCTCGCCAAGCTTTGACCCATCTATCGACACGGAGCTCAAGGTGATAGCGACGAATGCAAACCAGATGTTGGCGATGGCGCTCGCGGTCTTGGCGGCGGCGCTGATGCTGATCGGCGCGATATTGGCGGCCCGGAGCATTGCGCAGGGGCGTAGCGCTCGCACGTTGTCGCGAGCGCTGGGCTCACGCGCGAGCTCACTGGCGAACGCAGCGGCGGAGGCGAGCCGGGTCGCGCAGACCGGAGCAAAGGGCTCGGCGGCACGCGGTGGGGCAGCCGCACAACCCGGGCAAGGTCAACGTGCCGGGCAAGGCGGCTCGTCCGGCCCGGTAGGGCAAGACACGCGCTCGGCCCAGGGGGCGTCTGCCGAGAGCGCTGCGGGTCGAGGCCCGTTAAGCCAGTTGTTCGACCGGGTGGCGGCACTTGGGCTGCACTGGTTCGACACGCGTGCGGGGCGCCAGCTTGTCGCCCCGGAAGATCGCCAACTGATCGAGCAATGTGGATTTGTCGATGCGCGGGCGCGCGGGCTCTTCTTGAGCGCGCGCCTTCTGTGCGGGATCGGGGCGCCGCTGGCGGCGAGCGTGGTGTTCAGCAGCGAGTCTGCGGGCGGGGCATTGCGGTTTTGGATCCTGCTTTTTATGGCGCTTGGCCTCGGCTATATGGTCCCTAAATGGGTGCTGGGCCGCATCGCTGCGAACCGGCGGCAAAACGTGACCAACGAGTTGCCGATGTTTATCGACTTGCTGCGTTTGCTGCAGGGCGTGGGGCTGTCGATCGACCAGAGCATGCAGGTCATCGTCGTCGAATTCCGTCGGGTCCTCCCGGTGCTCGGTGAGGAACTCGATATCGCGAACCGGCAGTTCGTCACAGGGCGCACGCGCGAACAATCCCTGCAGCGTCTCGCCAATACCTATGACAACGATGACTTGCGCGCTGTCGTGCGCCTGATCGTCCAGGTCGACAAGCATGGCGGCGCCGTTCAGGAGCCACTCAAGCAATTTGGCGATCGCTTGCGCGAAGGGCGTCGTACGACGATGCGAGAAAGAATCGGCAAGCTGACCGTGAAGATGACAACCGTGATGATCACGACGCTCTTGCCGGCTTTGTTGATCGTGACTGCAGGGCCGGGTTTTCTGGCGGTGATCCGTTCGCTCGTCAGCCTGGCGGGGAAAAAGTTATGAAGACGCATACAGTTAGAGACGGAATTACATCGACGGTGTTTGGCTGCCGCGAGCACACCGGCGGGAGGGCGTGCTGGGTAGGGCGCGTTGCTGCCCTCGCGATGATCGCGGGAACCGCCGCCCTCGGTGCCTGTGCTCACTCCGATGGATATGGCGTCAGCGATGCCGCACTGGTCCAGCAGGCGCAACAGCGCGCGGAAGCGAAACAGGACAAGCCGGACTCGGCGAAGGTTTACCTGACGCTGATCGAGCAGATGCAGGAAAAGGGCCTCTATTTCGCCTCGCTCGCGCATCTCGATGAGTATGAGCACCAGTACGGCATCTCACCCCGCACGACTTTGCTGCGGGCCGACGCACTGCGCATGACCGATCAGTCGGAGCTGAGCGCACAAGCCTATGGAGCCCTCCTCAACACGCTGCTCGCCGCGCAGGGCTATCGCGGTCTCGGTCTGCTTGCGGGCGCGCGTGGCGACTTCGCGACCGCCGCGCAGCAGCTCGAACGGGCGGTCGCGGCTAACCCGACGGATGCGCAAACGCTCAGCGACCTTGCCTATGCACGCTTGCGTGAAGGCGATCTTGCGGATGCTCGAATCCCGATCATGAAGGCTGCCGAGCTCGACCAGAAGAATCCGAAGATTCTCAGCAACCTGGCGATCTACCTGCTCGCCGATGGGCAAATCAAGAACGCAAACGGTCTGATGGACACACAAAACATGCCGCGCGACGTTCGCGATGCCGTTCGCAAGGATGCCGTCTCGGTCGGCGCTGCCGCGCGCGCCTGGGACAAGCGCTCGGCCAGCCTGACTCAACAAGGGGTGAGAAATGAATAAGCCAGGCGGTATAGGAGGCGCAGCTGGAAGGGCGCTGAAACTCGGTTGGGCGCGGGCGCTCGGGCCACGTTGCGCGGGCATGATCGCGTTGACCTGCGCGCTCGCATTCGTATCGCAAGCCGTGTTCGCGTACTCGGGCGAAGATGTTCTGAACGAGCCGATCGGGACTGCCACGCGTCGCGCACTCGACCTGCAGCGCAGCGGCGCGCAGTCGGCCCCCGTGCAGCCGATGTCGGGCGAGCAGGCGGGTCTTGCCTATGACCGATACCTGAATTCGTTTTCTCAGCCGATCCCGGAGTTTTTCAACTCCTCGCTCAAGTCTGGCGGCGACTCAGGTTCGTCGGCCAACCAATAGACAGCGCGTCAGATCGAGATGAGACGTCATCCCTACCCAAGATACGCGGTCCGCTCGATGCGTGGCTCGATCATGCTGACGGCTGCGCTATGGCTGGCGCTTGCCATCACGACACTCGGGGTGATCGACGTGAGCCACGTGTGGTGGCAGCTGCGAACCTTGCAAGGCGTGGCCGACATGGCCGCGCTCGCGGGCGCACAGCGTCTTGACGACACGTGTGGCACGACGGGTACGGGTGCGCAGACGATCGTCCGGCAAAACGCGGTGGCAAACGGCTACAGCGGTGCACTGACGGTGACCTGTGGGCGCTATAACCTCAGCACGCAGACGCTGGGAGCCGGAACGCCGTTCAACGCGGTCAATGTTGCACTGAACACGAACGTCGACTATTGGTTCCTCTCCCTGCTTAACGCGGGACAGGCACAGACGGTCAATGTCGCTGCCCAGGCAACGTCGCGCGTTGTGAACGTCGGCGCGTTCACGTTGACCACAGGACTTGCAACGGTGCAGTCGGGCCAGTCGACTTTGCTGAACGGCCTATTGAGCGGCCTGCTGGGCGGGACCGTCAACCTCAGTGTGCTTCAGTACAACACGCTTGCAAGCGCGCAGGTCAAACTCAGCGACCTGGCGATTGCGCTCGGTGCTAGTGATGTGACCAGCCTACTGACACAAAACCCGACCCTGACACAGCTCATTGCCGCGCTTGGGACAGCGGCAGCTAAATCGAACGCTGCAGCGAGCCCGGTGATGACAACGGTGGCTTCGAGTGTCAGTTCCACGTTGGCCGGTAAGGCGATCGGTATGAACGGCGCCGGTTCCTCAAGCGGCCTCCTAGCAATCACACTGACCAACCCGAACGGTGCACTCAACGCGTCTGTCAATGCGCTCGATGCCTTGCTCGTGGCGGCCGAGATCGCGAACGCGGGGTCCCTCACGCCCATCACGGTTAACCTGAGCACCCTGACGGCGCTCAACTCACTGCTCACGGGTACGCTTTCCATCAAGATCGGTCAGCCCCCGACACTGGCGGTGGGCGAAGCCGGCCAGAATTCCGCGGGAGTCTGGCGCACCGTCGCCCGCTCGGCGCAGGTCAGCGTGCTGCTCAATGTGGATTTCTATGTCGGCGCTGCTCTCGTCCATCTGCCGCTCTATGTCAGCGCGGCTTCGGGTAATGCAGTACTAACCCAGACCCAGTGCGGAGCCGGTGCCAGCGACAGTGGTAGTTATATGCAGGTTCAGCCGCAGATCGCCGGATTGTGCCTCGCCGGCAACGCACCGGCGTTGTTCGCGACGGGTACGAATGCCACGCTTCCCGCATGTGGGCCGACGGGTCTTGTGGCTAACGTGCTGGGCATCCAGCTCTATGGTATGGCGTTCACTTCACTCAATCCGGCAACGAAAACCATTGCGTTCACCGGTGTGGGTCATACGATCACGTCGACGAACCCCGTGATGGTCAATTCCAATGATCTCGGTCAGGATCTGAATACGGCGTTCACCACGCTGACGACTTCGCTGTCTTCATCGCTGACGCTGGATGCGGGAGGTGTGTCCGTGCCGCTGGGACCGGTCCTGGGCCCAGTGGTGGCTCTGCTTAACCCACTGATCAGCACGCTTGTCGCACCTTTACTCACGAGCCTCATGCCACCCCTATTCAACCTGCTGGGGGTTCAGGTCGGCACGAGCACGGTGACTGATCTGTCGCTGACCTGCGGCAACGTCCAGCTAGTCAACTAAGAGCACTAAAGTCCCATGCGCCGCCGCCGTCATACTGAATACGACCATGAAAAACAACGTCCCTAAAGTCGACGAACTCGATATCTACGTGTGGGAAGGCAAATCCGACATTGTCGAACGGGTGGCACGCTGTATGGCGAGCTTCGAGGTCGAAGTGATTCGTGCCGACGGCATGGCCCTCTCCCCGGAGCGCATCCAGTCGCGTCCGTCTCTGGCCTTAATGAGCGTCACCGTGATCGACAGCGGTACGGTGTCCGCGCGCGCGTGGGAAGCGACACACGGCATGCCCGTCGTCTGGGTCGGGGCAGCAGCGCGAACCAGCGACCCGGCGCTCTATCCCGCCGAGTACTCCCACATCCTTGCGGCAGATTTCACCTGTGCCGAACTACGCGGCATGGTGACCAAGCTGGTCATGCAGATGCGCGCGCACGGAGCGAAGACACAGGCGGCGAGTGCGCTGATCGCAAATTCAGAATCGATGCAGAAATTCCTCCGTGAGGTCGACGCCTTCGCCGACTGCGACGCGAGCGTGCTCATTCACGGCGAGACGGGCGTCGGCAAGGAGCGCATCGCGCAACTGCTTCACGAAAAGAACGCCCAGTACGGCAAAGGCCCCTTCGTCGCCGTCAACTGCGGTGCGATTCCGGACGGGCTATTCGAATCCCTGTTTTTCGGTCACGCGAAGGGGTCGTTCACAGGAGCCGTGGTGGCGCACAAGGGCTACTTCGAACAGGCCGACGGCGGCACGCTGTTCCTCGACGAAATCGGTGATCTGCCTCATTACCAGCAGGTCAAGCTCTTGCGCGTGCTCGAAGACAGCGCGGTGACGCGGATCGGCTCGACTTCGCCGGTCCAGCTCGATTTCCGGCTGGTGGCGGCGACCAACAAGAATGTCGGGGATCTGATCAAGGAACAGTTGTTCCGTGCAGATCTCTATTACAGGCTCGCGGTGGTCGAATTGTCGATTCCTAGCCTCGAGGAGCGCGGCGCGATCGACAAGATCGCGATTTTCAAATCTTTTCTGGTCTCGGTGCTCGGCCAGGAGAAGCTCGCCGAACTCAACGACGTCCCGTACTGGCTGACCGATGCCATTGCCGACACGTATTTCGCGGGCAATGTGCGCGAATTGCGCAATCTCGCCGAGCGTATCGGCGTGACGGTGCGTCAGCTGGGCTGGGATGCCGAACGTCTGCAGAGCATCCTGCTGCGTGCGCGCAACGCCCAGCCGCCACGCACGGACGCGAGCGTCGAGGTGATCGATCGCAGCAAATGGGATATGGCCGAGCGCGGCCGTATTGCCGAGGCCCTCGACGCGCACGGCTGGCGCCGCCAGGACACGGCGCAGTTTCTCGGCATCAGCCGCAAGGTGCTATGGGAAAAAATGCGCAAGTACCGGATGTTCGACGACGAGCCCGAGGCGCGTGAAGTGGACTAGACCCGTCGACCAGACCCGGCGAGTCAATCCACCAGGTAGGTCAGGGCAGCGGTGTCAGTCAGTTGAAAGCGATTTTCGCGCGCTTTTGCGCTCAATCGATCCCGATCGTCATACACTTCGCTGGCGGATTGTCCGCCTGGAGGAGTGTATGAACGTTCGCCCCGTCTCGAGCCCCCACCGGCTCGGGCGCGCCGCCCTGATGGCGGTGCTTGTCATCCCGATTCTCGCCGGCCTTGGCGCCTGTCATCAACAATCGAGCCAGCCCGACCAGGCTGCGAGCGATGCCAGCGCAAGCGCGGCGGCGGCCGCCTCGGGCGCGATCGCCGGCATCGCCAGCGACGCGAGCGCGGTCATGGCCGCCGGGGCGTCGGCGGTTTCAGCGGCCGCTCCAGACATCGCCAGCGCGGCAAGTGCAGTCGGCGCGCAGGCTGCCTCCCTGGTCGACGCGGCCAAAGCCGCGATCGGGGTGCCCGCCTCCGGCGCGAGTTTCGGCGAAGTCGCGAGCGCGACCAATGCCGCGATGGGCGCGGCCGCCTCGAAAGCCGCGGCCAAGGCCGGTGAAGGCCTGCAGGCAGCCGGCAAGAAACTCCAGGAACTGGCGAGTGGCGCCGTCGCGGCGAGTGCGCCTGACGCAGCCAGCGGCGCGGCAAGCCAATAAAAAGCAGGTACGTACATGCCTCCCGGAACGGCCCCGTGAGGCCGTGCCGGAGCCGCTCGAGGTAAGGTCCTGTAACCCCTTCGACGGGCACGGGTTTGCTTCGTGCGCCACATAGTCCTTGACCGTTTCCGCATCTGTACCTATTCTCGTTTCAGTTTCTTCCGTTTCATCGTGATCCTGAAGAACGAAAGTGATCCCGAAAAGTCAGTGAAGAATCACCCATAGACGAGGAGAGACAGTGAACACCAGCAGCCGGTTCTCGGTCGGCGTCCATATCCTGGCAATGCTGGCCCTGCATGACGGGTCGCCACTGTCCTCGGAGCGGATCGCCGCCAGTGTCAATACTAATCCGGCGCTGATCCGGCGCCTCCTTTCGATGCTTGCACAGGCGGGGCTGACCACGGCGCAACTCGGCACGGGCGGCGGTGCGTTGCTCGCACGCGACGCTTCGGAAATTCGCCTGGTCGATGTCTACCGCGCGCTCGAGGATGCACCGGTGTTCGCGCTGCACCGCGAGAAGCCGGCTGCGGGCTCGGTGGTCGGGCGCCATATCCGTACCGTGCTCCTGGATGTATCAGAACGTATCGAGCAGGCGATCGACCAGACGCTCTCGGAGCAGACGCTTGCCGACGTCGCGGGCTCGCTGCAGCAGCACGAGCGTGCGCGTGTGCGCAAGATCGCCAAGCGCAAAGTGGGCTGAGTCCGACAGGCCCGCAGCGATACAGTTTGTTTCAATCGGCTGATGCGGAGTCGTCCTCGATCGCTTCGACAAGCGTCGTAAGCAGGCAAAATAGCGGCCGAAGTGAAGGTCGTCCGTACGGACGACCTTCTGCCATTGGTTTAACGTTTTGCATGAGGCCTAGATGAGTCCGCAGGATTCGACTTTCCGGCCGAGACGTGCGCTTCGCGTGCGATTGAGGATGTTCTGGTCAGGGCTTGCGCTGTTGGCAGCTTGCTTGATGCTGCTGAGCGCAACGGGTGCACGTGCCGACGCGTCTTCAGCGCCTGCTTCATCTGCGGCTCCCGCCCCCGCGCCTGCGCCGGCCGCTGTTGCTCCCACGGGCGCGGCTGCCGCGATTCCCTCCTTGACGACCTTCGCCAAGCTGATCGCGCCCGCCGCACCGGCTTCGGCCGCTGCAGCGCCGAGCGCAGCGAGTCGTGCGGAACTTGCCCAGTCGCTCGACTCGGTGATCAATACGCTCGACAACGACAAGCAGCGTGTCGCGCTGGTCGGACAACTCAAGAAGCTGCGCGACGCCGACCGCATGGTCGATGCGAGCCAGGCGCCGTCGCCTGCGGCGAGCGCCGGCCTGCTCGGGGCGATCGCCACTGGCCTGACCGAAGTTCAGCAGAACGTACGCGTGGGGCGTTCGCCGCTTCACTATTGGCAGACGCGCATCACGGCGGCCAGCAAGGATTTCAGCGCGATTTTCTATGGCAGTACGGGCACGCCGTTCAAGGAACTGGTGCTCGACTTCTTTTCGATGCTGGTGATCTGGGGGGCGACCGCACTGATCCTGGCTTTTGTGGAACGTCGCGCGGGTCGGTACTTTCAATACACCGTCCATCTCAAGCCGAACCCGACCACACCGGCCTTGTTGCTGTTCGCGACGCGGCGCATTGCCCCGCTGACCGTTGCGTTCCTGCTGACGCTCATGCTGTCGCGCGTCCTCGATGATTCACTCGGTCGCACGCTTGCGGTCGTGGTCTCGTACGCTCTGGTGGCGGGTGCCGTGTTCTCGGCGCTCTGTCTGATCATGTTCTCGTTGTTTTCGTCCGGGCACCGGCGCGCCGCGGTCCAGGTGCTGCTGGTTCAGGCGCGTCACCTGCTGGTGGTGATCGGCGTGTTGGGCGCACTGGGTGATGCTGCCGTCGACGACCGTGTAGTGGCGGCACTCGGCGGCAACCTGTCCTCGCTGCTCTCCACCGCCTGCAATATGGGTGCGGCGGTATTCGCGGGCGTGTTCGCGCTGATGTTCCGGCGTCCGGTGGCGCATCTGCTGGGTAACCGTGCTTATGAATATCGGCAAGCTCACAAGGCGCTCAACGAGACGTTTTCGATCATTGCCTCGCTCTGGCATGTGCCGATGTTGCTGCTGTCGGCCGCTTCGATCTTCGCGACCCTGCTGGGCACGGATTCGTCCGAGCACGTGCTGCAAAAGGCGATCGCCAGCGCGCTGTTGATGGTCGTCGCGTTTTTCCTCACGGCCATCGTGCGCCACCTGACGCGCTCGCCCGAACGCTCGCAGCGGCGCATGCGACATGGTCAGTCGGTCTATCTGATCCGGCTGGTGCGGTTCTTCGGATCGTTGTTGACCGTGCTGATCTGGCTCGCGTTTTTCGAGCTTAGCGCGCGCCTCTGGGATCGTTCGATCGTGCGCTTCGCGCAGGAGTCGGCGAGCGGGCGCGGTATCAGTCACGCGATCTTCAGTATCTGCGCGACCTTGTTCTTCTCATGGCTGGTCTGGATCATCCTCGATACCGCGGTGACCGAGGCCCTGAATCCGACGACGCACCGCGGCAAGCAGACGGGCCCGAGCAGCCGCGCCCGCACGATGCTGCCGCTGATCCGCAATTTCACCTTTATCGTGATCCTCGTGATCGTCATCATCTCGACGCTTGCGAATCTAGGCATCAACGTGACGCCGTTGATCGCTGGTGCAAGTGTGATCGGGTTGGCCTTTGGGTTCGGCGCGCAGTCGCTGGTGCAGGATCTGATCACGGGCCTCTTTATCCTGATCGAAGACACGATTTCGGTCGGCGACTCGATCGAGGTCGATGGCGGCCACGCGGGCATCGTTGAAACCTTGAGCATCCGGACGTGTCGTCTGCGTGACTCCCAGGGGGCGATCCACGCTATTCCGTTTTCACAGATCAAGACGGTGAAGAACCTCTCGCGCGACTTCGCCATCGCTGTCTTCGATGTACGGGTGCCGTTCTCTGCCGACGTCGATCGCATCACCCATCTGATTCATGAGGTCGGCAAGGAGCTCCATGACGATTTTCGGTATCGGCGCGAGATGCTGGGGCCGGTCGAGGTCTTTGGTCTTGATCGTTTCGACCCGAACTGGATGGTGATCAAAGGGCAGATCAAGACGCGGCCGCTTCAGCAATGGCCGATCGTGCGCGCGTTCAATCAACATCTGAAGCGGCGCATGGACGAGGAAGGTATCGAGATTCCCGTGCCGCAGATGATGCTGCGCTATCCGTCCGACCCTGCGGCAGGGGCCGCGCCGTGGAGTGCGCAGCAAGGGGTGCAGATGGTCAGGGGCGCGCATGACGAAGTGCTCGTGATGCCAGCGGGCGTGGCCGCGACGACAGGCGCGTCGGTGCACGAGGGCTCGCTTCAAGGCGGGTATCAGGGGGCAGGGCATCAAGGTGGACCGCAGGGCGCACATCCGAATCCCCTGCAAGGCATGCCTTCCGTCCCCTTGCCCGTGCCACCGCAAGGTGGTGGGTCGCCAGGGTCAGTCGACTCCCGGCGTGCGGCCCCAAGGCCGGCCGCGCCGCTCAAGCCCATCATCCAGCCTGCCGTAGTGCCCGAAACGGTGCCCGAGGCGAGCCAGGCTTCGAACGAGGTACCCCCGCAGATTCCGACGGCTGGCGACGGCACGGCTGGAACCTAGGCAGGGGGATGCGATGTGGCATCAAGCCATGTCGAGTGGCGCCGCGGTATCGACGAGCCGGTTGACCCGGGTCGCGATGTCGTCGGCATGCACGCCATAGACGTGAAACGAAATGGCCGTGTGCGGGCTCCGGTTGCCGAGGCGATGAATGCCGTCAAACCCCGCCGCAACAAATGACGATTCGCCGGCCCCGCGCTGGCGAGTCTCAGCCAGACAGGCCTGCGCAGCCTCCTTGTCCCAGCGAAAATAGTCTTCGCTAAGCACGCCCTTGACCACCCGATACCCGCACCAGGTCTGATGAGCATGCACCGCCGTGTGCTGTCCCGGACGCCAGACGAGCGCGGCTGCCGCGAAGCGACCCGCCGGGTCCATTGCCAGCACATGTCGTGAATAGCCGGTTTCAGAGCCATCGAGCACTTCGGCCGGCAGATGTGCCGCGAGTACCGCCGCATCGTTGAGGGCGGTGCGAATACGCTGCCCGAATTGCGCCGCCGGCGCGCCACAAGCGGCCTCGAGCGCGGCCGCGAAGCATTGTGAAAGCACGCCGAATGCCGAGTGCGCACGGTTTGTGCTGGGAGTAGCAGGGGCTGGCAGGTGCATGCGCGAAAGGGAGGGGTTCGTCGTTTGATCGGCCGGCAGGCTGAATGTAATCCGTACCTGGATTTATATCATTTCGATCGCCGAAAACTTTTCCCTATTATTCTTGCCGAACAGGCTGTTATAGAATTTTCTTCTCCGGACTTGCCGATATGGATCTCATCGATCGAAAGCTGCTTGAACTCCTGCAACGCGACGCGACGATGCCCGTGGCTGAACTCGCGCAGCAGGTGAACCTGTCGCAGACCCCGTGCTGGAAGCGGGTGCAGCGGCTTAAGGAAAGCGGCGTCATTCGTTCGCAAGTCGCCCTGTGCGATGCCCGCAAGCTGGGTGTGGGCACCACCGTTTTTGTGTCGATCCGGACCAACCAGCACAGTGAAGCGTGGGCGCGGCAGTTTACCGAGACCGTCGAGATGATTCCCGAAGTCGTCGAGGTCTACCGGATGAGCGGCGAAACCGATTATTTATTGCGTGTCGTGGTGTCGGATATCGACGATTACGACCGGATCTACAAACAGTTGATTCGCGGGGTTCCACTTCATGACGTGAGCTCGAGCTTTGCCATGGAACAGATCAAATATTCCACGGCCTTGCCCGTACGACCGCGCGAACAGTGAATGTGCGCGGCGGCCAGCGCTTGAGATCGCCCCCGTCCATCGGGGTCGGGTTTGCCCCCGAACGCCGCACCGAGCTCGCGGCAATCGGCAGTGAGTGCCGGGTAACGCGTAGAATGCGCAGCACCTTTTCATGCCGTTCGATCCTGCCCCATCATGAATGCTCCGAAAAAGAAGATTGACCCGGTCACCTGGATCGGGATCTTTGTATTTGCCGTGGTGGCCATCATGATTGCCATGCTGCTTTACGAAGCGATTTCAGGCCGTGACGAATATGAAGCCGAGCAGCGCGCGGATGCGGCAAGCGCTGTCACCGCAGCGTCGGCTCCGGCAGGCTCGGGAACGACGGGGGCAGCCGGGACCGCGGCTTCGGTAGCCGTGCCGGCTTCGGGCGGTCAATAGGCCGGCCACGCGGCACTGCGTTACTGCGGCAACGGCAATTCGACACTGGGCAACCGGCACCGGCAAGCCGGGCCGGCCCGACACGGCAACCCCGCCTGGGTCAGACTGGCAGCCGAATGGCCGCCGTGTCCTTGCGGATGATCCGTGAGGCCGCGATCATCTGCTTGCTCTGATGGGCGAGCAGCTTGAGGTCCTGAATCGCATCGGGGCTTGCCACCTCTTCCTTTTCCACCTGCACGACCATCGAATCCAACGCGCGCGTCAGCTCGCGGAGGTCCGCCGCAGGCGTCGCATCCGCCCGCTCGGCGCGGATCAGATTCTCGCGGACGTCGTCGAGCGCGCGCTCGAGGCCCGAGATCGCCGGGGGCCCGACGGGCGGCGCGCTTAGCAGCACCGCGGCTGCGGTCATCTGCGAGCCGAGCGCATGGCTTTGTACCAGCAGGTCGTTCAGTTCGGCAACGAAGCGTTGCTGGGACTTCGGCTCGAGCATCATGCGCTGGAACGCATTGCCCAAATTGGCGTGGGCCACTTGCATATTCTTGCTGGCCAGCCTGCGCGCGAAGTCCGAGTCGATCGTCGAGTCGGTTGCGCGGGTGGGTATCGTGCCGCTCGGTGCCGTGGGGATCACCTGACCTAGCTTGCCACCCTGCATCGGTGGCTCGGCAACCTGATGGGGCGCAACCTCGACCTGCGGCACATTCATCACGGCCTGCTCGGCAGCGTGGCGCGCGGCCTCGCTCGCAATGACGACACCTCGTGGCCAGATCGCATCGAGGTAGCGACGCATCGAGCCGACCACTTCCTTGACCAGGGGCGCCATCAGCCGGTATTCCCAATAGGGGAACAGGTAGCTCGAAGCGATGGCGAGGGCGCAACCGACCGCCGTGTCGATCGCACGCTCACCGATCAGCCGCATGCTCGCGGGCGCGAGCAGGTGATAGAGGATCAGCACGAAGGCCGAGGTAAAGGTGACGCTGGCCGTGTAGTTGAAGATCGTCAGGCTATAAGCCATCACCATGCAGACTGCCATGACGAGCAACAGGATGTTGTGGTTATGCACGGTCAAGATCAGGGCGACACTTGCCGCACAGCCGATCGCGGTGCCGATGATCCGCTGGGTGTTGCGCTGGCGGGTCAACGAGAAGCCGGGCTTCAGAATGATGACCGTGGTCATGCAGATCCAGTAACTGTGCGTGAGCGGCAGGATGCGCCCGAGCCAGAAACCGAGCGCGACGGCGATGACGACGCGAAGGGCGTGACGAAAGGTCGGCGATGCCATCGTGAGATTCGCGAAGATCAGACCCCACTGGACGCGTCGCCGCTGCAAGAAGCGATCGAGGGCCTTGTCGATCGGCATCTCGGGTTTGGCGACTGCGATGTCCGGATGGGTGTTAGCGCGCATCTTGTCGAGCACGCGCGCCGCACTCCAGATCCGGCGATAGGAGGCCACCACGGCCGCATAGGCTTCGGGGTGCTCGGCCGGGAAGTTCTTCTTGCGCAACTGGTCGATCTCGTACTCGATCGCACGGAATTCGGCCTTCGTGTGCACGCGTTCTTCGACGGGCGTGTCGCGCAGCACGGCGAGGCCGACGTGCTCGAGATCGTCGGCGAGCTTTTCGAGTACGTCGCGAAAGAACATCATCAGGTCCGAATCGCCGAAGGTGTTGCGCAGCATCGGATAATCGGTATGCGAGCCGAGCACGCCATCGTGCAGGTCGACCGAATTGACGAACAGATTGAACAGCACCGTGCGGTGCGCATCGAGCCGGCCATTGCGCAGGCGCGGCAGATTGCGCAGCGCGATGTCGCGCGAGGCATCCTGTTTGTCGATGGTGGTGATCTGGCGCAGCACGAGGTCGCGGTAGCAGTCGTCGAGATCGGTATGCAAGTCGTAGAACGCCGCGCGGGCGCGTACATACTCGGCCATCGCAAACAGATTCTCGGCGATCGCCTGCTGTTCGACACGGTCACGCTGAAGACGGCTGAGCGCGGTGCTCCAGTACGTGTACCAAAGGCCGCCAAGCAGGATCCAGCCGGCGTTGGCGAATGCCTCGGCGAGCGTGAAGTGCGAGTCCATGGTGAGGATCATCATGAACAGCGTTGCGAAGCTGATCTGGGGCCAGCGAAAACCGTAGACCACGATCAGCGACAGCACGAACGAGAGCGCGACCACGGTCAAGAAGAGCGCCGCGGGCCACGGGCTGACGATACCTGTCACGAGTGCCGAGAGGGTGCCGAGCAGCGTGCACGTCAGCATCTCGTTGTGCTTGTACTTGAGCGGGCCGGGCATGTCGACCACGCAGGCCGCGAGCGCGCCGGCCGAGATCGTGAAGCCAAGATCGGCGTCGTGAAACACCAGCAGGCTCAGCACGACCGGGAACGAAATACCGAACGCGATCCGCAAACCGCCATAAAAGTACTGGCTATAGAGAAACTTCTTGATCTCGGTCGAATATCGCATCGATGGGTCGATTGGCTCCGCAGTCGCCTGCACACATTGAAGGAAAGTCTAGCGTGTCTCGTGCGAGAATGGCAGTACCGTTTCCCCTGTCGTCGTGCGGTCCTGCCTGACCGGGTCTAAGCCTTTGTCCTGCGCCTTCTCTCAAGCCCTGCTTCCGGATGCTTCACCTCATTCAGTCGAATCGTCAGCCAGCACTCGCCGCCGCCCTCTGTACGGCTTTGGCGCGAGCGCCCGCACGCGATGTGTTTGCGCCCGAACACCTGATTGTGCCGAGCGCCGCCTTACGCCGCCGGCTCGAGCTCGATCTGGCCGGTACCTTTGGCGTGGCCGCCAACCTGCGTTTTGCCTACCTTGCGAGCTGGCTCTGGGAACAGATTGGCAAGGTCGCTCCTGTCCCTGAGCAATCGCCGTTCTCGCCCGACAGGTTGAGCTGGCGTTTGTACCGGCTGCTCGATGCGGGTGCCTGGCAGGCTCCGGGGCATGAGCGCCTTGCGCGCTATCTCGGCCATGCCGACGCGGCGATGCGCTATGCGCTCGCGGTGCGGATCGCCGAGGTGTTCGATCATTACCTGACTTATCGGCCGGAGTACCTGGGCCGTTGGCAGCGGGGTGAGTCTCTGTTCGATCTGCAAGGCGGGAACGTGAACGCGAGCGAAGTCAATCGGGCCGACGAACGCTGGCAATCGACACTCTGGCAACGTGTGCTCGACGATCTCGGCGACCCGCTGGGTGAACCCGTCATCGCGCAGCGTTTTCTCGGCCTGGCGGCGAGCCTTGATGTCGAAGCGGTCAGGGCAGTCTGGCCCGCGCGCGTTTCTGTGTTTGCGCCGCCGACGATTGCACCGTTGCACGCGGCGCTCCTGCGCGAGTTTGGCCGCTTTATCGATGTCGATCTCTATCTGTTGAACCCGTGCCGTGAGTTCTGGCACGACATCGTGACTGAGCGTCAGGTCGGACGACTCGAAGCGGCAGGGCGGGCAGACTATCAGGAAGTGGGCAACCCCTTGCTCGCCGAATGGGGCCGTCAAACCCAGGCCTTGCTGCATATCGTCCATGAGATGACCGAGGCAAACGTCGACGCAGAAGCGGACGTCTTCGAGGCGAACCCGGCATCGACCTGGCTGGCCTCGGTCCAGAACGCGATCCTCGAGCTCAGGCGCTGGCCGGAGCGGGCAGCGCACGCAGACGTCGCCGATGACAGCATTGAGATTCATATCGGCCATAGCCTGACGCGGCAACTCGAGGCCCTGCACGACCGCTTGCTTGCATGGTTCGAGGCGGATGCCTCGCTGACGCCCGCCGATGTGCTGGTCGCTTTGCCCGATCTGCCGTCGGCGGCGCCGGCGATCGACGCTGTGTTCGGGGGTGGGGACGGACCTCGTATTCCTTATCGGATCACCGGTTTGCCGCCCTCGCAATCCAACCCCGTCGCGCGCGTGATGCTCGATTGGCTGGCCTTGTCGGATGCTTCGCTGGGGGCCTCGCAGTTAATCGAGTGGTTGCGGGTCGATGCGATTGCGGCGCGCTATGGCATTGATTCAGCGGCGCTCGATACCCTGCAGGAGTGGCTTGCGGCCGCAGGCGCGCGGCGTGGGCTGGGCTTTGACGACGCGAACCCTTCGAGGGGAAGCGAGATCGACCCGCTGGCATCGCTGAATGATGCGGATGACGGTCACAGTTCCGATGCCGACGTGCATAGTGGATCGGCGGCTTCGATCGCGCGTCGGCGCCATACCTTTGCCGATGCACTCCTGCGTCTCTATCTCGGTTACGCATTGCCCGACGATGCCGAGCCGGTCGAAGACTGGCTCCCCACGGTGGGGCCAGCCGGCGCCGAGGCCGAACTGCTGGGGCGTTTGAGCGCCTTTGTAGATGAACTCGACCGCTTCGCCCAGGCATGTGGCCGCGCGCGCGATGCGACCGGCTGGCAACGCCTCCTCAATGAGGCACTGGGGCGTTTCTTCGACGCGTCGCCTGCTTTCGCGGACGATCTTGGCGACCTTCGCGACGCAGTTGACCTGCTCGCGCGTTCGATCAGCGAGGGCACGCGTGAACTCGAGATTCCCGTCGAGGTGTTGCGCGACGCACTCGCTTCAGCGCTTGACGACCCGGCTCGCGGCGGGGTGCCTGCCGGCAGTGTGACTTTCTCGGCACTGACAAGCTTGCGTGGGGTGCCGTTTCGCGTGATCTGTCTGCTCGGCCTCGACGATGGTGTGTTGCCGAACGCGGCCCGCGCGCCGGAGTTCGATCTGCTGGCCGCCTTTCCGAAACTCGGGGATCGTCAGCGTCGCGACGACGATCGCAATCTTTTCCTCGACTATCTGCTCGCGGCGACCGATCACTTCGTGGTCGGGTATACGGGCCGCAGTATTCGTGACAACGCCATCAAACCACCCGCCGCGCCCGTCGACGAGCTGCTCGACTACCTTGGGGCGTCGCTCGCCGGCGCGGCAGCGCCACCCGAAGAGATTGCTCAGGCGCGGGCGGGCTTTGTCGTCGAGCACCCGTTGCAACCTTATGCGGTGGAGTATCTGCGCCGCGATGGCGCATTGTTCACATTCGACCCGATGCGGGCCGAGGTCGCGGGCGCGCTGCTAGGGCCGCGGGAGGTGATGCAGGCGACCCCCCAAGCCACCCATGCCACCACCGATGCCGTCACGGATACTGGATCGCCCTCGCGGGCCTTCTTCGCCGTTGCGCTACCGCCTCCCGAAGATGAGGCCGTTTCCTTCGACGCACTGCTGGCATTCTGGAGCCAACCGGCGCGCGCCTTGCTGCGCGATCGCCTCGGATTGAACTTCAGGAGTGCGCGAGCCGAGCTCGACGAGAGCGAACCCTTCGTGCTCGACTGGGATGGTCGCGATGCGCTGGCCGATCGGTTGTTGCCCTTGCTGGTCGATGGCGAGGCGGATATTGCGCGAGCCGGACGCATCGCTCGCGCAATCCATGAGTTGCCCGGCGGGGCGACCGGCGCGATCTGGCGCGAACGCGAGCTGAATTCGCTGGCTCGGCTCGCGATTACCGTGCGTGCGGCGCGGGGCGACGCACTCGAAGCCGCGCCTTATTTCGCGCTCGATCTGTCCGCGTGCTGGTCTGAAGGTGTCCGGCAACACGGTCTGCCTTTGATCGATGCCGTAATCGCCGATGCGATCGATCGGCAAGCGCTGGTCCTCGACGGTGCATTGCCCGCGATGACCTCACTGGGTCTGGTGGTCTATCGTCATGCTTCACCGACGGCACGCGACTATCTGGGTGCCTGGCTGCATCACCTCGTGCTCTGTACCGTGAAGCCCGCGGGCGTTGCGTTGTCGACCTACTGGATCGGTCGCGGCGCGCGCTTCACGTTTCGCGAAGACCCCGACGCGCGGCGTCATCTATGCGAACTCGTGACCTTGTATCGCGCGGGTCTGTGCGCGCCGTTGCCGTTTTTTCCGAAGACCTCGTGGGCTTGGGTCGACAAGGGCGAGGGTGCCGCGATGACAGCCTGGCAGGGTGGCTTCGATCGCGCGGGTGAGCAGGACGACCCGTATGTGAGCACCGCATGGCGCGGCACGGCGCTTCGCTTTGACGCGCGTTTCGACGCTTTGGCGCGCGACGTGCTCGAACCGTTGCGTGCGCATCTTGGCCCGGAGCAGCCATGAGCGTCATCAACGAACTCGACGTCTTCATTTGCCCGCTCGAAGGCATCAACCAGATCGAGGCATCGGCCGGCACCGGCAAGACGTGGAATATCGCCGCACTCTACGTGCGTCTGTTGCTCGAGACCTCGCTCGAAGTCGACCAGATTCTCGTGGTGACTTTCACAGAGGCTGCGACGGCCGAACTCCAAGAGCGGATTCGCGCGCGGATCGCGGGCGTCGCGCACTGGCTCGAATTTGGCGACCCGGAAGCGATCGACGACCCATTTATAGCGCGCCTCAATGACACGACACTCAGCGAGTCGCTCACGCGTGAACAGGCGCTGCTGCGGCTGCGTCTCGCCCTGAACGGTTTTGACCAAGCGTCGATTCGCACCATTCACGGGTTCTGCCGGCGTGCGCTAGAAGAAGCGCCGTTTGCGGCGGCGTTGCCCTTCGAGTTCGATCTCGATGGTGACGATGCGCAGATGCGACTCGATGTTGCCACGCGTTTCTGGCGCGAAAGCGTCGAACCCGAAGCCGCCGAGGTCGATGGCTTCGCTGCCTGGCTGGTGAGTCATAACGCGACGCCGGCCTCACTCGACGACGAGCTTCGGCGTCGACTCAAGAAGCCCTTGGCCGAGCTCAAGTGGGACGCGTCGGTGCTGGCGGCCGTGAAAGCGTCGAGCGCACCACGCACGGCCGTGCCAGAGCGTCCCGACGCGATCTTCAGCCGCACGATCGGTGACGCGTGGCAGGTCTGGTCCGCGGAGCAGGAAGCCATTGAACGCGCGGTCGACGCAGGCCTCGCCGTCCTCAATAAAAATAGCTATAAGTCCGAAACACTGCGCACCGTGCTCGAAGACTGGGCCTTGCACGCCACGCAGCGCGATCCGCATGCGCCGCTGCCCGAAAAGCTCGACCTGTTGCGCGCGAGCACGCTCGCAAGCAAGACTAACAAGGGCAAGACGCCGCCCGAGCATGTTTTCTTCGAACATATAGACGCGCTGCTCGATGCGCTCGAATCGACGCAGGATGCCTACCGGACGCGCTGGCTCGCGCTCGTGCATCGCTGGCTCGACTGGGCGCCGCGTGCGCTGACTGAGGTCAAGCGTGCGCAACGCGCCTTGTCTTTCGACGATCTCCTGTCGAATTTGCAAAGCGCGTTGAACCAGCATGCGTGGCTCGCGCCGACCTTGCGCGAGCGTTATCCGGCTGCGTTGATCGATGAGTTCCAGGATACCGACCCGCTTCAGTTCGATATCTTCCATCGGATCTACGCGCCCGATGGTCCCTTGTTCCTAGTGGGGGACCCAAAGCAGGCGATCTACAGTTTTCGCGCTGCCGATCTGCAAACCTACATGAGGGCGCGCGACATTGCCGATGCTGTCTATTCGCTTGCGGTCAACCAGCGATCGACGGCGGCGATGATCGCGGCATGCAATCGTCTGTTCATGGCGAACCCAGAGGCCTTCATGCTGGAGGGGCTCGACTACGCCGAAGTTCGCCCCGGGCAACGGCAGCGTGCATCCTTGCTCGACCTGGGCGCGGCTGGCACGCATGCCGATGCGGCGCTTCATGTCTGGCAGTTGCCTGCGGATGAATGGCTCGACAAGGGCCAATTCGGCCTGGCTGCCGCCGATGCATGTGCGGCCGAAATTGTTCGCTTGCTAAGCGATCGGGAGGACGGCGGTGCATCGATCGGAACGGTGCCGCTCGCTCCCGGACAGATCGCGGTATTGGTGCAGACCCGCCGTCAGGCTGCCGAGGTCAAGCGCGTGCTTTCGCGCTGGGGTATCGCTAGCGTCGAACTCACGCGAGAGTCCGTGTTCGCGACGGATGACGCCGCGCATATCGAGCAGCTTCTCCTGGCGATCGAGGCGCCTGGTGACTTGCGGCGCTTGCGCGCGGCACTCGCGATCGACTGGATGGGTCTCGACGCCGCGGCTATCGCACGGCTCGACGATATCGAGGTGAGTGGCGCGCTCGCGGGTGAGTCGGGTGCGGCGATGGAACGGCGGGTCGCGGCCGAGCAGGCGGTGGATGCGACGCCGTGGGTCGAACGGCTCACACGTTATCGGTCGATCTGGCATGAGCGCGGTTTTGCGCCAATGTGGCGGACCTTGTTGCGTGAGCTTCGGATTTCCCAGCGCATCGTCGCGCTGCCGCTGGGAGAACGGCGGCTGACCGATCTGTCGCACCTCGCTGAGCTGCTGCAGGCCCGCGCGGCCGAACATCCCGGTGCCTCGCCGATGTTACGCTGGCTCGCGGCCCAGCGTGCGGCGCCGCCGTCGAGCGACGATGTCCAGTTGCGGCTCGAGTCGGATCGCAATCTGGTCCAGATCGTCACGGTCCACAAGTCGAAAGGGCTTGAATACGCGGTCGTGTTTTGCCCTTATCTGGCCGATGGTCTGTTGCAGTCGGCGCGAGGTGGCAAGCTGCCGTCACCCAGTGAATACCATGGCGACGATAGCAAGACCGTGATCGACTATCGTGAACTTGACGACGCACTCAGCGACTCGATCGATCTGAAGACACGCGTCGAGGAGGCCGCCGAACGAGCGCGGCTTGTCTACGTGGCACTCACGCGTTCGGTCTATCGCTGCTATCTGGTGGCCGGCGTGTATCGGAGCGGCAAATCGACCAAGGAAGCGCAGCGCAGTGTCTTGAACTGGCTAGTGGCAGGCGCAGGCCGTAGCGTCGCGGACTGGTTCGAGGCCCCCCCCGAGCCCGCCGAGATCGTCGCGGCCTGGCAGGCACTTGCAGGCGGCCCCATCGTGCTCGAACCGCTGCCATTGATCGAGCATGGGCGCCGTGCGCCTTCGACCCAGCACGACACGGAACCCCTGTTTGCGCGTACCGCGCTGCGCCATCTGCGCGAAGCGTGGCGAATCTCGAGTTTCAGCGCTCTGATCGAGCAACGTCATGAGAGCGAACCGGGTGAACCGTCGGCATTGCGCGATCCACGTCCCGACCATGATGAACGTGTGAGCGAAGCGGATGACGCTGCATTCGGACGCAGCGGAGCGACGGTCCATGCGCGTGACGCAGACGATATCCTCGATTTTCCGCGGGGTGCGGCCGCGGGCGAGTGTCTGCACCGGCTGTTCGAACTCGCGGATTTCACCATGCCCGAAACTTGGCCGGTCGCGATTGCACGAGCGCTTGCCGAACGTCCTGCACCGGCCGCTCCTGAACTCGCCACCCGCATGCCCGCGATGATGGCGGCCTTGCTCGCCGATGTAAGCGGTACCGTGCTTGCAGCGTTCGATGATAGCGAGCGAGAGAACGCGCTACGTTTTGTTGAGGCTCAACCTGCGAGCACGGGAGCAAATGCCCCTTTTGCCAGGCTATCGCTTGATGTGATTCCCCTGGGACGCAGGCTCACTGAATTCGAGTTCATGCTGTCGGCGCCTGCCTTCGACCTCCACGCGATGACGCGCTTGCTGCTCGAGCATGGCTATCCGAATCTCGTGCTCGATGCAGCGACCTTGCATGGGTATCTGCGCGGTTTTATCGATCTTGTGTTCGAGTATCGGGGACGCTACTGGATCATCGACTGGAAGTCGAACCATCTTGGCGATACCGAAGCCGGTTACGGTCGCACGTCGATGGCCGTGGCCATGGAGGAACACGGTTACGCACTGCAGTCGCTGATCTACTGTGTCGCGCTGCATCGCTATCTGCGGGGCCGCATTGTCGACTACGACTACGATCGCCATTTCGGCGCCTCGCTCTATCTCTTCATTCGCGGTGTAAGGCCGACATGGCGTGACGGCGAACAGCCCGCAGGGGTGCATCGTGATCGGCCTTCACGCGGCCTGATCGAACGGTTCGATGCCCTGCTTGACGGAGGCGCGATATGAGTCTCGATGATTTCGATGCGGCAATCGCGGCGCTCGAAAACGAGTCCGCCGACCTCGATGCACCGGGCGGGTTTTCAGCCAGTGAAGCGCTTGCTCAAGGCGACGACCTCACGGGTTCGTTAGCGTATGGTTTTGCGCGCAGGCTGCGTTGGCTTGCGATTCAGCGCAATGCGCCGGCAGACGCCGTTCGTGCGCTTGCACGCGCGGCCGCCGAAACGAGCCGGGCCACGGCCGACGGCCATGTCTGTATCGAGCTTGTGACGCTTGCCGAGCGCAGCGGCGAATCGCTGCGAGTCTGGCGCGAGCGTCTTTTGGCGAGCGGATTGGTGGGACGAACGGCAGACCAGCCGCTCGTGCTTGATGCGCACGACCGCCTCTATCTCGCGCGCTACTACGACTACGAACAGCGCCTGGCGCGTGCCCTCGGCGCACTGGCAACCAGTCGGGAGCCACTCGATGCGGCGTCGTTGCGCTCGCGGCTCGATGCGTTTCCGGGGACGCCGCCGGAGGGTGAAGTCGATTGGCAACGGGTCGCAGCCGCGCTGTCGCTTGATCGCCGCCTCACGATCATCAGCGGTGGCCCCGGCACGGGGAAGACGACCACCGTAGTGGGCATCCTGGCCTGCCTGCTGACCGCAAATCCTGCTTTGCGCGTCGCACTTGCCGCGCCGACGGGCAAGGCCGCGCAACGCATGCAGGAAGCGCTGCTGTCGCGCGCGGGCACCTTGCCGCCCGAACTTGTCGAACGCCTGCCGACGCGGGCGTCGACGCTCCATCGGCTGCTTGGGGCGGGGGGCGGGGGACAGTTTCGCTATCGGCGCGGCCGGCCGTTGCCGTATGACGCGGTCGTGGTCGATGAAGCATCGATGATTGATGTCGCGATGGGCGCACGGTTGCTCGACGCCATCGCGCCCCATGCGCGGCTCATCCTGCTTGGCGACAAGGACCAGCTTGCAGCGGTCGAAGCCGGGGCCGTCTTTGCGGAACTGAGTTCGCGGCCTGTGTTGAGCGAGACGCGATTGAACGTGCTGGCCAAGGCACTCGGCTTGCCCGTGCAGACATTGCGTGCGCAGTGGCCGGGTGTGGTGGAGGGGCTGGCCCGCGGTGAGGGCACTCAAGGTAACGACACCCGAGGTAACGACACCCGAGGTAACGACACCCAAGGCAAGGACACGTCGTCACTCCAACTCAGTCTCTTTGACGAAACGCCATCGCCCGCTGCGGACGGCGTGTCATCTTCAAGTGACCCCACACCGGAGGCAGGCCGTTCGCCGTCACCGTCATTGGTCGCAGACGAAGCTTCGTCTGCGCACGCGCCTTTGGCCGACTGCGTGGTCTGGCTCGAAAAGAATTATCGCTTTGGTCTCGATTCCTCGATCGGGCGGCTGTCGCTGGCGATCCGTGCGGGCGACGCGCGCACCGCGCTTGATGAACTCTCCGAAGAGCCAGACGCCGCTGCACGCTTGATCGACGATACAGAACTGCAATTGAGCCCCGCACTGATCTCGCATCTAGGCCAGGGGTTTGCAAGCTACGCGAGCGCGCTGGCCCGAATATCAGCAGATGCTGACTCGGCGCCTTCCGACGTGCCCACCCGGCCTGAATCCCTTGCGGGTCTCTCAACACTGTTCGATGCGCTGAACCGCTTCCGGGTCTTGTGCGCCGTGCGCAGCGGACCGCGCGGCGTTGAGCGGCTGAATGCTTTGTTGTCGGTCCAGCTACGCAATCTGATTGGCGGGAGCGTGTCTGCCGCAGGCAAGGCCAGTGCAGGCATAAGCTGGTTTGCGGGCCGCCCGGTGATGGTCACGCGCAATGACTACGCACTGGGCCTGTTCAATGGCGATATCGGTATCTCCTTGTCGGGCGTAGATGGCGCACTGCGCGTGGTGTTCCCGAGCGCCGATGGCGCCGGTTGGCGTGCGGTGTCGCCGGCCGCGCTGCCGCCGCACGAAACCGCGCTCGCGCTGACTGTGCACAAGTCGCAGGGATCGGAGTTCGAACGCGCCGCCCTCGTGCTGCCTGCCCAGTCGAATCGCACGCTTACACGTGAACTTGTCTATACGGCGGTCACTCGCGCCAAGCTGACCGTTGAGATCATCGGAGGAGCGACAGTGCTGGCCGAGGCCATCGCGACACCGACGCGCCGCGCTTCAGGACTCGCGCTCCGCCTTGCTGAGGGACAGCCTGGCGTCGAGTCGCCTATTCCGTGACCCGGCCGCGCGCGGCTTTGGTGGCGCCGCGCCGTGTCTTGCCATCGAGCCGGCGCACTTTCGAGGAGAAGGTCGGCCGGGTTTCGCGGCGCGTTTTCGGCGTCACGCTGACGCCCTCGATGATTTCGTGAAGGCGCTGCAGCGCCTCGTCACGATTGCGCTCCTGAGTCCGGTGGTTCTGCGCTTTGATGACGACCACGCCCTCGCGCGTGATGCGCTGGTCGTTGAGCGCCATCAAACGATGCTTGAGCAGTTCGGGGAGCGAAGACGCAGGAATATCGAAGCGCAGATGGATCGCGCTCGAGACTTTGTTGACGTTCTGGCCGCCCGCGCCTTGTGCTCGAATCGCGCTGAATTCGATCTCGTCGGGCGACAGCGTAAAAGGAATCCTGGACATGGTCGGACAGGGTGGTCAGGGATGCGCCATGGCGCATGGGCAGGCGAGGGCACACACGCCACGCCGGGCAAGCGCGCATCGTACCGCACGTCGCCCTGCGCGCACAGGGAGGCGGCGCGGCGCATCGATTCGACGTGGGCTTGCGTTACACCAGACCGAGACTCGGTGGTTCGTCCGATGCGTCGTCCGGGGTGTCGTCGTTCGGCACAAAGTCCGCGCAAAACACGGTTGTCGTGTTGTCGATTGTCAGGGCAACTGCTGCCGTGTGGCAGCCCTTGCCCTCGCTGAGCGAAAAATACGGCCCCATCACCGCGACCCGCCCCGGCGCGGCGACCGCACGCTTGAAATAGGCGCGCCGCGACCAGTTGCTCGCGCCGGATTCCAGCAGGGGGGCGAGCCGGCGTTGCGCGGCATCGCGCCGCTCGGCGGCAGCGCCCGGCGGCAGGGGAACGTGGAGGGCGGGCTCGCTCTGCACGCCGTTCTCGTCAAGTACGAACACCCGTCGCGCGCCGGCTACCTCGAACACGATGGCTGCCGCACGGCCAATGTCACGTTTGAGCGCATACGTTTGCGCGGCCACCGTCATCGATTGCTCGAAGGATTCAAAGCGCAGCACCGGCGCCTGTGGCGCGCGTGCGGCGTGGGCGTCGAACAGCGGCCAGAGCAGCGGCACCCGTTCGACGGCGGCGGAGTGGGCGCGCGCGAGGGAGAAATGGGGGCGTGCGAGCCAGTAGCCCTGCACGAAATCGACATCCGCATCCATCAGCGCCATCAGCTCGCCATCCGCTTCGACGCCTTCGGCCAGCACCATCGTGCCGGCCTGATGGAGCATCGAGACCAGGTGACGCATCAGTTCATGGTCGCTATTGCGCTGAGTCAGCCGGCCGACGAGCGAACGATCGAGCTTGACGATGTCGGGCCGGGTCGACCAGATCCGGTCGAAGTTCGAAAAGCCGCTGCCGAAGTCGTCGATCGCGATCAGGAAGTTGCGACGGTGGAAGGCGTCGACGGTTTGCGTCAGCGTCCGTTCATCGGCGGCCGGCTGCTCGAGCAGTTCGAGCACGATGCGCTCGGCGGGCAGGCCGAAATGCGAGATGAGTTCGTCGGCGAATTCTGCGTCTTCGGAACTCGCTTCGAGAATCTGGGGCAGCACGTTCAGAAACAGCCAGCCGATGTCGCCGCCCTGGTCCGCAAAGTTCGCGACGTGGACAGCGCGTGAGAGGCGGTCGAGCAGTACCGCTTCGTCATGGCGTCGCGCGAGCGAGAAGACCAGCGGAGGGGGGAGCGCATCGCCCTTGGGCGTGCGGGAGCGCATCAGCGCTTCGTAACCGATTACGCGCGAGTGCGGCACGCTCATCACGGGCTGAAAGGCGCTGCGGATTTCGATGCCACGATATGTCGCGAACCAGCTGTTGCCATCCTTTTCCATCATCGACAAGAGCATGTCGAGTGGGGGCGCCGGGCGGCGCGGGGGGACGGCAACGTGCGCACGGCTCATCGCGCGCGGCTCCTTAGTGCCGGCGAACCCGCGAGCATCCAGTGCGGGCGAGAGGCGCGCGCGCGGATTACATCGTCCATGGAAGTCCGTTTTCCTTTCATGTGATCAATCTATCAGACCTCGGGCAGACCCTGATACCCGGGGAAAGTCCCGCTTAAGTTCGCGCATCGATTTGCCGTTAAACAGGGTCGGGGAGGGAAAATAGAGACTCCCGCTAGGCCACGACCACCCGGTTGCGACCGTCGTTCTTGGCCCGGTATAGGGCACGGTCGGCCGCTTCGACGAGCTGGGTCGCCGAGCCGCCGGACCCGGGCAACACACTCGCTCCGCCTACGCTGATGGTCAGGACGGGGCCGGTGGTCGAGCCCGAATGCGGTAGCCCAAGCAGCTCGATTTCGCGCCGCACCCGTTCGGCGAGCAGGCGAACCCCGCCGGGCGACGAGCTCGGCAGGACGATTGCAAACTCTTCGCCGCCGAAGCGCGCGGTCAGGTCTGCGGGCCGGTTCGCGACGCCCTGGATCGTGGTGGCGACCTGCTTGAGCACATCGTCGCCGCGTACGTGGCCATAGGTGTCGTTGTACGACTTGAAGTTGTCGACGTCGATCATCAGCATGCCGAGCTCAGTGCGCTCGCGTTCGGCACGGCGCCATTCCGCGGTCAGATACTCGTCGAAATACCGACGATTGGACAAGCCGGTCAGGCCGTCTGAATGGGTGAGCCGCTGCAGTTCGAGGTTGGTCTCGAGCAGCCGTTGCTGTGAGTTGCGCAGTGCACGATACGCGGCGTCGCGTTGCTGCAGCCTCATATAGGAGCGGGAGTGGTAGCGCACCCGGGCAATCAGTTCGATGGAGTCCGGCAATTTGACGAGATAGTCGTTCGCACCCGCCGTGAACGAGGCGCTCTTGACGGCCGATTCTTCCTTGGTCGACAACACGATGATCGGCACTTCCCTCAGCGCGGGATGCATCCGATACTCCCGTACTAGCGTGAGCCCATCCGTGCCCGGCATGACCAGATCCTGGAGGATAACAGTCGGCCGCGTATGCTCGGCGGCCAGCACGGCCTGCTCCGGGTCGGCGCAATAGTGGAAGCCGATATTCGGATCGACCAGCAAGGCGCGGCGCACGGCTTCGCCGATGATCGCCTGGTCGTCGACCAGCAGGACCATGATGCGTGAGTCGTCGATCGAGAGCTGACGCAGGTCAGGCTCGACGAGGTTATTGCTGCCGGGTTCCATCTTCTTCAGGTTCATGATCACCGCCGCGTGCGAGTGTACCTTTGACACCGGAGCGTTGCAGGGCGTTGACGACCGCGCCCGCTATCTCTGGCAATGGAAGAATGGCCATCGCGGCATCGAGTGCGGCCGCGGCCTTTGGCATACCGTATACCGCGCTGGTCGCCGCGTCTTGTGCGATGGTGTAGTGCCCTTCTGCGCGCATGGCCTTGAGCCCGAGAGCTCCGTCACGGCCCATGCCGGTCAGCAGCACGCCGATGGCCTGGCCGCGCCAGTAGCGCACCACACTGTTAAAAAAGACATCGACCGACGGGCGGTAGAGCGCCTCGACGGGCTCGGGCACGTAGCCCAGCACGCCATTGACGCCCATGCGCAAATGATCGTTGGTGCCCGCGAGCAGCACCACGCCCGCCTGTGGTCGCTCGCCTTCGAGTGCGAGCCGCACGGGCAGTGCCGAGTGCTGATCGAGCCAGGTTGCAAGGCCCGCGGCGAAGGTCTGGTCGACATGCTGGACAATCACCACCGCGGCTCGCATATCCTTGGGCAGTGCACCGAGCACGATCGCGAGCGCGGCAGGGCCACCGGCCGACACGCCGATCGCCACCAGCTGATTCGTATGGCCGCCGTTGAGGGGTTGCGCGGGGGCGACCTCACGCGCGCGAATCGGCACGCTGTCGCTCGCTATCCGGCCGATCCGGTCGATCTTGTCGAGCAAGGGCAGACTCGATTTGCGCAGGTCTCCGGCGGCGAGAATCGGTGTGTCGATGGCATCGAGCGCGCCGGCGCCCATCGCTTCAAAGACACGGTCAGCGTTGGCCTGGATATCCACGGTCACGATCAGGATCGCACACGGTGTGCGTGCCATGATCCGGCGCGTGGCTTCGACGCCGTCGAGGCGCGGCATCACGAGATCCATCAGGATCACGTCTGGACGGTGCACCGAGCAGTACTCGACCGCCTCGCGGCCGTCGTTGGCGACCCAGACGATCTGGTGCTCGGGCCGCAAGGCGAGCGCGCGTCGTAGTGCGGCGACGGCAAGGGGCAGGTCGTTGACGATGCCGATGTTCATCCGTGTGCATCTCCGATCAAATCGTGCACGGCATGGATCAGCGTTTCGTCATGGAAACTGCCTTTCGCGAGATAGTAGTCGGCCCCCGCCTCGAGGCCGCGTTGCCGGTCTTCTTCACGGTCTTTGTAGGAGACGATCATCACAGGGAGAGCCTTGAGTACCGCGTCGCGGCGGATCAGGTTGACGAGTTCGATGCCGTCCATGCGTGGCATGTCGACATCGGTCACGACAAGGTCGAACGTTTCGCCACGCAGGGCATTCCACGCTTCCATGCCGTCGACCGCGACCGTCACCTGATAACCGCGGCTCGCCAGCAGCTTGCGTTCAAGTTCGCGCACCGTCAATGAGTCATCGATCACCAGCACGTGCTTGCGACGTTTTGTTGTTTGCTGAGCGTCGCCATGCCCGACTTTGTCGAGGGCGCCACCGGTCACGATTTTCTCGACCGAGCGGAGCAGGTCGTCGACATCGACGATCAATACGGGCTCGCCGTTTTCGAGCAACGCGCCCGCCGCGATGTCCTTGACCTTGCCGAGCCGTGCGTCGAGCGGCTGGATCACGAGCATCCGTTCACCGAGAAAACGATCGACCACGAGTCCATAGCTACGCGTGCCTTCGCCGATCACCACCACAGACACGCTGGCGCCTTCGGTCGTCGCCACGGCGCCATCGAGCACTTGCCGTGCGCTGACGAGACCCACCTGACGCCCCTCGAAATGAAAATGCTGGCGGCCCTCGAGCAAGTCGATCTGGTTTTTGGGGAGGTCGAGCGCTCGGGCCACCGAGCCGAGCGGGAACGCGTACGGTTCGCCGTCTATCGCCACCAGCAGACTGCGGATCACCGACAGACTCAACGGCAGTTGCAGCACGAAGCGCGTGCCCTGACCCGGGGTCTGCGCGCTGCGCAGGGTGCCGTGGACTTGCCGCACCATGTTCTGGACGACATCGAGTCCGACACCGCGGCCCGAGACCTCCGTGACTTCGGTGCGCATCGAGAAGCCGGGCAAGAAAAGAAATTCGAGCAACTCGGCATCGGTAAGGCGTTCACTGGTTTCGACGCTCGCAAGCCGGCGCCGGACGACTGCGGCGCGTACGGCTTCGAGATCGACGCCCGCGCCGTCGTCGCTGATCGTGATGTGCAGCATGCCCGCGCTATGACGCGCGTCGAGCGTGATCACGCCCTCGGCGGGTTTGCCGTTCGCGAGGCGTACCTCGGGTGTCTCGATGCCATGGTCGACCGCGTTGCGCAGCAGGTGACCGAGCGGGGCATCGAGCAACTCGAGGATGTCGCGGTCGACGGGGGTTGCGCCGCCGACGATCTGGAGCCGTGCCTGCTTGCCTAGGTCGCGTGCGAGGTCGCGCACGGTGCGTCCGTAGCCACCGGCCCGCTCCACGAAAGGGCGCATCCGGCAAGCGAGGGCTTCGTCGTAGAGTTCGCGCGACAGATTGACGTGGCGGCGATCGAAGTTCTCCAGCTCGATGAGGCGCTCACCGAGCTGGCGCTGCGATTCACCGATCGATTCGCGCAGGGTGTCGAGTACATGACGGGTGGGGGCATCGAGCACGTCGTCGCTCATTGCCTCGTGCAGCACGTCGAGTGAATGGGCCGCTTCACGTTGCATGCGCTTTAGGCGCAGAAGCGATTCGCCAAAGGGTTTGAGCCAGCGCGCATCGACCAGTGCTTCGCCAGACAGCCCGAGCAGGCGGTTCAGACGCGTGGCCGAGACGCGGAGCATGCGCTCGCCCTGGGCCTGGGTGCCTGTCGCTGTGTCCAGTGCGGGTCCCAGCATGGGTCCCGGTGCGGTTGCCGGGACCCATGGTGGTGCGGATGTCCGGGCCAGCGGCGAAAGAGGTGGCGAGAGCGAAGACGAGGGCGAAGACGCAAGCGGTGACGGCGGCACCGACGCCGAGGGCAAAGACGAAAACAAGGTCGACAGGGGTTCGTCAGCCGAATCGGTAGACGGCGTATCCGACGTCGAGCGCTGAAGCTTCTCAAGGAACTCGTCGATCTCCGTCTGCAACGAAGCATCGTCCATCCCCGCGACCTTCAGCAGCAGATCGACGCCGTGCAGTAACTGATCGATATGCGCCGCACGCAGAACGAGCAGGCCGTTCTGCGCACCGACAAAACACTCCTCCATCAGATGCGCGATATCCACGCCGCGCTGCAGTCCCACGATGCGCGCGGCGCCCTTGAGCGAATGCGCGGCCCGCATGCAGGCTTCAAGGGTCGCCGGATCTTGAGGTGCGCGCTCAAGCGCGAGCAGGCCGTCGCTGAGCACGCGGGCTTGCGTGTCCGCTTCCTGTTGGAACAGTTCGTTCAGTGACAGCCGGCTCAGGTCGTCGTCGGTGCTCATCCGAGACTCCGTTCGAGGCTGCTGAACAGCGTGGCGGCGTCGATCAGGCCGATCGTGCGTGTGTCGGCGCGGATCAGGGCACGAGCATGCGCGAGCGCCATGCCCGACACGGTCGCGGGCACCGGTTCGAGTGCTTCGACGGCGTAGCGCTGAACACCTTCGATTTCGTCGACAGGAAAGACCACGGCCCCGCGCGGATCTTCGACCACCAGCATCCGTTGATGGACCGTTCGGCGCTGCTCGGCGCCAGCGGGCGTGACATCGACACCGAGCAGGCCGGCGAGCGAGACGCAGACCAGCAGCTCGCCTTCGATATTGACCACGCCAAGCACGACCGAGCGCGCACGATGCGGCAGGCGGTGCACCGGCCGCGTGATGGCCACTTGCCGGAACACGGGCGTGGGCAAGGCGAGCCATTCTTCGCCGAGCCGGAACACCAGCGCCGACTGAGTTTCGCGCCGTTCGTCACGGGCCGAGCGGGGTGCCGCACGGGTATAGTCGAGCGCCGATGCCCGTGCGCCGGCCGGCAACGGGCGGTCGAGCAGCGTCGCCGCAGCCGCATCGTGCACCGGGCAGTTGCGGCAGTGCAGATAGCCCACCAGCCGCTCGCATGAGCCGTCGCCGCGCACGCCGATGCGATTCCAGCAATCGTCGAGCGCCACCGTAGTGAGCGCGGCCACGCCGGTATCCGGCCCCTCGCTTGCTGGCATGACTTCACGCTGGGCCGGCCGGGTCGGGGTTGGCATGCTATCTGTTGTGGGCGATCCGGACCGAGTTGGCCCGTGCGGCCCGTTCGCTCAAGAGGTGAGCGCCCGCATGGTCGCCCTGCAATTCGAGCAGGGTCGCGAGATGGGTCAACGCTTCGTAATGGCGCGGATCGAGGTAGAGTGTCTTGCGGTAGCAGACACTCGCATCGGCACCGCGGCCATCGGCGTCGGCGATCAGCCCGAGCAAGTAGAAGACTTCAGCAGACGGCCCGTAGCTGTCGAGGTGGGTATCTGCCGCGATCGTGGCCTCACGCAGACGGCCGAGATTAGCGAGGTGGAGCGCCGCAGCCAGTTGGTTCGCGCGCCGCTCAGCGGCCGATTCGGCCGGGCGGCCATAGGCGCCCTGCACGGGCGGATTCAGCGTCACGGTCATGCCGGCACCTGAGCTTGCATTTGCACTGTTGCTCGCCCGCGTGCTCGTGTTCCCGCCTGGGTTCCGCTTCGCCAGCTCCGGGACAGCACCCATGCGCAGGCCGGTCTCGAAGGCGTACGGCGATGAAGACGACCGTGCAGGACTCCCGGGCTCCTTGTAGTCCTGAATCGAGGCACGCATCTTGATCGGTTCGATGGTCCGGCGCGGTGCTGTCCTGGCGGTCGGGACCTCCGGCGGGGACTTGTGGAAAGCAAACGCGAGCGGAATCCTCGCTGAATGCATGGCATGCCGGAACAATGCCCCGGTCTCCGATGGGCCGACAAACAGCGTGCCATCGGAGGCGAGCAGCGCCTCGAGTGCATCGACCGCACGGGCCTGATCGTCACGGTCGAAATAGATCAACAGATTGCGGCAGAACACGAAGTCGTACGGCGCATTCGCGCGCAGTGCAGCATCGAACAGGTTCATCCGCGTGAAGCGTACGGTGTTGCATACCGGGGCGGCGAGTTGCCAGCCTTCTGCCACCTGCGTGAAATGGCGGTCGCGGAACTCGAGCAGATGACCCCGAAACGCGTTGCGACCGTAGACCGCGCGCGTACCGAGCGTCATCGCGCGTTCGCTGACATCGATCGCATCGATGGCAAAGGCCTCGGCTGGCAAGCCGGCATCGAGCAAGGTCATCGCGATCGAATAGGGCTCCTCGCCGCTCGAACACGGCAGGCTCAGCAGCCGCAGGCGCCGATCCGGCCAGCGCGCATGACGTTCGCGCGCCAGCTTGGCGAGCGCTGCAAAGGCCTCGCGGTCGCGGAAGAACCAGGTCTCGGGCACCACCACCGCTTCGACGAGACGCTGTCTTTCTTCGCTTGAGGTGCACAGTTCGAGCCAGTAGAGATCGCTTTGCACGCGCGTGAGCGTGGCGCCAAGCGGGCCGGCCGCGCGCATCGCGTCTTTCCCCGCCAGGGCGGCGAAGCGTTCACGGACCGCGCGGTCGATGCTCGTCGACCCGATCGAGGCCGCGTCGAGCCCGATTTCGCGCTGGAGCAGACTTTCAAAGCGGTCGTCGATCATGGCGTGAGCTCCGCGGCAAAGAGGCTCGCGCGCACGTCGGGCGGCAGCAGTCCCGGCACGTGGATCCATTGCAGTAGACCATCGGCATCGGTCGCGATAGGTCCCAGGTAGGGTGCATCGGGTGTGTCGATACCGCTTGGATGGAAATCCGCGGCGTCGCGCCGAAGGGTTCGGTTCGCGTGCTCAGCAATCACGCCGAGCACATGCGGACGTGCCGTCCCGCTGCCTTCATCGGCCGGATAGGTGATCAGGACCGTGCGCGTCGACATATGGTCGGTCGCCGGACGGCCGAGCGCGAGCGCGGCAAGGTCGATCACCGGCACCATCTGGCCGCGATAATCGAACACACCTGCTACCCAGGCTGGCGTGGACGGGAGGGCCTTGAGTGCGACGCGCGGCAGCACCTCGACAATCTCGTTCGCGTCGAGTGCATAGCGGTCGGGACCGAGCCGGAAGATCAGGAATAGCATCGCCGTGTGCGCTCCCCAGTGATCGGCATGGCATGTTCACTCATCACCGGTACTCCTTCAGGCCTGCACGCTAAAGCGTGACACGCCGGTGCGCAGCCCGTTCGCGACCAGGGTCAGGTCGTCGATCGTCTGGCTGGACTGACGCAGCGACTCGACCGTCTGCTGCGCCGCTTCTGATAACTGCGTGAGTGCCTGGGTAATCTGTTCGGCGCCGGTTGCCTGCGCCTGCATGCCTTCATTGACGAGCTGGAAGCGCGGCGCCAGCGTCTGCACCTGATGAATCACCTGCGAAAGCTGGCCGCCGACCTGCTGGACTTCGCCCATGCCGCGGCGGACCTCCTCGGAGAACTTATCCATGCCCATCACGCCGGCCGAGACGGCCGACTGGATTTCCTTGACGGTCTGCTCGATATCGTAGGTTGCCACCGAGGTCTGGTCGGCAAGACGCCGGATTTCCGTTGCGACGACTGCGAAACCGCGACCGTATTCGCCAGCTTTCTCGGCCTCGATCGCCGCGTTCAACGACAGCAGGTTGGTCTGGTCGGCGACCTTCGTAATCGTCGCGACGACCTGATTGATGTTGCTGGCCTTCTCGTTGAGGATGGCGAGCTTCGCATTGACGGCCCCCGCCGCGGCCATCACCTGGTCCATCGTCTGTTCCATTCGGGTGAGACCGCCCTGGCCGGCATTCGCGAGATCGGCCGTCTGGTCGGAGACCGACGACACTTCGCTCATGGTGCGGACCAGGTCGCGCGCGGTCGCATGGATTTCGCGTGAGGTCGCGCCGATTTCGGTTGTCGTGGCGGCGGTTTCGCTTGCACTCGCTTGTTGCTCTTTCGAGGTCGCGGCGATCTCGGAGACGGACATCGCGACCTGGATCGACGATTTCTGCGCATGGCCGACGAGCGTCGTCAACTCCTCGGCCATGCGGTTGAAACCCGATTCGAGCACGGCAAACTCGTCGCTGCGCGCGAGACTGAGGCGCTGGGTCAGGTCCCCCGAACGCATCGCATCGAGCGTCGCGACGACCACGGTCATTGGCCGGGTAATCGAGCGCAGCAGGAAGGTGCCGGTAAACAGGGCGGCCACGAAGGCGACCAGCAATACGCTGAGCAGCGCGATTTCAGCCGTGATGATCGAATGCTGAATATGTTCAACCGAACTTTGCGATTGCTGGTCGTTCTCGTCTACGAGCGCACGCAGGGCTACGCGACCGTTCTCCCACATCGGCAGGAATTGGCTGTTGAAAATCTGGGTGGCGGCCGGACGCGAGTTGGCGAGCCGCTCGAGTACCGTCTGCTGCAAGGCGAAGTACTGCGTTTCGGTGGTCTTGAAGGTATTGAAGCGAGCGCGCTCGTCATCGGTGAAGATGGTCGCTTCATAGTCGTGCGCGGCCTGTTCGATGGCCTGCCGGCTCGTGACGATCAGTGCATTGTCGTGCTGCACGCTGTCGGCATCGAGGTCGCTGAGCAACAGCCGCTGCATGGCGAGAAAGTTCTCATACCAGCTCACGCGCAGCGCGGCGGACAGATGCAGACCGGGCATCGAGTCCTGGCGCATGTCCACGGTATCGCGCTCGATCGCATCCAGGCGCAGGTAGGCGGTCGCAGCCATCACGATCATCAGCGCGAGGATCAGCCCGAAACTACCGAGAATCCGATGGCGAATGGTCCATTTGCCCACGTGCTGCTCCCTCGTCGATGGTGCTATCAAGCCTTGATAAGGATTCTAGTTGCTTACACGCACATTGCAGGCAGCGATTTGAGGTCGATTCGCGTGTCAGTTCATACGTTGGGCTGAACAAGGGGCTTATACACAGACACGCTCGCCTACAGTGCACGTCGCGCAGTTTGCGAGCAAGGAGCGCTCAAGCAAAACCATGGTTAGGAAGGGGAAACGATGAAGGAGGCGTGGCACGGGCCGGAAGACAAGCGGGGGAAAGGCAAGCGCGGGGAAGACAGGCGGAGGCAGGGGTGCAATCAAACAAGGAAGCCAGAAGAAACAAAGGCGCCGCACCGCGTAGTGCGGCGGGCGCCTGATACATACGAGCGATCAATACGGCGGAATCATCCAGGTCAGCACGTTTTGCTGCAGCCACACCAGCACGCCGAGTAACACGGTCAGCAAGATGCTGTGCTTGAAGGTCTTGGCGAACACGACCCCTTCGCGGCCCTTAAGCTCCGTGGTCGCGACGCCGGTCGAGATGTTCTGCGGCGAGATCATCTTGCCCATCACCCCGCCCGACGAATTGCTCGCGGCCATCAGCAACGGGTTCAGGTTCAGTTGGTTCGCGGCGACCACCTGCAGGTTGCCGAAGAGGGCATTGCCCGACGTGTCGCTACCCGACAGGAACACGGCGACCCAGCCAAGGAAGGCCGAGACGAGCGGGAAGAACGCTCCCACCGAGGCCGCGCCCAGCCCGAGCGTGTACGTCATGCCCGAGTAATTCATCAGGTAGGCAAGCCCGATGATCATGGCCACTGTCAGGATCGCGATGCGCGTCTGCACCCAGGTATCGCGGATCGCCGCGAAAAACTCGCTGACAGGCAGCCGCACCAGAAGCGCGGTAATGATGGCGGCCACCAGGATCGCGGTCCCGGTCGCAAGCGGCTGGAAGTCCCAAACTGCCGCATACGGCTTGTGATAGAGGGTGATGAAGACGGCATTGTTAAGCCCGGGCCATGCGATCTTGAGGTCGCCGATCAGGAAGATCTTGGCGACGGTCCAGACGATCACGACTACCGAGACGACGATCCATGGGATCCAGCCCTGCACGCCGCTAATGCCCGTGGCGCCTGGGGTTCGCGCAGCGGCGGCTGTGCGGTCGATCGCGAGCGCAAAGCGCGCGTCCGGTTCTGGCCGCCAGACCTTGAGGAACAGGATCGTGACGATCAGCGAGACCAGCGACGAGAGTACGTCGGTCAGGCTGTAGTTGATGTAGTTGGAGACAACAAACTGCGTCAAGGCGAAGCTGCCGCCGGCGACCAGCAGCACCGGCCAGACCTTGAGCATCGAGCGCCAGCCCGCATAAACGCCGATCACATAGAACGGCAGGAAGAAAGCGAACAGGGGTAACTGGCGGCCGACCATCTGACCCAGCGCATTGGCGGGCAAGTGTGTCACTGCGCCGAGTACGGTGATCGGCACGCCGAGCGCGCCGAAGGCGACCGGCGCGGTATTGAAGATCAGCGTGAAGGTCAGGGCTTCGAGGGTCGGGAAGCCGAGCAGGATCAGCAGGGAGCTCGTGATCGCGATCGGCGTGCCGAAGCCCGAGATCCCTTCGAGCAGCGCGCCGAACGAAAAGCCGATCACCACCAGCACGATCCGGCGGTCGTTCGGCAGGTTATCGACCATCCAGCGCCGGAACGCATCGAAACGCCCCGAGCGTTGCGCCACGTTATAAAGCAGGATCGCCGCGAACACGATCCACATGATCGGCCACAGCGCGAAGATCACACCGTTGGCTAGTGACGAGAACGCGAGGTCGGTCGGAAAGTGCCAGAACAGGATGGCGATCACCACACCCACGATCAGGCCGCCAAGCGAGGCCTGCCACGCGGGGCGGCGCAGCCAGCCAAGCATGGCGAGCACGACAATGATGGGAATGGCCGCGACGATGAACGACGGGAACAACGCGTCGCCCACGGGAGTTAGCAATTGCTGGAACATCTCGTCTCCTGATTGTTATACGTATTCGATATAAGGCTGACGTCCAGACAGCGGTGCGGCCCTGAAATGGTAACCGCGTCGGCGAACCCCGTCGCCATTCGCCGAATGTTGCGTTAACGTACGAAGGACTTCATGGGTTCGCAATTGGAACTTACGCTCATCCGCCCGCCAGGGCGAGCGAGCGGTGAGCGCAACAAGCGTCACTGCGGACAGCGTAGCCGCAGATCGTTCGAGGCGAGTGTGACCTACATCACAGCCGGGGCTTAGTGATGGTGCCCGCCGCCGCCGAACGAAAACCCCAGGGCGACCGACGGGCCGCCATACGGATACCCATAACCATACGCGGGATACCCATAAGCCGGATAGGGCGAATAGTAGGCAGGGTAACCCGGATAGGCCGGATACGCGTAAGCCTGCTGAGGGGCATACCCCGGCTGTGCGGGGTAGCCCGGCGGCGGTTGCTGCTGACCCTGTGCCTGCGGCGGAGGCTGCTGATCGCCGCCTTGCGGGTCGCCCGCCTGCGGTGCGTTCTGATATTGCGGCGCGTCCGGAGAGTTGGCCGGAATCGTCTCGACGTTGGTAGCCCCGGCGGGGACGGTCGGATAGTAGGCATACGGGCCCGGGTAGTAGCACCCGGAGAGCACAAGCGCGGCGGAAGCGACGCCCAACAAATTGAGTTTCATGATAGTTCTCCTGCGCGCGGGTCGATTCATTTGCACGCTATCTTTTAGAGCATATGAAAAGCGTGCGCCGGAAACCATTGCAATCGCTGATACGGTTGTTTCAGGAGATTTCACGCCCCTTGCGAGCTGAGGGCGTTCCGGCTTATGGCAAGCTCGCAAGCGATATTCCCGGAGCCCGGAAAGAAACGGGGCGTTACGTTTGCACGTGACGCCCCGCAGGGAAAGGCACTGGAACTGAGCGTCTGCCGATCGCGGCACTTGTTGGCGATGATCGAACAGACGCCGTGTATCGAAGCAGGTCCCCGGTGCGTCGGTTCATACCGACGCGCGTGAAGACCGGATACCCAGGCCTCGATTTGCCGCTTCGTTTATTGCTTCTGGTAGATCTCGGCGCCACCACGCACGAATTCGATCGCCTTCACTTCCATGCCTTTCTTCAAAGCCTCGATTTCGCTGAAGCCTTCCCGGGCCGCATATTCGCGCACGTCCTGCGTGATTTTCATCGAGCAGAAGTGCGGGCCGCACATCGAGCAGAAATGCGCGACCTTGGCAGAGTCCTTCGGCAGCGTTTCGTCGTGGAACTCGCGTGCCTTGTCGGGATCGAGGCCGAGGTTGAACTGGTCTTCCCAGCGGAATTCGAAGCGCGCCTTCGACAAGGCGTTGTCGCGGACCTGGGCACCCGGATGGCCCTTGGCAAGATCGGCTGCGTGCGCGGCGAGCTTGTAGGTGATGATGCCTTCCTTGACGTCGTTCTTGTCCGGCAACCCAAGATGTTCCTTCGGCGTCACATAGCAGAGCATGGCGGTGCCGTACCAGCCGATCATCGCGGCGCCGATGCCCGAGGTGATGTGGTCATAGCCGGGCGCGATATCCGTGGTCAGCGGCCCGAGCGTGTAGAACGGGGCCTCGTCGCAGTACTCGAGCTGCAGGTCCATGTTCTCCTTGATCAGATGCATCGGCACGTGTCCCGGGCCTTCGATCATGACCTGCACGTCGTGCTTCCATGCAACCTTGGTGAGCTCGCCGAGCGTCTTGAGTTCAGACAGTTGCGCTTCGTCGTTGGCATCGTAGATCGAGCCCGGCCGCAGACCGTCGCCCAGCGAGAACGCGACGTCATAGGCCTTCATGATTTCGCAAATATCTTCGAAGTGCTCGTAGAGGAAACTCTCGCGATGATGCGACAAGCACCACTTCGCCATGATCGAGCCGCCGCGCGAGACGATGCCGGTCATCCGGCTGGCCGTCATCGGGACGTAGCGGAGCAACACACCGGCATGGATCGTGAAGTAATCGACGCCTTGTTCGGCTTGCTCGATCAGCGTGTCGCGGAAAATTTCCCAAGTCAGGTCTTCAGCCTTGCCGTTGACCTTCTCGAGCGCCTGATAGATCGGCACCGTGCCGATCGGCACCGGGCTGTTGCGGATGATCCATTCGCGCGTTTCGTGAATGTTCTTGCCGGTCGACAAATCCATCACCGTGTCGCCGCCCCAGCGGATTGCCCAGGTCATCTTGTCGACTTCTTCGCCGATCGACGAAGTCACGGCCGAGTTGCCGATGTTCGCGTTGATCTTCACGAGGAAATTGCGGCCGATGATCATCGGTTCCGATTCCGGGTGATTGATGTTGTTCGGAATGATGGCGCGGCCGCGGGCGATTTCCTCGCGCACGAATTCGGGTGTGATTTCACGCGGCAGAGCGACGCCGAAGTTCTGGCCCGGATGCTGGCGACCCATCAGGTTCGCGAGTTTTTCGCCTTGCGGACCCGAATTGCGCAGGCCGTCGAGATACTCGGCACGTTGCAGGTTTTCTCGAATCGCCACGAATTCCATTTCGGGCGTGATGATGCCTTGTCGCGCGTAATGCATCTGCGAGACGTTGCGGCCGGCGCGTGCGCGCATCGGGGTGCGCTGGAGATTTGGGAAACGTAGTTCGGCCGTGGCCGGATCGGCGTCGCGTTCACGGCCGAAGGCGCTCGACAGGCCCCTCAGTTGTTCGACGTCACCGCGTTCAGCGACCCAGGGGGCGCGCAGTGCCGGCAGACCCGAACGGATGTCGATTTTGGCTTGCGGATCGGTGTAGGGGCCGGAGGTATCGTAGACGTAGACTGGCGGATTTTTTTCCCCACCGAAACCGCTGGGCGTGTCGGCTTGCGAGACCGCGCGCATCGGCACACGCAGGTCGGCGCGCGAGCCGTTCACATAGATCTTGCTGGAATTCGGCAAGGGCTTGACCGCAGCCTCGTCGACATGGGCATTGGCAGAAACGAATTTCGGATTGGCATTCATGGCATCTCCTGAAGGGGACCGCGCAGGAGATCTAGGTGTGACAAGCGAGAAGGAACGGTGCGGCGGTCGAGTGGGGGAGTGACCACCACGCTCCCTGCGCTGGCATTATCCAGATCAGGTTCAAAGGGTATTTCTCACCCGCAACGTTCAGCCGTTGCAGGACCCCTGCGTCGAGACGCTCACGATACACGGGCGGTCGGTCGGCGGCAAGGGAGAGGGGTGTATTGAACCTAACAGTTTGCTAACGGTGCCGAGTGGGACCCGCAGGGTCGGGACGTCGGAATGGCTTTCCTATGCGACAAGGCCGCCATACGGCGATTGCGCCGCACGACGACCTTGGAGACTGCGTCACGCGTCACGTGGCAGGCAACGGCCCGCCGCGCGCGGTGCTTACTTGTGCTCGTCCGCCGAATTTTCGATAGCCGAGCCACCCTTCTGGATGTCCTGGCCCGCGCCCGCGACGGTGTTGCAGGCGGTCAGGAAGACAGTGCAGGTCAGCAGTGCAAGTGCGATCAGGCGTGTCATGGTTATTTTCCTTTCTCTTGTGATTTAAAGAATTGCAGCGTTATTGGCCTGAGAAACGTAAGTCGGACGACGTTGCGTAGCGTGCTTGCCGGAGTCGGCGGCGCTGGCTCTTGCCGGGGCTCAGACCTAAGGTCGCGAATCCACAGCTCACCGCAATTCATCCGTTGCGTTCAATCCTAACGGCCTGCGGGCTTGTGTTCTGCCAGCGGCGCTGACCTTCGCGCGTCGGCGGAGTCGGGCTTTTTTGTCGGCGGATGCTTACAGAGTGCCTACGGCATCGCCGGTTTGGGGCATGACGTCCAGCGGCATGCGCACGCACACGCGGGTGCCAATGCCGTCAGTCCCGGGTCCAATGTCCAGCGTGCCACCACGCGCGGCGACCCGTTGACGCATGCCCAGAAGGCCGTGCGTGCGGGCGCGAAAGAGGTCCTCAGGCGCTATACCAATGCCGTCGTCGACGATGTCGAGCGCGATGGGCGGCGTCGGTGTCGGTGTCCGGGATGCGGTCTGCGACTGTGTCGAAGAGGGTGCGTGCGCCGCGGCGTCCTCTGTATAGAGTTCGTCGACCTGCGGCAACCGGAGTTGCACGCTCAAATGCTTCGCCTGCGCATACTTCGCGGCATTGTTCAGCGCTTCCTGCGCGACCCGGAACAACGCGATCGCAAGCGCCTCGTCGAGCCGCACATCGTCCTCGGGCAAGCCCAAGAATAGCTGCCAGCCGTTGCGTTGCGCGGCTTCTTCGGCAAGTGTACGCAGCGCAGTCACAAGCCCGAAGTGGGCGAGCACGGTCGGTCGCATGTCTTCAACGATCCGGCGCTTGAGCGCAATGCCCTGGTCGAGATGGCCCTGAGCCCGGGCGAGTTTTTCCGCAGCGTCGGTGTCCGTCTGCGTGAGACGTCGCTGCGCCGAAGCGACATCGATCTTGGTCGCCGTGAGAATCGCGCCGAGTTCATCGTGAAGCTCGCGTGCGAGTTTGGTCTTCTCTTCCTCACTGATATTCTGCAGATGGCGTGCAAGTGCTTCGAGTTGACGCGTGCGCTCGCGGACCAGCCGGTCGAGCTCGGTCTGCGTCGTCAGCAGGCGCTCCTGTTCGAGGCTTTGCGCTCCGAGCTGGGTGCCGAGATTGCGGAACAGCAGCACGAAGAGAATGATATTGAGCGCCGACACGGCGCCCACGCACAGTGTCGAGTTGCGCTGGTCCGTATGGCTGGCGTCCAGCGCGCGTTGCGCACGCTGCTCCTCGTCGGTCGACAGCGATTCGATGGCTTCGCGCTGATTGTCCGTGGTGAGGGCCGCGTTGTTGAGTGCCTGGGCCTGGCGCTGGGGCTCGACCTTGACCTCGACCTTGGCCTGGACCTGCCCTTGGGCCGGGGCTTCCCCGGAGCCGCCCGGACGCGAGAGTCCGACGACTGCATCGATGTCCTGCTTGCGCTTGTCCAATTCCGCGACCCCCAGCGTAAAGCGCGCATGCGCGTCCATGTCGCCAATCCGTGCGTAATACGCGTCGAGACGGGCCACCAAGGTCTGCGCCTGCACGAAGGCCTGCTGGTACTTGTCGATTTCACTAGGCTCCCGCGTGAGGAGATAGCCGCGCGCAGCGGCACCGCCCGAGGCAAGCTGCGCTGTCAGCGCATGCAAATCGCTTTCCGCCGTTTTCGCGTCGAGTGCGACTTCATATTCGCGCGCAATCCGTTCGCGGCCAGATTCGAGCACGATCAGGCCGCCGACCGTGATCACGATCGCGACCACCATCGCTACGGCCCAGCTCCAGCGGCGCATCCAGCTCATGGGTTCAGATATCCGCTCAGGGTTTGCTCGGGGGGAGGGCAACCGGGTCGGGCCACCGGTCTAGAGCACGCATAGTATGCCGCGCCCGCACAGCGTTGCCTGTCGGTGGATTCCGACAAGAAAACCAGCCAGCCGCCGAATGCGCAGCCGTGTGACCCTCATTAGGATGTGGCTAGGTTCATATCGCGAGGAGTTCCGTCATGTTGAAGTGGGCACTGTTCTTTGCGGTCGTCGCAATCGTCGCGGGACTGCTGGGTTTTACCGGTGTGGCAGTGGGCGCAGCCGCCATTGCCAAGTTCCTGTTCTTCCTGTTCCTGGTGCTGTTCGTCGTGTTCCTCGTACTCGGTTTTGTGGTGGCGAAAAAAGTCGTCGATTAGCGGGCCTCTTTTAGTGGGCCTCTCAATCTGTCTCAAACAAAAAAAAGGAGTCAGCCATGCTTCATTACGCAGTGGTGTTCTTCGTGATCGCGATCATCGCGGCAGTGTTTGGCTTTACGGGCATTGCAGCAGGCGCGGCCGAAATTGCCAAGATCCTGTTTTATATCTTCCTCGTTGTGTTCGTGGTCACCTTGCTGCTCGGTGTGTTCCGAACGTGACGCAGGCTGGACGTTGAAGTGACGCCGGGACGACGCCCCAAGCGCGGCCCCGGCGTTTTGTCTGTGACCGAAAATCGAAAGCGGAGTAACAGATGGCCCACACTACACAAGAAGCACCGCAAACCAAGACTGCCGGCGCATCCGGCGGTACATCCCCTGTCAAGAACGGCAAGGCGCCTGGCGGCTTTGTGATGGATCTCGACAAGATCCGTCGCGATGCACGTCAGCACATCAAAGAAGGTGCCGTGACCGAAAGCTATGCGGCCGACAAAGACACCGTTCTCAAGCTGCTTAACGACGCGCTCGCGACCGAGATCGTCTGCACGCTGCGCTACAAGCGCCACTTCTTCATGGCCAAGGGCATCAACTCGGAAGGCGTGGCCGCCGAGTTCGCCGAACACGCGACGCAGGAACAGGAGCATGCCGATACGCTCGCCGAGCGCATCGTCCAGCTTGGCGGTGAGCCGGACTTTGCGCCGGAAGGGTTGGCGGCGCGCAGCCACTCGCAATATGCCGAAGGCGAAACGCTGACCGACATGATCCGTGAGAACCTGATCGCCGAGCGTATTGCGATCGACAGCTACAAGGCCATCATTGCCTATCTGGGCGACAAGGACGTCACGACGCGCCGCCTCTTCGAAGACATTCTTGCCGTCGAAGAAGAACACGCGGACGACATGGCGGACCTCCTCGAAGGACGTGAGTGAGCTAGCTGCACGTTTGGGTGGGGCTGCCGCGCTGCCGGGCGGTAGAATGAGGGCTCCTTGCACTGCGCCGTCGGGTTTGTGCCCGGCGGCGCAGTCGTGCGTCCAATTGCGGGAGCCGCGTTTAGCGGACTCTCGCGCCTACCCTGGCCTCTTGCCGATGATTCGAGTTTTGATCGCCGACGATCACGCCATCGTGCGCAGCGGCTTCAAGGAGTTCGTTGCCGACGAGCCCGACATGGAAGTCGCCGCGGAAGCCGCCACCGGCGAGCAGACCATCGCACTCGTGCGCGAGCAGTCGTTTGACGTCGTCCTGCTGGATATCGCGATGCCCGACAAAAACGGCATCGATACGCTGCGTGTGATCAAGCAAATTCGCCCGGAGCAGGGCGTGCTGATGCTGTCCGGCTACCCCGAGAGCCAGTACGCGCTTAATCTGCTTAAGGCGGGAGCAAGCGGCTATATCAGCAAGGATGCCGCGCCCGATGAAGTGGTTCGGGCGATTCGAACTGTCGCGCGCGGTCATCGTTACCTGTCCGAATCGGCAGCGGATGCACTCACGCAGAAACTCACGCGCCCCGAGCATGATCATCCGCATGAGGCGTTGTCGGAGCGGGAATTCCAGGTGTTCTGCAAATTGGCCGGTGGTCAGTTGCCGACTGAGATTGCCGACGAACTGAACCTCTCCGTCAAGACCGTCAGCACCTATCGCGCACGCGTGCTTGAAAAAATGGGCATGACCAGCAACGCAGACCTGACCTACTACGCCGTCAAGAACGGCCTGCTCGAGTAGCACGGCGAGGCGCTCCGATGACATCCGCCGCCCTGCTCAATGTGCTGTTAATCGAGGATTCGCCGCTGATCCAGCGCAGCCTGACCGAGGCGATCGACGCAACTGGCAGCGCACGGGTGCGTGCAGTGGCCGATACCGCAGCAGATGCCGTGCGGGTGCTTGATGACCAACCGTTCGATGCCGTGATCGTCGATATCCAGCTCCGCGAGGGATCGGGCATCGAAGTGCTCGCCCATCTGCAACGTCGCAAGATGCTCGCCTCGACGCTGGCTGTCGTCCTGACCAATCAGGCGCTGCCGACCTTCCGCCAGCGCTGCGAGCAATACGGCGCTCACCATTTCTTCGACAAGTCATTTGAGTTCGATCGCGTGATCGAGGTGCTCGAGGCATTGGCGAGCCGGGCCCACCGAGTCGAAGGCAAGTAAGCTTAATCGGCTGCGGTCGGGTGCTTCTCGCGCCATCCGCGAGGCAGGTGGTTCGCGGCGGCAAGCAGGGAAAAGAGCAAGCCCACTACGCATACCCCAGTCCATCCAGCCACACGCCACGCGTAGGCACCCAGGCCGGAGCCCAGCGCGCCGCCCGCAAAATAGAACACCACAAAAATTGAATTGATGCGGCTGCGCGCTTCAGGCCGTTGCGCAAATATGCGTGCCTGGTTCGAGATTTGTGCACCCTGCACGCCGACATCAAGCACGATGACACCGATCACCAGCCCGATCAGGCTCGTTGCCGAGAAAGCAAACAGCACATAGGAGAGGGCGCTGAGGAGAATGCCGAACGTGATGCCCACGCGCGGCCCGCGGCGGTCCGCCGACTTGCCGGCGAGTGGCGCGGCCAGCGCACCCGCGGCACCGACCAGGCCAAACAGCCCGGCGGCCTCCGGGCCATAGTGAAACGGTGCTTCGGCCAGCAGGAGGGCCAGCGTTGTCCAGAACGCACTGAACGCGGCGAAGAGCATGCCGCCCGTGATCGATGCTTCGCGTAACACCGGCAGTTCGCGCCAGAGATGCCACATCGAACCGAGCAGCTTTGGATAGCTGAGGTTCGAAGTCGGTGTGCTGCGTGGCAGCTTGACGAAGATCGCTATGCCAAGCGCGATCATCGCGACCACGGCGCATGTGAACACCGTGCGCCAGCCCGCCAGCGCGGCGATGAACCCTGACGCCGTGCGCGCGAGCAGAATCCCCAGTAGCAACCCGCTCATTACCGTGCCAACCGCATGACCGCGCTGCTCGGGACGCGCAAGTTCTGCCGTAAAGGGAATGATTTGCTGAGCGATCGTGCCCAGCAAGCCAATTGCCAGACTCGCCCCGCACAGCACCAGCAGCGATGGTGCGATTGACGCGACAGCAAGCGAGATGCATTCGCAAAGCACCATCAGCAGGATCAGCGTGCGCCGATCGAATCGATCGCCAAGCGGCGACATGAAGAACATGCCCACTGCATAACCCGCCTGCGTCAATGTTGGTACTGCGCCGACCCAGTGCGCTTGTTCTGGAAAGCTTTGGCGGAAACTGTCGAGCAGCGGCTGGTTGTAGTAGATATTGGCAACCGAAACTCCCGCCGCGAGGGCGAGGAGAAAGAGCGTGCTGCGCGTCAGGGCGGGCTTGCTGTCAGTCAACATCAGTCAGGGGCGGGGAGGAGGGGAGCGGTCGATGATACCGGAGGCAGGCTGGCGGTGCAGGCACGGGTGGCGCTGCAGAAGCCAGAGATGGCACACGCGCCAGAGATGCCATAGAAGCTAAAGATGCCACAGATGCCGGCGGCATCGCTGATACTTGTGATACGACTATGCCCGAACTGTGCTCACGATAGCGACGCATTGTCGGCTCCGTAGAGATACGGGCCATCGTATTTGGCGAGATAGACATGGTGCGTAACCAGCCCGCTCGCAGGCTCCCACAAGTGGAGCGCATAGGCCGGGGGTTCCATGATGAAAGCCGGCGCTGCGTTTTCGCGGAGATCGAGCGCGACCTGATGCGCCGTCGCCGGACACGTCGAGGCAATGGTCCCGCCAAAGCGTGCGTACAACGTGCGATGCAGATGGCCAGAGATCACACGCTCGACATTCGGATGAGTCTGGATCAGTGCCGCAAGTTGCCGAGCGGCTTCAGGGTCGAGCAGGATCCCGTCCAGGTCCGCGACCGCCGTGCTGAACGGCGGATGATGAAGCGCCACCACGACCGGCCGGTCACGCGATTGCTGGAGCTCCGTGTCGAGCCATGCAAGACGTTCATCGCACAGCGTACCGGCACTTGCGCCTTCAATAATCGAATCGAGCGCAATGATCCGCAAAGGGCCGACGTCGACCGCGTACTGGACGTATGTGCCGCCGTCGTTCAAATAAGCATGATCCGGAAACTCAGCGCGCAGGGCCTCGCGGGCGTCGTGGTTGCCGACCATCAGATAGAACGGTACCTGGAGCCGACTCAGGCAACTGCGCAGGTATCGGTATTCCTCAGGCTTGCCGCCGTCGACCAGATCGCCGGTAATCAGGATCGCATCGAGTTGCTCGCCGAGCGCGTTAAGTTCATCGATCGCGAGATTCAGGAAGTGTGCCGTGTCGACCTTGCCGTAGGCCAGTTCGCCGGGCGGCTTGATATGAAGGTCCGTGATCTGGGCAAAGCGCATAGTGTGTTTCCGAAAGTCTCAATGGCAGGATGCATGATTGCACACCCCGTCGCGGCTCGCGTGGCACGACGCCGGGCGGGCGGTGAGAGGCAGGTACGATCGGGACTTTGCGCCAGGGAGATGTCGCGCATAGTATTTCGGGACACGAATCGGAGTGTGAAGCAGGATATGAAGCGGGGCGTGGCCGGTGTTAGAATCCGGTCCGCTTTGCCCGAGTGGTGAAATAGGTAGACACAAGGGACTTGAACCAATTTGAGCCCTCCGGAGGAAACTCCAGAGGTGAAGCCCGTCAAACTCGGCGAAGGCCCTGGACCTCGAGTCCGCGCTAACACCGAGCCAAGCCCCTGGCCGAAAGTCCGGTGGGAAGGTGTAGAGAGCAGACGGCGGGCACCTAAGGCCGAAAGGCTATGGTGAAGGCGTGCTCCAGACCACGAACAGCGCTTCTGCGTTGGCGGCGAAAGCCGAAGTGGTAAGAAAATCCCTCGACTTCACGGTCGTACCGGTTCGATTCCGGTCTCGGGCAC
>JAMFSK010000094.1 GCA_026225235.1 Burkholderiales bacterium
CGGCACGGCTTCGGACGAGTCGAGGTTCAGCGACGTCGCGGTGACCTTGGTCGTGGCCTTAGGCGGTATGCTGCCGTCCGGCACTTGCAGCGGTTGCGGATTGGTCGACGAAATTACGCCACCAGCGCCTGCCGGATAGCCCGTCAGGTTCGCCCCTTCGGCGTTGACGATGAAACCGTTCGCATCCTTATGGAACTGCCCGTTACGCGAGTATTCGATCGTGCCGTTGTCCGACAGACGGAAAAAGCCGTTGCCGTTGATCGCCACGTCATATTCGCCGCCCGTCTGCGTAAACGTGCCCTGCGAAAAATTCTGCGCCACATCGACCGTGCGCACGCCCGTGCCGACAGGCACGGTCACGGCGGTCGCGATGGTGTTGGCGTACATGTCGGCGAACTCCGCGGAGCCCGACTTGAAACCGTACGTCGACGAGTTTGCAATGTTGTTACCGACCGTGTCCAGGTCAGTCGACGCTGCGCTCAAACCGCTCAAAGCTTGTGAGTAACCCATTAAAGGCCTCCAAATCTAGTAAGAGACGGGAGCGTGCCCACGCACGCATCTCCCGGATTCAACGATCAAATAATTTCTGCGACATCCGTCAGGTTGATGGTCTTGCCGCTCGTCAGGTTCAGGTTGGTTGAGCCGTCGGAGTTCGCGCCGACTGCCTGGACCTGCCCATAACTGAGCGCGGTGACGGTCGCTGTCGTCGCCGATGTGCCCGTGCCCGTGGTCGCGGCAGCCGTGAAGGTGTAGTTGCCCGCGGCCACAGCGGTACCCGTCGAATCGTTGCCGTCCCATTCGTACGGATGCACACCGGCGGACTGCGCGCCCATGTCGATAGTGCGCACGACGTTGCCGTTCGAATCCTTGATCGTGAGCGTCACATCGGTGGCCGCGTTCGGCAGCTGGATGCCGATCGGGGTGGCCGTCGTGGTCGTGGTCCCTGCCGAATTGGTGCCGGATACCACCTCGACCGCGTTGCCTGCCGTCAGCACGCCCTGGCCGACCATGCCGCTGGCCGTGATCTGCTGCGTCGCGTTCAACTGCGTGGCAAGCGAGCTCAGCGAGGTGTTCAGGTTGCTGATGCCCTGCACCGTGCTGATCTGCGCCAGCTGCGAGGTCATCTGCGAGCTGTCCATCGGGTTGGTCGGGTCCTGGTTCTGCAACTGCGTCACGAGCAGTTTCAGAAAAGTGGTCTGCAGGTCGGCCGCGCTGTCGCCCCCGAGGCTGCTACTACTGCTGCTGGCCGACCCGGCCACCGAGGTCGGCGCGCCGATGTTGCTGCTGCTGCTATTAATGGTTGTGCTCATGAGGGGGTCTCTCAGCTGCCGATCGTCAGGGTCTTCAACATCAGGGTCTTGGCCGTGTTCAGTGTTTCCACGTTGGCCTGATACGAGCGTGAGGCGGAGATCATGTTGACCATCTCGTTGACCGGGTTCACGTTCGGCTTGGTCACGTAGCCATCGGAGTTGGCCGACGGATCGCTCGGGTCATAGATCATCTTCATCGGGCTCGGATCGTCGATCACATTGCTTACCGAGACGCCGCCGACCTGCTGGCCGGAACTCGTCCGGCCGCCGATCGGCTTGACCTGGAACACCACCTGTTTCGCCTTGTACGGCTGGCCATCTGGGCCGGTCGTGCTGTTCGCGTTGGCGAGGTTCGACGCGGTCACGTTCAGACGTTGTGACTCGGCGCTCAGCGCCGAACCGGCCACGTCGAAAATGCTCATCATGGAAGGCATGGAATGCGCCCCTTTTTTATCTGCTATGAATGACTAAGTGCGGCGCCGGCCGGCCGATCTCGCGGCTGCCGGCGCCCCCCGATCAGCTACCCGGCGTGATCGCGGCGATCATCGCCTTGATCTGGCCCGACACCATGGTCATGCCCGCCTCGTAGTGCAGGGCGTTGTCCGCGAAGTTCACCCGCTCGGTGTCGAGGTCGACGGTGTTGCCGTCAAGGCTCGGCTGCAAGGGGTTGCGATAAGCGAGCTTGCCGTAGACGTCCGGACCCGTACTGCCCGGGGCCTGCGCGGCAATATGCGCGACGTTGTCCGTGGCCAGCGCAAGCCCCCCACTACCGGCCGCCTCGTCATGACCGCCCTTCTTGAGGGCTCCGGCCAGCGTGGAAGCGAAGTCCATGTCGCGCGCCTCGTACCCTGGGGTATCGGCGTTGGCGATATTCGACGAGAGCACTTGCTGGCGGTACCCGCGCAGGTTCAGTGCTTCCTGTCCAAACTTGAAATCAGCATCGAGTCTGTCGATCATCTAGGTCTCCATTGCCTGGGGCCTTGCGGCACTGGCAACTGTTGCGCGCGGTCCGGCGTGTCCAAAAGGGGCTTTTCCGCATGTCAGGCATCTTAGGTGGCCCATGCAACCGTCAATCGGACGAACAGGCGGGAAAGCGGCCTTCAATTCCACGAATTCAGCAGCGGCCACAGTCCTAGAATCTGTTTCGTGATAAAGCCAACGGACTGGCGCACGGCTCAGCCTTGCGCGAAGGTCCGTGCTTCAGCGGAGAACGGACATGGCCAAACGGAGTGAGTCGACGAACGTCGCGGCGAAATACGCCGGACGGCTGGCGCGCGCCTCGCTTCTTCCGTTGTCGGCGCTGCTGCCGCTCGCGGCGGCCGCGCAGAGCGTGCCCGGCGCGGATGCGCAGCAGGGCATGATCGTGATCCCGGGCAATGGCGACTCCGGCGTGGGCACCGCGCGTGGCGCCAACCCTGGCGACGCGGGCGCGGCACGCATGACGCCGGCTCAGGCCGCGCGGGCCGAGGCGGCGTTCGAGAATGCCGCCCGCAATGCGCAGATTGTAATTCCCGGTAATGGCGAGGCGGCGACGCAACCCACTGATGTGAATCGCGCCACACTTTCTCAATATGTACGGCCTGGTGCGCGTGCCGCCGCACCGAGTGCGGCGGTGGTTGCCACGCCAAGTGCGCCGAATGCGCCGTACAGATCGAACGCATCGAACTCATCGAATGCAGCGGACGGCAACGCCGACCTGCATCCCGAGGTGGCCGCGCTGCTCGCGCAAGACGGTGCGAATGCATCGACTGCTTCGGCCGCCCCCACGAATGATCAGGCGTCGCCGGCGGAACCCGCGCCGACGCCCCATCCGCAACCCGCGGCGCCGCGCGCCGCCCTGCTCCAGTTGCAACAACAGGCCGCCAGCGAACTCGGCCACGACAAGACATCGGCCGACTCCGCGGCGCATGTCGCCGTGCCGGCGGCCACTCGGCTCCCTATGGCGGCAGCGTCATCCGACGGTTCGAAGGGGCCGCCGAAACGCGAGCTTTCACTCGCGAACGCGCCGACCGCCCGGTCGATGCCATCGTTGCAGACCATTCCGGCCGCCCCGAATCTCGGCGCGATCCGCCCCGTGGGCTCGCGCGTTCAGAACGTGACGGTCAGCACGCCCGCCAAGCCGCTCGACGGCAGCGATGCGGATGCGAAGACCACGGTGGCAACGAACACCGTGCCGAACTCTCCGGGTGCGAATAACGACAAGCGCGCGACCGGCGTTCAAGGTATTGCGCCGGTCCTCGTCGTCGCGCCGTCGAATGAACCGCCCATTGTCCATTCCGTCACGATTCTCACGGGCGATGCCGCTCTTGCGGCGCCCGCCGGAAACATGGTGACCGGCGCGGTCACGCAGGCCCCCATGACGGCCGCCTTGCCGGGCAAGCAGGATCCGGCGCTGATCATGAAGACGGCAGCGGACTTCCTGCGACAGCAGGCGGCCGGCCTGCCGGGCCGCGTCACCGTCAAGATTCCGCCGGTCGCGCCGCGCGGCCTCGCCGCGTGCGACAGCCTGCAGGCCTTTATGGCGCCGGGCGCGCCGATGTGGGGCCGCACGACAGTGGGCGTGCGCTGCATGGGCGAGAAACCCTGGACGGTCTATATGCTCGCCCACATCTCCGTCGAGGCGACCTACTACGTGGCCGGACGCCAGATCAATCCGGGCGACGTGATCCAGTTGATCGACCTGGTGCCGCGCGAGGGCGACCTCTCCGTGATGCCCCGCGCGATCGTCACCGATCCGTCACAAGCCGTCGGCGCCCTCGCCCAGAACCGCATCTCGGCGGGCCTGCCGGTGCGCAGCGATCTGATCCGCTCGCCGATGGCCATTCAGCTAGGCCAGACCGTCAAGGTAGTGGCGCAAGGCGACGGTTTTTCGATCAGCACCGACGGCAATGCCATGAACAACGCGAGCCCCGGTCAACAGGTCCGCGTCAAGATGAGCGAAGGTCAAACGATCGTTGGGACGGCCACCGGTAACGGCGTCGTCCAGATCCCGATGTGAGGAGCGCGAAGTACATCTCGTAACAAATTGGCGGCGCGGTGTGTAAGTCTTTGTCTGACAAGCGTTTTCCCTAGTTTGGAGTGCGTTTTTCAGACGGATTTGCGAGGTTTGCCCAGGTTCGACTTTAAAGTTCAAGACGGCTTTGCCGTTAAAGAAGTCAAGTCACTAGAACCTGGAAAAACATCGTGAAAATCGATCCCTCCGTCAGCAAGAACGCAGCGGACATCGGCAGCGTAAAAGACGGCGCATCGCGTGCACAAAGCGACGCGACGCCCGCTGCGCAAAGTCCGGCGCGTAGTACGTCGAGCAGCAGCGACGAAGTAAACCTGTCGCCCCTGTCATCGTCGCTGCGTAGTGGCGGCTCCGATGTCGGCGATATCGACATTCAGACCGTCGAACAGATCAAGGATGCGATCAGCAAGAATCAGTTGCCGATCAATACCGGCAAGATTGCCGATGGTCTGATCGACTCGGTCCGTAGCTTTTTGAAAACGTCGTAACCCGGCGGGTCATGTGATCCGCCGCGTGCTGGGCGCCAAGGCGCTTTGCACCTAAAACGGAGCGCATAACATGACCGCTGCACTGCTGGATGCCCTGCAAGACGAGCTTATCGCCGTCGAAGACTTCACCCAAGTTCTCGAGCAGGAAGAGGCTGCGCTGATCGATGGCAATCTGATGGCGATTCTGCCGGCGATTGTCGAGCGCAAGACCGAACTGACCGAGAAGCTCACCACCTACGGCAGGCAGCGTGAAACTGCGCTGGCCGAGCTCGGGTTCCCGGCCAGCCGAGAGGGCATGACTGCCGCGGTAGGCGCCGACAGCTCACTCGCGGAAACGTGGAAACGCCTGCTCACCCAGGCTGAGCGTGCGCGCGCGCGCAACGTCACGAACGGGCTGCTGATCAAGACGCGGATGGACTACAACCATCAGGCGCTGATTGCGCTGCGTCTCGCAGCCGGCGCACCGGCCATTTACGGCCCGGACGGCCGTATGCCCATGTCGGCGCAGTCGCGCTGATCAGCAGGCAGTATCGGTCGTACCGGAGGTCCCTAAAGCTTGTTGGAGAGGCGTGGGTGCGAATTGCACCGACGCCTTTTTTCTTTGGGTGTGCGAGGTGCCGGATGAGCGTCGGCCACCAAGCGCTCAGCGACGGATCTGGTGGCGGGTGAGCTCAGGGGAGTCACCAGGAGACTGAGGCCGCCGCCCTGATGGACCCTGGGACTACGGCGCTGCTGGACGTTGAGTCGCTTGGCCGCTTGCATAGATCATAAAAAAAACGCGTCCGTGCTTTTAGCGCCGGCGCGTTTTTTATTGCGTACTGCATTGTGTCGACCGCCTGCGGCCCGACGGTCCTGCCAGGTCTCTCCAGCCCGACAGGACTACGGCTCCACTAGAACGCGTAGTACGGTCCTGCCCCACCCGGGGTGGTCGCGCCACTGATCGCGGTGTACATATTGCGACCGTAGAACGCCGGCAAGCCCCAGTCAAACGTCTGATTGCCCGAGAAGAACGTCGCCGATGATCCCGCCTGGTTGTTGAACGCGAGATTGCCCGAGGCCGTCAACGTATCGGTGTTGCCGACCGAGAAATTCAGGGTGGCATTGATGCCGTTCGTGCCTTCAACCACCGCGCTCAGCGACTGCACGCTGGTCGGGCAATAGAAGTCCGTGGCGTCCGCACAGGTCGCGATCGACGAGGGGAAGAACATCGAGTTAGAGCCGCTGTCGAAAAAGCTGTCGGTCAGTGTCGTGCCGTTGAACACCGTCTTCACATTCCCGACGTTGTCGGTCGTGAAAACCTGGGCATTGCCCAGCGCATTATTCGTCTGCGTACCGATACCGAACACCAGCATGCCGATCGCCGTGGCCGCGCCGGTCGCTGGCACGGGAGGCAACTCGACGATCACGCCGTTGTTGTCGACCGGCAGCTTCGAGACGGGGTTCTGCACTTGCAGGCTGGTGCTGAGCGGCGTGCCCGCAATGTTCGAACACGTCGAGCCCGTGCAGGTGTAGTACATCGGCGAAA